>NZ_RKHQ01000002.1:0-600000 GCF_003751805.1 Salana multivorans | reverse complement strand
CGACGTCATCGCCGAGACCTTCGAGCTGCACGGGTACGCGTCGGTGGCGACGCGCGCGGTCGAGCCGCTCACCGAGCTCCTGCGCAAGGGGGAGACCTCCAAGGAGGTCTACGTGCTGTCCCGGCTCCAGGCCGACCCGAGCGACCCGGCGGCCGAGTCCGACGCGGACCGGCTCGGCCTGCACTTCGACCTCACCGTCCCGTTCGCGCGGTACGTGCTGGAGAACGCCGGGCACCTCGCCTTCCCGTTCAAGCGCTACCAGATCCAGCCGGTCTGGCGCGGCGAGCGTCCCCAGGACGGCCGGTTCCGCGAGTTCGTCCAGGCCGACATCGACGTCGTGGGCGACGGGACGCTGCCGTTCCACTACGAGGTCGAGGTCCCGATCGTCGCGGCGCGGGCGCTCGGCGCCCTGCGCGAGCTCGGTCTGCCGCCCGTGCGGGTGCTCGTCAACAACCGCAAGGTCGCGGAGGGCTTCTACCGCAGCATCGGGCTGGACCGGCCCGAGGAGGTGCTGCGGATCGTCGACAAGCTGGCCAAGGTCGGCCCGGCCAGGGTCGCGGGCATGCTCGCCGACGAGGTCGGCGCGAGCTCGGACCAGGCCGAAGCGTGCCTGGCCCTGGCGAGCCTGTCCGGCGGCGTCGAGGTGGTCGAGCGGGTGCGCTCTCTCGCGGCCGAGCACCGCGTCGTGCTCGACGACGACCCGGCAGCCGAGCTGCTGGAGGACGGGCTGGCCGAGCTGGGCGAGCTGCTGCGCCAGGCGGAGGACCGGGCGCCCGGGGTCGTGACGGCGGACCTGTCCGTCGCGCGCGGCCTCGACTACTACACGGGCTCCGTCTACGAGACCGTGCTGCTCGGCCACGAGAACCTCGGCTCGATCTGCTCCGGCGGCCGGTACGACTCGCTCGCCAGCGACGGCCGGCGCACCTTCCCGGGGGTCGGCATCTCGATCGGCGTCTCGCGGGTGCTCTCGCGGCTCTTCTCGGCCGGGCTGGTCGAGGCGACGCGGGCCGTGCCGACGGCGGTGCTGGTCGCGGTCGCCGACGAGGCGACGCGGCCGGCCTCCGACGCGGTCGCCGACGCCCTGCGGGACCGCGGGATCGCCGCCGACGTCGCGCCGAGCGCGGCGAAGTTCGGCAAGCAGATCCGGGTCGCCGACCGCCGGGGGATCCCGTACGTCTGGTTCCTCTCGACGCAGGACGACGGGGCCGTGCGGCACGAGGTCAAGGACATCCGGTCGGGCGAGCAGGTCGAGGCCGACCCCGCGACGTGGGAGCCGCCGGCGCAGGACCGGCGTCCCCGCGCCGTCCCCACCCCCGGCTGAGCGCCGAGGACGACCCACCCGGGCGCCGAGCTCGACCCGCGGTTGCGGGGTCGGGCTCGGCGTGTGCCGGGGGCGGGCTCAGCGGGAGTAGCGCGGGCGACGCTCGGTCCGGGCGAACCGGTCGCCGCGGTCCCCGCGCTCGCCGTAGCCCTTGCCGCCGCCGCTGCCACCCCGCGACGGGGCGCCGGTGTCGCGACGGATCCGGAGCTGACGACCGGCGACGGACGCGCCGCCGATCCGCCGCTCGATCTCCGGCTCGAGCCCGAGCGGGATCTCGACGAGGGAGAAGGTCGGGAAGATGTCGATCTTGCCGATCTCCGAGCCGCGCAGGCCGCCCTCGTTCGTCATGGCGCCGACGATGCCCTGCGGCGTCACGCCGTCGCGGTAGCCGACGGCGATCCGGTAGCGGTTGTCGCTGTCGCCGACGCGGGAGCGGTTGGCGCGCTCGCGCGGACCGCGCTCGGCGCGGTCGCCACGGTCGAAGGAGCGCTCGCGCCGCTCGCCGCGGTCCCGGTCGAACGAGCGCTCGCGGCGCTCGCCCCGGTCACCGCGGTCGGGCATCGAGAGCGCCTCGTCCTCGCTCGCCCGGATGCCGCCGTCATCACCGACGGCGAGCGCGAGGAGCGCGGCCGCGATGTCGATCGGGTCGGTGCCGTTGGCGTCGACGTGGGCCTGGACGTGGGCGCGGTGCAGCGCCAGCGGCCCGCCGACGCGGCGCTCGTCGGCCAGCGTGAGCGCACCGTTCGCGCGGTGCTGCAGCACGTCGGTCCGGGACGGCAGCGCCGCCTCGGTCAGCGTCGAGCCCGTCGCGCGCTCGATCTGGCGGAGCTTGTGCTTCTCCTTGGGCGTGAGGAACGTGAACGCCTTGCCCGTGCGGCCCGCGCGGCCGGTGCGGCCGATGCGGTGGACGTAGGTCTCCGTCTCGCGGGGGACGTCGTAGTTGACGACGAGGCCGATCCGGTCGACGTCGAGGCCGCGGGCGGCGACGTCGGTGGCGACGAGCACGTCGAGCTGGCCGGCGCGGAGACGGTCGACGATCTTCTCGCGGTCGCGCTGCGGGACGTCGCCCGAGATCGACGCGGCCGAGATGCCGCGACGCAGCAGGTCCGCGCCGACCTCCTCGGCGGCCTCGCGGGTGCGGACGAACACGATGGCGGCATCGGCGTCGGCCGTCTGGATGATCCGCGCGACCGCCTCGTTCTTGTTGCTGAACGGCACGATCGCGTACTCCTGCGTCACCGACTCGATCGGCGTCGACTGCGGGGCGATCGAGATGCGGACCGGGTCGGTCAGGTGCGTGTCGGCGACCCGGCGGATCGCCGGCGGCATGGTCGCGGAGAAGAGCGCGACCTGCTTGGTCGACGGCGTGCCGGCCAGGATCGTCTCGACGTCCTCGGCGAAGCCCATCCGGAGCATCTCGTCGGCCTCGTCGAGCACGACGAACTTGACCGTCGAGAGGTCCAGCGCCCGCTTGTCGATGAGGTCCATGACGCGGCCGGGGGTGCCGACGACGACCTGGGCTCCGCGCTTGAGGCCGCTCAGCTGCGGGCCGTAGGCGGAGCCGCCGTAGACGGGCAGCACGTCGAGCCGGGCGCCGTCGGGGGCGAAGGACTGGACGGCGTCGGACACCTGGATGGCGAGCTCGCGCGTCGGCGCGAGGACGATCGCCTGGACGTCGCGCTCGGCCGGGTCGATCGCGGCGAGGAGCGGCAGCCCGAAGGCCGCGGTCTTGCCGGTCCCGGTCTGGGCGACGCCGACGATGTCGCGCCCGGAGAGCAGGACGGGGACGGCCTCGACCTGGATCGGCGTCGGCGTGGTGAACCCGAGCGCCTCGACGGCGCCCAGGAGGTCCTCGGGCAGGCCGAGGTCGGAGAAGGAGATGGCAGGGGTGGACATGGTGGTGACTGCTTTCACTGGGACTTCAGGGGAGCTAGGAAGGACCCGGTCACCTCGTGACCGTCCGCTCGACCCGTCCTCTCGCCGTCGCACTCTGCGACGCGCGTGGTCCCGCCACACCCATGAACGACCGGCACGTGCGTGCCGCGGCTCGATGCGAGCCCAAGGCGGGAGCTTTTCGTGGGCCTGATGCGGCATGCGCTCCAGGAACCGTCCGAGTCTACCGGCGCGGGCCCGCGCGCGGGGGAGGCGGCGCGGTGATACCCGTCACGACGTCGAGGACGGTTCTCCCGCGTTGGGGGCGCGGACTAGGATTGCTGTTCGGCCTGAACCGCGCGATCACGACGGCGCGACCCTCAGCCGCCCCACCATCCCGGAAGGAACGTTCGTGCTTCGCACCCACAACGCAGGCGACCTGCGCGCGACCGACATCGGCAGCACCGTCACCCTCACGGGGTGGGTGGATCGCCGTCGCGACCACGGCGGCGTCGCCTTCCTCGACCTGCGCGACGCCTCCGGGATCGCCCAGGTCGTGGTCCGGGACGAGGACGTGGCGCACCCGCTGCGCAGCGAGTGGGTGCTCCAGGTGACGGGCGAGGTCTCCCACCGGCCCGAGGGCAACGAGAACCCCAACCTCGCGACGGGCCAGATCGAGGTCGTGGCGACGGACGTCGTCGTCCTCAACCAGGCCGCCCCGCTGCCGTTCCAGGTCTCGACGGCGCTCGACGCGGCGGAGTCCGCGACGATCGGCGACGAGGCGCGGCTGAAGTACCGCTACCTCGACCTGCGCCGGCCGGCGCCCGCCCGCGCGCTGCGGCTGCGCGCCCAGGTCTCCCGGACCGCCCGCGCGGTGCTCGACGCCGAGGGCTTCGTCGAGGTCGAGACGCCGACGCTCACCCGCTCGACGCCCGAGGGCGCACGCGACTTCGTCGTGCCCGCGCGTCTGGCGCCGGGCTCCTGGTACGCGCTGCCGCAGAGCCCGCAGCTGTTCAAGCAGCTCCTCATGGTCGCGGGGCTGGAGCGGTACTACCAGATCGCCCGCTGCTACCGGGACGAGGACTTCCGCGCCGACCGCCAGCCGGAGTTCACCCAGCTCGACGTGGAGGCGAGCTTCGTCGACCAGGACGACATCATCGCGCTGACCGAGAAGCTGCTCGTCGAGATCTGGCGGCTGATCGACGTCGAGGTCCCCACGCCGATCCAGCGGATGACCTACCGCGACGCCATGGAGACCTACGGGACGGACAAGCCGGACCTGCGCTTCGGCCTGCCGCTCGTCGACCTGACGGACTACTTCGCGCACACCCCGTTCCGGGTGTTCCAGGCGGCCTACGTCGGCGCGGTCGTCCAGCCGGGCGGCGCGGCGACGCCGCGGCGTGGGTTCGACGCGTGGCAGGAGTGGGCCAAGCAGCGCGGCGCGCGCGGGCTCGCCTACGTCACCATCGGCGAGGACGGCGAGCTCGGGGGTCCGGTCGCCAAGAACATCACCGAGACCGAGCGGGCGGGGCTCGCGGCCGCGACCGGTGCCCGGCCCGGCGACGCGATCTTCTTCGCCGCGGGCGCTCCGACCTCCTCGCGTGCGCTGCTCGGCGCGGCGCGGCTGGAGATCGGTCGCCGCGGCGGCCTCATCGACCCCGACGCGTGGTCGTTCGTCTGGGTGGTCGACGCGCCGCTGTTCAAGCCGGTCGGCGAGGACGACGACGTGGCCGTCGGCGCGGGCGCCTGGACCGCGGTGCACCACGCGTTCACGTCGCCGACGCCCGAGTGGATCGACACGTTCGAGGACGACCCGGGCGCGGCGCTGGCCTACGCCTACGACATCGTCTGCAACGGCAACGAGATCGGCGGCGGCTCCATCCGTATCCACCGGCGGGACGTGCAGGAGCGCGTCTTCAAGGTCATGGGGATCGACGAGGAGCAGGCGCAGGAGAAGTTCGGCTTCCTCCTCGAGGCGTTCTCGTTCGGCGCGCCCCCGCACGGCGGCATCGCGTTCGGTTGGGACCGGGTCGTCGGCCTGCTCGCCGGGGAGGACTCCATCCGCGAGGTCATCGCGTTCCCGAAGTCCGGCGGCGGCTACGACCCGCTGACGGGCGCCCCCGCGCCCATCACGGCGCAGCAGCGCAAGGAGGCCGGCGTCGACGCCGCGCCCGCCGCGACGAGCGGGCGGGCGACGGCGGGCGAGGGGACCGCGGTCGCGGAATGACGCTCGACCCCGCACGCCTCCAGGCGTTCGCCCGGTACCGGATCCTGCTGGCCGAGCGTGACGACTGGCGCGAGGGCCGGGTCGCCGTGCTCGGCGACTCCGTCCTCGTCGCCCGCGCGCGCCCCAACGGCGACGTCCTCCTCGCGCTCGGCGAGTCGGACGAGGTGATCGACCTGCTCGACGGCGAGGCGCGGCTGCACCACCGCTCGGAGGCCCCCGGCGCGATGTGGCTCAGCGCGCCGCGCGCCGTCGACGTGCCGCCGTGGGTGCTCGACGCCCTGCGGCTCGCCCCCGCGACGCAGTGGGACTGGATGTCGATCGACACGATGCCGGACGGCGACGTCGACCAGCGCGTGCGCCGGCTCGACCTCGCGCCGGGCTCCAGCGACGTCGAGGAGGCGCGCGCCCTCCTGGCGGTCGCCAACCCCATCTCGACGGCCGACCCGCTCGGCGACGGCGAGGTCGCGTGGTTCGCCGTGTCGGAGTCGGCGCCGGCGCACGGACCGGCGGGCGAGGCCGGCGCGGCGGTCGGCGTCATCGGCGCGCGGCTCGCCCAGGGCGACCCCGCTCGGGACGGCTCGTTCTCCTGGCACCTGCACGGGCTCGGCGTCGCCCCCGGGGCGCGCCGGGCCGGCTACGGCGCGGCGCTGACCACGGCTGCCGTGCGGGCGGGGCTCGCGGCGGGGGCCGACTGGGTCTCGCTCGGTCTCTACGCCGACAACGACGCCGCCCGCCGGATCTACACCCGGATCGGCTTCCGGCTCGAGGCCGAGATGGCCTCCTACGCGCCGGCGACGCTCGCCCGCTAGCCCAGCGTGGTGGCGGCGCGGTCGGCCGGCCGCGGCACCCGCGACCGCGGCGGCGAACCGGCCGTCGACACGCCGGTCGTGCGACGCTCCGCCGACGCCGTCCGGCGGCGCCCGACGTGCGAGAGTTGACCCCGTGTTTGCGCGTCTTGGCCGCCTCGTCACCCGTCGCCCGCTGTGGGTCCTTGCCGCCTGGGTGCTGATCGCCGGGCTCCTCGCGGCCGCCGCCATGACGGGCCTGGGCGGGACGCCCCTGTTCCAAAAGCTCGAGACCGACCAGCCGACCGTTCCGGGCAGCCAGTCCGAGCGGGTGTCGGAGCTCATGCGCGCCTCGGCGGACGGCGCGTCGATCGTCCTCATGGTCGAGGGCGCCGACCTGACGGACACCGACGCCGTCGCGGCGACCGGCGACGTCCTGACCGCGACCCGGGACGACCTCGCGGCGCTCGACGGCGTCGCCGAGGTGACCGACCCCTACCAGCACCCGCTGGGGCCGACCCAGCCGGAGGTCGCGGCGCTCGTCGACACCGCGACGGGCTCCTTCCTCGTCCAGGTGACGCTCGATGCCGACCTGCCGTCCGACCGGGAGAAGGAGGTCGGCGGCGAGGTCGAGGAGCGGCTGACCGCGCTCGGGACCGAGCTGAGGGACGACGACCTGGCGACGGGATCGCTCATCACGTCCTCCGCCATCCTCGTCCGCGAGTTCAACGAGCAGATGGAGTCCGACCTCGTGCGGGGCGAGCTGGTCGCGCTCCCGATCTCGCTGCTCGTCATGGTCGTCGTCTTCGGCGGCGCGCTGGCGGCCGGCATGCCGATCGTCGGCGCCGTCGCCTCGATCGGGGCCGGGCTGGGCAGCATCTGGTCGCTGTCCTACGTCATGGACCTCGACTCGGTCGTCATCAACGTCGTGACACTGCTCGGTCTCGGCCTGTCCATCGACTACGGCCTCCTCATGGTGTCCCGGTTCCGGGAGGAGCTGAAGGAGCTCGTCGACGAGCAGACCGCCGCGATCACGGCCGGTATCGCCGTCGGCAAGCGGCGCCGCGGCGGACGCCGGCGCGACGCGCTCGTCGTGCGCGCCGTGGAGCGGACGGTCGCGACGGCCGGTCGCACCGTCACGTTCTCCGCGCTCACCATCGCGATCTGCGTCGCCGGCCTCATCGCGATGTCGCCGTCGCTGCTCAAGGGGCTGGGCGTCGCGGGCTCGGTCATCGTCGTCATCGCGCTCCTCACGGCCATCACGCTCGTGCCGGCGCTGCTCACGCTCAGCGGCCGCCGGTTCCTCCGGCCGTCCGTGCTGTCCCGGATCCCGGGGCTGCGCCGCGTCGTCGGCCGGCTCGGCGACGTCGCGCCCCGGCGCGGCGTGTTCTCCGCGCTCGCGACGTGGGTCCAGCGCTACCCGTGGCCCGTGCTCATCGGCTGTCTCGCGATCCTCGTGACGGCCATGGTGCCGCTCGGGAGCCTGCACCTGCGCAACTCCGGCATCGACGCGCTGCCGGCCGACGCGCCGGCGCGGGTGGCGATCGACACGATCAACGAGCGCTTCCCCGGCACGGCGTCCGCCGACCTGTTCGTCGTGCCGGAGGACACCGCGGCCGACGACGCGACGCTCGACTCGGTCGCGGCCGGGCTCGAGGGGCTGGCCGGTGTCGCGTCGGTCGATGCCGCCGCCCCGCTCGACGACGGCGACGGTCACGTCATGATCGGCGTCCACCTGGCCGACGACGTCGAGCCCGACTCCCCGGCCGCCGTCGAGCTGGTCCGCGAGATCCGCGACCTCGACCTCGGCACGCCGGTGCTCGTCGGCGGCCAGGCGGCCGGCCAGGCCGACTTCACCGGCGCGCTCGTGCGCGGGCTGCCCGTCGCGGGCGGCATGGTGCTGATCGCGACGTTCGTCCTGCTCTTCCTCATGACGGGCTCGGTCCTGGTCCCGGTCAAGGCCCTGCTGACGAACGCGATCTCGATCGCCGCTTCGCTCGGGATCACGACGTGGGTGTTCCAGATGGGGCACGGCGCCTCGCTGCTGGGGTTCACGGCGGCCGGCGGGCTGGAGAGCTACGTCGTCGCGATCGTCGTGGCCTTCGGGTTCGGCCTCGCGATGGACTACGAGGTGTTCCTCATCGCGCGGATCAAGGAGCTGTACGACACCGGGGTCGGCAACGACGAGGCGGTCGTCGTCGGGCTGCAACGGTCGGGTCGGATCATCACGTCGGCCGCGCTCGTCATCATCGTCGTGTTCGCCGGGTTCGCCTCGGGCGACCTCCTGCCGATCAAGGAGGCGGGCTTCGCGCTCGCCGTCGCGGTCGCGCTGGACGCCACGCTCGTGCGGATGCTGCTCGTCCCCGCCACGATGACCGTGCTGGGCGAGGCCAACTGGTGGGCGCCGCGCTGGCTGCGCCCGCTCGCGAACCGGTTCACCATCGCGCACTGACCCCGGCTGTCTGCCCTCACCGTCGCCGGCCTCCGCCGAGCCGGCCCCGACCGAGAGCGACCGGTCGATGTCGGACCGGCAACGTACGCTCGATCCGTGGATCTCTTCGAAGCCGCCTCGACCGACGAGGCCGGCGTCCCCGGCGTCGATCCCGCGGCGCCGCTGGCCGTCCGGATGCGTCCGGCGAGCCTGGAGGAGGTGGTCGGCCAGGGCCACCTCCTGCGCGCCGGCGCCCCGCTGCGCCGGCTGGTCGAGCCGACCCGCGCTGGATCGCCGCCGCCGTCCTCCGTCGTGCTGTGGGGCCCACCCGGCACCGGGAAGACGACGATCGCCTACCTCATCGCGCGGGCCGGCGGGCGGCGGTTCGTCGAGCTCTCCGCCGTCACGGCCGGCGTCAAGGACGTCCGGATGGTCATCGAGGACGCGCGCCGCCGGCTCGCGGGCGGGGGAGAGGAGACCGTCCTCTTCGTCGACGAGGTGCACCGCTTCTCCAAGACGCAGCAGGACGCCCTCCTGCCGAGCGTGGAGAACCGCTGGGTCACGCTCGTGGCGGCCACGACCGAGAACCCGTCGTTCTCCGTCATCTCCCCGCTCCTGTCGCGCTCGCTGCTGCTGACGCTGCACTCGCTCGAGCCCGAGGACGTCGCGGACCTCGTCAGGCGCGCCGTCGCCGACGAGCGGGGGCTGGGCGGCACCGTCGAGCTGAGCGAGGAGGCACTCGAGCAGCTCGTCCGGCTCGTCGGGGGCGACGCCCGCAAGGCGCTCACCGTCCTCGAGGCCGCCGCCGCGACGGCGCTGGAGGAGCAGGCGGACGACGACGAGACCGACCAGGGCGAGGACGACGCCGGCGCGCCGGCCGTCATCACGATCGACGTCGTCGAGCGCGCCGTCGACGTGGCCGCCGTGCGCTACGACCGGGACGGCGACCAGCACTACGACGTCGCGAGCGCGTTCATCAAGTCGATGCGCGGCAGCGACGTCGACGCGGCGCTGCACTACCTCGCGCGGATGATCGCGGCGGGGGAGGACCCCCGGTTCATCGCGCGGCGGATCGTCATCGCGGCGAGCGAGGAGATCGGGATGGCCGACCCGACGGCGCTCCAGACCGCCGTGGCGGCCCACCAGGCCGTGAGCTTCATCGGGATGCCCGAGTCGCAGCTCATCCTCGCCCAGGCGGTCATCCACGTCGCGACGGCGCCGAAGTCGAACGCGACGACGCTCGCGATCGCGGCGGCCCTCGGCGACGTGCGGTCCGGCAAGGCCGGGGCGGTGCCGTTCCACCTGCGCGACGCGCACTACGCGGGCGCCAAGGACCTCGGCCACGGCAAGGGCTACCAGTACGCGCACGACGCGCCGCACGGCGTCGCGCCGCAGCGGTACGCGCCGGAGGGGCTGGAGGACGCGCGGTACTACGCCCCGACCGACCGCGGGAACGAGCGCGCCGTCGCGGCCCGGCTGGAGCGAATCCGCGAGATCCTCGACTCCCAGCCCTGACGTGGTCCGAGGTCGGCCCCAGGTCGCCTCGCGGCCGGCCCCGAGGTGGCCACGGACCGGTCCCGAGCGTCCGGGCCCGGCCGCGGGCGGGATGGGCTAGACTGTTGCGGTTGCCTGGACGGCTCGGTCCGTCCGTCGGCACTCCTGGGGTCCTAGCCCATCGTGGTCGGCCCCACCCCCACGCGGACACGCCGCGCCGGGGTGACAGCAGCAACAGGAATGAGTTGACGTGGCCCACAACCGCGCCCGCCACCAGGTGCGCCTCTCGCGCGCCCTCGGAATCGCCCTCACCCCGAAGGCCGCCCGCGCCTTCGAGAAGCGCCCCTACCCGCCCGGCGAGCACGGCCGCGCCCGCCGGAAGCAGGAGAGCGACTACGCCGTCCGCCTCAAGGAGAAGCAGCGTCTGCGCGCGCAGTACGGCCTGCGCGAGGCCCAGTTCCGCAACACGTTCGACGAGGCGCGTCGTCACCCGGGCCTGACCGGTGACACGTTCGTCGAGCTGCTCGAGTGCCGTCTCGACGCGCTCGTCCTCCGCTCGGGCTTCGCCCGCACGATCGCCCAGGCCCGCCAGGCCGTCGTGCACCGCCACATCCTCGTGGACGGCAAGATCGTCGACCGCCCCTCGTTCCGCGTGAAGCCGGGCCAGGTCCTCCAGGTCAAGCCGAAGAGCCAGACGATGGTCCCGTTCCAGGTCGCCGCCGCCGGTGCGCACCGTGACGTCCTCCCGGCCGTCCCGGAGTACCTCGAGGTCAACCTCGAGAAGCTGCGCACCGTCCTCGTGCGGATGCCCAAGCGCGCCGAGGTCCCGGTCCAGGCCGACGTCCAGCTCATCGTCGAGCTCTACGCCCGCTGAGCCCTTCCGCCCCACGTGGGCGGTCCACGCGTGTGCCCCGGGCGACCGGGGCACACGCGTGACGTTCGTTCCGGGCCGGGTCGGTCGCTGCGGGTACTCTCGACGGACGACGACGGATCGGGTCGCACCCGTGACGAGTCGTCGCAGCGTCCCAGGTGTCCTCCCAGGTGCCCAAGGAGAAGGTGGCAGCAGTGTCGGTATCGCTCGGTGACATCGCGGGCCTCGTGGCCGCCCTCGCCTTCGTCGCGCTCGTCGTGGCGATCGCCGTCCCGCTCCTCAAGCTCGGGGCCGTGCTCGACGAGACCAGGCTCTCGGTCGCCGAGCTGACCGAGCACACCGTCCCGGTCATCGACGAGGCGGCCGAGACGGTCCGCGGGGCGAACGCCCAACTCGCCAAGGTCGACACGGTCACGACGTCCGCCGCCGAGGTTGGCCAGAACGTCTCGGCGCTCACGACGCTCGTGTCGGCCACGCTGGCCCGACCGATGATCAAGGTCGCGGCCTTCTCCTACGCCGTCCGGTCGGTCGTCGCCAAGCGGACGGGCCGCCGCTGATGAGGTTCGTCTGGGCCGGCGTCGGGGCCGCGGTCGCCGTCGCCGTCCTGTACCAGGTCGGCCGGGCCCGCTCAGCCGCCGACTCCGTCGCCAGGACGCTGACGCCGCAGGGCCTCGCCGAGGCGCTCACGCAGGGCGTGGAGGAGCTCCGGCTCGTCGGAGCCGAGCTCCGGACCGCGATGCGCGAGCAGGAGGCCCGGCTCGGCGCCGACCTGCTCCCGCCGCCCGAGGTCCTGGACGACGCGCGGACCCTGCGCGGCGGCTCGCCGCGCGCCGTCGGCCGCCGCGTCGAGCACGACCCCTGGGACGACGCCGACTTCTAGCCGACCGAGCCGTCGGACCGTCCCACCCCAACGTCACCGCGGCCGCAGCCGCGGACCACCAGAGGAACCCAGATGCGCACCGCCGAGATCCGCCGTCGCTACCTCGACTTCTTCGCCGAGAACGACCACCAGATCGTGCCGAGCGTCCCGCTCGTCTCGCCCGACCCGTCGATCCTGTTCACGATCGCCGGCATGGTCCCGTTCATCCCGTACATCATCGGGACGGAGCCGGCGCCGTGGCCGCGCGCCGCGAGCGCGCAGAAGTGCATCCGGACGAACGACATCGAGAACGTCGGCCGCACGACGCGGCACGGCACGTTCTTCCAGATGCTCGGCAACTTCTCCTTCGGCGACTACTTCAAGGAGGGGGCGATCCGCTACGCGTGGGAGTTCCTCACCACCTCCCAGGAGCAGGGCGGCCTCGGCTTCGACGGTGAGCGCCTGTGGGTGACGATCTGGGAGGAGGACGAGGTCGCCGCCGCCGCGCTGAGCGAGGTCGGCGTCGACCCCGCGCACGTCGTCCGGCTCCCGCGCGAGGACATCTTCTGGGACACGGGCCAGCCCGGCCCCGCTGGGCCGTGCGCGGAGTTCCACGTCGACCGCGGGCCCGAGTTCGGCCCCGACTACGACCCCGCGACGGGCGCCGCGGGCTGGAACGACGAGATCGGGGACCGCTACCTCGAGATCTGGAACCTCGTCTTCGACCAGTACCTGCGCGGTGAGGGCACGGGCAAGGACTACCCGCTGCTCAAGGAGCTCGACTCCAAGGCGATCGACACCGGCGCCGGCCTGGAGCGCATCGCGTACCTGCTCCAGGGCAAGAACAACATGTACGAGATCGACGAGATCTTCCCGGTCATCGGACGGGTCCAGGAGCTCTCGGGCAAGGTCTACGCCTCCGGCGAGCCCGGCACCGAGGAGGACGACGTGCGGATGCGCGTCGTCGCCGACCACGTCCGCAGCGCGCTCATGCTGGTCGGCGACGGCGTTCGCCCCGGCAACGAGGGCCGCGGCTACGTGCTGCGCCGCCTCCTGCGCCGCACGATCCGCTCGCTGCGCCTGCTCGGCCTCACCGGCCCGACGCTGCGCGAGCTGCTGCCCGTGTCGAAGGACGCGATGAAGGAGTCCTACCCGGAGCTGGAGCGCGACTTCGAGCGCATCTCGGCGATCGTGTACGGCGAGGAGGACTCCTTCCGCCGCACGCTCGAGTCCGGCATCGCCCTGCTCGACGCGGCGTCGTCGCAGGTCCGCAGCGGGGGCGGGACGACGATCACCGGCGAGGACGCCTTCCGGCTGCACGACACGCACGGCTTCCCGATCGACCTCACGGTCGAGATGGCGGCCGAGCAGGGCCTCGACATCGACCTGCCGACCTTCCGCCGGCTCATGACCGAGCAGAAGGAGCGGGCGCGCGCCGACGCGCTCGCGAAGAAGTCCGGCCACGTCGACACCTCGATCTACCACGCGCTCGCCGGCGAGCTGGGCGCGCCCGTCGAGTTCCTCGGCTACACCGACGCCACGGCGCGCGTGCGCGTCGTCGGGCTGCTGTCGAACGGCCAGCCGGTCGCGACGGCGGTCGCGCCGGCCGAGGTCGAGATCGTCCTGGACCGGACGCCGTTCTACGCGGAGGCGGGCGGACAGCTCGCGGACACGGGCACCATCGGCCTGGACGGCGGCGGCGTCGTCGAGGTCGACGACGTGCAGGCGCCGATCAAGGGCCTGAGCGTCCACCGCGGCCGGCTGGTCGACGGTGCCGTCACGCTCGACGACCTCGGCACCGCGCGGATCGACACGCAGCGGCGCCGCGCGATCGCCCGCGCCCACACCGCCACCCACCTCGTCCACAAGGCACTGCGGGAGACGCTCGGCGAGGGCGCGACGCAGGCCGGCTCGGAGAATGCGCCGCACCGTCTCCGGTTCGACTTCCGCTCGGGCTCGCAGCCGCCGGCCTCGGCGCTGCCCGAGATCGCCGAGCGGGTCAACCTCCGGGCGGCGGAGGACCTGGAGGTCACCGACCGCGTCATGGGGATCGACGACGCCCGCGCCCTCGGCGCGATGGCGCTGTTCGGCGAGAAGTACGGCAACCGCGTGCGCGTCGTCGAGATCGGCGGCGACTGGTCGCGCGAGCTGTGCGCCGGGACGCACGTGACCTCGACGGGCCACCTCGGCCCGGTGACGATCCTCGGCGAGGCGTCGATCGGCTCCGGCGTGCGCCGCGTCGAGGCGCTCGTCGGCGACGCGGCCACGCGCTTCCACGCCCGCGAGCAGGTCCTCGTCTCCCAGCTCTCCCAGCTCGTCGGCGTGCGCAGCGAGGAGCTGCCCGAGCGCATCTCCGGCCTCCTGACGAAGCTGCGCGACGCCGAGAAGGAGGTCGCGGCGCTGCGCCAGGCCGCGCTCCTCGCCGAGGCGGGCGCGCTCGTCGCCGGGGCGGTCGACGTCGACGGCGTCCGGGTCCTGAGCCACGACGCCGGGACGGTCGCGGGCGCGGACGACCTGCGCACGCTCGCGCTCGACCTGCGCGAGCGGCTGGGCGGCGCGGCCGTCGTCGTCATCGGCGGGACCGTGAAGGACCGTCCGTCGGTGGTCGTCGCGACGTCGCCGAACGCGCGCGAGCGCGGCCTGCGCGCCGGCGAGCTGATCCGCGAGCTGGCGGCCGCCATGGGCGGCCGGGGCGGCGGCCGCGACGACGTCGCGCAGGGCGGGGGCGCCGAGGGGGCCGACCTGGCCGGAGCGCTCGCGGGCGCTCCCGGCATCGTCGGCACGAAGGTCGGGGCCTGAGCATGCGCCGCGGGGTGCGACTGGGCGTCGACGTCGGGAGCGTGCGGGTCGGGGTCGCGCGGAGCGACCGCGACGGCCTGCTCGCGACGCCGGTCGAGACCGTCCAGCGCACCCGCGACGACGACGGCACGCTGCGCGTGGCCGAGCTCGCGCGCGAGCTCGAGGCCATGGAGGTCGTCGTGGGCCTGCCGCGCTCGCTCGACGGCAGGGAGCGCGCCGCGGCCGGCCTGGCTCGCGCGTACGCGCGGCGGCTCGCCGACCTGCTCGCCCCGGTCGGGGTGCGGATGGTCGACGAGCGGTTCAGCACGACGACCGCGCAGCGGGCGATGACGGCCTCCGGTCGTCGAGCGAAGGACCAGCGGGCCGTGGTAGACCAGGTTGCGGCCGTGGTCCTGCTGCAGGCGGCCCTGGATGACGAACGCGCGGGGGGCGCACCTCGCGGACGGCTGATCGCCGCCGCTCGAACACCCGAGGAGAGCTCGTGACCGATCTGTTCGACCACCTCGAGGGCGGACACGACGACGCGGACGGAGACCAGCAGTCGCGTCGCGCCCGACGGGCCGTCGCGTCCGACGACGGTCAGCCCCCTCGGCGACCGGACCGCGAGTCCCGGCGCCGGCACCGCTCGGTGCTCAGCTTCGTCGTCATGATCGGCATCCTCGTCGGCCTCGTGGCCGGCGGCTGGTTCGTGGTCAAGCCGCTGTTCTCCGGCGGCGGCGACCCGTCGGCGAACGTGTCGGACTACCCCGGCCCCGGCGCGACCGAGATCCTCGTGGAGATCCCCGAGGGGTCCAGCGGCAACGCGATCGGGCTCATCCTCAAGGACGCGGGCGTCGTCGCGACGACCGAGGCGTTCAGCAAGGCGTACTCCGAGAACAGCGCGGCCACGTCGATCCAGCCGGGCACCTACAAGCTGCTCCAGCAGATGGCGGCCAAGGACGCGGTCGCGGCGCTGCTCGACCCGGCGAACCGCGCGGACATCCGCGTGACGATCGCCGAGGGCCTGCGCAGCGACCAGCTCTACCAGAAGGTCGCCGACGCGCTCGGGATCAGCTACGACGACGCCTACGCCGCGGCGCACGACTACGCGGCGCTCGGGCTCGAAGGCCCGCCGAACACGAACGAGGGCGTCATCGACCCGATGGAGGGCTGGTTCTACCCCTCGACGTACTCGATCAAGCCCAGCGGCACCGCGACCGACATGTTCAAGCAGATGTACGACCGCACGATCGCGGAGCTCGACGGCCTCGGCATCGCGCCCGAGGAGCGGCTGCACGTGCTGACGCTCGGCTCGATCGCCATGAAGGAGACGGACGCGGTCGACTGGCCGAAGACCGTCCGCGCCATGGAGAACCGGCTGGCCGAGGGCAGCGAGTTCGGCGGGAAGCTCCAGGTCGACTCGACCTTCGAGTACGCCTGGGCGCTCCAGCACCCCGGCGAGAAGATGGACCCGAACCTGCACAACACGGACCCGAGCCCGTACAACACGCGGCTCGTGGCCGGGCTCCCGCCGTCGCCGATCGGCACAGTCGAGGTCGGCGCGATGTCCGCGGTGCTCTCGCCCGAGGAGGGCGACTGGACCTACTGGATCACGGTCGACTACTGCACCCGTGAGACGCGGTTCACCAAGGACTACCAGGGTGAGTTCCTGCCGTGGAAGGCCGAGTTCCAGGACTTCCTCCAGCGGTGGCAGGCCAACGACGAGAAGTGCCCGCTCCCGGAGAGCTGATGGCGACGGGCCCCGAGGATCCCACGACGCCCGCACCGGAGCCCGACTCGGCTCCGGTGCGGCGTCGAGACCTGCGCCGCAACGCCGCCCGCGCCGCCGGGGAGGCGGGCGGGGCGACCGCCCGGCCGAGTGCGCCCGAGGACGCCGGAGCCGACGTCGCCGCGGTCGACGCCTCGGCGCGGGACGGGTCGGTGACCCAGCCGACGGCCGCCGAGCCCGCCCGGACCGACGGACCCGCCGAGACCGCCGCGGAGCCGTCGATCGCGGAGCCGGTCCCGACCGCGGAGCCGGTCCCGACCGCGGAGCGGGTCGTCGACGAGCCGGCGCGCCCGTCGCGGTCCGTCCCGCCCGGCGGGCGCTCCCACCGCCGCAGCTCGATCATCGGCGTGATCCTCGCGGTCGCGATCGTGCTGGGGCTCGGCGTGCTCATCCTCAGCGCCGTCCGTCCCCGACTGCCGGAGGGCGGCGCGACCCCGTCGACGACCGAGGCGGTCCAGCTCGACTACCCCGGCCCGGGATCGGGCGAGGTCCTCGTCACGATCGACGCCGACGCCGACGCGACGGCCATCGGCACGGTCCTCGTCGACAGCGGGGTCGTGCTCACGGTCGAGGGGTTCGAGGCCGCGTACGCCGCGAACCCCGGTGCCGCGTCGATCCAGCCCGGCTCGTACCGGCTGCTGGGGCAGATGACCTCGAAGGACGCGATCACGGCGCTGCTCGACCCGGCCCGACGCCAGGACCTCCAGCTCACCATCCCGACCGGCTACCGGACCGACCAGATCTACGCGCGCGTCGCCGACGTGCTCGGCGTGCCCGTCGACGATGTGCGGGCGGCGGCGCAGGACTACGCGGCGCTGGGGATCGACGGGTCGCCGAACACGGCCGACGGCGTCTTCGACCCGCTCGAGGGCTGGCTGCTCGCGGGCACCTACACGGTGAGCCGCACCAGCACGCCGACCGAGGTGCTGCGGCAGATGTACGACGCGACGATCGCCCAGCTCGACGCCCTCGGGGTGGTGCCGGAGGAGCGGGCGCGCATCCTGACGATCGCGTCGATCGCCGGCAAGGAGGCGCACGTCGCCGAGGACTTCCCGCGCGTGACCCGGGTCATCGTCAACCGCCTGGCCGTCGACAGCCCGACGGACGGCCGGATCCAGATGGACTCGACGCTCACCTACGCGTGGGCCATGCAGCACCTCGCGGTCGAGGAGATGGACCCGGCGCTGCACGACACGGACCCGTCGCCCTACAACACCCGGCTGCTGGCGGGTCTGCCGCCCTCGCCGATCGGGAGCGTCGACGCGGTGCTGCTGAACGCGGCGGTCTCGCCCGAGGAGGGGCCGTGGATCTACTTCGTCGAGACCGACCTGTGCTCGGGACAGCTGACCTTCACCGACTCCTACGACGAGATCATCGCGCGGCAGAAGGAGCTGCGGGAGTGGATCGAGACCTGGGAGGCCGGTGGCGAGGCGTGCCCGACACCGGAGGGCTGAGCACCGTGGAGGGCAGGACCGCATGACCACGACGAGACGCGCCGCGGTGGTCGGTGACCCCGTCGGGCACTCGCTCTCCCCGGCGCTGCACAACGCCGCGTACGCCGCCCTCGGCCTGACCGGGCACGAGTACGAGGCGGTCCGCGTCGCGGACGGCGAGCTGGAGCCGTTCCTGCGCGGGATGGGCCCGGAGTGGCTCGGCCTGTCGGTCACGATGCCGCACAAGAAGGCGGCGCTGGCCGCGGCCGACGTCGTCGAGCCGCTGGCCGCGACGGTCGGCGCCGCCAACACGCTGCTGCCGCAGCCGGGCGGGCTGCTCGTCGCCGCGAACACCGACGTCTACGGCGTGGCCGAGGCGATCCGCGGGACCCGCCGCGCGGCCGGTGCGTCCGAGCGCCTCTCGTCGGCCGTCGTCCTCGGCGCGGGGGGGACGGCGGCCGCCGCCCTCGCGGCGCTGGCCGAGCTGGGCGCCACCGCGCCCACCGTGTGCGTGCGCTCCTCGGCTCGCGCCGCCGACCTCATGCAGGCCGCCCACCGGATGGGGGTCGACGTGACGCTGCGGCGGTTCGACCACGCTTCGCGGTTCGTCCTCGACGCCGACGTGGTCGTGCAGACGGCGGTCGCCGGGGCGGCCGACGCGGTGGCGGCCGAGCTCGCGCAGGTGCTCGCCGACTCGCGCGGCGGGCTCCGGCCCGACCAGGTGCTGCTCGACGCGATCTACGACCCGTGGCCGACCGAGCTCGCCCGGGTGTGGGCCGACGGCGGCGGGAGCGTGGCGCCGGGCTGGCTCATGCTGCTGCACCAGGCGGCCGAGCAGGTGCGCCTCATGACGGGGCTCGTCGCGCCCGTCGAGGCCATGCGGGACGCGCTCGTCCGCGCGCTGGGCCCGCACGAGCCGGCCGGCCGGTAGCCGTGGAGTCGCTCGGCGCCGTCGTAATGGGCATGCTGGCGGCCGGCGCGGTGCTCGTCGTCGGAGCGGTCCTGACGGCGGTCGTGCTCGCGCCGCGGGTCGCGTCCCTCGCCGGCGAGGGTGCGCGTCGCTGGTGGCTCGCCCGGCCGGTCCAGGCGCTGGCCGTCCTCGCCGTCACGCTGCTCGCCCTGCCGAGGACGGCACCGGCGCTGTGGCCCGGCCTCGTCGTCGGGCTCGCCGCCGCGACGCTCGCCTGCCTCGTCGACGCCGCGAGCCACCGGCTCCCCGACGTCCTCACGGTGCGCGCCGGCGGTGCGGCACTCGTCCTCGCGGGGGTCGGAGCGTTCTACGTCGCCGGCTGGGCCGGGCTCGCCGCGCTCGCCTCCGGGGCCGTGGTCGCCGGGGGAGTCCTCGGCCTCCTCGTGCTCCTCTACCCGCCGGGGATGGGTCTTGGCGACGTCAAGCTCGCGACCCTGCTCGGCGGACTGCTCGGCGCCGTGGCCTCCGTCGGGGCCGGGTTCGCCGGGACGCTCGGCTCGGGCGAGCACCTCGGCGCGGTCGTCGGCCGGGCGGCCGCCGCATCGGGCGGGATGCTCGCCGCCGCGTTCATCCTCGGCGGCCTGACGTCGCTCGCGCTGCTCGCGCTGCGCCGCGTCGGACGTCGCGACGCGGTCCCGTTCGGGCCGTTCCTCCTCCTCGGTGCGCTCGTGTCGCTGGCGACCCGCCTCCTGTGACGCCGGGCGACCAGCGGGTCGAGCTCCTCCCGCGCCGGGGCGGGGCCTGACGAGGGCGGACCGACCGTGTCCGCCCCCTGGCCGACCGCGCTGGCGCCGCCGGGCCCGTGGAAGGATGGAGCCCATGCTCAGGTGGTTGACCGCGGGGGAGTCGCACGGCCCCGCCCTCGTCGCAGTCCTCGAAGGCCTCCCCGCGGGGGTCGAGGTCACGACGGCCGAGATCCAGGACGCGCTCGCCCGACGGCGGCTCGGCTACGGCCGCGGCGCACGGATGAGCTTCGAGCAGGACGAGGTCTCGGTGCTCGGCGGTCTGCGGCACGGGCTGACCCAGGGCGGCCCGCTCGCCATCGAGATCGGCAACACCGAGTGGCCCAAGTGGGAGCAGGTCATGTCGCCCGACCCGGTCGACCCGGGCGTGCTCACCGGTGCCCGCGGCGCGCCGCTCACCCGGCCCCGGCCCGGTCACGCCGACCTCATCGGCATGACGAAGTACGGCTTCGACGAGGCCCGCCCCGTCCTCGAGCGCGCCAGCGCCCGCGAGACCGCGGCCCGCGTCGCCCTCGGCCTGGTCGCCGCGCACTTCCTCGAGCAGGTGGCCGGCGTCCGGCTCGTCTCGCACGTCGTCTCGATCGGCACGGCCGGGTCGGAGGACGACGCACCCCTGCCGACGCCCGAGGACGTGGCGGCGCTGGACGCCGACCCGGTCCGCAGCATCGACCGCGCGGCGTCCGAGGCGATGGTGGCCGAGATCGACGAGGCGAAGAAGGCGGGTGACACGCTCGGCGGCGTCGTCGAGGTCCTCGCGTACGGGCTCCCGCCGGGGCTCGGCAGCTACGTCCAGTCCGACCGCCGCCTCGACGCGCGGCTGGCCGGCGCCCTCATGGGCATCCAGGCGATCAAGGGCGTCGAGGTCGGGGACGGCTTCACGACCGCCCGGCGCCGCGGCTCGCAGGCGCACGACGAGATCGAGCGGGGCGACGACGGCGTGCTGCGCCGTCGGACGAACCGCGCCGGCGGCGTCGAGGGCGGCATGACGAACGGCGAGGTCCTGCGCGTCCGGGCCGCGATGAAGCCGATCTCCACCGTTCCGCGCGCGCTCGACACGGTCGACACCTCGACCGGAGACGCCGCCAAGGCCATCCACCAGCGCAGCGACGTCTGCGCCGTGCCGCCCGCGGCGGTCGTGGCCGAGGCGATGGTCGCCCTCGTGCTGGCGCAGGCGCTCGTCGAGAAGGTCGGCGGGGACTCGGTCGCCGAGTGCCGCCGCAACCTCGAGGGGTACCTCGCCGCCGTCCCGGACACCATGCGGTGACCCGGACCGTGTCCTCGATCGTCCTCGTCGGCGTGCCCGGCGCGGGCAGCACGAGCGTCGGTGCCGTGCTCGCGGACCGGCTGGGGGTCGAGCTGCGCGACACCGAGCGGCTGGCCGCCGGCGCCCTCGGCCACGACTCCGTGAGCGGCGCGTTCGTCGTCGCGGGCGAGGAGGCGTTCCACGACGCGGAGACGACCGTCGCGCTCGCCGAGCTCGCCGCCGTCGCCGCGGGGGAGCCCCGGGTCCTCGTCCTCGGCTCGGGCGTGCTCGCGGCCGAGCGCGTGCGCGAGGCGGCGGCCGCCCTCGAGGCGCCGGGCGTCGTCGAGCTGACCGTGACGCTCGCGCACGCCGCCCCCCGCCTCGGTCTCTCGCTCGCGCGCCCGGTGTTCCTCGGGAACCCGCGCGCGCAGTGGTCGAGGCTGGCCGAGGAGCGCCGCGCGCTGTACGCGCGCGTGGTCCGCGTCGTCGTCGACACGGACGACGCGGACGTCGAGGAGGTCGCCGGGCGGGTGCTCGACGTGATCGCGGGACCGAGGGAGAGCGACGATGAGTGACACCACCAGGATCACGGTGACCGCCGAGCGCACCTACGACGTCGTCATCGGCGAGGGACTGCTCGGCGAGCTCGCGCCGCTGCTCGGGGAGCGCGTCCAGCGCGTGCTCGTGCTGGCGCCCAAGGCGCTGGCCGCGACGGCCGAGAGCATGCGCGAGGACCTCATCGCGTCCGGGTACGAGGCGTACATCGCCGAGGTGCCCGACGCGGAGGAGGCCAAGACCGCGCAGGTCGCTGCGTTCTGCTGGGGCGTGCTCGGCCAGGCGGGGTTCACCCGCTCGGACGCGGTCGTCGGCCTCGGCGGCGGGGCCACGACGGACCTCGCCGGGTTCGTGGCCGCGACCTGGCTGCGCGGCGTCGCCGTCGTCCAGGTGCCGACGACGCTGCTCGGGATGGTCGACGCGGCCGTCGGCGGCAAGACCGGGATCAACACCGCCGAGGGGAAGAACCTCGTCGGTTCGTTCCACTCGCCGATCGGCGTGCTGGCCGACCTGCGGACGCTCGAGACGCTGCCGCGGTTCGACCTCGTCGCCGGGCTGGCCGAGGTCGTCAAGTGCGGCTTCATCGCCGACCCCGTCATCCTCGACCTCGTGGAATCGGATCCGCAGGGGGCGACGACCCCCGGGTCGCCGGTGCTGCGGGAGCTCGTCGAGCGGGCCGTCGCCGTCAAGGCGCGGGTGGTCTCGGCCGACCTGCGCGAGGCCGACCTGCGCGAGATCCTCAACTACGGGCACACGTTCGCGCACGCCATCGAGCAGGTCGAGCGGTTCTCCTGGCGGCACGGAGCCGCCGTGAGCGTCGGCATGGTCTACGCCGCCGAGCTCGCGCGGCTGGCCGGCCGGCTGGACGACGCGGTCGTCGACCGGCACCGCCGCGTCCTGGAGCTGCTCGGCCTGCCGACCACCTACCGGGGCGACCGGTGGCCCCGGCTCCTCGAGGCCATGCGGCGCGACAAGAAGACGCGGGGGAGCCTCCTGCGGTTCGTCGTCCTGGAGGACGTGGCCTCGCCGGCACGCCTGGAGGGCCCCGACCCGACGCTGCTCGCCGCCGCCTACGCGGAGGTCAGCGCGTAGGCGCCTCGCCCGAGGACCGGTCGCCGGGGATCAAGCGCAGAGGCTTGATCTTGGTAGATCAAGTCGTTACGTTTGATCCATGTTCGTCCTGACCGTCGACCAGCAGGGGTCGCGCCGCGGCAGCGACCGCGTGCCCTCCGCCCTCGACCTGCTCGCCGACGTCGAGGTGCTGCTGCCGTTCGAGCGCACCGTCGGCGACGAGCTGCAGGGCGTCCCGGCGAGCGCCGAGGCCGCCGTCGACGCCGTGCTGCGGCTCGTCCGCGCCGGCGGCTGGAGCATCGGGCTGGGCGTCGGCCCCGGGCGGCTCGCGCAGTCCGCGTCCGCCAGCGACGGCGAGGCGTTCGTCCGCGCGCGCGAGGCCGTCGAGCGCGCCAAGGGCCGGACCGTCCCGGTCGCGCTGGCGCTGGCGGCGGGGGAGGCGACGCCCGACGCCGAGCCGTTCCTGCACCTGCTCGCCGCCGCCGTCGAGGAGCGCACCGACGCCACGTGGCGCGTGCTCGACCTGCTCGCCGCCGGACGCAGCGGCGTCGAGATCGCCGAGGAGCTGGGGATGACGCCGCAGAACGTGAGCCACCACCGTCGCCGCGCGCTCTGGGACACCGAGGTCGCGGCGCGCCGGGCCCTCGCCCGGCTGCTGACGAGGATCGACGCGGCCGGCGCGTAGGTCGTCCTCACCCGGGCAGTCCTCGCCCGGACGGGTCGGGCGCCTCGCCGAGACGCGCCTCCTCGGCGGGGCCCGGGCGCGATGTCGGACGCGGCTGGAAGGATGGCCGCATGGCTGCCGTCGTCGTCATCCTCGCGCTGCTCGTCTCGAGCGTGCTCGGGATCGTGCTCGTCCCCGCGGTGCTCCGGCTCGCCCCCGCCAAGGAGGTGCCGCGCGCCAGGGCGGCCGACCTCCTGCGCGGCGGCCTCGTCATCGGCATCCTCGAGCGGTTCGCCATCACCGGGGCCCTCATCGTCGGCCGACCGGAGGCGGTCGGCGTCGTCCTCGCGATCAAGGGCCTCGGTCGCTACCCCGAGCTGCGCAACGCCGCGACCGCCGCCGGCGAGGCGCCCCGCGGCGAGGAGGCCGGACCGGGCGCGGCGCCCCCGGTCGACCCCGCGATCGGCGCCGCGGTCTCCGAGCGGTTCATCATCGGGACGCTGGCCTCCTACCTGTGGGCCGGCGTGTGCGGCGTCGTCGCGGTCTGGACGCTGGCCCACGTCGGGTGACGGCGCCCGACAACCCTAGAATGGGGTGTTTCGTGTCCGACCAACGGCAAGGATTTTCTCTGTGGCTACCACCAACGACCTGAAGAACGGCATGGTCCTCAACATCGAGGGTCAGCTCTGGAGCGTCGTGGAGTTCCAGCACGTCAAGCCCGGCAAGGGCCCGGCGTTCGTCCGCACCAAGCTCAAGAACGTGCTCTCCGGCAAGACGGTGGACAAGACGTTCAACGCCGGCCTCAAGATCGAGACCGCCACGGTCGACCGCCGCGACATGCAGTACCTGTACAAGGACGGCGACCAGTACGTCTTCATGGACGTCTCCGACTACGACCAGGTCTTCGTCAGCCCCGAGATCGTCGGCGACGCCGTGCGCTTCCTGCTGGAGAACCAGCAGGTCATCATGGCCTTCCACGAGGGCAACCCGCTCTACCTCGAGCTCCCGGCCTCCGTCGTGCTGGAGATCACCTACACCGAGCCGGGCCTTCAGGGCGACCGCTCGAACGCCGGCACCAAGCCCGCGACGATCGAGACCGGCCACGAGGTCCAGGTCCCGCTCTTCCTCAACCAGGGCGACAAGATCAAGGTCGACACCCGCTCGGGCGACTACCTCAGCCGCGTCTGAGATGACGCTGGAACCCACGCCGTCCATGTCGCACGACCACGGGTCCGACTGCTCCGCCGCCACGCCGTCGGACACGCCGCGGGTCGAGCGTCGCACCGAGCGTCACCACAAGGACCGTCAGCGCGCGCTGGACCTCCTCTTCGAGGCGGACCAGCGCGCCCGGGCGGGGGAGCGGATCGACGTCCTCACCCTCCTCGGCCGCCGGATCGCCGGCCAGGACGGGCTCAAGCCGATGCGCGACTACGCCGCGACCATCGTCGAGGGCGTCACCGAGCACGCCGGCCGGATCGACGAGATCATCGCGGCCAACTCCCACGGCTGGACGCTCGACCGCATGCCGGCCGTCGACCGCTCGATCCTGCGGATCGGCGTCTGGGAGATCCTGTGGAACCCGGACGTCCCGGACGCCAACGCGGTCAAGGGGGCCGTCGACCTCGCGGCGGACCTGTCCACCGACGACTCGCCCGCGTTCGTCAACGGTCTGCTCGGTCAGGTCCAGCGGCTCGCGCCGTCCCTGCGGGACGCGGCCGACCCCGCCGAGGACGACGCGCACGCCGCCGAGCACCCGGAGCCGGCGAGCACGGCCGACCCGCGAGACGACGAGGCCACCGGCGCGGCACAGGAGTAGTGTGACGCCCGGTCCGCAGCTGGCGAGACCGTCCCACCTTTAAGCCCGTCCCGTGAGGCGGGGAAGGAGGAAACCATGTCCGCGTCCCATCCGGACGAGCGCGTGGTGCTGAACGCCGAGGAGATCGGCCGGGCACTCACCCGCATCGCGTTCGAGATCGTCGAGCGCAACCACGGAGCCCAGGACATCGTCCTGCTCGGCATCCCTCGCCGCGGCGCCCCGCTGGCCAAGCGGCTCGCCGAGCGGATCGAGCTCGCGGAGGGCCGTGGCCGCGCGGGGGAGACCCCCGCCACCCAGGTCCCGGTCGGCGAGCTCGACATCACGCTCTACCGCGACGACCTGCGGGCCAACCCGACCCGCGCCCTCACCCCGACCCGCCTGCCGGCGAGCGGCATCGACGGCCGGACCGTCGTCCTGGTCGACGACGTGCTCTTCTCCGGCCGGACGATCCGCGCGGCGCTCGACGCGCTCACCGACGTCGGCCGGCCGGCGGCCGTCCAGCTCGTGGCACTCGTCGACCGCGGGCACCGTCAGCTCCCGATCCGGGCCGACTACGTCGGCAAGAACCTGCCGACGGCGACGAGCGAGCGGGTCCAGGTCCGCCTCGTCGAGACCGACGGCGACGACTACGTCAGCATCTCGGCCCAGCCCACCCCGGACGGAGCACGGCGATGAAGCACCTTCTCGACGCCCGCGACCTCACGCGCGACGAGGCCGTCAGCCTGCTCGACACCGCCGAGGCGATGGCGCAGACCCAGTCCCGGCAGATCAAGAAGCTCCCGGCGCTGCGTGGCCTCACGGTCGTCAACCTGTTCTTCGAGGACTCCACGCGGACCCGGATCTCGTTCGAGGCCGCGGCCAAGCGCCTCTCGGCCGACGTCATCAACTTCTCCGCGAAGGGGTCGAGCGTCTCCAAGGGCGAGTCCCTCAAGGACACGGCGCAGACGCTGCGGGCGATCGGCGCGGACGCGGTCGTCGTCCGCCACTCGGCCTCCGGCGCCCCGCACCGGCTGGCGCACGCCGGCTGGATCGACACCCCCGTCGTCAACGCGGGCGACGGCACCCACCAGCACCCGACGCAGGCGCTGCTCGACGCCTTCACCCTGCGCCGGCACCTCTCCGACGGTCAGGGCGACCTCGCGGGTCGGCACGTCGTCATCGTCGGCGACGTCCTGCACTCCCGCGTCGCGCGCTCGAACGTCGAGCTGCTGCACACGCTCGGCGCCCGCGTCACGCTCGTCGCCCCGCCGACGCTCCTGCCGGTCGGCGTCGAGGAGTGGACGTGCGACACGTCGTTCGACCTCGACGCCACCATCGCGGGCGACGCCGCGGCCGGCGCGCCCGACGCCGTCATGATGCTGCGCGTCCAGCGCGAGCGGATGAACGGCGGCTTCTTCCCGTCCGAGCTGGAGTACTCGCGCCGCTACGGGCTGGACTCCGGGCGCCTCGCCCGGCTCGAGTCCGTCTCGCCGCACGCCATCGTCATGCACCCCGGCCCGATGAACCGCGGGCTGGAGATCTCGGCCGAGGCCGCCGACTCCCCGCGCTCAACCGTGGTCGAACAGGTCTCCAACGGCGTCTCGGTCCGCATGGCCGTGCTCTACACCGTCCTCGCCGGCCACGCCGGCACCAGCCAGGAGGAGCTCCCGTGACCGCCCCGACGACCCCGACCACCGCCTACCTCGTCACCGGCGTCTCGCCGCTCGGCGGCGAGCCGACCGACCTCCTGCTCGCCGACGGCGTCATCGCCGCGGTCGGCGCGGACGCCGCCGGGGCGGCGAAGGACCGCGACGGGGATGACCTCGTCGTCGTCGACGGCACCGGGCTCATCGCGCTGCCGGGTCTCGTCGACCTGCACACCCACCTACGCGAGCCCGGCCGGGAGGACGCCGAGACGATCCTCACCGGCACGCGGTCAGCGGCCGCCGGCGGCTTCACGGCCGTCCACGCGATGGCGAACACCTCGCCCGTCGCGGACACGGCCGGCGTCGTCGAGCAGGTCTGGCGGCTCGGCCGCGACGCCGGCTACGCCGACGTGATCCCGGTCGGCGCCGTGACGGTCGGGCTGGGGGGCGAGCGGCTCGCCGAGCTCGGCGCGATGGCCGACTCGGCCGCGCGCGTCCGCGTCTTCTCCGACGACGGCAAGTGCGTCCACGACCCCGTCCTGATGCGCCGCGCGCTGGAGTACACGAAGGCGTTCGACGGCGTCGTGGCGCAGCACGCGCAGGAGCCGCGACTCACCGAGGGCTCCCAGATGCACGAGGGAACGGTCTCGGCGGAGATCGGCCTCGCCGGCTGGCCGGCGGTCGCCGAGGAGGCGATCATCGCGCGCGACGTGCTGCTGGCCGAGCACGTCGGCGGACGTCTGCACGTCCAGCACCTCTCGACCGCCGGCAGCGTCGAGATCGTCCGGTGGGCGAAGGAGCGCGGGATCGACGTGACCGCCGAGGCCACGCCGCACCACCTCCTGCTGACCGACGAGCTCGCCCGCTCCTACGACCCGGTGTACAAGGTCAACCCGCCGCTGCGGACGGCCGAGGACGTCGCCGCCGTGCGGGCCGGCCTGGCCGACGGGACGATCGACGTCGTGGCGACCGACCACGCGCCGCACGCGCTCCAGGACAAGGACTGCGAGTGGTCGGCCGCAGCGTTCGGCATGACCGGGCTCGAGACGGCGCTCAGCGTCGTCCAGCAGGTCATGGTCGACAGCGGCCTGTTCACCTGGGCGGACGTCGCGCGTGTCCTGTCGGTCGAGCCGGCCCGGATCGGCGGCCTCGCCGACCACGGCCGCCCGCTCGAGGCGGGGGAGCCGGCGACGATCGTGCTCTACGACCCCGCCGCGCGCCGCACGGTCGCGCCGGCCGAGCACCACTCGCGGAGCCGGAACTCGCCGTACGCGGGGCTCGAGCTGCCGGGGCGCGTGCGCTGGACGTTCCTGCGCGGACGCCCGACCGTCGCCGACGGCGAGCTCGCCCCGGTGGCCGGCGCATGAACCGGGGGCTCGCCGCCGCGGTCTGCGTGCTCATCGCCCTGGTCGCGCTCGGCGCCATGTGGTGGGGCTGGCGACGCCGCGCCCGCCGCACGGGCGCCGGCCTGGCCGAGCTGACCGAGCCGTGGGAGCCGTTCCCCGCGGACGCCCGCGGAGGGCTCGTCGTCGAGGGCATCTACGTCTCGACGACGACGGCGGGGGACTGGCTCGACCGGATCGCCGCGGCGGGCCTCGGGGTCCGCTCGGCCGTCACGGCCTACGTCGACGAGCGCGGTCTGCTGCTCGCCCGGCGCGGCGCCCCCGACGTCGCCGTGCCCGCCCGCGACCTCGTCGTCGCCCGGCGGGAGCGCGGCATCGCCGGAAAGGTGGCCGACGCCGGCGGCCTCGTCGTCGTGCGCTGGCGGCTCGGCGACCGCGAGCTCGACACGGGTGTCCGCCCCCGCTACTCCCGCGACCTCGACCGGCTCGTCGACGCCGTCAACACCCTCGCCCCCGGCGAGCCGTCAGCTCCGCCGGACGCGCCGACCGCCCCACTCGACTCACCTGCCGGCACCACCCAGAAAGGGCAGCCCACCGCATGAGCACACCTGACGTCGCCTACCTCGTCCTCGAGGACGGCACCTGCTTCGAGGGCCGCGCCTGGGGCGCGCGCGGCGAGACCCTCGGGGAGATCGTCTTCGCCACCGGCATGACCGGCTACCAGGAGACGCTGACCGACCCCAGCTACCACCGCCAGATCGTCGTCATGACCGCCCCGCACATCGGGAACACGGGCATGAACCTCGACGACGAGGAGTCGACCCGGATCTGGGTCGCCGGCTTCGTCGTGCGCGAGCCCGCCCGCCGGGCGTCGAGCTGGCGCTCGACGACGACGCTGGACGAGGAGCTCGCCGCGCAGTCGATCGTCGGCCTCGCCGGGATCGACACCCGCGCCCTCACCCGCCACCTGCGCGACGCCGGGGCGATGCGCGCCGGCATCTTCTCGGGCGAGGCGCTGCCTCCGCTGGTCGGGGAGCACCTCGTCGGCGCACTCGTCGAGCGCGTGCGGTCGGCGCCCGTCATGGCCGGGTCGGACCTCGCCCGCGAGGTCACGACGCCGGAGGCCTACGTCGTCGAGCCGCCCGAGGGGACCGAGCAGATCGGCACCGTCGTCGCCGTCGACCTCGGGATCAAGGACATGACGCCGATCCGGATGGCCGAGCGCGGGCTGCGCGTCGTCGTCGTCCCGATGGGCCTCACGCTCGAGGAGATCCTCGCCTACTCGCCCGACGCCGTGTTCTTCTCCAACGGCCCCGGCGACCCGGCCGCGGCCGACCAGGAGGTCGAGCTGCTGCGCGGCGTCCTCGACGCCCGGATCCCGTACTTCGGCATCTGCTTCGGCAACCAGATCCTCGGCCGCGCGCTCGGGTTCGACACCTACAAGCTGACGTTCGGCCACCGCGGGATCAACCAGCCCGTCATGGACGTGGCGACCGGGCGCGTGGAGATCACCGCCCACAACCACGGGTTCGCCGTCGACGTGCCCGTCGGCCCCGAGGCCCTCGCACCGTTCGGCGGGGGCCGCTACGGCCGCGTCGTCGTGTCGCACGTCGGTCTCAACGACCGGGTGGTCGAGGGGCTGCGCTGCCTCGACATCCCGGCCTTCTCCGTCCAGTACCACCCGGAGGCGGCGGCCGGCCCGCACGACGCCGGCTACCTCTTCGACCGGCTCGTCGACCTGATCAAGGTCCGTAAGGAGAACGCCTGATGCCTCGCCGCGAGGACCTTCGCTCCGTCCTGGTCATCGGCTCCGGCCCGATCGTCATCGGTCAGGCCGCCGAGTTCGACTACTCCGGCACCCAGGCGTGCCGCGTCCTGCGCGAGGAGGGCCTGCGGGTCATCCTCGTCAACTCCAACCCGGCCACGATCATGACGGACCCGGAGTTCGCCGACGCGACCTACGTCGAGCCGATCACGCCCGAGGTCGTCACGAGCATCATCGCCAAGGAGCGTCCCGACGCGCTGCTGCCGACGCTCGGCGGCCAGACGGCCCTCAACACGGCCGTCGCGCTGCACGAGTCGGGGGTCCTGGACGAGTACGGCGTCGAGCTCATCGGCGCCAAGGTCGACGCCATCAAGCAGGGCGAGGACCGCCAGCTCTTCAAGGCCGTCGTCGAGCGGTGCGGCGCCGAGGTGGCCAGCTCCGTCATCGCGCACACGATGGACGAGTGCCTGGCGGCGGCCGACCAGCTCGGCTACCCGCTCGTCGTGCGGCCCTCGTTCACCATGGGCGGTCTCGGGTCGGGCATCGCGTTCGACGAGGCCGACCTGCGCTCGATCGCCGGCGCCGGCCTGCAGTACTCGCCGACCACCGAGGTGCTCCTGGAGGAGTCGATCCTCGGCTGGAAGGAGTACGAGCTCGAGCTCATGCGGGACCGGAGCGACAACTGCGTCGTCGTCTGCTCGATCGAGAACGTCGACCCGGTCGGCGTCCACACGGGCGACTCGATCACGGTGGCGCCGGCGCTCACGCTGACCGACCGCGAGTACCAGAACCTGCGGGACATCGCGATCGCGGTCATCCGCGAGGTCGGCGTCGACACGGGGGGCTGCAACATCCAGTTCGCTGTGCACCCGGAGACGGGCCGCGTCATCGTCATCGAGATGAACCCGCGCGTCTCGCGCTCCTCCGCCCTCGCCTCCAAGGCGACGGGCTTCCCGATCGCGAAGATCGCGGCGCGCCTGGCTGTCGGCTACACGCTCGCCGAGATCCCCAACGACATCACGGGCTCGACGCCGGCCAGCTTCGAGCCGGCGATCGACTACGTCGTGGTCAAGGTGCCGCGGTTCGCGTTCGAGAAGTTCCCGGCCGCCGACCCGACGCTCACCACCACGATGAAGTCCGTCGGTGAGGCGATGGCGCTCGGGCGCAACTACACCGAGGCGCTGCAGAAGGCGCTGCGCTCGATCGACAAGAAGGGCGTGGCGTTCCACTGGGACTCCCCGCGTCCGACGCGCGAGGAGGCCCTCGCGCTGGTCGAGGCGGCGCGCGTCCCGACCGAGGAGCGGCTGCTCCAGGTGCAGCAGGCGATCCGCGGCGGCGCGACCGTCGAGGAGCTGTTCGACGCGACCAAGATCGACCCCTGGTTCCTCGACCAGATCGTGCTGCTCCAGGAGATCGCCGAGCAGCTCCAGGCCGCCGACGCGCTCGACCCCGAGGTGCTGGCGCTCGCCAAGCGGCACGGGTTCTCCGACCGGCAGATCGCGCAGATCCGGGGGCTGTCGGAGCAGACCGTGCGGGAGATCCGGCACGCCTACGGCCTGCGTCCCGTCTACAAGACGGTCGACACCTGCGCGGCCGAGTTCGAGGCGCGCACGCCGTACCACTACTCCTCCTACGACGCCGAGACCGAGGTGCGCCCGCGCACCCGCCCGGCCGTGCTCATCCTCGGCTCGGGGCCGAACCGGATCGGCCAGGGCATCGAGTTCGACTACTCGTGCGTCCACGCGGCGCTCACCCTCAAGGACGAGTACGAGACCGTCATGGTCAACTGCAACCCCGAGACGGTCTCGACCGACTACGACACGGCCGACCGCCTCTACTTCGAGCCGCTCACGCTCGAGGACGTCCTCGAGGTGTACGACGCGGAGTGCGCCGTCGGCCCGGTCGCCGGCGTCATCGTCCAGCTCGGCGGCCAGACGCCGCTCTCGCTGGCCGAGGACCTGGCCCGCGCCGGCGTGCCGATCTGGGGCACGCAGCCCGAGGCGATCGACGCGGCCGAGGACCGCGGCGTGTTCGGCGGCGTCCTCGTCTCCGCCGGTCTGCCGGCGCCGGCCTTCGGGACGGCGACGACACTGGCGCAGGCGCTCGAGGTGGCCGACGGCGTCGGGTTCCCCGTGCTCGTGCGGCCGTCCTACGTGCTCGGCGGGCGCGGCATGGAGATCGTGTACGACGCCGAGCAGCTCACCGACTACGTGCGCCGGGCCACACCGATGCTGGCGGGGTCGGACGGCGACGGCGCGGTGTTCGAGGCCCCGGTCCTCATCGACCGGTTCCTCGACGAGGCGATCGAGATCGACGTCGACGCGCTGTTCGACGGCGAGGAGATGTACCTCGGCGGGATCATGGAGCACATCGAGGAGGCCGGGATCCACTCCGGCGACTCGGCGTGCGTCCTGCCGTCGGTGACCATCTCGCGCAAGGAGATCGAGCGGATCAAGGCCTCGACCGAGGCGATCGCCCGCGGCGTCGGCGTGCGGGGGCTGCTCAACGTCCAGTACGCGCTGTCGTCGGACACGCTCTACGTGCTCGAGGCGAACCCGCGCGCGTCGCGGACCGTCCCGTTCGTCGCCAAGGCGACCGGCGTCCCGCTGGCGAAGGCGGCCGCGCACGTCATGGCGGGGGAGAGCATCGCGTCCCTGCGCGAGCGCGGTGTGCTGCCCGAGCGCGACGGCTCGCAGCTCCCGGCCGACTCGCCCGTGGCGATCAAGGAGGCCGTGCTGCCGTTCAAGCGGTTCCGGACGGCGAACGGCACCGTGGTCGACACGGTGCTCGGGCCGGAGATGCGCTCGACCGGCGAGGTCATGGGCATGGACACCGACGTGCCGCTGGCGTTCGCCAAGTCGCAGGCCGCGGCGTACGGCGGGCTGCCGATGTCGGGGACGGTCTTCGTCTCGGTCGCCGACCGCGACAAGCGGTCGATCGTCTTCCCGGTCGCCCGGCTCGTCGAGCTCGGGTTCGACGTCATCGCGACCGCCGGAACCGCCGACGTGCTGCGCCGCTACGGGATCGAGGCGCGCGTCGTGCGCAAGGCGTCCGACGGCCGCGGTCCGAACGACGAGCCGACGATCCTCGACCTCATCACCGGGGGAGAGATCGACATGGTGGTCAACACGCCGAACGGTCAGGGCGCGCGCGCCGACGGCTACGACATCCGGACGGCCACGACGGCGGCGGACAAGCCGATCATCACCACGACGCAGCAGTTCGGCGTCGCGGTCCTCGCGATCGAGGCGCTGCGCCGCGGCCCGTTCACCGTCGCCTCCCTCCAGGAGTACGACGCGGCACGGCAGGCGGCGCTCGACGAGGCGGCGACGAGCGTCGGGGCGTCGGCGTGAGCGCCGGCGCGCGGCCGTTCGGCGAGCGGCTGGCCGGGGCGATCGACGCCACCGGCCGGCTGTGCGTCGGCATCGACCCGCACCCGGGGCTGCTGACCTCCTGGGGGCTGTCCGACGACGCCACCGGCCTGCGCGAGTTCTCGCTGCGCGTGGTGGAGGCGCTGGCGGGGTCCGTCGCGGCCCTCAAGCCGCAGGCGGCCTTCTACGAGCGACACGGCTCGGCCGGCATCGCCGTCCTGGAGGAGACCATCGCCGCCGCCCGCTCCGCCGGCGTCCTCACGATCGTCGACGCGAAGCGCGGCGACATCGGCTCGACGATGCAGGGGTACGCCGACGCCTTCCTGCGCGAGGGCTCGCCGCTGGCAGGCGATGCCGTGACCCTCTCGCCGTACCTCGGCTTCGGCTCGCTCGCCCCGGCGATCGACACGGCGCTGGCCGTGGGCCGGGGCGTGTTCGTCCTGTGCCTGACGTCGAACCCCGAGGGCGCATCGGTGCAGCTCGCGCGCTCCGACACCGACGAGGGCCGCAGCGTCGCCGCGACGATCGCGCGCGCGGCCGCCGCGCTCAACGCGGAGGAGCTGGCCGCTGGCGGCGACCCGGGTGCGTCCCGGTCGCTCGGCAGCGTCGGCCTCGTCGTCGGCGCGACCATCGGCGAGGCGGCGCGCGCGGCCGGCGTCGACCTGGTCGGGGTTCGCGGCCCCCTGCTCATGCCCGGCGTCGGCGCGCAGGGCGGGTCGGCCCAGTCGGTCCGCGCCGTGGTGGGGGAGGCCTGGCAGCAGGTGCTCGCCTCGTCCTCGCGCGAGGTGCTCGGGGCCGGCCCGTCGGCCGACGACCTGCGCTCCGCCGCCGCGCGAGCGGCCGCCTCGCTGGCCTGACGGCGGCCCCTAGCGACGGGTGCCGGTGGCCGGGACGGTCGACCGTCCCAGCCACCGTCAGCCTCGGCGTGCGAACGTCAGGTGGACGACCCCGCTCGGCGAGGCGACGGCCTCGACGGTGAACCGCTCCTCGAGACCCTCGAGCCCGTCCCAGAGCCGTTCCCCTCGGCCGAGGACGATCGGCACGACGGCGATGTGCATCTCGTCGACCAGATCGGCCCGCAGGAACTCACGGATGGTGGTGGTGCCACCGCCGATGCGGACGTCAAGGCCACCCGCGAGCTCCCGGGCCCGGGCCAACGCCTCGGCGGGCTCGGCGTCGACGAAGTAGAACGTGGTCCCGCCCGCTACCTCCAGCGGCGGACGCGGGTGGTGCGTGAGCACGACGACCGGGGTGTGGAAGGGCGGGTCGTCTCCCCACCAGCCACGCCACTCCTCGTCGGGCCACGGCCCCGCCTTCGGCGCGAACTTGTTGCGCCCCATGATCTCGACCCCGACACCGGTGTTCCACCGGCTCGCGAAGGCCTCGTCGACGCCGACGGTGCCGACCTGGTCACCGTGGAAGCCCATCTCGGTGAACGTGCGCGTCGGGATTGCCCACTCGAGCAGCCGGTGCCCGGCATGGCCGAACGGTGCGTCGAGCCGCTGGCCCTCGCCCGTGCCGAAGCCGTCGAGCGAGACCGAGAAGTTGTGGACCCGGACGAGTGACATGGTGCCTCCTGGCTCATCGGTCCGCGGGCGAGGTCAGGATCGGCCGGCGCGCGGCTCGACGACCCTGCCGCACGCGTCCGATGTCGTCGCTGCCCGTGCCATGCGGCGAGCATATTCCCCTCGGTTCCTCGCGCGCGGGTGGCAGACCCGGGCTGGCCCACGGCCGAGGACGACGAACGGGCCGGGCACCGGAGATCTCCGGTGCCCGGCCCTTCGCCCTCTCACCGACCCGGCTCGACCGTCGGGTCGGCGCTCAGCTCGGTAGTCCCCTGACCGTCGACCCGTCGGGGCATCGGGTCGGTGAGAGGGTGGGGGCCGGTCGGTGGCGTGAGGGGACATCGCTCCGTTCCGGTACGGAACCGGGTCCTGGCGGGGCCGATGGGGGCAGCCTCGCCGGGAGCTGTGAGGGCAGCTCCACGACCGCGGTACCGCGTCCTGGGGCCAGCCAGGGAGCCCCGGCCGGCCTCGTCCCGGTCGGCGGAGCGTGGCTCCACCGACCGGGACGACGTGCCGCTAGGCGGCCTGTCGACGACGCCGGAGGGCGAGGAGCACGAGGCCTCCCGCCACCAGTAGCGTCCCGACGACACCGGCGCCGACGAGGCCGCCGCTCACGCCCGTCTCCGGGGTGGTCCCGGTCGGCACCGGGAAGGTGTTCGTCACGTCGACCCGGTTGTCGGCGCCGGTGATCGTCGCGACCACGCCGTCCGTCCTGCCCCCGGCGGTCGTGCCGTCACTGTCGAGGATGCCGACCGTCGCCGTCGCCGGGACGTTGGTCTCCTTCACCTGGCAGGTCGCGCCCGCCGGCACCGCGACGGTGCGCGACTGGCCGGCCTCGAGGGCGAAGGACGCGTCCTCGGCGTCGAGCGGGACGGCCGTCGCCGTCGTGCCGCCCGGCGTCGTGACGTCGAACGTGCAGGCCAGCTCGAACGAGTACGGGCCTCCCGGGTCCGGGCCGACGACCTTCTTGGCGACGGTCAGCTCGGCCAGCTCGAAGGTGTTGACCACCTCGAGCGACAGCCGCTGCGGCGCCTCGACGTTGCCGGTCTCGACCACGGCGCCGGTCTCGTACGAGCCGTTCGCGATCGTCACGGTGCTGGCGCCCTGGGAGACGAGCTCCTCGGCCCAGCAGTGCGTGCCGATCGGGAGGAGCACGTCCTGGAGCACGCCCTCGACCTCGACCTGCGCGGTCTGGACCACGCCGGGCACGAGGTCGTGGATGCCGGAGTACAGCTCCAGCGTCTCCTCGCCGCGTTCGACGGCACAGGTCAGGAGGGTCGGGTAGGTGAGACCGTTGAGGAGCCCCGAGTCCTTGGCCGTGCCGTCGAGCGTCTTCACGATCTCGACCGTTCCGGCCGAGAACGCGTTCGTGAAGAGCGCGTGCTGGACCGTCTGCGGGTCGTCGTCGATCGTGACCAGGACCGGAGCCGGCGTCGCGTCGGCACCGCCGTCGGCGACCTCGGTGATGACGCAGGCGGCGCCCACCGGGAGCCCCGTGCCCTCGTTCTCCAGCCCGTCGATCACGTCGGAGCGGATCTCGCCCGCCCCGTCGCCCGTGAGGGTGACCGTGGTGGTGTACCACGGCTCCTCCTGGCCGTAGGCGGTGCAGACGACGTCGAACGTGTACGCACCCTCGCCCAGGCCGGCGCCCGACCCGGTGACCGTCTTGACGATGTCGAAGGTGCCGGCGGCGAACGTGTTGGTCACGGCCACCCCGTTGTCGCCACCCTCGACGTCCGTCACGACGCCGTCGGTCGCGTCGGCGTCCGGGTCGTCCTCCGTCGCCCGGTCCGTGTCCTGGTAGGTCACCGTCAGGTTCGCCCTCTCGGTGTCGTCGAGACCCGAGAGATCCTCCGTGACGGCGCAGGTGGCGCCCTTCGGGACCGTGAACGTCTTCGATCCGCCGTTCGCGAGCGTGAAGGTCGCGTCCTCCTCGGCGAGCGGGTACGGCGTGTCCGTGACGTTGCCCTCGGCATCCGTCACCGGGTAGGTGCACGTGGCGTTGAAGACGTAGTCGGCGGTCGACGGCGGACCGACGACGGCCTTGGAGACCGTGATCTCGGCGGGCTCGAACTCGTTGCTCACCTCGATCGCCAGCGCCTGCGGCGTCGCGGTGTTGCCCGCCGCGACGACGGCGCCGGTCGCGAACGTGCTCTGCGTGATCGTGACCGCCGACGCGCCCTGCGTCCCCGTCTCCGTCGCCCAGCAGTGCGTGCCGAGGGGGAGGAGGACGTCCACGCCGCCGCGCACGGCCCTGACCGGGGTGCCCGGCGTCAGCGTGAGTGCCTCCTGGTACAGCGGCTCCGCGTCGGCACTCGTGGCGCAGGTGAGCTGGACCCGGTAGGAGAGACCGGCAAGGAAGGCGTCGTCGGCGAGCGCACCGTCGATCCGCTTCACGACGGACACCGTGCCCGCCGAGAAGACGTTCTCGAACGCCACCTCCTGGACGGTCCCGGCGTCGCCGTCGATGATCACCGGCGACGACGGCGCGGGCGTCGTGTCGGCGCCACCGCTGCTCGTCTCCGTGACGACGCAGGACGCGCCGACCGGGATGCCCGTGACGGGCTCCGACACGGCCTCGCCCGCCCCGTTCACGGTGACCGACGTGGTACCGGTGAAGGCGTTGGCCGTCCCGTTGAACGAGCAGGCGACCGAGAAGTCGAACGTGCGGCTCTCCGCGAGGGCCGCGCCGACGCCGGAGGTCGTCTTGCGCACCCGGAGCGAGCCGAGGTCGAACGTGTTGGTCGCGGTGAGCGACCCGTTCTGCTCGGCGCTCTCGCCCGTGATGACGAGGCCGTTCTCCGGTGCGACCACGTGGGACGTCGCGCCACCGTCGACGGACTCGACCGCGGTGCAGACGGAGCCGTGGGGAGCCCTGAGCGTCTCCGAGCCGGCGCCGGTGAACGTCACCGTCCTCGGGTAGCCCGCGACGTCGGCGCCGTTCCTCGTGCAGGTCACGACGATCGAGAACGGGCCCGTGCCGTAGTCATCGGCCCCGTCACCGGCGAGCGCCTTCGCCACCGTGAACTCGCCCGGCGGCACGAGGGCCATGTCGAGCGTGAGGTTGGTGAAGTCGTCCGTGGTGAGCGGCGGGAGGACCAGGCCGGCGACGTTGTCGTTCAGCGGCTCCAGGCCCTGGATCGGGTCCGCGTCGGTGTCGGCCGACAGCGTGACGCCGCCGAGGACGTAGACGCCGTCCCGGTAGGCGTCGGGCGCGTCGGCCGGGTACGCCGCGGCGTGGTGGTCCACGTCCTCGTTGACGTCCGGCAGACCGTTCGCCTCGTTCCCCGCCTCGACCGCGCCGGGAGCCGGGAGGTAGCCCTCCAGCAGCCCGCCGGGTCGGAACTCGGCGCTCGGGATCGCGATGTTGTAGTTGCCGGCCGCGAGGTCGTTCACGACCCACCGGCCATCCGCGTCCGTGTGGGTGGTCGCAAGGATCGTCGGCCCGTCCTCGTCGCCGCAGTTGCACAGCACGCGGACCTCGACGCCCTCGGGCGCCGGACGGTCGACGCCGACGTCGTACCTGCCGTTGGCGTTGACGTCGATCCAGACGAGGTCGCCGACCGAGAAGCCGACGACGCGCACCGAGACCGTGTTCGAGGTGAGCAGCTGGTTCCCCTGGTTGAGGGTCGGGCTGGTCGCGGTGAACCGGTTGGTGTAGATGTCGCCCGGGTCGTTGTCGGCCTGGTCGGTCCGGAAGGTGATCCTGATGCCGGACCGGGAGGCGTCGGCGGTCGTCGCCAGGGCGCTGTCCGAGACGAACTTGAAGCCCGTCGCGTCCGGCGTGAACGTGGTCGACCAGATCGACGGGTCGGTGTCGTCCTGCTGGCGCTGCGGCACGTCGGCGCCCGGAACCGTCGTGTAGTAGAACGTGCCCGCACGCTCCGTCGTGCCGTCGAAGTCGAACGCCGTCGGGGCCTCCCGGAGGAGGTTGGTGCCCGCGTACGTCGACTCGGGGTTGCGCTGGACGTTGGCGGCGTTCGTCGCGTCACCGTTGTACGGCAGCACGTCGTAGACCGTCGGGGGCTGGATCGCCAGCGTCTCGCTGAAGTTCTTCACCTCGAGCGTGTAGAGCTGGTCGTCGTCCTGCAGGTCGAGGGTCCGGTCCACCGACTTCTTGAGCTGGACCTGACCCGACTGCTCGATGCGGATGACGTGGTCGTCCCGGTGCGCCCGGACGGACACGACGCCGTCGGCGGTGATCTCCGCCCAGTTGATCGCCGTCGTGTTCGGCGGCGCCATGGCGTCCGTGTGCGTGGCGATCCTGAGCACGGGCAGGTCCTGGTTCGGCGTGCGCGCCCCCAGGTTCCAGGCGAGCGTCGTCGTGCCGTCGCCGTTCACCGTGGCGGAGGAGGGGACGGGGAAGCCGCCGGCCGTCGCGAGCGCCTGCGTCCCCGCCTCGTCGTAGACGACGTAGGCGGGCAGCGTGTCCGTGACGACGACGTTCTGGACGGGTGCTGGGCTGTCGGAGCTCGCCGTCAGCGTCGGCGTGATTTCCCAGATGACCGGCTTGCCGGCCAGCGCGGCGCCGGTGACACCGTAGTCGGACACACCCGAGGCGGGCTCGCCCCCGACCTCTCCGGCGACCGTGCGCTTCTGCAGCCGCATCACGGCCCGCGTGACGGTCCAGCGGTCGCCCGAGCTGATCGAGCTCTCGCCGATGTGCGTCCCGCCGTCGGTGGTGCCGGCGCCCGGGATGTAGTCCGCGTTGCGCCAGGTCGAGAGCCAGTTCGAGGTCCGGACCGAGCCGAAGTTCGCCGCGACCGTCCCCGACCTGATCGCCTCGCCGGCGTGCGGACCGCCGTTGTAGGTGTCGCGCTGCTCCATGGCGAGGAGCCAGTAGACCCCGTAGCCGGACGTGATCTCGCGTCCGGCCACGGCGCGCACGCGGACCGCGTTCACGGCGTCGACGCCACCGGGAACGTCCTCCGGGGAGGCGTACCACGTCATGGCGGCGTCACCGCACTGCCGGTTGGTCGCGGCCTTCTGCCTCGTCCAGTCGCCGGTCCAGCGGTCGTTGGCGGTGTCGAACGTCCCGAGGTCGGGGTCGTCGCCGGAGGTGTCGACCGTGCCGTACTCGGTCACCCAGTTGGCCTGGTCCGCCTGCAGCGTCGCGGTGGGGTCGACGACGCTGGAGGTGGTCCGGTTGATGATCGCGGAGTACATGCCGTCCGGGAACGCGTGCGCCGACTGGCCCGCCGCCGTCGCATCCTGGTTGAGCGGGACGAGCTTGAGCATCGTGGCGTCGAACACGTCGCACATCCCGACCTCAGACATCGGCTGCGTCCCGGTGTTGTTGAGGCTCTGGAAGCTCGTGAACGTCTGACCGGGCTGGACCTGGCCCGCGCCGTCATGGCTCGTGGTCGACGCGGGGATGACGGTGTAGCCACCGCGCCAGCCCGTCGTCAGGTCGAAGAAGTACTTCGACCAGCTTCCGGGGCTGATCCGCTTGGTGTGCGGACCGACGACGTTGTTGCTGCGCCGGTCGTCCTCCATGGCGTCGCAGTTCGCCGCCTGGTCGGTATTGGGGCCGGGGTCGCAGTAACCGGGCTCGACGCCGGAGCCGAAGTTGCTCGCCCCGGAGATCCCGGTGGGGTCGAAGTCGCCGACCCGGTTGTAGAGCGAGAGGCTCCCGTTCCCGTCCATGACGCCGTCGGTGCGGTCGAGCTCGCTGTACGGGACGAAGATCTGGGTCCGGTACGAGGCGACGTAGTACGGACCGGCCGCGAGCGAGGCCCCGGCGACCGTCTGGGTCGGGTAGGTCGACCCCGAGGTGTCGATCCCGCTCATCGAGAGCTGGTAGCTGCCGGTGTCATCGCCCCCGGTGCGGCCACCGATGGTGCAGGTGCCCGAGTCGCGGACGGCGTTCGCGGTGGTCGCCACCGATGCGCCGGTTCCGACCTTGCCGTAGACGAGCCCGGTCGTGGTCTGGCCCGAGTTCGGGGCCGGGGTGGGGCGGCAGTCCGTGAGGTACCAGCGCAGGTCGTCCATCTGGAGGTTGGTGCCCTCGGGTGGCGGGATCAGCGCCCAGAAGCTCTCCTCCATGGTGATGGGCTGCTGGAACGCCTCGACGCCGACCTTGCGGTCGGTCGAGATCTGGACCGTGTAGTAGCTGTACGTGCCGGGCTCGCCGTTGCGGGTGCCCGCGTAGTTGCCCGAGGCGTCGCCGTTGATCTTCTCGACGTCGTAGCGCGGGGCGGAGGTGATGTCGATCGGCGGGACCTCGGGACCGTCGGTCGGCTGCGCGGTCGCGGCGCCGTTCGCGTCGACGGCGTAGAAGCGCGACTCGGTCTCGAAGCTCGAGCCGTTGGGCGACTTCGCCGACGGCTGCACCTGGGTGCCGAGGATGTAGGCGGTCGGCGCGGGAGCGTTGCCCATCTCACCGAGGAGGCAGGACAGCGTGATGCTCGTCGTGCCCGCGGGCGGGTCGGCCTTGGCGGCGATCACCGTGCCGGAGGGGTGCGCGACGATCTGGCTGCCGGTCCGGCACACCGCGGGGATCGACGCGAAGTTGGCCAGCGCGCCGTCGTTCAGCACGATGGTCTGCTCGAAGATCGCGTCCTCGAACGAGTGGCCGAGGGAGCCGTCCTCGTTCTCGACGGTGAGCGTCCAGTTGAACGCCACGATGTCGGCCGAGCGGACGACGGTGTTCGTCGAGCCGCTGTCGAAGCCCGGCTCGGTGTCGTTCGCGTCCCACGGCCCGGCGCCCGTGATGATGGACCGGCCGCCGACACCGTTCGGGTCGTCGGCAAGCTTCGCGTCGAGCTTCCACACCGGGTAGACGAGCGTGTCGATCCGGCCGTCGGCGGGGACGGCGACGGGCGCGGGGCTCGTCTGCTTGTAGACGTTCCCGTTGGCGTCCACCGTCGTCACCCGGACGGTGAAGGGACCGGTGCCGGCGGGCTCCGCCGCGACGGACCACGTCCCGTCGGCCGCGGTGGTCGTGTCGGCCACGGGCTCGCCCGTGGCGTCGAGGATCTCGACCGTCGCGCCCTGGAGGCCCCGGTCGACCTCCCCGGCCGGGCCGCTCGCGTCGAGCACGCCGTTCTTGTTCGCGTCGACGGTCACGGTTCCCCAGGCGAAGTCGCCCGGGGCCGCGTCCGCGACTCCCGCCGGGGACAGCATGGCGCCCAGCAGCGCCGCCACCCCCAGGACGGGCACGGCTCTGCGCAGTGTCCGCATTCTCAACAGAGGTCCTTTCGACAGGGACGAGCCTGCGGATGCGCCCCCTCGACCGTGCACCGCGCTCGCCACCCTGAAGGGGGCTGCCCCCACTCTGGTGAACCCCCGACTCCCGGCGCTCGCCGCGCGAGGGTGCTCTTGGGGTGGGAGGCTCTGCTTCAAGGGGTGGAGAACGGGTGCCATAGGGGGTGATTTGGGGGTGACTCCTTGCCTGGGGTCACACTCACCTGCCGTTGGCATCTCGTTCACGCTTTAATCACCCTCGGGGGAGGTACGAGGCCTGGCTGCCACCGGGCTGATCGGACCGCGGTCACCTGACCGAGTCATTGGGGGGACATCAGTGCTGAGAGCCTGGACAGGGATTCAGGCGGGGAACGGCTTCGTCGCGCTCGGCCGCTCCGGCGGTCGCAGCGAGCTGACGCTCGCGGGGGAGAACGGCGCACCGCTGCGCGGCCGCGGGGTCGCGCCGGGGTCGCTCTCCGCCGTGCTTGGGAGCGTGCCGCTGCTCGTCGTCGCCGACTACTCGCTCCTCACCGACGCGGCCGTCGGCCCGGCGCTCGCCGCCACGGCCCCGACGGTCCGGATCGGCCTCGTCCCGCCGGACCGGCTCGACCCCGCCTTCCTGAGCGCCGAGGCCGTCGCGCGCGCCTGGTCCGGTGCCAGCCCCCGGGCGGTGCTGAGCGCGGCCGACGTCGTCCTGCTCGCCCCCTTCCTCACGGCGCGGGAACGGCTGACGGCGCGCGCGGAGCACGTGCGGGAGGAGCTGCGCGGACACCTCGCCTCGGTCGCGCCCGGGTACGCGGCCCTCGTCGGCACCCCGGCCGACCTCGACCGGCTGCTCCCGATCGTCCGCGACCACCCGACGCCGCGCGCACTGCGCGCCGCGGGCACCATCGCGCTCAACCGTCAGCTCCAGGAGGTCCAGGCGGGGGTCCGGCACCGTCTCGTCGAGACGCTGCTCTCCCTCCCGCCGGACCAGTCGCCGTCGGAGGACCCGCTGCGGCACGAGCTCGTCGAGGCGCTCGTCCCGGGCATCGTCGACGAGCTGACGCTCACGCTGGACCGTGTGCTGCGGCTCGACCGCGCCGTCCACCGGATCGCCTCCCACGACGCCTTCTCCCCGCGCCTCGCGCTGCCGCTGTCGCTGCTGCGCTCGCGCGGTGCCGAGCCGCGGCGCTCCACCGTGGGCGACCGCGACCCGCGGGTCGTCCTCGCGGAGGTCCGGGCGGCCGTCGACCGGCTGCGCCGGCTGCCGATCCAACCGATGAGCATCGACGAGCAGTTCCGCGCCGCCTACGTCGCTCTCGGATCGCCCGACGACGCGAGCCTCACTCCGCGGGAGCTGCTCGAGGTCGAGCTGGCCGGTCAGCGGGTCTCGCTCGCGGCCGGCGACTTCCGCTCGGCGCTGCGTCATCGCAACGCGGCGGAGGCGCTCCTGGAGCACGAGCTGCACGACGACCCGGAGACGCCGGTGCGACTCCTCGCCGACGCCCGGATCGTCGCGGCGCTCACCGAGGTCCTGGTCATCGACCTCGCGACCGGGTTCGCGAACCTGCGAAGCGCCCTCGAGGCCGACACGGCCCGGGAGGCGAGTCCCGACCTGTCCGCCGAGGCGCTCGGCTTCCTCGCCCTCATCCTCCTGCTGTTCGGCGAGCGCCAGGGCGTCGAGGACATCCTCGCCCTCGCGCGGGCCCGGGCCGACGGGCTCGCCGCTGGGCCGATGCTGGCGCCGGCCCGCATCGCCCGGCTGTTCCTGCTCGGCTCCCGGATCTCGACCGACGCCGCCGGTCGCGCCGAGCTCGTCTCCGCGGCCCACCGCACGAGCCAGGGAACGGCGTACTGGCCGTTCTTCCACTACGTCGTCATGCTCACCAGCTACGTGAGCAAGGACAGCAGCTCGGCCCTCCTGTCGTTCACCGAGATCCAGCGCGACGGCCAGTGGGCCCAGTCCAACCCACGGTTCGACCGGCTCAGCCACCTGTCCTACGCGGCCCACCTCGCCGCGCAGGGGGAGTTCACGGCCGCGCACCGCGAGCTGTCGCGGCTGGCCGCGCGGGGCGACAGCCGCTCCGACGGCGCCGACGACGTCATCCACGGGCTCATCTCGCTGCGCCTGGAGCTGGCGGCGGGCAAGAACCGGAGGACCATCGCGATGACGTCGAACGACGGCGTGCTGGGGGAGCACCAGATCCAGGGCACCCACCTGCGCCGGTACGTCTCGGCCGTGCTGCTCCTGCGGGGGAGCGCCTTCGCGCAGCAGGGTGCGCGGGCGGCGGCCGCCGAGCTGTTCCTGCGGGCGACCCAGCAGGCGCACCTGCACGACGAGTACCTCGCGCTGGCGTGCGCGGAGACCCGTGAGTACCGCGAGTGGCTGGAGGGGCTGGACCTCGACCGGCTCCCGACCGCACTGCCGCGGGAGGTGGTGACGCGACTGCTCGCCAGCCCGCCACTCATCCAGCGCGGGCTGCCGACGCTCACGCAGCAGCAGGAGCGCGTGCTGAGGCTGCTCGCCCTCGGCCGGAGCACGAGCTCGATCGCCGCGGAGCTGCACATCTCGCAGAACACGATCAAGTCCCACCTGCGCAAGCTCTACCAGCGCCTCGAGGTCAGCTCGCGCGCGCAGGCCGTCCTGCTCGCCGAGAGCTACGGGCTGCTGCAGTAGCGCTCACGACGCACCCGGATCGTGAGCGTCGGGCTGCTCAGCCGGGGACCCGCCGGCACTCACGGACGGCGAGCGCGGTGCTCACGTCGTGCGTCACCCGCCGGTCGGTCGCCGACGCGCGCGCCGATCGCTGCCAGGATGGACGCATGACGAGCGCCGACGCCTCCACCACCGACATCGCCCTCACGATCCCGGGGACGTGGAACGCGCGGGACGCCGGCAGCCTCACCGGTCTCACGAGGGGGGTGCTCGTCCGCTCGGCCGCCCTGATGAACCTCACGGACGACGGCCGGGCGGAGCTGGCCCGGCTCGGCATCAGCGACGTCGTCGACCTGCGTTCCCCGCACGAGGTCGCCGCCAACGGCCCCGACGCCGTCGACGGTCCGGGGACGACGCGGCCGGTCGCGCTCCACCAGCTGCCGATCAGCCCCGGCTCCGCCGTGCCCGAGAGCGGCGAGATCGATCCCGACGTCATGGCGCAGCTGTTCGCGCGGCTCCAGGAGCCGGGCTTCGCGGAGAACCTGCTCACGTCCGTCTACGTCGAGATGGTCACCGCCCCGGCGTGGGTGGCGCAGCTCGGCCGTGCGCTCGAGGTGATCGCGCGTGCCGACGGGGCGACCCTCGTCCACTGCTCCGCCGGAAAGGACCGCACCGGTGTCCTGTGCGCGCTGTCCGCGCACCTCGCGGGCGCCGACGTCGAGGCGATCGACGCCGACTTCCTCTACTCCAACCACGCCCTCGCCGACCAGGTGACGATCGTGCCGGCGGCGGTGCCGCAGGAGGCGCTGGAGGTCATCAAGCCGCTGCTCGGCGTCCACCTCGTCTCGCTCCAGGCCATGCGCAGCGCCCTGGACTCGACGTACGGCGGGCTGCACGGCTTCCTCGACGCGGCGGGTGTCGGCCCCGACGTCGCCGGCCTGCTCCGCGAGCGGCTCGGCGCCCCGTCCTGAGCCACCCGCCCGGTCGGGCGACTCGGCCCGATCGGCGCGTCATACCGGGGTGATCCCGGGACCGATCGCGTTGCCGCACCGCCACCGACTCGACTAGGTTGCCAGGAGCGGCACGCTCACCGACCAGGGCGAACCCGGCCCGTCCAGCGACGCCCCCACGCACGAAGGAGACATCGTGGTACTTCCCCACCTGACAGCTGAGCAGCGCGCCGCAGCGCTGGAGAAGGCAGCCCAGGCACGGGTCACGCGCGCCGAGGTGAAGAACCGTCTCAAGTACTCGGGCGCGTCGCTGTCCAGCGTGCTCGAGGCGGCCGAGTCCGACGAGGCGATCGGCAAGCTCCGCGTCAGCGCCCTGCTCGAGTCGCTGCCCGGCGTCGGTCCCGTGCGCGCCCGCCAGATCATGGCCGAGATCGGCATCGCCGAGACGCGCCGCGTGCGCGGCCTCGGACCGCACCAGCGTGACGCGCTCGTCACGCGCTTCGGGTGAGTGGCCGGGTGACCTCGACCCCTGAGCCTCCCCGGACCGCCGAGCCCGCCGGGGCCGCGCGTCTCACCGTCCTCGCCGGGCCGACGGCCGTCGGCAAGGGGACCGTCTCGGCCGGCATCCGCCGGCGCTACCCGCAGGTGTGGCTGTCCGTCTCCGCCACGACCCGCCCGGCCCGCCCGGGCGAGGTCGACGGCGTCCACTACTTCTTCGTCTCCGAGGACCAGTTCGACGACCTCGTCGCGTCGGGCGACATGCTCGAGTGGGCGGTCGTCCACGGTCGGCACCGCTACGGCACCCCCCGCCGCGCGGTGCAGGAGCACCTCGCCCAGGGCGTCCCCGTCCTGCTCGAGATCGATCTCCAGGGCGCTCGGCAGGTCAAGGAGACGATGCCGCACGCGCGGTTCGTCTTCCTCGCGCCGCCCTCATGGGACGAGCTCGTCCACCGGCTCATCGGCCGGGGGACGGAGACGGCCGAGGAGCAGGAGCGGCGCCTGGCCACCGCGCGGGTCGAGCTCGCGGCCGAGGGGGAGTTCGACGTCGTGGTCGTCAACGACGACGTGGAGCGCGCGACGGACGAGCTCGCCTCCCTCATGCTGGGGTGAACCCGCGCTAGGATGAGAGGTCGTTGCCGCGACGCGGGAGCACCCGGGTGACACCCGGCCCCACGTCGCCGAGGCAGCCCATCGACCCACTCGGCGCCACCACCGGCGCCACCACTGGACTGTGAGGACCACCATGGCCGGAACCGTCGCCGCCCCCGAGGGCATCACCGACCCGCCCATCGACGAGCTGCTCGAGGTCGCGGACTCCAAGTACGCGCTCGTGCTCTACGCCGCCAAGCGCGCTCGTCAGATCAACGCCTACTACGCCCAGCTCCACGAGGGCCTGCTCGAGTACGTCGGGCCGCTCGTCGAGACGCGCAACCAGGAGAAGCCGCTGTCGATCGCGATGCGCGAGATCAACAAGGGGCTGCTCGACTACACGCCCACCGAGGAGTAGTCCTGCGCATCCTGCTCGGAGTCGGAGGAGGCATCGCCGCCTACAAGGCGGTGGGCCTCCTCCGTCTGCTTTCCGAGGCGGGGCACGACGTCCACGTCGTGCCCACGCCCGCCGCGCTCGAGTTCGTCGGCCGCGCCACCTGGGAGTCGCTGGCCGGGCACCCGATCCACACCGACGTGTTCACCGGTGCGGCGGAGACGGAGCACGTCCACCTCGGGCGCAGCGTCGACCTCGCGATCGTCGCCCCCGCCACGGCGAACCTGCTCGCCCGCGCCGCGACCGGCCAGGCCGACGACCTCCTGACGGCGACGCTGCTCACCGTCACCTGCCCCGTGCTGTTCTCGCCAGCGATGCACACGGAGATGTGGCGGCACCCGGCGACGCAGGCCAACGTGGCGACGCTGCGCTCGCGCGGCGCGTTCGTCCTCGACCCCGCCTCCGGACGGCTCGCCGGGGCCGACTCCGGCCAGGGCCGACTGCCCGAGGCCGCCGACATCGCCGCCGCAGCGCTGGCGCTCGTGGCGCCGCGGGACCTCGTCGGTGTCCGGGCCGTCGTCACCGCCGGCGGGACCCGCGAGCCGCTCGACCCCGTGCGCTTCCTCGGCAACCGCTCCTCGGGCCGCCAGGGCCGCGCCGTCGCGGCCGCGCTCGCCGCCCGCGGAGCCGACGTCACGCTCGTCGCCGCCCACGTCGAGGTGCCGCTCGACCTGCCCGGCGTCACCGTCGAGCGGGTCTCCACGGCACTCGAGCTGGAACGTGCCGTGCGCGCCCTCGCACCGACGGCCGACGTCGTCGTCATGTCGGCGGCGGTGGCCGACTACCGGGTGGCCGAGGTCAGCTCCGCCAAGATCAAGAAGTCCGCCGACTCGCCCGGGCTCACGCTCGAGCTGGTCGAGAACCCCGACATCCTCGCCGGCCTCGTCCGCGACCGCGCGCTGCGGCGGGAGTCCGGTGACGCCGAGAGCGGGTCGACGCGACCGTCCGTCGTCGTGGGCTTCGCGGCCGAGACGGGCGACGCGGCCGGCGACACCGCCGACGGCGGTGGTGCGACGGTGCTCGACCACGGCCGCGCGAAGGCGCGGCGCAAGGGCGCCGACCTGCTCGCCGTCAACGCCGTGGGGGAGCGCGCCGGCTTCGGCGACGTGCCGAACGCCGTCACCGTGCTCGACGCGGCCGGCGACGTCGTGGGCGAGGTCGCCGGCTCGAAGGACGACGTCGCCCACGGACTGGTCGATCTCGTCGCGGCGCGCCTGGGTGTCGGAGGGCGCGACTAACCATCCCGACGAACGGCAAGGACTTCTACCCGCTCGAGGAGTATCGCCAGAAGCTGTCCGACTACCTGGCCGAGGCCGAGGCGTACGACCCCGCGGAGCCGCACGTCGGGGGCGCCGACCACCTGGCGGACAGCCCGCCTCAAGGGTTCGACGCACGGTGGCTCATCGGTGGGCTCGCCGTCTCCGGTGCGTGAGCGATCGGACTCGTCCTGACCCGCAAGAGGCGCGGGACGCACGACCTTCCACTCGGTGGGCGCGACTAGGCTGGCTCCCCGTGAGTCAGCTTCGTTCCTTCACGTCCGAGTCCGTCACCGAGGGTCACCCCGACAAGCTCAGCGACCTCGTCTCCGACTCGATCCTCGACGCGCTCCTGACCGAGGACGCCAGCGCACACGTCGCCGTCGAGACGCTCGTGACGACGGGGCTCGTCCACGTCGCCGGCGAGATCAACACGACCGGCTACGTCGAGATGCCGGCCCTGGTCCGCGGCGTCATCACGGGGGTGGGCTACACGTCGTCCGAGGTCGGGTTCGACGGCGCCTCCTGCGGCGTCTCGCTCTCCATCGGCCAGCAGTCGCACGAGATCGAGCAGGGCCTGGTGAAGTCCCACGAGCTGCGCGAGGGCGTCGCCATCGACCCCTACGACCTCCAGGGCGCCGGCGACCAGGGGCTCATGTTCGGGTACGCGAGCGACGAGACGCCCACCCTCATGCCGCTCCCGATCCACCTCGCGCACCGGCTCGCCGAGCGGCTGGCCGCGGTGCGCAGGTCCGGGGCGGTCCCGCACCTGCGGCCGGACGGCAAGACGCAGGTGACGATCGGGTACGAGGGGGACCGGCCCGTCGCGCTCGAGACCGTCGTCATGTCGGCGCAGCACGCGCCCGAGCTCGCGGAGGACGAGCTGGCCGCCGCACTGCGCTCCGAGGTGCTGGAGCCGGTCCTGGCCGAGCATGCGCCGGCCGGGCTCGACCTCGACGGGCTGCGGGTGCTCGTCAACCCGACCGGGGCGTTCACGATCGGCGGCCCGATGGGCGACGCCGGGCTGACCGGCCGGAAGATCATCGTCGACACCTACGGCGGCATGGCCCGCCACGGCGGCGGCGCGTTCTCCGGCAAGGACCCGTCGAAGGTCGACCGCTCGGCCGCCTACGCCATGCGCTGGGTGGCCAAGAACGTCGTCGCGGCCGGTCTCGCCCGCCGCTGCGAGGCGCAGGTGGCGTACGCCATCGGGCGCGCGCACCCCGTCGGCGTGTACGTCGAGACGTTCGGCACCGAGGCGCCCGGCGTGACGCCGGAGGCGATCGCCCGCGCGATCTCGCGCGTGTTCGACCTGCGACCGGCCGCGATCATCGACTCCCTCGACCTGCTCCGGCCGATCTACCGCCTGACCTCGAACTACGGCCACTTCGGCCGCGAGCTGCCCGAGCTGACGTGGGAGCGCACCGACCGCGTCGCGGAGCTGACCGCGGCGCTGTGAGATCGCGGCCCACGGCCAGCGCGTGGCGTCGCTCGGACGCGGGGGCGCTGAGCTCGGCCTTCCGGGCCGACCCCGCGCTCGCCGTCCAGGTCGGCGGTGCCGACCTCTCGACGACGGACGCCGCGGCCGCCTATCTGGCGAGCACGCTCGCCGATCCGGACGCGGCACCGCCGGAGGACGGCACCGACCGTGCCCCGCAACGACCGAGCGCGCTGCCGCGAACGCGCTCGTGGGCGATCGACGACGACGGGCTGGCCGTCGGCAGCGTCACCCTCTCGGCCATCGAGAGCCGGCACGGGACCGCCTGGGCCTCCTACTGGGTGGCGCCGTCCGCCCGGGGGCGCGGGCTCGCCGCCTCGGCCCTCGCCGCGGTGTCCGCGTGGGCGTTCGACGCGGGGCTGTTCCGGCTCGAGCTCGGGCACCGCGTCAACAACCCCGCCTCGTGCCGGGTCGCCGGCCGGGCCGGCTACCTCGTCGAGGGGATCGAGCGGGGCAAGCTGCGCTACGGCGCGGAGAGGTTCGACGTCGAGCTGCACGCGCGCCTCGCGACCGATCCGGACGCGACGGTCCGGGCCCTCCACCTCGTCTAGCCACCCGGGCCGCGGGGTGTCGGTGGTCCGTGGTGGGATGGTGCCCATGACGGAGGGACGGGACGGGGGCGAGAGCGCCGACCAGGCCGAGGCGACGCGGATCGCCGAGGTCGCCGTCGACACGCCCCTGCTCCATCTCGACCGGCCGTTCGACTACACGATCCCGCGCGACCTGGCGGGCGCCGGCTCGCCCGACGACGTCGTCCCCGGCACCCGCGTCAAGGTGCGCTTCGCCGGCCGCGACCGGGACGGCTGGGTCCTCGCGGTCCGGGACCGCGGCCCACAGGACGACGGCCGCACCCTCCAGCCGCTGCGTCGGCTGGTCTCACCCGTCGTGACCCTGACGCCGACGATCGCCGCCCTCGCCAGGGCCGTCGCCGACCGGTACGTCGGCACGCTCACGGACGTGCTGCGGTTCGCCGTGCCGAGCCGCCACGCGCGCGCCGAGACGGGCGTCCTGACGGCGCTGGAGAAGGCGGGGGAGCCGGCCGGCACCGTCGCGCCGTCGACGCGGCCCGACCCGCCGACGGACCCGGGCGGCTGGGCGCGCATCCACGGTGGCGAGGCCCTGCTGCGCCGGCTCGCCGCCGGCGAGGCACCGCGCGCGGTCTGGACGCACCTCGGCGGCCCCGACTCGGCGCGGGCCATGATCGCGCTGGCGGCTCGGGCGACGCGCGCGGCCGGGCGGTCCGTCCTCGTCGTCGTGCCCGACGTGCGCGACGTCGACCGCATCGCCCCCGTGCTGAGCGAGTCGCTGGGCGAGGAGGTCGTCCGGCTCGTCGCCTCCGACGGTCCCAGCGTCCGGGCGCGCGCGCACCTGCGGGCGCTCACCGGGCTCGCGAGGGTTGCGGTCGGGACGCGGTCGGCCGTCTGGGCGCCGCTCGTCGACCTGGGGCTCGTCGTGTGCTGGGACGACGGCGACGACTCCTACGCGGAGCAGCGGGCCCCGTACCCGTTCGCGCCGCAGGTGCTCGCGATGCGCGCCGAGCCGGAGCGGACCGCGCTGCTGTACGGCAGCGTCGGCCGGTCGGTGTGGTCCCACCACCTCGTCGCGACGGGCTGGGCCGCCCCGCTGCGGGCCGACCGGGCCACCGTCCGCGCGCTGACGCCGCGCGTCCACGCGCTGGACGAGGAGGACGTCGCCCGGACCGGCGCGCCGGCGCGCGTCCCGACGCCCGTGTGGCGCGCCATCGGCGACGGGCTGGAGCACGGCCCGGTGCTGGTCCAGTCGCCCCGCGCCGGCTACGTCCCGCACCTGGTCTGCGCGCAGTGCCGCGAGGTGGCGCGCTGCTCCGCCACCCTCGGCTGCGACGGCGCGCTGGCCTTCACTGACACCTCCCGCGACCCCGTCTGCGTGGTCTGCGGCGAGCTCGCGACGCGGTGGCGGTGCGTCGAGTGCGGCTCGACCCGGCTGCGCGCCATGCGCGTCGGCGTCCGCCGCACGGCCGAGGAGCTGGGCCGCGCGTTCCCGCGCACGCTCGTCACGGCGAGCGAGGCCGGCAGCCTCACGCTCGAGGTCGACCGGAGGCCGCGGATCGTGGTCGCGACGCCCGGCGCGGAGCCCGAGGCAGAGGACGGCTACGCCGCCGGCATGCTGCTGGACGCCCCGCTCGCCACGTCCCTTCCCGGGCTCACCGGCGGTGAGGAGGCGCTGCGCCGCTGGTTCAACGCCGCCTCGCTCGTGCGCGCCGACCGGCCCGTCCTCATCGCCGGGGGCGGCGACGTCCGGCTCGCCCAGACGCTCGTGCGGTGGGACCCCGACGGCGAGGCCGACCGCGAGCTCGCGGAGCGCCGCGAGCTGCACTTCCCGCCGACGGTGCGGGCGATCACGCTGACTGGCGGGCTCGACGCCGTCACCGACCTGCTCATGGAGATCGACCTGCCTGAGGGCGCCGAGCTCCTCGGCCCGTTCCCGGCTCCGCTCGAAGGCCGGGCGAGCGGCGGACGGCAGCGCCGGGCAGGCGCCGCTGAACCGGAGACCGAGGCCGCCGCCGACACCGTCCGAGCGCTCGTGCGCGCCCCCCTGGCCGCGGGCGCGGAGCTCAGCTCCGCGGTCCGGACCGGCATGGCCGTGCGAAGCGCGCACAAGCGGGAGGGAACGGTGCGCGTCGTCGTCGATCCGAAGGACTGGTGACGCCGGACACCTAGACTTCTCCGGTGCCCGAGAACCTCAGCTCACCGCGCCTGCGCGTCCTGTTCGCCGGCAGCCCCGACGTCGCGGTCCCGACGCTGCGCGCCCTCGCCGAGCGGCACGACGTCGTCGCGGTCCTCACCCGGCCGCCGGCGCGCCGTCGGCGGCGCGGCTCCGACGAGCCCAGCCCGGTCGCCGTCGCCGCGCGCGAGCTCGGGCTCCAGGTCCTGGAGTGGCCGACCCTGCGCACGCCGGAGGCCCGGGCCGCCGTCGAGGAGCTGGACGTCGACGTGGCGGTGGTCGTCGCCTACGGCGTGCTGGTCCCGGCCGCGCTGCTGGAGGTCCCTCGGCTCGGCTGGGTCAACCTGCACTTCTCGCTCCTGCCCGCCTACCGGGGCGCAGCGCCCGTGCAGTGGGCCGTCCGCAACGGCGACGAGCTCACCGGCGCGACCGTGTTCCGGCTCGAGACCGGCATGGACACCGGTCCGGTCATCGGCGCCATGACCGAGGTCGTCCGCCCCCGCGACACGAGCGGGGAGCTGCTGGCGCGGCTGTCCGTCGCCGGCGCCCCGTTCGTGCTCCGGTGCCTCGACGCGCTCGCCGCCGGCACCGCCGTCCTCGCGGAGCAGCCGACCGACGGCGTCAGCCTCGCCCCGCGCATCCTGCCCGCCGACGCGCGGGTGCCGTGGACGGCGCCCGCGCTGGCCGTCGACCGGTTCGTCCGCTCGATGACGCCGGCCCCGGGGGCGTGGACGGAGCTGGGCGGCGTCCGGGTCAAGCTCGGCCCCGTCCTCCCCGCCTGGGCGACGCGGCGCGGAGGGCCGCCCGAGGTCCCCGAGGGGCTGGAGCCGGGCGAGATCGCCGTGACGCGGACCGGGGTGTGGGTCGGCACGGGCGGTGGCGCGGTCGAGCTCGGCGACGTCGCTCCGGCCGGGAAGAGCTGGATGCGGGCGTCGGACTGGGCGCGCGGCGCGCGGCTCGAGCCCGGGGCAAGGTTCGACTGGTCCGCCGCCGGGTCCGGGCCGGAGGTGTCCGGATGAGCGTCGACGCCCCCCGTCGCGCGGCGTACGACGTCCTGCGCGCGGTGGCCGAGTCGGACTCCTACGCCAACCTCGTGCTGCCGCCGCTCCTCGCCGAGCGCCGGATCTCCGGTCGCGACGCGGCGTTCGCGACCGAGCTGGCCTACGGAACGCTGCGGCTGCGCGGCTACTACGACGCGGTCCTCGCGCTGTGTGCGACCCGGCCACTGTCAGAGATCGACCCGCGCGTGCTCGACGCGCTCCGGCTGGGCGCGCACCAGCTCCTCGGGATGCGCGTCCCGCCGCACGCGGGGGTGGCCTCGACGGTCGACCTCGTGCGGGACGTCGCCGGCCCCGGCGCGGCGAAGTTCGCGAACGCGGTGCTGCGCCAGGTCGGTCGGGCCGACCCGGCCGAGTGGGACCGACGCCTCGCCGAGCGGGCGACGGACCGGCTCGAGCTGCTGGCCGCCCGCACGTCGCACCCGGCGTGGATCGTCCGCGCGCTGCGCGAGTCCCTCGCGGCCGACGGCGCAGCCGGCGAGCTGGGCGAGCTGCTGACCGCCGACAACGCCGCACCGCGCGTCACGCTGGCGGCTCGGCCCGGCCTCGTGTCGGAGCGGGAGCTGGAGCGCGAGCACCACGTGTCGCCGTTCCCCGGCGTCCCGACGGCGTGGCACCTGGACGGGGGAGACCCCGGCCGCATCCCGGCGGTGCGCCAGGGCCGGCTGGGGGTCCAGGACGCCGGGTCGCAGCTCGTGACGCTCGCGTTCGCCGGGGCGCCGGTCACGGGACGCGATCGCGTCTGGGCCGACCTGTGCGCCGGCCCCGGCGGCAAGTCGGCGCTGCTCGGGGCGCTGCTCGCCGAGCGGACCGGCTGGGCCGACGGAGAGGCCGACGGCCGGTTCGACGACGAGGCCGAGACCGACGCCCGGCCCGTGCTGGTCGCCGGCGAGGTCCAGCCGCACCGCGTCGGGCTCGTGCAGCGCAGCGTCAAGGCCGTGCCGCGGGGGCTGATCGACGTCCGCCAGTGGGACGGCCGCGACCTCGGACGGGACGAGCCGGGCCGGTTCGACCGGGTGCTCGTCGACGCCCCGTGCACGGGCCTCGGCGCGCTCCGCCGCCGCCCGGAGGCTCGCTGGCGGCGCACCCCGGCCGACCTGGACTCGCTCACCGGCCTCCAGACCGCGCTCCTGACCTCGGCGATCGACGCGACGCGCCCCGGCGGCGTGGTCGGGTACGTGACGTGCTCGCCGCACCTGGCCGAGACGCGGGGGATCGTGGAGCCCGTCCTGGCGGGACGCGACGACGTCGAGCCGATCGACGCGGTCGAGGTGGCGCGGGCGGTGGCGCCGGGGCTCGCCGGCATCGCCGAGACCGACGGACGCGGACCGTTCCTCCAGCTCTGGCCGCACCGCCACGGCACCGACGCGATGTTCCTCGCGCTGCTGCGCCGCCGCTAGGAGCGCTGCCCCGCGTCCCACCAGCGCAGCACCCGCAGGGCGTGGAGCGTGAGCCAGGGGGAGGGCTCACCCACCGGGACGTCGATCTCGAACCAGCGCTCACCTGGCAGCCGGTAGCCCTGGTACCACCGACCGTCCTCGTGCCGCTGGGAGCGGAGCACCTCGACCGCCTCGGCCGCGCGCGGGTCGGGTGGCGCGCCGTCGGTCGCCGAGGCCCGACGCAGGTGGTCGAGCGCGCGGAGCGAGGAGTACACGGCGCGGAACGGATAGTGCAGCAGCCTGACCCACGGCCCGACCGGCTCGCCCGAGGACAGCCGGTACATCAGCCGGCGCTCCAGCAGGTACTCCTCGGCGCGGTGGCGCGCGTCCCGCAGGTCGTCCCGGCCCGTGTGCTGCTCCCACCAGAGGATCCCGGCGAGGGAGTTGATCGTGGAGTGGAACGACGAGCGCGTCGAGCCCTCGACCCACTCGCAGTTCCACCCGCCGTCGGGGAGCTGGTGCTCGAGGAACCAGGTGACGATCGGCTCGATGTCCGCGCCGAGCCAGGCGCCCGTGGCGAGGGTCTTGGCATTGATGCAGGCATCGACCTCACCGCCCCAGTAGGGCAGGTCGTCGTACTCCCACCGGACGGTCGTCAGCTTCTCGGCCGTGCCGGCGAGGAGTGCCGCGTCCAGCCCCCACTCGCGCAGCGTCGCGAGCGTCCAGGTCGTGGCCGTCCACGGCTGGCACAGGGGCTGGTCCTCGTCGCCCGGCGTGACGAGCGCGCGGGGATCGCGCCGGGTGGGGAAGAACGCGCCGCCGGCCCACTGACCGTCGGGGTCCTGCAGCCGGAGCAGCCGGGCGGCCATGCCCTCGGTCGCCATGAGCTCTCGGGTGGCACGCCACACGGGCTCGGGCTCGTCCAGCAGGTCGCGCTCGACCTGCCAGCGCAGCGCCGGGTCGGTGTCGAGCAGCCAGTCACGCACCTCGGGGTCCATGTCAGGACGGTACGGCACGCGGGCCGCCTTGGGGAGCTGACGCTAGGGTCGGGGCGTGGGTATCCGCATCACTCCGAGCATCCTCAACTCCGACGTGTCCGACCTGCGCGCGCAGCTCGATCTCATCGCCACGGCGGACTGGGCGCACGTCGACGTCATGGACAACCACTTCGTGCCCAACCTCACCTGGGGACTGCCGGTGGTCGAGGCGCTCGTGCCGATCACGCCGGTGCCGCTCGACATCCATCTCATGATCACCGACCCCGATCGCTGGGCGCCCGCCTACGCCGAGGCGGGTGCGCAGAGCGTCACGTTCCACGCCGAGGCGGCGAGCGCGCCGATCCGGCTGGCGCGCGAGCTGCGCCGGCTGGGCGCCCGCTCGGCCATGGCGCTCAAGCCGACGACCGAGCTCGACGCCTACCTCCCGGTGCTCCCGGAGCTGGACATGCTCCTCGTCATGACGGTCGAGCCCGGGTTCGGCGGGCAGTCGTTCATCGATCCCATGCTGGACAAGATCCGCCGCGCCCGCCGCGCCATCGCCGACCGCGACCTCGACATCCGGATCCAGGTCGACGGCGGGATCAACCCGGACACCATCGAGCGGGCCGCCGAGGCCGGTGCCGACACGTTCGTCGCCGGGACCGCCGTGTTCCGCGCGGAGGACCCGGCCGGGGCCATCGCGCGCCTGCGCGAGCTCGCCGAGGCCGGTCACGCGCGGGCGCACCGGCACTAGCTCGGCGAGGACGCGGGGCCCCGTCGACGGCGTCGGCGCGGCCGGCAGGTCCGCGTCACCAGGGCCGCCGTCAGCGCGGCCGTGACCGCGGCCAGCCCGACGCCGGCGAGCAGGCCGGCTCCGCCGTCGAGCAGACCGAGCCCGTACACCACGAGGTCCACCGGCTGCGAGACCAGCCGCAGCAGTCCTCCCGTCGCGGCGCCAACGATGCCGGCGGTCAGGATCCGCGACCACCGGGCCAGCGGCGCGGCCCCGACCAGCACGCACCAGGTCACGACCCCGACGACGCCAGCCCAGATCAGGGCGGGCACGCCCCAGATCAAGATGGTGACCACGACCGCGGCCAGGGAGTTGAGGATCAGCTGTCCGTCGACGGGGTTCGCGTCCTCCACGGTGAACCGGACGACGCCGAGCACCGCCACCGCCACGACGCCGACCCACAGCGCGTGAAGGACGACGCGGCCCAGGCGGGGTGCATCGACCGGCGCGCGCACCGGCACGGCATCGGCGGTCCCGGGCGGCAGCTCGGCCACCGGGTGCGCCGGCAGGGGGACGTCTCCGTGCTCCGTCGTCATGCCTCCCACCCTGGCGTGGCCGCCCGCGGTGTCCATGGCCGCGCTCCCCGTCGCGCACGATCGCCACGCAACCTCCACCCGTTCGACTAGGCTGTGACCACACACGTGCTCCGGGGTCGGTGAAAGTCCGAGCCGGCGGTGACAGTCCGCGACCCGCAGCCGTGGCCGGTTCGTCCGGCCTCGGTGGCGGTTGACCTGGTGGAACTCCAGGACCGACGGTGAAAGTCCGGATGGGAGGAAGCACGGGGGAGCGCTCTCGCGCCCCCTGCGTGGTGGTGCGCCCGCACCACCACGCTGCTCGACCACCCCGGAACGCGACGACGCGACCGGGAGGCGAGATGACGCGGCTGACCACGGCCCCACCCCGTGCTGGCGCGCGCGCCGGCGCTCCGCGCCGAGCCACACGCATCGCGACGACCCTCCTGCCCGCGCTCGTCCTCGCCGTCGCCCTCCTGCTCCTGTGGACCTGGGGCTCCGGCCGGCTCGGCCGCACGCTCCTGCCGTCCCCGGGAGCGGTCGTCGCGGCGCTGCGCGAGCTGGCCGCGACGGGCGACCTGTGGCCAGCGACGCTGGCGACCGCCGGCGTCGCGCTCTGGGGCATCGGCATCGCCGTCGTCGTCGCGCTCCCGCTCGCCTGGATCATCGTCCACTCGCGGGCGGCGGCCGCCGCCGTCGAGCCCTACGTCGCGATCTCGCAGGCCATCCCGGCCATCGCGATCGCGCCGCTGCTGGCCCTCTGGTTCGGGTACGGCAACGGGACGACGGCGCTGCTCGCCGCCGTCATCGTGTTCTTCCCCGTCGTCATCGCCACGACGCTCGGCCTGCGCTCGCTCGACCCGGACGTCATCGGGGCCGCGCGCGTCGACGGCGCCGGGACGTGGCAGCTCCTGCGCCACCTCGAGATCCCGCTCGCGGCGCCGGAGACGCTCGCCGGCCTGCGCGCCGGCGTCGCGCTCGCCATGACGGGCGCGATCGTCGGCGAGTTCGTCCTCGGCGGGCACGGCCTCGGCCAGCTCCTCGTCGCGCAGCGCGACCGCACCGACACGGCCGGCATGTTCGCCACCCTCGTGGTCATCGGTGGGGTCTCCGCCGCCGGCTACTTCCTCGTCCGCCTCGCCGAGCACCGTGCTCGGCGGCTCACCCAGGCCTGACCGACGCGTCCCACCCGAGAGGACCCATCCATGGCACGCACCACCCACCGCCCCCGCCAGCTCCGCCCGTTGCGCGGACTCGCCGTCGTCGCGGCGCTCGCTGCGCTGACCGCCTGCGCGACCGTCGGGGCGCCGACCCCGCCGTCGTCCGACGGATCGCCGACCGGCTCGGCCGGCTCGTCGGAGGGCTCCTCCCGCGCCCCAGACGACCTCGTCCCCGTCGTGCTCGGGCTGACGTACGTCCCCGACGTCCAGTTCGCGCCGTTCTACACGGCCGTGGCGAACGGGTACTACGCGGACGCCGGCTTCGACGTCACGCTGCGCCACCACGGCGTCAACGAGGGCCTGTTCACCGCGCTCGAGGCGGGCGAGGAGGACCTCGTCGTCGCCAGCGGGGACGAGGTCCTGATGAGCCGCGCCGGGGGCAGCAACCTCCAGCAGGTCGCGACGGTCTACGCGCAGTCGCCGCAGGCGCTGCTCGCGCCGACCGGGGGGCGCGTCAGCTCGCTCGAGTCGGTCGCCGGCGCGACGGTCGGCATCCCGGGGGAGTTCGGCTCGACCTGGCTCGCCCTGCAGATCCTGCTCTCCGACGCCGGCCTCACGCTCGACGACATCACCGTCAAGAGCATCGGCTACACGCAGGTGACGGCGCTCGTGACGCACCAGGTGGACGCCGTCGTGGGCTTCTCCACCTCGGACGCGATCCGGCTGGCGGACGCCGGCGTCGAGGTCACGGTCTTCCCGGTCGGCAACCTCGTGAGCATCGGCATCGCTGCCCCGCAGGACACGGCCCTCACGCCGGAGCAGCTCGCGGCGTTCCGCGACGCGACGATGCAGGGCGCCGCCGCCGTCACCGCCGACCCGGAGGCCGCCGTCGAGCTGGCCGCCACCTACATCCCCGGCATGACCTCGGCCGCGAAGAAGGACGCGCTCGCCGTCATCACGGCCACGACGAAGCTCTACGGCCACGACGGCCTGACCGATCCGGCGCGCTGGCAGTCCATGGCGCGCGCCATGGTGGACGCCGGGATGATCGAGAGCATCCCGGAGAACGGCTACGTCAACCCGCCCGAATGAGCCCTCGGTAGACTCGCTGCCCGTGAAGACCTTCGATGACCTGTTCGCCGAGCTGCGCGAGAAGGCCGCCCTGCGGCCGGAGGGATCGGGCACGGTCCAGGAGCTCGACGCCGGCGTCCACTTCATCGGCAAGAAGCTGGTGGAGGAGGCCGCGGAGTCCTGGATGGCCGCCGAGCACGAGGGGCCCGAGCGCGCGGCCGAGGAGCTGTCCCAGCTCCTGTACCACGCGCAGGTCATGATGATCGCGGCCGGACTCGACCTCGAGGACGTCTACCGCCACCTGTGAGCCGGCACGCGCAGCTCACCGCCCCCGACCTGCCTCACCCCACCTGTCTGACCCGATCTGAAGAGACCATGCTGCGAATCGCCGTCCCCAACAAGGGCTCCCTGTCCGACCCCGCGTGCCAGATCCTCGCCGAGGCCGGCTACCGGCAGCGCCGCGAGGGGCGCGAGCTCGTCCTCGTCGACGCCGACAACGACGTCGAGTTCTTCTTCCTGCGTCCGCGCGACATCGCCGTGTACGTCGGTTCGGGCACCGTCGACGCCGGGATCACCGGCCGCGACCTGCTCATCGACTCCGGCGTCGAGGCGATCGAGCACCGACCGCTCGGCTTCGCGCGGTCGCGGTTCCACTTCGCTGCCCCGTCGGTCGCGATCTCCAGCGTCGCCGACCTCGCGGGGAAGCGGATCGCGACGTCCTACCGCGTCCTGGTCGAGCGGTACCTCGCCGAGCGCGGCGTCGCGGCCGACGTCATCCGGCTCGACGGAGCGATCGAGTCGACCGTCCAGCTCGGCGTCGCCGACGCCGTCGCCGACGTGGTCGAGACGGGCTCGACGCTGCGGGCCGCCGGACTGTCGACGTTCGGCGACGTCCTGCTCGAGTCCGAGGCCGTGCTCATCCGTCCGCTGGGCGACCCGCGGCCCGGGTTCGACGTCCTCGACCGCCGCATCCAGGGCGTCCTGACCGCGCGCGAGTACGTGCTCATGGAGTACAACATCCCCGCCGACCTGCTCGAGCGGGCCGTTGAGGTCGCGCCGGGGCTGGAGTCGCCGACCGTCTCGCCGCTGCACGAGAGCGGCTGGGCCGCCGTCCGGACGATGGTGCCGCGTCGCGTGAGCCACCGCGTCATGGACGAGCTCTACGAGATGGGCGCGCGCGCGATCCTCGTCACCAAGATCCACGCGTCCCGGATCTAGCCGTGACCGCCCCGCGTGAGCCCGACGGGCGGGTCGGCCCGGCGCCGGACCTCACCCCGTTCCGGCCCCGCTGGGCCCCGGTGGTCGGGGTCGTCCTGTCGATCCTCGTGCTCGCCGGCGTCGTCCTGCTGTTCGTGTTCGTCCAGCCGAACGCCGCGACCCGGCTGGGCATCGGCGACTACCTCCTCGTCGTCGTGGTCGCCGGTCTCCTGCTCGGCATCCTGTGGCGGCAGAGCTCCGTGAGCGCGACGCCGACGCCGCGGGGCCTCGCCGTGCGCAACCTCATGGGGACGACCCGGCTGGAGTGGGCCCAGATCGTCTCGGTGCGGTTCTCCCCGGACCGCGCCTGGGCCCAGCTCGACCTCGCCGACGGCGACCAGCTCGCCGTCATGGCGATCCAGAGCGCCGACGGCGAGCGCGCGCGCCACGCCGCGGCGCGGCTGGCCGCCCTCGTCCAGCACTACGGGACGGCGCTCGACGCCTGAGCCGAGGGCGGCCCGCCCGCGGCTCAGAGGTCGACGGGCGTCACCGCGTCCAGCGGCAGCGTGCCGTAGACGTGCGGGAACCGCTCGCCGGCCGGCTCGCGCGGGTCGCCCGGCTCCTCGACGACGACGATCCCGCGCTCGCCGAGCGCCACGAGGTCGAGCTCGAGGGCGACGAGGTCCGCGTCCGGCACGTCGGAGTAGAACGCGTCCCGGATGGCGACGAGCTGCCCCGGACGGCTCGCGTGGACGAACCCGACCTCCGCCACGCCCGCCCCGCGGGTCGAGACGGCGTACTCGCCGGAGTCCTGCGCCGCCGCCCAGTCCGAGCGCAGAGCCAGGTGCCGCGCGATCCCCGTGAAGCCGACCGACACGCGCTGGGCCCACCGCCCGGCCGCGGCCGCGGCGAGGAACGGCGACGCGTCGGCCTCGAGCGAGCGGCCCATCGTCGACAGGCGCACGGGCGAGGTCTCCAGCGCGGCGCGCAGCCCGGCCGTGCCGACCCGGACGAGCCGGTGGCGCCGGTCCTCGCGACGCGACGGCGAGCCGGGCGTCGCCGCCAGCTCGCGCGCCGCGTCCGTCACCGACTCCTCGAGGTCCCGGGGATAGCCGGGCTCGTCCCGCCCGTGCGTCACGGGCAGGACGACGTCGGCGGCGGCCAGCGCCACGCGCCCGTACGCCGTCGTCGAGTGGTGGGAGACGCCACGGTGGCGCCCGCGGCCGTCGGCGCCGGACACCCGGAGCGAGGCGATCGGACGCCCGCCCAGCGCGGCGGCGGCGTTGATCGCCTCGCCCGCCGCGACGCCGCTGAAGCCCCACCGCGTCCCGGTGCCCAGGTTGCCGGGCCCCTGGGCGACGATCGCGATGTCCGCACCGACCACGTGCCGGGCGGCGAGCAGCCCGGTGTGGAGCGTGACGGCCTCGTGGTCGCCGCCGAACGCCTGGCCGACCGTGAGGGTCGACGCCAGCCAGCCGGCCTCCCGCAGGCCGGCGACCGCGCGGGAGAACCAGGCGGGCAGGGCGCCGCCGTCGGACATGACGTAGGCGATCCGCGGCATGACCCGACCGGTCGCCGCCGCCTCGTCGCGCGCGCCGGCGATGATCGCGGGCAGGGCCGAGTGGAGGTCGGCCACGACGACGGGCATGCCGTCGAGCGAGTCGGCCTCGCGCAGCAGCTCGTGGTCGGGCGACTCCTGCTCGTCGACGCCGAGGACCATCACCTGCTCGGGCGTGTAGCGGGCCTTGACGACGTGCCCCGGGCCGGGCTCGGGGTCGGCCGGGAGGCGGTCGGGAACCGCGACGACGAGCGCGTACCCGCCCGTGCCGAGACCGCGGGCCAGGGCCGAGACGTTGAGGAGCACGCGGTCGCCGACCTCGGGCTCGCCGACCAGCCCGGGGTAGGCGAGAGCCCGCAGCGCGACGCCGGGGGCGACGGCGGCCGGCCCGCCACCGGCCGCACCGCCGCCGGTGACCTGGACGCTCAGCTCCTGGACTCCCCGCCACGACGCCCCGCGGGCCGTCACGACGCCCTCTCGCCAGATGATCATGGGCCAACCCTAGGAGGCGTCGGCCGCGACGGACGGGAGGGTCGTGACCGGTGGAACATCTAGGCTGGTCCGCAATGGCAACGGTGTCCCCGGCCGAACGGCTCTTCGACCTCGTGATCGCGCTGCGCAACGCACGCGCGCCGATGTCGCGCGCCCAGATCCGCTCGGGCGTCAACGGGTACCACGAGGCCGAGAACGACGCGGCCTTCGAGCGGATGTTCGAGCGGGACAAGGTGGCCCTGCGCGAGCTGGGCATCCCGCTGCTCACCATCACGGGCGACGCGCACGGCGACGAGTACGGCTACCGGATCGACGTCTCCGACTACGACCTGCCGCCGATCGAGCTGACGCCGGAGGAGATCGGCGTGCTCGGCGCCGCGGCCCAGGTCTGGGACGGCGCGGACCTCGCCTCGCCCGCGCGCCGCGGCCTCACCAAGCTGCTGGCCGTCGCGCCCGCCTCGACCGACCCGCTCGCCGGCCGGCTGCGGCTGCCGACGCCGGACGAGCAGTTCGACGCCCTGCTCGCCGCGATCAGCCAGCGCCGCCTCGTCACCTTCGCCTACCGCGCCGCCCACTCCGGCGCGACGCAGGAGCGCGTCGTCGAGCCGTGGCGCCTCCTGGTCTCCGGCGGCGCCTGGTACCTCCAGGGGTACGACCGCGTGCGGGCGGGGGAGCGGCTGTTCCGGCTCTCCCGCGTCGCCGGTGGCGTCCGCGTGCTCCCGCCGGACGAGTCGGAGCGTCAGCCCGTCGGGCCGGCGTACGAGGGCCGGCGCACCCGGACCGACGCCGTGCTGCTCGTGCGGCCCGACCGCGCGACGGCGCTGCGCCTGCGCGCCGCCTCCGTCGAGCCCGACGCGCGGCCCGGGTACGACCGCGTCGTGCTCGCCCCGGGCGACCTCGGCGACCTGGCCTCGCTGGTCGCCGGCTACGCCGACGCCGTCGTCGTGCTCGAGCCGCCGGAGCTGGTGGACGCCGTCCGGACCCGGCTGCTCGCCGTCGCGGCCCTGGACGCGGGGGACGCCGATGCGTGAGCGCACCGCGGACCGCGTCGCCCGCCTCCTCGCGATGATCGCCTACCTCGCGGCGCGCGAGGAGGTGACGCTCGCCGATCTCGCCGCCCACTTCGGCGTCACCCAGGCGCAGGCGCGCCGCGACGTCGAGACGCTGTGGATGACCGGCAGCCCCGGCTACCTGCACGGCGACCTCATCGACTTCCAGTACGACCGGTGGGAGCAGGGCCGGGTCAGCCTGCTCGACTCCCAGGGCATGGAGCGGCCGGTCCGGCTGGGGCACGGCGAGGCGGTCGCCCTCGTCGTGGCGCTGCGCGCGATCGCCGAGCTGCCGGGACTCGCGGGTCCGGCGCTCACCTCGGCGCTGGACAAGCTGACGGCCGCGGCGGGGGAGGCCGCGAGCACGGCGGCCGCCGTCGCGGTCGACCGACCGGCCGCCGCCGACGCGCCGCAGGTGGCCGCGCACCTCGCGACGGTCCGCGACGCGCTCGCGCGCGGCCGCCGCCTCGACCTGGTCTACGTCGGGGCGTCGGACGAGGTCACGCGGCGCACGGTCGAGCCGCTCGCCCTGCTCTCGGACGGCGACCAGTGGTACCTGCGCGCGCACTGCCTGCGCGCCGGGGACGTGCGGCACTTCCGGCTCGACCGGGTGGTGAGCGCGAGCGTCTCCGACGAGGCGAGCGAGCGCCGTCCGGAGGCGGCCGACCCCGCGGCCGACTCGGTCCGTCCGCGGGGCGACCACGAGGTCACCCTGACGCTCGACCCGCGCGCCCGCTGGGTCGCCGAGCGGTTCGACGGACAGATCCTCGCCGAGTCCGCGGAGGCGATCACGGTGCTGCTGCACGTGGCCGACCCGTCGTGGCTGGACGCCCTCGTCCTCGATCTCGGCCCCGACCTGCACGCGCTGGCCCCGGCCGAGCACGCCCGCCGCGTCGCGGCTGCCGCCCGTCGCGCGCTCGCCGCGTACGACGAACCGGAAGGAGGGCGGAGCTGATGCCCTGGTGGCTCGTCTGGGTGCTGCTGTCCGTCGCCGCCCTCGTCTTCCTCGGCTGGGTCCTGCTGCGGCTGTGGCGCGCCTTCCGCGCGCTCCTGGCCGAGCTCGAGGCGCTCGGCGAGCTGATGGACCGGCTCGAGGCCCGGATGGCCGAGCTCGACGAGCTGGCCGCCGCCGAGGGGACGTCGGAGGGGCCGGGGATCGTCCTGACCCCGCGGGAGCGTGCCGAGCTGCACGCCCTGCGCGCCGAGATCAAGGCTCGGCGCAACGCCCGCCGCCAGGCGCGCTACCGCAAGGTGAGCGCGACCTGGGACGGGATCACCGGTTAGCCCGCGCGTGCGGCTCGCCGTCCTCGTCAACCCCCGCTCCGGCGGCGGCCGCGGAGCCCGGGTGGCGCCCGGGGTCGTCGGGATGCTCCGCGAGGCCGGGCACGACGTCGTGGAGCTGCGCGGGTCGAGCGTCGCCGAGGCCGCCGCACTGCTGACGCGGGAGGTGACGCGTCCCGCCGCGGGCGGCGTCCCCGTCGACGCGGTCGTCTCGGTCGGCGGCGACGGCGGCATCCACGTGGCGCTCGGCGTCCTGCGCGAGCACGCGCCGGGCGTCCCGCTCGGGATCCTCGCGGCCGGGTCGGGCAACGACCTCGCGCGCTCGCTCGACCTGCCGCTGCGCGACCCGGTGACGCAGACCGCGCACCTGCTCGCCTCGCTGAGCCGGCCCGCGCGGATGCTCGACCTGGGCCGGGTCCGGCCGCTCGGCCCCGACGGCGCGGTCGACGAGACGCGGGAGCCGCTGTGGTTCCTCAACGTGGCGAGCGCCGGCGTCGACGCGGCCGTGAACGCCCGGGCGAACGCGATGCGCCGGCCGCGGGGCAAGAGCCGCTACCTGCTCGGGCTCGCGGCGGAGCTCGTGCGGTTCCGCGGGTACGCGGTGCGCGTCGTGGCCGACGGGGCGGACCTCGGCGACTGCGGGACCATCGTCGCCGTCGGGAACTCGCGCAGCATCGGCGGCGGGATGCTCATCGCGCCGGCCGCGAACCTGAGCGACGGGCTGCTCGACGTCGTCGTCGCCCGCACGGTCGGTCGCGCGCTGCTGGCCTCGGTCTTCCCCCGCGTCTACAGCGGGAGCCACGTCACGCACCCCATCGTCCGGGTGGTCCGGGCGCGCACGGTCGACGTGCTGCCCGACCCGGACGTCCTCGGCCGCGCGCCGGCACCGCGGCTGCACGCAGACGGCGAGGAGCTGTGCGAGCTCCCGGCGCGGGTCGACCTGCTGCCACGAGCGATCCCGGTGCTCGCCTAGGCTGACGACATGACCTCCCCGGAGCTCTCACCCGCCGAGAGGTACGCGGCCCACGCCGCCCGCACGAGGCGTCAGCGGGCCGTCGGCGCGACGGCCGAGGACCTCGACTCGTTCGTCCGACGCCAGGAGTTCGTGCTCGACGACTTCCAGCTCACCGCCTGCGAGCACCTCGCCGGCGGGCAGGACGTGCTCGTCGCCGCACCGACCGGCGCGGGCAAGACCATCGTCGGGGAGTTCGCCGTCCACCTGGCCCTGGCGACCGGGCGCAAGGCGTTCTACACGACGCCGATCAAGGCGCTGTCGAACCAGAAGTACCTCGAGCTGGCGGCCGTCCACGGCGCGAACCGGGTCGGACTGCTCACCGGGGACCAGACGATCAACGGGGAGGCCGACGTCGTCGTCATGACGACCGAGGTGCTGCGCAACATGATCTACGCGCGCTCGGCCACGCTGGAGGGCCTCGGGTACGTCGTCATGGACGAGGTGCACTACCTCGCGGACGCCTCGCGCGGCGGCGTGTGGGAGGAGGTCATCCTCCTGCTCGCGCCGGACGCCCGGCTCGTCTCGCTCTCGGCGACCGTCTCGAACGCCGAGGAGTTCGGGAGCTGGCTGTCCGAGGTGCGCGGATCGACGGCCGTCGTCGTCTCCGAGCGCCGCCCGGTCCCGCTGTGGCAGCAGATGATGGTCCGGAACGACATGATCCCGCTCTACGCCGCCACCGGCGTCGACGCGGCCGACCCGGGCCGCGACCCGCGGGTCAACCCCGACCTGGTCGAGGCGATCCGGCGCGCGGAGCGGGCCGAGGGCTCCGGTGGGGACCGCCGCGGCCGGGGGCGGCGGGACGACCGCCGGGGACGCGGCTCCCGGCACGGGCGCGAGCGCGGCGGCGTCCGGGCTCCGCGCCGCTCCACCGTCGTGACGACGCTGGACGCGGGCGGGCTGCTGCCCGCGATCTACTTCATCTTCTCCCGCGCCGGGTGCGAGGCGGCGGTCGAGCAGGTGCTCGCGTCCGGCGCCCGGTTCACCACCCCGAGCGAGCGCGACCTCATCGCCGAGACGCTGCACGAGATCTCGATGCGCATCCCGGGGGAGGACCTCGCCGCGGTCGGGTTCACCTCCTTCGCCCAGGCGCTCTCGCGCGGCGTCGCCGCCCACCACGCCGGGATGCTCCCGGTGTTCAAGGAGGCGGTCGAGCAGCTCTTCGCCGCCGGGCTCATCAAGGTCGTCTTCGCCACCGAGACGCTGGCGCTCGGCATCAACATGCCGGCGCGCTCGGTCGTGCTGGAGAGCCTGGTCAAGTGGGACGGCCGCGCCCACGTCGCCGTGACGCCGGGGGAGTACACGCAGCTCACCGGACGTGCGGGCCGGCGGGGGATCGACGTGGAGGGGCACGCCGTCGTGCTCTACGCCTCGGGCGTCGACCCGGTCGGCGTCGCCGGGCTCGCGTCGCGCCGCACCTACCCGCTGCGCTCCAGCTTCCGGCCGACCTACAACATGGCCGTCAACCTGCTGAGCAGCCGGCCCCGCGACCGGGTGCGGGAGCTGCTCGAGCAGTCCTTCGCGCAGTTCCAGGCCGACGCCGGCGTCGTCCACCTCGCGCGACAGCTCCGCAAGCACGAGGACGCGATCGCCGGCTACCTCGCCTCCGCCGCGTGCGACCGCGGCGACGTCGCGGAGTACCTGGAGCTGCAGGCGAGGATCTCCGCGATCGAGTCGTCCGACCAGCGCGAGCGCTCGGCCGGGCGCCGCCGCGCGGTGGCCGACCAGCTCGGCTCGCTGCGCCCCGGCGACGTCATCGAGATCCCGCGCGGGCGCCGCGCCGGCTGGGCGGTGGTGCTCGAGGCCGGAACGCCGGGGCTGGACGGCCCGCGCCCCGAGGTGCTCGGCGAGGACCGTCAGGTCCGCACGATCGGCCACGCCGAGGCGCCGCACGGCGTCCGGGTGGCCGGCCGCGTCCGCATCCCCCGGGGGTTCTCGGCGCGCGACCCGCGGCAGCGGCGCGACCTGGCCTCCTCGCTGCGCAACGCGCTCGCCGACGGCCTCCCGGGCGGCGCGTCAGCCGAGCTGCCGAGCGTCGACCGGACGGGCGATCGCGCCGAGGAGCTGGCCTCGCTCCGCCGGCTCCTGCGCGCGCACCCGGTGCACGGCTGCGCCGAGCGGGAGGACCACCTGCGCTGGGCGCGCCGGCTCACGTCGCTGGAGGCCGAGCGCGACAAGCTCGTCCAGCGGATCTCGAACCGCACCACCTCGATCGCTCGGGACTTCGACAAGGTCTGCGAGGTGCTCCTCACGCTCGGCTACCTCGCCGAGGAGGAGGGCGAGGACGGCGCCGTGCGCGTGACGGCCTCCGGTCGCTGGCTGCGCCGGCTGTACGCCGAGCGGGACCTCGTCCTCGCGCAGACGCTTCGCTCGGGGCACTGGGACCACCTCGACGCGGCCGAGCTCGCGGCCGCCGCCACCTGCATCGTCTACTCCCCGCGGGGTGACGACGAGGGCGACCCGGTCGTCCCCCGCGGTCTCGGCGCGCGGCTGGAGCTGGCGGTCGGGACGGCGATGGGGCGCGGCGACGAGGTGGGCGACCTCGAGCGGCGGGTCGGGCTGGCGTCGTCCGACGCCGTCCACCCCGGGCTCGTCCGGACGATGCTCGAGTGGGCCCGCGGCGGCTCGCTCGCCGACGTGCTGTCGCGCGGTGACCTGCTCGCCGGTGACTTCGTGCGGTGGGCACGGCAGGTCCTCGACGTCCTCGACCAGATCGCGGTGGCGGCCCCCGACGCCGGGCTGCGCGACACCGCCCGTGACGCGATCGACCTGGTCCGCCGTGGCGTCGTCGGGCAGGACCTCGTATGAGCCGGCTGCTCGTGCGCGGCGGGACGGTCTACACCGACGCCGACCGGTTCGCGACCGCGCTCCTCGTCGAGGACGGCCTCGTCACGTGGATCGGGGACGACGCCTCGGCGCAGCGGCACGTGACGGAGTCGCCCGGGACCGACGTGCTCGACCTCGCCGGCCGGCTCCTCACGCCCGCGTTCGCCGACGCGGGGGAGCCGCCCGGCACCCCCGACGACCTGATCCGCGCCGGCGTGGTCGCGCGCGTCGAGCGCACCCCGGGCGCCGAGCTCGTCACCGCCGGACCCGACGGGCAGGTGCGGCCCCCGGCACCGGGCGTCGTCGCCGTCGTCGACCCGCGCACGCTGCCGGCATCCGTCGACCTCGGGGCCTGGGCGGCCGACGGCGTCCCGCTCGCCCTCGGCACCGCGCCGGGCTGGACGCTCGACCCGTGGGACCTGCTGCGGCACGCACTGGCGCGGGGGCTGTCGGCGCGCGCCGCGTTCCTCGCCCACACGCGCGGCGCCTGGCGGGCCGGCGGTCGCGGCCTCCCGGGCGACGGCTCACCGGCCCGGCTGTACGTCGGCGCGCCCGCCACCTTCGTCGTGTGGGAGCCGACGGAGCTCGTCACGCAGGTCGCGGACACGGGACGGTCGACGTGGTCCGTCGACGCTCGCGCGGGCCTCCCGCCGCTGCCGCGGCTCGGCGCCCTCGACGAGCCCGGCTGGCACGGACCGGCCGCCGACGTCGTCCAGGTCGACGGTGCCGTCGCGTTCCCCGACACCGACGCGACACGCCGAGCGGTCATCCCGCGGTGACACGCCGGGCACCGGCGGTTCACTCGGACCAATCGGGCTCGCTCTGACCTGCGGCGACGGTCGTGACCTGCATCGTTACCGGCTTGACACCTGCCGTTCGCCGGGGTTGTCTCGTTCGAGTCACCGCGGCGGTGGGGGGCAACGCCACCAGAGTTCCACCCGCAACGGGGCTGGACGCGACCCGCTCGCTCGGACACTAGACAACGCCACTGGCGGCCCGAAGTCCGAGCGCCCGGGTCGCGTTCGCATTCCCGCGGCCGACGCCCGCTCCCAACCCAGCGCGCGTCCCTCTCGCGGCCCGGGCGCGACGTATCCTGGCGGGGTGCCAGCCCCCGTGTCCGTGACCGAGCCGCGGCGCCCGCTGACCCTCCTCCTCGCGGCCCTCGGTGGCCTGCTGACCGACGCGGCCTTCCCACAGCGCAACCTGTGGCCGCTCGCCTTCGTCGGCATCGCCCTGCTCGTGCTCGCCCTGCGCCGCGACTCGGCGCGGTGGGGCTTCCTGGTCGGGCTCACCTGGGGTGCGGTCTTCTACCTCGTCCACCTGTGGTGGGTGTTCGACTCGGTCGGCGGCGCCACCTGGGTCCTGTTCTCGCTCGTCCTCGCCGCCTACGTCGGCCTCGTCGGCGCCGCGTGGGCGTGGATCCGGCGCTGGCCGCCCGCCCGGCGCGGCTGGGTCGGCGCGCTCGCCTGGTCGGCCCTGTGGGTCGCGCTGGAGGGCGTCCGGTCGATCGCGCCGTTCGAGGGGTTCCCGTGGGCGCGGCTCGCGTTCTCCCAGACCACCGGACCGCTCCTGCGGCTCGCGTCGCTGGGCGGGACGCCGCTGGTCGGCGGCATCGTCGCCGGGCTCGGGTTCGCTCTCGCCCTCGTGTGGTGGCGGATGCGCGAGGGCCGGCCCGGCCGGGCGCTCGTGAGCCTCGGGGTCACGGTGCTCGTGCCCCTGCTGTGCCTCGCCGTGCCGCTCGGCACGCGCGCCGAGGCCGGGACCGTGACCGTCGGAGCCGTCCAGGGCAACGTCCCGAACGCCGGCCTCGACGCCTTCGCCAACGCGCGCGGCGTCATCGCCAACCACGTCGCCGGCACCCTCGACCTCCTCGAGCGGGCCGAGGCCGAGGGCCGGTCGCTCGACGTCGTGCTCTGGCCGGAGAACGCAGCCGACTACGACCCGCGGACGGACGCCCAGGCGCAGGCCGCCGTGACCGAGGCGTCCGAGGCGGCCGGCGTGCCGATCCTGCTCGGCACGCAGAGCTACGTCTACGGGGACGACGGGCGGGCGACGGCCCGGTACAACGACATGGTGCGCTGGGACCCGGGGATCGGCGCCGTCGCCGTCTACGCCAAGCAGCACCCGGCGCCGTTCGCCGAGTACATCCCGCTGCGCGACCTCGCCCGCCGGGTCACCTCGGCGGTCGACCTCGTGACCGTCGACATGGCCAAGGGCACCGGGCCGGCCATCCTGCCGGTCCCGGTGGGGGAGCGGGAGGTGCCGTTCGGCGTCGCGATCTGCTTCGAGGTCGCCTACGACGAGATCGTCGCCGACTCGGTGCGCGACGGCGCGGAGATCCTCGTCGTCCCGACGAACAACGCCTCGTTCGGCCTCACCGCCGAGTCGGAGCAGCAGCTCGCCATGACCGTCTTCCGGGCCGTCGAGCACGGCCGCGCGGCGGTGCAGGTCTCGACCGTCGGGGTCTCCGGGATCGTCTGGCCGAACGGGGTGGTCTCGGAGCGGACCGAGCTGTTCACGCCCGCGACGATGCTCGCCGACCTGCCGCTGCGCACGAGCGTGACGCCCGCGACGAACCTCGCCCCGCGGCTGCAGTGGGGCGCGTATGGTGTTGCGGGGCTCGCGCTGCTGCTCGGCCTCGTCTCGGCGGGCAGGACCCGCCGCCCCGACACGAAAGGCCCCAGGTGACCTCGCAGGAGAGCGACCCCCGCGTCGTCGTCATCATCCCGACCTACAACGAGCGCGAGGCCCTGCCGGGGACGCTCGACCGGCTGCGCCGGTCGGTCCCGGGCGCCGACGTCCTCGTCGTCGACGACGCCAGCCCGGACGGCACGGGGGAGTGGGCGGAGCAGCTCGGTGAGCGCGACGCCCAGGTCCACGTCCTGCACCGCACGTCGAAGGACGGCCTCGGCCGCGCCTACATCGCGGGGTTCGGCTGGGCGCTCGAGCACGGCTACGACCTCGTCGTCGAGATGGACGCCGACGCCTCGCACCGGCCGGAGGAGCTGCCCCGGCTGCTGGAGGCCGCGCGGGACGAGCGGGTCGCGCTCGTGATCGGCTCGCGCCGCGTCCGCGGCGGCGGAACGGTCAACTGGCCGTGGTACCGCCAGCTCATCAGCCGCGCCGGGACCGCGTACCCGCGCCTCGTGCTGCGGCTGCCGGTGAAGGACGCGACGGCCGGCTTCCGCGCCTACCCGGCGTGGGTGCTGCGCACGCTCCCGCTGGACGAGGTCGAGTCGCACGGGTACGCGTTCCAGGTCGACATGACCTACCGCGTGCACCGGATGGGCGGGCGGATCGTCGAGGTGCCGATCACGTTCGTCGAGCGGGTCGAGGGCGTCTCGAAGATGACGGGGTCGATCGTGCGGGAGGCCTTCGTCAACGTGACCCGGTGGGGAATGCAGGACGCCTGGCGCCGCATGCGGCGCCAGGCGTCGGACGGTCAGTCGCTCGCGCGCTGACCACGGGTGCTGGTCGGTCAGGCGCTCTTGCGGAGCTGACCGGAGCGGAGCAGCTCGAGCCGCTCGTTGAGCAGGTCCTCGAGCTCGTCGATGGACCGGCGCTCGAGCAGCATGTCCCAGTGGGTGCGCTGCGGCTTGGTCGCCTTGGGCTCGGGGCGCTCGGCGTCCCGGAGCAGAGCCTCACCGGAGGGAACCTCCCAGATGGCCGGAACCTCCGCCTCCGCCGAGAAGGGGACGACGAGGACCGTCCCGTCCGGGCAGTCGTACACGGCCTCGATCCGAGGGGCGAGCTCGACCCCCGTCTCGGACTCCATGCTGTTCGCGCCGATCTTCATGCCGCGAAGGGTGCGTTCTGCCATGGTTGACTCCTTCCTGACCGCGCATCCGGACGACCCCCGTATGAGGCCGCCGACCCTGCGATCACTGTCGGCCGTTCGCCGTACTGAGAGTCAACGTCGGACGGTGCGTCCTATGTTCCCGACGGCCCTGTGAAGGTCGCGTGAAGGTCGCACCGGGAACGTGCCGGATGGCCGGCCCCGATCCGTGGTGGGATGGTCCCGTGAGCCTCGACCTGCACCCCGTCCGACCCGCCGTCGCGGTCCCGGTCAGCGCGCCGGACGTCCCGGCGGCGATCGCCGCGACCGTCCGCGCCCGCGAGGCGGGGGCCGAGGTCGTCGAGTGGCGGCTCGACGCGCTCGGCTCCGACGGCTCCGAGGGCTCCGGCGGGCGGCTCGCCACGGCGGACCTCCTCGCGGCGGTCGCGCAGCTCCCGGCGCTGCGGGCCGAGGGCGGCCTCCCCGTCCTCGCCACCTATCGCTCGCTCCTCGAGGGCGGCCCCGGCGGGCTCGACGACGACGGGTACCACGATCTGCTCGCGGCCCTCGTCGCGGTCGGCGCCGACGCGATCGACGTCGAGCTGACCCGCGGCGAGGAGGTCGTCACCGGCCCGGTGCGCCTGGCCCGCGACGCCGGCGTCGCCGTCGTCGGGTCGAGCCACGACTTCGGCGGGACGCCCGACGACCTCGACGTGCGGTTCGCCGAGCTCGCGCGCCGGGGGAGCGACGTGCTCAAGGTCGCCACCACCCCGGACTCCGACGCCGACGTGCTCCGGCTGCTCACCTCCGCCGTCCGCGCCCGCACGGCGCTGAACCGTGTCGTGCTGCCCGTCGCGATGGGCCGGCTCGGCGTGCTGTCCCGCGTCGGCGGCGCGCTGTGGCGCGCGCCGCTGACGTTCGCGCGCCTGGGGGAGGGGTCGGCCCCCGGCCAGCTCGACGTGCGCGCCGCCGCGCAGGTGCTCGACCTGCTCGGGGAGGCGGCCCGATGAGGCCGACGCTCGTGCTGTGCGGCCCGATGGGCTCGGGCAAGAGCGCCGTCGGACGCCGCGCCGCCACCGCGCTCGGCGTCGCGATCCACGACACGGACGCGATGATCGAGGAGCGCGCCGGCCGCACGATCGCGGAGATCTTCGCCGCCGACGGTGAGCCGGCGTTCCGCGAGATCGAGCGTGACGTCGTGGTCGAGGCGCTCGGCACGACCGCCGGCGTCCTCGCGCTCGGTGGGGGAGCCGTGCTCCACCCGGACACGCGCCGCGCCCTGGCCGGCTATCGCGCGGACGGGGGCGTGGTCGTGTTCCTCGACGTGTCGGCGCGACAGGCGCTGCTGCGGATCGGCACAGACCAGCGTCGCCCGATGCTGCACGGCGACGGCGAGTCGCCTCGGCAGCGGTGGAACCGGATCGCGGCGGAGCGGCGCGCGGTCTACGAGGAGGTCGCGTCGCACGTCGTCACGACCGATCGCGGCACGCCGGCGGCCGTCGCGCGGCGCATCCTCGCGCTGCTGCCCGACGCCTGAGTCCACGGGAGACGTGCGTCACACCTCGGTGACGACGACCTGTTAGCGTCGCGTGCGATGCAAGCAGACAGCCATGACGTGATCCAGGTCCGCGGCGCGCGGGAGAACAACCTCGCCGACATCGACGTCGACCTTCCGAAACGGCGGCTCACCGTGTTCACGGGCGTGTCCGGCTCCGGCAAGAGCTCGCTCGTCTTCGACACGATCGCCGCCGAGTCCCAGCGGCTCATCAACGAGACCTACTCGACCTTCGTCCAGGGGTTCATGCCGACGCTGGCGCGCCCCGACGTCGACGTGCTCGAGGGGCTGACGACGGCGATCATCGTCGACCAGGAGTCGATGGGGGCCAACCCCCGCTCGACCGTCGGCACCGCGACGGACGCGAACGCGATGCTGCGGATCCTGTTCAGCCGACTCGGCCGGCCGAGCCTCGGCTCGTCGAAGGCGTACTCGTTCAACATCGCCTCGGTCAGCGGGGCCGGCGCCGTCACCGTGGAGAAGGGCGGCCGGCAGGTCAAGGAGCGGCGCTCGTTCACGATCACGGGCGGCATGTGCGAGCGGTGCGAGGGTCTCGGCAACGTCTCCGACTTCGATCTCACCCAGCTCTTCGACGCCGACCGGTCGCTCAGCGAGGGCGCGCTGCTCGTCCCCGGGTTCACGGCGGACGGCTGGTACGGGCGGATCTACCGCGAGTGCGGCTACTTCGACCCGGACAAGCCGATCCGTGACTTCACGCCCAAGGAGCTGGACGCCCTCCTGCACAAGGAGGCGACGCGGATCAAGGTCGAGGGGATCAACGTCACCTACGAGGGCCTCATCCCGCGCATTCGCAAGTCGTTCCTGTCCAAAGACCGCGAGGCGATGCAGCCGCACATCGGTGCGTTCGTCGACCGGGCGATCGTGTTCCGGACCTGTCCCGAGTGCGGCGGCACCCGGCTGAACGAGGGCGCGCGGTCCTCGAGGATCCGCGGCATCCACATCGGTGAGGCCTGCGCGATGCAGATCAGCGACCTCGCGGCGTGGGTGCGGGAGATCGAGGACCCGGACGTGGCGCCGCTCGTGGAGAAGCTGGTCGAGACGCTCGACTCGTTCGTCGAGATCGGCCTCGGCTACCTCTCGCTCGCCCGGTCCTCCGGGACGCTGTCCGGCGGGGAGTCCCAGCGGACCAAGATGATCCGCCACCTCGGCTCCTCGCTCACGGACGTCACCTACGTCTTCGACGAGCCGACGATCGGCCTGCACCCGCACGACATCGAGCGGATGAACCGGCTGCTGCTCGCGCTGCGGGACAAGGGCAACACGGTGCTGGTCGTCGAGCACAAGCCCGAGACCATCGCGATCGCCGACCACGCCGTCGACATCGGACCGGGCGCCGGCAGCTCCGGGGGACAGGTCGTCTACCAGGGCTCGGTCGACGGGCTGCGCACCAGCGGAACGCTCACCGGTCGCCACCTCGACCACCGCGTCGCTCTCAAGGAGGAGGTCCGGACGCCGACCGGGACGCTCGAGGTGCGCGGGGCGACGCTCAACAACCTCGAGGACGTCGACGTCGACGTGCCGCTCGGCGTGCTCGTCGTCGTCACGGGCGTCGCCGGCTCGGGCAAGAGCTCGCTCGTCCACGGGTCCGTCGCGGGCCGCGAGGGCGTCGTCGTCATCGACCAGCGCGCGATCAAGGGCTCCCGGCGGTCCAACCCGGCGACGTACACGGGGCTGCTCGAGCCGATCCGCAAGGCGTTCGCCAAGGCCAACGGCGTCAAGCCGGCGCTCTTCTCCGCGAACTCGGAGGGAGCCTGCCCGACCTGCAACGGCGCCGGCGTCATCTACACGGACCTGGCGATGATGGCCGGCGTCACGACGCGCTGCGAGGACTGCGAGGGCCGGCGGTTCGACGCCTCCGTCCTGGAGTACACGCTCGGCGGCCGGAACATCGCCGAGGTGCTCGAGATGCCCGTCGCGCAGGCCGAGCCGTTCTTCCGCGAGGGACCGGCGGCGACCCCGGCCGCGCACGCCGTCCTGCGTCGGATGGTCGACGTCGGGCTCGGCTACCTCACGCTCGGCCAGCCGCTCACGACGCTGTCCGGCGGCGAGCGGCAGCGACTCAAGCTGGCGGCGCGGATGGGGGAGAAGGGGACGGTCTACGTGCTCGACGAGCCGACCACCGGCCTCCACCTCGCCGACGTCGACCACCTGCTCGCGCTGCTGGACCGGCTCGTGGAGTCGGGCACGTCGGTCATCGTCATCGAGCACCACCAGGCCGTCATGGCGCACGCCGACTGGATCATCGACCTCGGACCGGGGGCGGGGCACGACGGCGGCCGCGTCGTCTTCTCCGGACCGCCGGCCGAGCTGGTCGCGCAACGATCGACGACGACGGGGGAGCACCTCGCGCGCTACGTCGCCGCCGGCACGCGGACGAGCGGCTGAGCCGTGGAGGTCGTCGCGGTCTACCTCGCCGTCACCCTCGTCCTGGGGTTCGCCGCCGTCCTGCTCAAGCTGCCGCCGCTGGTCGGCTTCCTCGCGGCGGGCTTCGTGCTCAACTGGATGCACGAGCCGTACCTGCCGGCCATCGACACGATCGCCGACCTCGGCGTCACGCTCCTGCTGTTCGGGATCGGCCTCAAGCTCGACCTGCGCATGCTCATCCGGCGCGAGGTCTGGCTGACCGCCACGTCGCACCTCGTGCTGTCCGTTGCGTTCGGCACGGGCGTGCTGTGGGCCGCCTCGCTCGTCGGCCTGCCGATGATCACGGGGCAGAGCGTCCAGACGTTCGCGCTGCTCGCGTTCGCGCTGTCGTTCTCCAGCACGGTGTTCGTCGTCAAGGTGCTCGAGGAGCGCGGCGAGTCGCACTCGCTGTACGGCCGGGTGGCCATCGGCATCCTCGTCATCCAGGACATCGCGGCGGTCGTGTTCCTCACGGCGACGAGCGGACACCTGCCGAGCCCCTGGGCGCTCGCCCTGGTGCTGCTATGGCCGGCCTCGCGGGTGCTGCGCTGGGCGTGGAGCCGGATCGGGCACGGCGAGATGCAGTCGCTGTTCGGCGTCGTCATGGCGCTCGTTCCCGGCTACTGGCTGTTCTCGGCGGTGGGGCTCAAGGGTGACCTCGGCGCGCTCGTCATGGGCATCCTGCTCGCGTCGCACCCGGCGGCGTCGGAGCTGGCGCGCTCGCTGTTCCACATCAAGGAGCTGCTGCTCGTCGGCTTCTTCGTCTCGATCGGGCTGACCGGGCTGCCGGACCTGCCGATCCTCGAGATCGCGCTCTTCATGGTGCTGCTGCTGCCGTTCAAGGGCGCCCTGTACGTCGCGCTCATGTGGCTGCTGAGGCTGCGGCTGCGCACGTCGCTGCTCGCGGGGCTGTCGCTCATGAACTACTCGGAGTTCGGGCTCATCGTCGTCGCGATGGGCGTCGAGGCCGGGCTGCTCGGCTCGACGTGGCTGGTGGAGATCTCGATCGCGGTCGCGCTCAGCTTCGTCGTCGCCGCGCTGCTCAACGGCCGCGGGCACCTCATGGTGGAGAAGCTCGCGCTGCGCCTGCCGAAGCAGCCGCTGTCCCGGATGCACCCCGAGGAGCTGCCGGCCGACGCCGGCGACGCGGAGGTCGTCGTCCTCGGGATGGGCCGCGTCGGCGTCGCCGCCTACGACCGGATGCGGGACGTGCACGGGCTGCGCGTCGTCGGGGTCGACTACGACGACGCGCGCGTGCGCACCCACCGGGCCGAGGGACGCGACGTCGTGCTCGGGGACGCGACCGACCTCGACTTCTGGAACCGGCTGCGGCGCAGCGACTCGGTGCGCACGGCCGTGCTCGCCATGCACGAGCACGGCGCGAACGTGACGGCGCTCGACTGCCTGCGCGAGTCCGGGTACGACGGCAAGGTCGCGACCGTGGCGCGGTACCAGGACGAGGTCACCTGGGCGCGCGAGCACGGCGTCGACGAGGCGTTCAACGTCTACGCCGGCGCCGGCGCCGAGCTGGCCGACCAGGCGAACCGGCTGGCCCGCGGGAGACCGCTGCTGCCGGCCCCGGACACGCCGCAGGAGCTGTAGGGGAGCGGGTCAGTGGGCCTCGCCCGCGACCGCCTTGGAGACGTCGCGCAGCGCGAGCCACCACTGGTCGAGCGGCCGGCGGAACTCCTTGTCCATGTGCTCCATCATGTGCGCGATCGGTGAGGCGCCGACCTTCGACCCCATGAGGCCGACGTAGTAGCCCTTGCTGGTGCCGGCCGCCAGCTCGTCGCCGAGCAGGTTGATCGCGTGCGAGGTGAGCCGCGTCGCGAACAGCCGGTCGAACGGCGTGGGGGAGCCGCCCTGCTGGATGTGCCCGATGACGGCCTGGCGCACGTCGAACAGGTCACCGCCCTCCTCCCGCAGGAGCCGGGCCATGAAGTCGGTCGTGTAGTTCTCGCTCGCGTTCTCGTTGCGGACGGCGAGGAAGAGTCGCCGGCCGGCGGCGAAGCTCTCCCGCAGCCACGCGATGTCGCGGACCAGGTCGGTGATCTGGACGCCGTCCTCGTGCAGGTAGACCCGCTCGGCACCGCCGGCGAGGCCGCTCATGAGCGCGAGGTAGCCGCAGTAGCGCCCCATCGTCTCCACGACGAACGCCCGCTTGGTCGCGCTGCCCGAGAGCTTGAGCCGGTCGATCGCCTCGACGAGCACGTTGAGCGCCGTGTCGCACCCGATCGACAGCTCGGAGCCCGGCAGGTTGTTGTCGATGCTGGCCGGGACGCAGACGGTCGGGATGGTGAAGGAGGGGTAGCGCTCGCGCTCGGAGTAGAGCAGGTGGGCCGACTCGTACGCGTTCCAGCCGCCGATGACGAGGAGCGCGTCGACGCGGTGCTCCTCGAGGGAGCGGCTGATCGAGTAGAGCCAGTCCAGCTTCGGGACGCTGCGCCGGACGCCGAGCTCGGCCCCGCCGTCGGCGGTCCAGCCCTCGACCGTGCCCCAGTCCATCTCCTCGATCTCGCCGTCGCGCAGGCCGTGGAAGCCGTTGCGCACGCCGAGCATCGTGTGCCCGCGCGAGATGCCGAGCCGGACGGCGGCGCGCGCCGCCGTGTTCATCCCCGGCGCGAGGCCGCCCGCGTGGACGATGGCGATCCGCTTGGCGCAGTCGGAGGCGTCGACGCGGGAGGGCTCGGCCAGCTCGCGGAAGATCTTCGTCATCTCCGTGAACGAGCTGCCGCGCAGCGCCATGGCCTCCTCGTAGTCGGCGCGCTCGATGCAGGCGGCGACCTCGCGGGTCTGGCGGACGGCCTCGACGAGCGGGATCGCCGACATCCGGTTGCCGCGGATGCCGATGACGTTCGCCTCGGAGTCGGGGGTCGCCGCGAGCAGCTCCTCGGCGGCCGTGTAGCCCAGCCACGTCGAGGCCCAGCGGTCGAACGCCGACGGCACGCCACCGCGCTGGACGTGGCCGAGGATCGTGACGCGGGTGTCCTCGTCGAGCTCGCGCTCGATGACCTGGCGGACGTACTCGGAGGTGATCGGGTTGCCCGCGCGGTCGCGGGCGCCCTCCGCGACGATGACGATGCTGTCGCGCCGCCCGGCAGCCCGTCCGCGGCGCAGCTCGGCGCACATCCGGTCCTCCCAGCCATCGGCCGGGGGGTGCTCGGGGATGAGGACGTAGTCGCACCCGCCTGCGATGGCGCTCATGAGGGCGAGGTAGCCGCAGTGGCGTCCCATCACCTCGACGACGAACGAGCGCTGGTGGCTGGCCGCGGTGCTGGCCAGGGCGTCGATGGCGTCGACGATCCGGTGCAGCGCGCTGTCCGCGCCGATCGTCATGTCGGTGCCGACCAGGTCGTTGTCGATGGACCCGACGAGGCCAGCGATCATGAGGGTCGGGTGGGCCTCGGCGATCTGCGGCGCGATCTCCCCGTTCTCGACCAGCTCCGCGAGCAGGCCCGGCCACTCCGCCCGGAACAGGTCGAGCCCGGACAGGCTCCCGTCGCCGCCGATCACCACGATCCGGTCGATCCCGAGGAGCAGCAGGTTGCGGGCGGCGCGGAGCCGGCCCGAGCGCTCGCGGAACTCCTTGCTCCGGAACGTGCCGATCGTCGTGCCGCCCTTGTTGAGGATGCTGCCGACGTCCTCCCAGCCGAACCGGCGGATGCGGTCGCCGCCGTCGATCATGCCCTGGTAGCCCTCGTAGATCGCGTAGACCTCGGCGCCGCGGCTGATCGCGGTCCGCACGACGGCGCGCACGGCCGCGTTCATGCCCTGCGCGTCACCGCCGCTGGTGAGGATGCCGATCCGGAGAGGGGCGCCGTGACCCGAGCGGTCGGTGGCGTGGTGGTCGAGTGCCATGGGCACCATCCTGCCGAATGCCGCGGGGTCGTCGGTACGACCAAGGTCTCCCGCGAGCGTCGCGGCGGTGTGCCGGGTCGATGGCCACCGCTGGTTCGGCTCCGCGACACCGGGCGGTCCCGCGGTGGACACCGTCACCGCCGTGTCCCGTGGCGGACCGGGTTCTCGTCGTCATCCGGTGCCGGGGTGGACACCGCGGGGGAGCGGCGGGCCGGGCCGGCTACGAGCCGAAGCCGAGGACCACGAGCGCGCCGGCGGCGATCCCGAGCGAGGCGACGATGCGCCGCGTCCGCGGCCAGGGCTGGCTCATGATCCAGCCGATCAGCGCGCCGCCGATCGCGATGACGGCGGCGTAGAGGAGCCCGACGAGCGTCCGGTTGGCGGTCCCGATCCACGCGAGCGTCGAGAGGCCGACGAGGAGCGATGCGGTCCGAACCGTGGGCGCCCTGCCCTGCATCGTCGCGAGGAAGGCGACGACGGCCAGCGCGACGAGCGCTGCCGGCAGCAGGAACACGAGCAGGACGGTGGCGGGTCCCGAGAGCAGCGCCGCCGCCACGCTCGGCGCGCTGCCGGCGAGGCCGCGAACGGCGGTGTCCAGGACCAGCAGCACCGCCGTGGCGGCGATGGCCGGCAGGGCCGCGCGCATCCCGCGCACGACGGCGCCCTTCTCGGGGGCTGGGGTCGTCGGTGCGGACGTCTCGCGCGGCATCCCGCCAGGCTACCGAGGTCTCGACGCCGGTCGGGACCGGACGGACGCCGGGGGAGGGGCGTGCCCGATCAGTCGGGTGCGCCCTCGTGCCGGGCGTCGCGAAGCGGCGAGAGCGCGATCACCAGCGCGGCCACGACGAAGACGCCCGCGCCGATGCCGATCGTGAGCTGGAAGCCGAGGAGCGTCATGAGCGGACCGGCCAGGAGAGCGCCGAACAGGAACACGACGCGGTTCACGGTGCGGATCGTCGAGTTCATTCGTCCCTGGATGGCGTCCGGCGCGACCGACTGGCGATAGGAGATGTCGTTGGTGTCTTCGATGCCCATGGCCAGGCAGTAGAGGAACTGCGCGGTCGCGACGACTCCGAGGATGGCGGCGACGCCGCTGTCGGCGGTGAGCGGAGCGAGAGCGAGCACGAGCCACGGCACGGCGACCAGGACGCGACCCAGCAGGATCGCCCTGCCCGCGCCGAGCCCGGAGCCGACGCGGGGCGCGATCATCGCTCCGACGAAGCCGCCGGCGCCCCCGATCGCGAGCGCGACGCCGTACGCCCACGTCGGAAGGGCCAGCTGACGCAGGACGAAGACGGCGAAGACGGTCGTGACGATGCTGTTGCCGAGGAACCAGACGTGCACCGAGAGCGCGAGGGGGCGCAGGGTCGGATGCCGGTAGGTGTAGCGGATGCCATCGGCGATGTCGTGCCCGACGTGCCGTCCCGCCGGGCGCGGTCTCGGCTTCGGCTCGTCGACCCTGATCCGCGCCTGCAGACCGGCGGCGATCAGGTTGATGACCGCGTCGAACGCGAAGAGGGTCGGCGCCCCGACGAGGGTGAACAGTGCGCCTCCCAGCGCCGGCCCCGTCGTCTCCGCCACGGTCTGGCTCTGACCGAGCCGTGCGTTGGCCATCACGAGCGACCGCTGCGGAACGATGCGTGGCAGCAGCGGCTGCGACGCGGAGTCGCCGAACAGCGTGAGCACGCCGAGCACGAGGACGACGGCGGCCAGGGACCGGAAGTCGAGTGCGTCCAGGAGCAGCAGCACCGGGATCGCGGCGAGGGTCAGCGCGCGCCCGATGGTGGTGAGCACGAGGGTGCGCTGGCGCCGCCAGCGATCCATCAGCGCGCCGACGATCAGGCCGAGGAAGAGGTACGGCACGACACCGAGCGCGCTCAAGACGCTGATCTGCATCGGGGTCGCGTTGACGACCGTGACGACGAGCACCTGGAACGCGACCCCGGCGATCGCACCGCCGAAGGCGCGGATCGTCGTCGCGCCCCAGAAGTAGGCGAACGCCGGATGGCGAAGGATCTCGCGTGGCGGCGTCGTGGCGGTGGCCGCACCCGGGGGTCTCTCGCCGCTCACGCTGTCGAGCGTAGTGGGCACGCCGTGGGCGCCGGACGGCTGGTCCCAGCCGCACACCCCTCACGCCGATAATGGACATTATGTCATTACAACCCCTGCGTATCGCAGCAGATGCAACAGCCGCACCCTCCCCTTGGGATCGGACGACTGCGCTCCGGAACCCCTGTCTGGCCTACGGCGACGCCCCGTCCGGGCGTGATCCGAGCCGACCTAATCGAACTCTTCTCTCGACGTTCCTGAACCGTTCGCTGAACTCGTGCGCTCCCACGCCGCCAACCGCCCCAACTTGCGCACTGGCGCCGGGCCCGACAGCCCGTGGCTGTTCCCAAGTACGCGCGCTGGCCAACATCTCCACCCGAACACCGTCATGGACCGGCTGCGCGATCTTGGGACCAACCTCCTCGGCGGGCGCCACCGCGCGCTCGGCGAACTCGTCGTGGAATGCCCGCCCTCCCTCGTGGCAGATGCGCTCGGGTACCACGCCGTCACCGCCCACAACCACGCAGCCGCCGCCGCCGAACCCTGGGCCCGCTACGCCGGCCGACGCGTACCCGGGCCCTAATGCCTCCGAGGAGAAACTGGCTCGCTGGCAGCCGCCGCGAGTAGCCGGCTGCGCCCGAGCGCGTGGCACCCTGAACTCATGCCTCTGACGAATCCCTGGCTCGCAGGACCGACGCCGCATGGTGTCCTTGAGCGCGCAGTGCTGGAGGAGCGCATCCTGAACCTGCTGTCCACCAACAACGTGGCGGTCCTGGCAACCGTCAACGCCGACGGCAGCCCTGCCGCCACGCCCGTGCGCTACTACAGCCTCGGGTTTGAGATCTTCTACACGAGCTGGAACGCCTCGGTGAAGTCCCGCAACCTCAGGCGCGACCCCAGGGTCTCAGCCGGAATCGTCGCACCGCTGGTCGGCCAAGCAAGCAGCCGCGGCGCCCAGATCTTCGGCACAGCCAGAACTCTTGAGCGAGTCGATCCAGAGGCCGACCGGTACTGGGAGGCCTTCCGGTGGCAATCCGACCACGCGGAGCGCGGTCGGCCACTCGACGAGCCACCGATGGATCCGCTGACGGTCATCACGCCACACCGGATCCTCTACACCGACCACTGGCTGCGACGCACCGGCCACCACCCTCGCCAGACCTGGCGACCAGATGGCGCGTAGAGCCCTCCCAGGTACCGGGCGCACCCTTTGGCTCGGCAGTACGACCAACCTCGATATGCAGCGTCTCCAGTAGAACGAAGAGGACGACAGCGAGCAGCATCGCGTGCTCCCCCGAGGACGACGCGCGGGACGGCTAGCCACACCCCTGCGTCGCCAGCCACTCGCGGGCGTCGCGGTCCGCGTACAGCGTCCCGACGACGTGGTCGGGAGCGATCGGCTGGTTGTCCAGGTTGACGCCGGCGCGGTCGACGATCAGCGCGCCGTCGGCCAGCGGCGTCGCAACGTTCCCCGAGGTGAGCCCGGCGCTGTCGGCACCGAAGGACGCGACGCCGTCGAGGCCGCGGAACGCGGTGAGCACACCACCGTCCTCAATGCGCGGTGAGCGCCGGCACGATCTGGTCGAGACGTCGAGACGGGACGCCCTCGCTCCGGCGGCCCAGCCGACAGTGACCGCAGCCCTAGCGGATGATATCGCACCATGCTATCATTCTGGGATGGTCGACATCCTCGTCCGAGCCGTCCCCGACGGGGACGCTGCCCGTATCGCCGCCGGCGCGGCGCGCCTCGGCATCTCGCAGTCCGAGTACCTCCGACGACTTCTGCACGACGCCGTTCGGACCGCTCCCACACCGCTCGAGGACCTCGCCGGCTCGGCCACCGGCATGTTCCCACCGAACGTCCTCGATGACCTCGATGCCGAGTGGGCGGAGTGAACGTTCTCGACGCGAACGTCGTCATCGGATTCCTCGACGGCGCGAACGCGAACCACGAACAAGCCGTCGCACTCCTCGGATCCCGCCTGGGCAAACCTCTCGGCATGCACGAGGTCACGATCGCCGAGGTCCTGGCAGGCCCCGCTCAGCTCGGCCGCGCGGCGGCACAGCAGGTCTGGGCCGCCATCCAGGAGCTGGGGGTCTCACCGCTCGATCGGGTCGCGTCGCCCCTCGACGTCGCGCTGATGAGGTCGTCCGCTGGACTCCCCATCCCCGACTGTCTCGTCATCCTCAGCGCCGGACCGGTCTCGGACGCCAACCCGATTCTGACGTTCGACGAGCGCCTCGCCTCGAAGGCACGGCAGATGGGGTACACCGTGCTGCCGTAGCTCACCAACGACGGCCGGCCTGCTCCTAGCGCGACGACCCCTGTCGAGAGCACAATCCTGGGATGGCAACCCTCGACGACGTGCGCGCGATCGCGATGGGGCTGCCCGGGGTGACCGAGACCGTCGACGGCCACCGCGGCGGCGCGGTGTGGCGCACCACCAGCGGCGGCTTCGTCTGGGAGCGCGGCCCGAGCAAGACCGACCTCGCGACCCTGGCGAGCCTCGGCAGCTCCTGGCCGGACGGTGTCGTCCTCGGCGTCCGCACCGACTCGCTGGAGACGAAGGACGCGCTGCTCGCCGAGCTACCGGACACGGTGTTCACCATCCCGCACTTCGACGGCTACCCGGCCGTCCTGTGCCGCCTGGACCGCGTCTCCCCCGACGATCTTCGCGAGCTGGTCGTCGAGGCGTGGCTGACGCGGGCGCCCGCGCGGGTCGCCCGGCAGTGGCTGGCCGACAACGCACCCGCCGACGACGACCGACTCCCCCGCGAGTCTTGACCATTTCTTGACCCTCAGTCCGGCGCGCGGTCGGGCAGCTCGATCGTCACTCCCCCGCCGTCCCCGCTCATCACGACGCGGACCTCCCGCAGGTCGGGCACGATCCAGTCGACTGCCCGCGCCGCCGCGGAACCAACCGGGACGGCGACCCCGACGACCCGCATCCCCGCCGCCCGCGCCGCCGCGATCCCGGCCTCGGAGTCCTCGAAGGCGACGCACTCCCCCGGCTCCACCCCGAGCATCTCGGCACCCCGACGGAACCCCTCGGGGTCGGGCTTGCTCGCCCGCACCATCTCCGCCGTGACCGCCGCCTCCGGCACCGCGACGCCCGCCGCGCGCATCCGCGCGTGCGCGAGCGCGCGCGACGCGGAAGTGACCAGCACGTGCGGCGTGCCCGCGAGGGACGCGACGAAGGCCGCGGCGCCGGGCACCTCGACCACCCCGTCGAGCTGGACCACCTCCTGCTCGAGCATCCGCGCCGCGTCCGCCAGGTTCGCCTCGTGCGGCCGCTCGGGCAGCAGGAGCGCCATGCTCGCGTGGCTCTGCCGGCCGTGGACGACGCCGAGCACGGCGGCCGGCTCCAGCGCGTGCGCCCGCGCCCACTCGACCCAGAGCCGCTCGACGACGGCCGTGGAGTCCACGAGCGTCCCGTCCATGTCGAGGAGGACGCCTGCGGCGTGGATCGTGAGCGGCATCCCCCGACCCTAGCCACGCCCCCCGGCTACCGTTGTGCCCCATGGCGGCCTTCGACGACTGGGACCGGGTCACCATCGGCCACAGCGCCGCCGTCGTGCGCCGCAGCCCCGACGGTCGCAGCTACGTCAAGTCCGCCACCGGCGTCGAGCGGACCGCCCTGGCCGCCGAGCACGACCGGCTCACCTGGCTCGCCACGACGCCCGTCGGCGCGCCCCGCGTCCTGGACTGGGTCGACGGGAGCGACGAGGCGGGCGCCGCCGTCCGCGTCAGTCATCTCGTGACGTGTGCGCTGCCCGGCGTCCCCGGCAGCTCCGTCCCGCGCACCGACGCGGCACGGGCGGTGCGCGGGATGGTCGAGCTGCTCGCGGCCCTGCACGCCCTCTCCCCCGCCGACTGCCCGTTCGACCGTCGGCTCGCCGTCACGGTCCCGCTCGCCCGGGCGGCCGGTTCACCGCCGGCGGTCGTGGTCGACGCCCCGATCCTCGACCGCGTCCGCGCGGCCGAGCCCGCCGACCTCGCGGTCTGCCACGGCGACCTGTGCCTACCGAACTTCCACCTCGATCCCGGGACGCTGCGCCCGACCGGCGTGCTCGACGTCGGACGCCTCGGCGTCGCCGACCGGCACCTCGACCTCGCGCTGCTGCACCGATCGATGGCGGACGTTCGACTCAACCCCGCGTTCGGTCCGGCACGGGCTCGGGAGCTCGCGGAGGCGACGGGAGCCGATCCGGAGCGCCTGACGTTCTACCGGGTGCTCGACCTGTACCTCTAGTACCTCTAGCGTCCGCGGCGACAGCACCCGGGCGCCGGACCGCGGCGCGCAGGAGCTCGCCGACCCGCTCGAACCGGGTCTGCAGCCACCGGCGCATCGGACGGTGCACGGGCTCCTCGACGAACCGGTGGAGCAGCCACGCGAGGCCGAGGCACCCCCCGACGGCGACGGCGAGCGTGAGCCAGCGGCCCAGGGCCTCGTGCGTGGTCTCGATGATCGCCCACCCGACGTACTCGTGGATGAGGTAGAGCGGGTAGGTCAGCGCGCCGAGCGCGGTGAGGATCGCCCAGTCGAGGTCGCGCAGCGTCGGCACCAGCGCAACCGCGGCGACGAGCCCGACGACCGCGACCGCCACGGCTCCCAGCACCACCGGCACCACGTGCCCGCCGCTCGCCACGGCGTCGATCGCGCCGACGGTCCGCAGCCCGGACGCGACCGCCGCCAGCAGCGCGTTGCCGACGACGACGGCCCACCGCGCGAGGCTCGAGCCCTCCCGGTGGATGACGAACAGCACCATCCCGGCGGCGAACAGGGGCGCCCAGCCGAGCAGCCCGACCGCCGCCTCGGCCCTCGGCGCGAGGAACGAGAGCGCGACCATGGCCGGCGGCGCGATCGCGGCCACGGCCAGCACGCGTCGGGCCGTGATCCCCCACAGCAGGAAGCCGAGCATGAGCAGGTAGAACTGCAGCTCGACCCAGAGCGTCCAGTAGACCCCGTCGACCCGCTCGACGTGGAAGGCGTCCTGGGTCATCGTGAGGTTGACGGCGACGGCCCCTGCTGGGACGGTGCCGAACGTCGGCCACCACCAGCGCAGCGTCGCGGTCAGCAGCACCGCGACCCAGTACGCCGGGTAGAGCCGGCTCACCCGCGACGCGAGGAACTGCGGGACGCTCCGGCCCCAGACCGACATGAGGATGACGAACCCGCTGACGACGAAGAACAGGTGCACCCCGGCGTACCCGTAGACGGTCACCCCGGAGAACGCCCCGAAGACGTCGTGCGGCAGGCGGTCGCTCCCCCAGCGCACGTGGTCGCGAGCCGTGAAGTGGAACAGCACGACGGCGAGCGCGGCGACCAGGCGCAGCGCGTCCATGGCTCGAAGCCGCGGCGCGGCTGACCGACCGGTGGTCGGGCGGAGCTCGGACATCACCTCAGGGTACGTCTCGCCCCGGGCCGCACGGCCGGGCGGGCGTCGCGCGGTCGACGGACCGCGGACGGGGCTCAGACGGCGCGGAGCCTCGCGGCGCGGCGGCGGGCGAGCTCGTCGCCCGGGTGGACCACGTCGTCGTCGGACCCGTCCTGGGAGGTCTCGGCGGCCTCCGTCGGGAACTCGGCGATCGAGGTCTCGACCTCGCGCCAGACCCGGCCGACGGCGATGCCGAAGACACCCTGGCCGCCCTGGACGAGGTCGAACACCTCGTCGGGCGACGTGCACTCGTAGACGGAGGCGCCGTCGCTCATGAGCGTGATCTGGGCGAGGTCCTCGACCCCGCGCTCGCGCAGGTGGTCGACGGCGGCGCGGATCTGCTGGAGCGAGACGCCCGTGTCGAGCAGGCGCTTGACGACCTTGAGCACGAGCATGTCGCGGAAGGAGTAGAGGCGCTGCGTCCCGGAGCCGGTGGCGTTGCGGACGGTCGGCTCGACGAGGCCGGTGCGCGCCCAGTAGTCGAGCTGACGGTAGGTGATCCCCGCGACGCGGCACGCGACGGGGCCGCGGTAGCCCGTGAACTCGTCGAGGTCGGGCAGCTCCTCACCGAACAGCAGACCCTGGGCGATCTGGTGCGTCGGCACTGCATCCGCCTTGCTCGTCGCCACGCCGGACTCCTCCCGTTCACGACACCGTCCCGGTGCCGCGCTACCTGCTGTGCTGGCCGCGGGACCACGCCGTCGGCGGTCCCGTCCCGATGGTGTCCGTCCACCATCGTAGCCAACCTAGGGACGGCGCACCCGGGCGTCAACGTCCGTGCCCGCGACACGCCGACGGCGTGTCGCACCGGAGAGTCTCATGCTTCACCTGAGGGTGAGGCGGGCATCGCACCTCCGGTCGGCACCCGGTCAGCGGCCCGTCAGGGACTGGTCAAGGACCGGTCACAGCCGGTCAGAAGAGGCGCTCGACCCCGGCGGCGACGAGCGACCCGTGCAGCCGCGAGAGGAGGCCGGACAGGTCGTTGGCCGACTGCACCGCGCGCTCCCGCGCCCGCGCGTCCTGCGGCGCGCTCGGGCGCCCGCGCAGCACGGAGGTGAGCTGGGCGACGACGTCGACCTGCCGGTCGGCGGCCGTGCGCATCATGCGCAGGTGGCGGGGGTCGACCCCCAGTCGCATGAGCTCGGTGGCGAGCTGCGCCACGGCGATGCACGACGCGGGGAACCGCCCGCCAGCGTCGGGGACGACGATGCCGGCGGCCGTGAGCTCGCCGATCTGCTCGGTGCTCAGCCCGACGAGCGCCGCCAGCTCCTCCGGCCCGACGCGCGTGCCGTGCTGAGCCGGGGTCGCGCTCGCGACGGGAACGTCCTCGAGGCCGGCGTCGAGGGCGGCCAGCTTCTCCCGGATGACGCGCAGCGGGAGGAAGGAGTCGCGCTGCGCCGCGAGGGCGAATCGCAGCCGCTCGACGTCGGCCTCGGAGAAGACGCGATACCCGGACGGCGTGCGGTCGGGCGTGACGAGACCCTGCTCCTCCAGGAACCGGATCTTGGAGTGGCTCACGGTCGGGAACTCGCGCTTGAGCTCCGCCAGCACCGCGCCGATGTTCATGGTGGGGCGACGCGAGAAGCCGCGCGGCCACGGCTCGGTGGCGAGCGCCGTCAGCGCCGGACGCGTGTCACCGCCCTGCGCCCCCTGCTCACCCGTCTCCTGTCGGCGCGGGTCGACCGCGCCGCTCATGAGCTGCTCGGCCGCTGCGGGCTCGGGTGGAACGTGAGGCGGTACTTGCCGATCTGGACCTCGTCGCCCGCGTGGAGCAGCGCGACCTCGATCCGCTCGCGGTTGACGTACGTGCCGTTGAGCGAGCCGACGTCGCGGACCTCGAACCCGTCCTCGACGCGGCGGAACTCGGCGTGCCGGCGCGAGACCGTGACGTCGTCGAGGAAGATCTCCGCGCTGGTGTCCCGGCCGACCGACGTCGTGGGTGCGTCGAGGAGGAACCGGGCGCCCGAGTTCGGGCCGTGCTGCACGACGAGGAGCGCGCTGGAGGGCGGCAGAGCCTCGATCGCGGCGTCCGGTGTGACGTCGAGCTGGCCCTGGGCCGGCTCGATCGCCTCGGCCGGGTCGACGTAGGCCGGCAGGTACGCCGTCGTCGCGCTGTCGGGGATCGGAACCCCGGTGACGGCGTCGCCGCCGTCGTCAATGCCGCCTCGGTCATCGACAGCCATCGCGCACATCCTCCGTCCGCTCGTCAGGGAGTCCACCCTATCGGACCGATCCGGCCTTCACCCGCCCGGTCGGCGCACGCTCAGCCGTCGTCCTTCGCGTCCTCCGGCGCGGGCTGCGCGATCTCCGGCGGGCTCAGCACGCGGATGGAGGAGATGGTCAGCTCGTCGAGCTGCTCGACCGTCGTCACGGCGCCCTCCGACCGCAGTCGCGGCAGCGCGCCGCCGCGGATCTGCAGCCCGCCGGAGAGCGTCTGCGGGTCGCCGATCGCGCGCACCGTCACGGGATACGTGATGGGGACGCCGTCGACGAGGACGCGGCGGTCGTCGTCGGCGAACCAGCTAGCGGCGCCGAACCGGACGGAGCCGATCTCGATCGCCTCCGCACCGGAGTTGCGCAGCTCCTCGACGAGGTTGACCCAGCTCGCCGCCGGGATGGCGGCCCCCGTCTGGTTGATCGTCACCTCGATGCCGGGCCCCTTGACGGGCACCGTCCCGGCGAGGACGGCCTGGACCATCGCGTTGCGCTCGGCCACCTCGGCGGACCCGACGCCGGCCTCGAGGTCGTTGCGGTCGAGCACGAGCTGCGCCTGCTCCGCCTCGAGCTGCTCGTTGCGCTGCGTGATCTCGTCCAGCAGCGCGACGAGGTCGTTCTGCCGCAGGAGCGAGAACTCGTCGGCGTGGGTCTGGCGGACCTGCACGACGATCGCAAAGCCGAGCGCGGCGCACAGCACGGCGACGAGCAGGTGCGAGCGGGTCCCCCACCCCTTCCTCCGGGCGGCCGGCTCCGGCGTGTGCTTGGCGTGCGTCATGCGGTGTCCGTCGTCATGCCTTGAACACGATCCGCCGGATCGACGCGGCGTTGGAGAAGATCCGGATGCCGAGGACGACGACGACCGCCGTCGAGAGCTGGCTGCCGACCCCGAGCTGGTCGCCGAGGAACACGAGCAGGGCGGCGACGAGCACGTTCGAGAGGAACGACGTGATGAAGACCCGGTCGACGAAGGTGCCCTCGAGCTGCGCCCGGACGCCGCCGAAGAGCGCGTCGAGCGCCGCGACGACGGCGATCGGCAGGTAGGGCTGCAGCGCCGGCGGGACGTCGGGCGAGAAGACCAGCCCCACGACGATCCCGAGCACGAGCCCGATGACGGCGATCACGAGATGCCCTTCCCTTCCCCGGTTCCCGCTTCAACGGTTCCAACGGTTCCTGCTGTCCCTGTCGTTCCGGCGGCCTGGCCGCCCAACCCGTAGCTCCCGATCGGAGCGTCCAGGTCGCCGGGACCAGTCTGCCCCGACGTCGGGGTGAGCGGCTCGGCGTAGCGCAGCTGTGTCGTCACCGTTCCGGGCAGCCAGAGGTCGTCGTCGCCGGCGACGGCGATCCCGATCCGGTACTTGGTCCGGAGCACGTCGAGGTAGGAGCCCGTCGTGCCGCTCGCGACGGCCTTCGTCAGCTCCTCGCGCGAGCCGATGGCGGACACGACGTAGGGCGAGCCCACGGGGATGCGGTCGACGAGGATCGCCTGTCCGGCGCCGCGGATGCCGCCGTTCGCGCCGATCCGCGTCCCGTTGACGGCCACGGCCTCGGCTCCCCCGGCCCACAGCGCGTTGACCACCACCTGAAGGTCGCCGGCCTGGACCGCCTCGACGCCGTAGGTGATCGGGTCGGCCTGCGCCTGCTCGGAGTCGGTGAGCGTGACCACGACGCCCGGCCCCCGGACCGACGCGACGCCCGACGCGACGGCGAGCGAGTCGAGCTCGCTGCGCCGGTCGGGGTCCGTGAGGGCCAGCTCGGCACCGGAGAGCTCGAGGATCTGCGCGTTGAGCTCGGCGTTGTGCTCGGTCAGCTCGTCCTGGGTCGCGCGGCGCTCGGTGATCTGGTCGATCAGCAGCTCGCGCGCGGCGTTACGCCCCCCGACCGGGGAGCGCAGCGAGGAGATCGCGATGGCCAGTCCGGCGCCGATCGCGATGGTCAGCAGGAGCACGACCACCTTCGACAGCGTGGACGGCCGCCAGTCGGGATCCTCCCGGCGCCGGCGGGTCACGGCCTCGTACCCGGGGTCGAGCGGGTTCTCCATCACCTGGGTGAGGAGGGTCATCGACGCATCGGGCCGAGGGCGCGCCCCGGTCGGACGGGCTGGCGCGCGCGGGGCCGGACGGGAGGACGCCGCGGGCGCGTCGTCGGGCAGCACCGGCTCCCGCCCCGCCCGCGTCGTCATAGGCGAAGGCTAACCCGCCGCGGACGCCCTAGGCTCGGGACATGGCGATGCAGGCAGGACTCTTCCTCCCCCAGGGCTGGCGTTTCGACCTCGTCGGGATCCCGACGCAGGACCACTGGAGCACGATCAGCTCCCTCGCGCAGCACGTGGACGCGGGCCCGTGGAGCTCCGTGTGGGTCTACGACCACTTCCACACGACCCCCGTGCCGAGCGAGGAGGCGACGCACGAGGCGTGGACGCTCATGGCGGCACTGGCCGCGTCGACCTCGCGCGTGCGCCTCGGTCAGATGTGCACGTGCATGGCGTACCGCAACCCGGCCTACCTCGCGAAGGTCGCGGCGACGGTCGACGTCATCTCCGGCGGCCGCACGGAGATGGGGATCGGCGCCGGCTGGTACGAGCACGAGTGGCGCGCCTACGGCTACGGCTTCCCGCGCGCCGGCGAGCGGCTGGCAATGCTCCGCGAGGGCGTCGAGATCCTGTCGCAGGCGTGGCGGCTGGGCGTGGCGAGCCTCGACGGCGAGCATTACCAGGTCGACGGCGCGATCGTGCGCCCGCTCCCCCTCCAGGAGGGCGGCATCCCACTGTGGATCGCGGGCGGCGGCGAGAAGGTGACGCTGCGGATCGCGGCCCAGTACGCCCGGTACACGAACTTCGACGGCTCGCCCGAGGGGTTCGCGCACAAGTCGGAGATCCTCGCCGAGCACTGCCGCGAGCTCGGCACCGACTTCGACGCCATCACGCGCAGCGCCAACTACAACGTGACGATCGGCGCGACGCAGGCCGAGGTCGACGAGCGGCTGCGCGTCCTCGAGGAGCGGCTGCTCCCCCACCTGGGCCGGGAGAAGACGGACGAGAGCATCCGGGGCGCGCGCTCCTCGCTCGCCTGCGGGACGCCCGAGCAGATCGCCGAGCGGCTCAGCGCGATGGGCGAGGCCGGGCTCGGCTACGGGATCTTCTACTTCCCCGAGGCTGCCTACGACCGGTCCGGCATCGAGCTGTTCGAGCGCGAGGTGCTGCCGCACGTCGGCGCGCCCGAGCTGGAGCTGCACGTGCTCGAGGACGACGAGACGATCCCGCCGCGTCCCGAGGAGGAGATCGCGGACGTCCTGCGCTCGGAGCGCGACCCGCGCTGACCCCCGGCCGCGTGGCGGTCGACGGGTCGGCGTGGCTCAGCCCGCGTCGACCACGCCCTCGCGGTCGGCCGGGACGTCGTGCCCGGCCAGGCTCAGCGCGGTCCGGACGAGCTCGACGAGGGGCAGGCGGTCGAGCCCGTCCAGGCGGTGCCAGGCGACCCGGTCCGTCGAGCCGTCCGCCTCCGCCGCCAGCTCCCCCGCGACCACCGTCGCGGTGTAGAGCACGCGGACGGCGTGCTGCTGCTCCCCGGTCTCGCCGGCGACCACGACGAGCGAGTCGATGCCGAGCAGGTCGCCGAGCGCGATCTCCAGCCCGGTCTCCTCGCGCGCCTCGCGCACGGCCGCGTCGGCCGGGTGCTCCCCGAAGTCGACGCCGCCGCCGGGCAGCGTCCAGCGCTCGTCGCCGGTCAGGCCGGAGAGCAGGACCGCGCCGTCGTGGACGACGACCGCGTAGCCGGAGAGGCGGGGGTGGTCGGGCGCGTGCGTCACCGCGCGGCGCCGGCGATGCCGTCGACGGTCACCGTCGCGCCGGGCGGCACGATGTGCGGCTCGTCGTCGGCCGCGACGAGCCGGCCCTCGCCGACGACGCGCACGTCGTCACCGAACCTCCAGTCGCCCTTGACGGTGAGCGAGTCCGCCTCGACGAGCGATGGCACGTGCTCGACGCGGGCCTCGAAGTCCGCGATCAGCTTGTACTTCTCGCCCAGCGAGACGAGCGGGGCCGGACGGCGGGCCACGAGGTGCCACTGCGGCGTCAGCTCGTACACGTCGGAGCGCAGGAGGAGCAGGTCGTTCGTCGTCTTGACCGGCAGGAACCGCGCCCGCTCGACCTCGATCACGCGCGCCCCCGGGAACACGTTGACGGCGGCCCCCATCGCGATCTCGAGCTGCACGACCTTCGTCGAGGTCTTGTCGCCCGGGTCGACCGTCTTGAGGTTGCGGATGAGCGGGAGCGGCATGACGCCGTCGTTCGCCGCGAGCAGGTCGCGCAGCTGCGCGAGGTCGATCCACAGGTTGTTCGCGTGGAAGAACGGGTGGACGTGCCGGTCGTTGGCGACGTCCAGCTCCTCCGGGTAGGTCTGCGCCGTCTCGCGTTGGATGATCTGGCCGTCGGACCTGCGGACGACGAGCTGTCCGCCCTTGACGTCGGCGTCGGACTTCGCGACCAGCTCGGCCGCGTACGGGGCGCCGGACGCCGCGAACCACGCCGCGATGCCCGCGTCCGGGACGGCGCCGAGGTTGTCGGCGTTCGACACCGTGACGTAGCGATAGCCGCGCTCGAGGAGCCGGTCGAGCAGCCCGGAGGTCTGCAGCGCCGTGTAGAGGTCGCCGTGCCCCGGCGGGCACCACTCCAGGTCGGGGTTGCGCTCCCAGGTGACGGGCTCGAGCGTCTCGGCGTCGAGCTTGGGCTCGCGGTTCTGGAGGAAGTCGAGCGGCAGGCCGTCGACGCCGAGGTCCGGGTACGCCTCGAGGGTGGCCAGCGTCTCCGCCTGCGTGCGGAAGGAGTCCATGAAGACGACGGGCAGGTCGACGCCGTACTGCTCCCGCACCGCGAGGACCTGACGGGCGATGAGGTCGAGGAACGTGAGCCCGTCGCGCACCGGCAGGAGAGACTTCGGTCCCTCCAGCCCCATCGACGTCCCGAGCCCGCCGTTGAGCTTGATGACGACGGTCCGCGCGATCGCCTCGCGGGCGTCCGCCTCGCTGACGTCCAGGTCGGCCTGACGGTCGATGTCCCGCAGCGGCTCGACGTCCGCCTCGCGGATCAGTCCCGTCGCCCCCGACTCCAGCTCCCGGTAGAGCCGGGTGAAGGTCGCGATGGCGAGGTCCCCGATACCGGCGTCCCTCATCTTGGTCACGGCGAGGTCAAGTCCACGGTCGCTCATGCGCCAAGCCTAGGGCGTCGGCCACCCCGCATAGGGTGTCCCGTGTGGCGGTGAACGAGCGCGAGCGGGTCGAGATCTGGACGGACGGGGCGTGCAAGGGCAACCCGGGACCCGGCGGGTGGGGCGCGCTCCTCGTCGCCGGCGCGCGCGAGAAGGAGCTGTGGGGCGGTGAGGCGACGACGACGAACAACCGCATGGAGCTGACCGCCGTCATCGAGGCGCTGCGCGCCCTGCGCCGCCCCTGCGACGTCCGGCTCCACGTCGACTCGACGTACGTCATGCAGGGCATGAAGAGCTGGATCGCCGGCTGGAAGCGGAACGGCTGGCGGACCTCGGCCAAGCAGCCCGTGAAGAACGCCGACCTGTGGCGCGCGCTCGACGAGGAGGTCGCCCGCCACACGATCGAGTGGATCTGGGTCAAGGGGCACGCGGGCGACCCGGGCAACGAGCGCGCCGACCAGCTCGCCAACCGCGGGGTGCCGACGCTCGCGCGCTGAGCGCGACCCGCACAGGCGTCCCACAGGGTGGACCAACGCCGTGCCGGGGTCGGGTGCGTAGACCCGGGGCATGGAGACCACGACCCACCCCCAGCCCCTCAGCCCCCAGCCCAGTCCTCCGACCCGACCGACCCGGCGTCTGCAACCCCGCCGGCCCCTGCGCCGCGCGATCGCCGCGGGCGTCCTCACGCTCGCGCTCACGATCGGCGGCGCCACCGCGTGGGCGCTCGACCGGTTCGTCATCGAGCACGTCGAGATCGCCGACGTCGCCGCCTACGAGCAGGCGGCGAACGACTCGGCAGCGACGTCGAGCGGCACCGCCTCGTCCGGCGAGACCACCGGCGCGTCGTCGGACGAGGCGGCGACCGGCGAGACCAGCGACACGTCCACCGACGCTGAGACGGGGTCCGAGGTCGCCGACCCCGTCGTCACCGTGACGTCGGGTCAGCTCGCGACGAGCGGCGGCACCGCGACGTACTACGTCGCCGACGTCACGCTCGGCGACATCACCCAGCTGCGCGCGGCGTTCGCGCAGAACGCCTTCGGCGCCAACATCACCGAGGACACCTCGGACATCGCGGCCGACGTCGGCGCCCTCCTGGCGATCAACGGCGACTACTACGGCTTCCGCTCGACCGGGGTCGTCATCCGCAACGGCGTGCTCTACCGCGACTCCCCCGCCCGCACCGCCGCCGTCATCTATCGCGACGGCACGATGGACCTCGTCGACGAGACGACCACGAGCGGCGAGCAGCTCCTCGCCAACGGCGCGTGGCAGACGTACTCGTTCGGCCCGGCGCTCGTCGAGGACGGCGTCGTCGTCGCGGGCATCGACGACGTGGAGGTCGACACGAACGTCGGCAACCACTCGATCCAGGGCTCCCAGCCGCGCACGGCGATCGGGATGGTCGAGGCGAACCACTACGTGCTCGTCGTCGTCGACGGGCGGTCGTCGGAGAGCTCGGGCGTCACGATGACGGAGCTCGCCCAGCTCATGCTCGACCTCGGTGCGAGCGAGGCGTACAACCTCGACGGCGGCGGCTCCTCGACGATGGTCGACGCGAGCGGCGACCTGGTGAACGACCCGCTCGGGCGCGGCGCCGAGCGCGGGACGTCCGACATCCTCTACGTCGCCGCCACCACCGGCACGACGACGGGGACGGACTCGTGAGCGCCGGGAGCTCGACCGAGCGCCCCCTGTGGGTCCTGGTCCCGGCGTACGAGCCGGACCACCGCCTCGTCGATCTCGTCGCCGCGCTGGCGGCGCGGCTGCCGCTGGCCCGGGTCCTCGTCGTCGACGACGGCTCGGGCGAGGCGTACGCCGAGCCGTTCGGGCTGGTCGCGGCGGCCGGCGGCGTCGTCGTCCAGCACGCCCGCAACTACGGCAAGGCCGAGGCGCTGCGCACGGGGATGGCGGCCATCCTCGAGCGCGCCCCGGGGGCCGACATCGTGTGCGTCGACTGCGACGGTCAGCACCTGCCGCGTGACGTGGCCCGCGTCGCCGACGAGCTCGCCCGGCTGCGGGCGCTGGGGGCGGCGCCCGGTCTCGTCCTCGGCTGCCGGTCGTTCGACGGCGCGGTGCCGCTGCGCTCGCGCGTCGGCAACCGCGCGACGACGGCGTTGGTCGAGCTGGCGACGGGCCAGCGGATCGACGACACGCAGACGGGGTTGCGCGGCATCCCGGCCGAGCTCGTGCCGTGGCTGCTCGCGATCCCGGGCGAGCGGTTCGCCTGGGAGCTGACGGTGCTGCTGCGCGCCGGCCGGGACGGCGTGCGGATCCACACCGTCCCGATCGAGACGGTCTACCTCGACCACAACGCCTCGTCGCACTTCCGGCCGGTGCTCGACTCGGTCCGCGTGCTCGCGCCGCTCCTGCTGTTCGCCGCGTCCTCGCTCGCGGCGGCCGTGCTCGACGTCGTCGGCGTGCTCGTGCTGAGCGCGCTGACCGGGAGCCTCGCGCTCGCCGTCGTCGGGGCGCGCCTCGCGAGCGCGACGGTCAACTTCACGATCAACCGGCGCACGGTGTTCCGCGCCGGCGGGCCGGTGCGACCGCAGCTCGTCCGGTACGCGGCGCTCGCCGTCGTCCTGCTGGCGGCGGGGTACGGCGGGATCCGCCTGCTGACGGACGCGGGGCTCCCACTGCTCGTCGCCAAGCTCACGACGGACGGGGTCCTGTTCGTCGCGTCCTTCCTCGTCCAGCGCGACCACGTGTTCGGCCCGGAGGCGGCTCAGGCGCCGGACGGCTCCAGCACGCTCACGACGAAGTCGGACGACGGCGTCCACGGGCGCACGTCCCAGGCGGCGAGCCGGAGCGACTCGCGCAGCCCGGCCGAGCTGACGTCGGCCTCGAACGACGCGAGGTCGTAGCCGCGGCCCAGCCCGAACCCGATGACGATCCGGCCGCCCGGCGCGAGGTGGGCCGCGAGACGGCGCAGCACCTCGACCTCGCTGCCCGGCGCCAGGAAGGTGACGACGTTGCCCGCGACGATCACGAGGTCGAACGGCTCGGCGATGCCCGCGGCGGGCAGGTCGAGCTCCGACAGGTCGGAGACGACGTAGGTCGGCCCCGAGTGGTCGCTCCGCGCGGCCTCGACGAGGTCGGGGTCGACGTCCACGCCGACGACGTCGTGACCGCGCGCGGCGAGCCAGCCGGCGATCCGGCCGGGGCCGCACCCCGCGTCGAGGACGCGGCTGCCGCGCCCGAGCATCGCGTCGGCCAGCCGGGCCTCCCCCACGATGTCGGCACCCTCGCGCTCCATCGCGCGGAACCGCTCGATGTACCACTGCGAGTGACCGGGCCGCTCGGCGACGATGAGCTCCCAGCGGCTCGGGCCCCAGTCCTCCCGCGTCACGGCTGGGCCGTCTCGTCGTCGTCCTCGGTGAGGTAGTCGTGGACCTCGTGGTAGAGCAGCGCGTGGACGCGCTCGACCTGCGGGATGTCGTTGAACTCGAGCGGGTCGTCCGACGCCGACTCGATGATGAGCGTCCCCGTGCGCAGGATCCGGTCCACGAGGTCGTGGCGGAACTGGATCGAGTTGATCCGCGCCATCGGGATGTCGATGCCGCTGCGGGTGAACACGCCGGTGCGAAAGATGACCCGGCGGTCCGTGATGACGAAGTGCGTCGTCGCCCAGCGCACGAGGGGGGCGACGAACCACCAGATGACCAGCACGGCCCACAGGACGCCGGCGACGATGCCGATGACCGTCTCCGTCGTGTCGCTGACCTCGAGCGAGCGCGACCACCACCAGGCGGCGCCGACCGCGCCCGTCGCCAGGAGCAGCCCGAGCACGGGCAGGACGAGCGCCTTCCAGTGCGGGTGGCGGTGCAGGATGACCGTCTCGTCGGGGGCGAGGTTGTCCTTGGGGTAGCCCATGGCCCCGAGCCTAGGGCCACGCCGGTACCGGTGCGCCGTAGCAGAGGCGGGGCCGCGCCGGCAGGGACCTCCTCCCCTGGTCCTGGCACCCGTGGGACCCTAGCCTGCGAGAGGTTCGACGTTCCGGCGACGAGAAGAGAGCTGCCATGAAGATCGGCGTCCCCACCGAGGTCAAGAACAACGAGTTCCGCGTGGGAGTGACTCCGTCCGGCGTGGCCGAGCTGGTCGCCCAGGGGCACGAGGTCGTGGTCCAGTCCGGGGCCGGCGTCGGGTCGCTGCTGTCCGACGACGCCTACGCCGCCGCCGGTGCCGTCGTCGTCGGCGACGCGGGGGCGGCGTGGGACGCCGAGCTCGTCGTCAAGGTGAAGGAGCCGGAGCCGGAGGAGTACGGCTTCCTGCGCGAGGACCTCGCCCTGTTCACCTACCTCCACCTCGCGGCGAGCCAGGAGTGCACCGAGGCCCTGCTCGCGGCCGGGACCGCGGCGATCGCGTACGAGACGGTCCAGCTCGGCAGCGGTGCGCTGCCGCTGCTCCAGCCGATGAGCGAGATCGCGGGCCGGCTCGCGACCGTCGTCGGCGCCTACCACCTCATGAAGGAGACCGGCGGGGCTGGCGTGCTGCTCGGCGGGATCGCCGGGACGCCGCGCGCGAACGTCGTCGTGCTCGGCGCGGGGGTCGCGGGCGAGCACGCCATCGCCAACGCCATCGGCATGGGTGCCGACGTCACGGTGCTCGACGTCGCGATGCCGCGGCTGCGGACCATCCAGGAGAAGTACGGCCCCGCCGTCACGACGCGGGTGTCCTCCGCGTACGAGATCGCCGCGGCCGTCGAGCGGGCCGACCTCGTCGTCGGTGCGGTGCTGGTACCGGGCGCGCACGCGCCCCGGCTGGTCACCGACGCGATGATCGCCGGGATGCGTCCCGGCGCGGTGCTCGTCGACATCGCGATCGACCAGGGCGGCTGCTTCGAGGGGTCGCGACCGACCACGCACGACGACCCGACGTTCCAGGTGCACGACGCGCTCCTGTACTGCGTGACCAACATGCCGGGCGCCGTCCCGCAGAGCTCGACGCGGGCGCTGACCAACGCGACGCTGCCCTACATCGTCGAGATCGCGGACTGGGGCTGGCGGCTCGCGCTCCAGCAGGACCCGGCGCTCGCCCAGGGCCTCAACACGTGCGCCGGCCGGGTGACGAACCGCGGCGTCGCGCAGGCGTTCGACCTCGACGCGATCTCGGTCTCGACGGCGCTCGCCGGCGGCTGGTGACCCGCTCGGTCCGTTCCGGCGGTCAGTCCTCGAGCTCCAGCACCGTCTTCGTCCCGGCCGCCGCGCTCGCCGCGTCGGCGACCGCCTCGCGGTAGCTCTCGACCGGGTGCAGGGACGGCAGCGGTGCGATGAGGTCCCCCGCCGCGACCGCGTCGAGCAGGTCGGCCAGCGCCCGCCGGTAGACGGCGCGGCGGGTGGCGACGAGGAGCGGGACCGAGCAGACCAGCTCCCGCGGATCGGCGTACCGACGCGCGAGCGTCGTGACGACGCCGGTCGCCGTCGCTCGGCGCTGGTGGCCCGGGGCCCCGCCGAAGGCGATCCGGACGAGGCGACCGCGGCGCGCCACGGCGTCCCGCACGCCCCGGCCGCCGGTCTGGTCCACGGCGCCGGCCACCCCGCCCCCGGTGAGATCGCGCAGGTGCTCGACCCAGTGCGGGTCGTCGTAGTCGAGCACCGTGGCGCCGAGTCCCTCGGCATGCCGGCGGGACCGGAGCGACGCCGTGCCGTAGACCTCGCGACCGTCCGCGCCGGCGAGCTGGACCGCCCACGACCCGACGGCTCCCCCGGCCCCCTGGACGAGGACGCTCCCGCCGCGGCGCGCGTCGAGGGGCAGTGCGTCGAGGGCGAGCCGCGCGGTCACCCCGTCGAGCGGGACGGTCGCGGCCACCGCCGACGCGAGGCCGTCCGGGACCGGCACGAGCAGGGACGGCGCGAGGGCGACCCGCGTGGCGTGGGCGCCCATCCGCGGCAGCACGGCCGCCACCCGCTGGCCCACCGACAGGTGGGACGGCGCGCCCGCGGGCAGGTGCTCGACCACACCGACGAGGTCGTACCCGGGCGTCAGCCGCGGGAAGGGCTGCAGCAGGTAGTCGCCGCGGATGGCGGCGACGTCGGTCGCGCCGACCGACGCGTGGGTCACCCGGACGACCGCCCGTCGCGCTCCGCGGCGGGCCTGCGCGCTGACGGGCGCGGCGGGAACGACACCGAAGCCGTCGACGCGGATCGCCCTGCGCCCGCCCACTTCATTTAGGTAACATGTCACATGGTTCACCCTAGCTCAGATGGATGACATGTCACACGATCCCGCCGAGGACGCCGTCCTCACCCTCGCCTTCGAGCTCAAGAGCCTCGTCACGGAGCTCAACGCCGCCCTCACCGCCGCGTTCCGACCGATCGGTCTCACCTGCGTCCAGGCCGAGGCGGTCATGGCGTTGGACGCGCTGGGTCCGGTCACGCTCAGCCGTCTCGCCGAGCACCTGGTCGCCGAGTCCGGTCACCCCAGCCGCCTCGTCTCGCGACTGGTCGCCGACGGCCTCGTCGTCCGCACGCCGTCGACGTCGGACCGGCGCGCCGTCGTCCTCGAGCTGACCGAGCGGGGCCGAGGTCTCGCGGCCGATGCGCGCGAGGCCCGCCGGCCCCTGCTGGCCGAGTGCGCGCGGCGCTACGGCACCCGGCTCGACGACGCGACCGGGCTGCTGCGCGAGCTGCGCGCGTCGCTGGCCGACCATCGGTCCGACGGCCGGACCGATCAGGACGGCTAGCCCAGCGAGACGACGAGCGAGTGGATCGTCGGGCCGACGATGACGACGTACATGAGGCCGAGGAACACGGCGCACAGGAGCGTGAAGCCGACGGCGTCACCGATCCCGCGCGCCGTCGAGAAGTGGCCGCGGACCTTCGCGAGGAACGAGCCGGGGTGCACGATGTCCCAGGAGTTCAGCCGAAGGTAGCGGCCGAGGTAGATCCCGAAGCTCACGGCGACGAGGACCCCGGCCACGGCCCAGCTCGCGCCGCCCGACGCGAGGGGCTCGATGTCGTCGTAGCGCACCACGACGACGAGCACCGTCGCGAGGAACACGTTGAGCACCGTGTTGAGCACGCCCGACATCGCGAGCGTGAGCACGAGCAGGATGTCGTACCACTGCGGGACCGGGTCGTCCTCCCGGCGGTGGCTGAGGTTGAGCTCCGTGATGAGGTAGGCGGCGTTCGGCAGCAGGAGGAGCCAGACCAGCCCGACGAGCACGGCCGTGGCGAGCACGACCCACGGCGGCGCGCCGGCCCACGCGAGCGCGAGCACCCCGATCTCGCCGCCGAGCAGCACGCCGACGGGCAGGACCGACAGCCCGATGTTGAGCAGCATCGGCCGGTAGATCCTCGTGCGGAAGGCCCAGCCGCGGAAGAGCACGAGCAGCAGGGCACCGAGGTTCATCCCGATGGTGCCGAGCACCGAGCTCGTGACCATCAGCCGCCCTGCGTGAGGTCGCTGCGCCGCTTGACCTTGGTGAGCCGGCCCTTGACGCGGCCGCCGATGCCCGTGGCGCCCGCGCGCAGGCGCAGGAAGTCCTTGACGTCCGGCCCGCGGAACACCCGCTTGGGCAGGCCGCCGACCGAGACGAGCCAGTGCGGCCAGCCCAGGAGCCGGCCGAGCGCGACGATCCGCTCGGACTCGTTGACGTCGTCGCCCTCGTCCTCGCTCAGCAGCTCGTAGACGGACTCCTCCGCCTCGGGCCGCCCGCACAGGCGGGCCAGGGCTCCCGCGCCGTAGGCGCCCTCGGGTCCCCAGGCGAACTCGTCGTCCGGGCGGGCGAGGTGCGCGTCGGACACGTAGTCGACCCACCGCTCGCCCGCGCGGTCGGCCGTGAGCGTGAGGAGCTGCTCGCGGCGGTTCACCATCGCGATCGCGTCGCCGTCCAGCGTCGCGGCGAGGGAGGCGGCGAGCTCGTGCAGCGTCGTCCGCTCCCCCGCGACGTGGCCGAGCGGCGTCTCGGGGACGGCCACCGTCCAGACCGGGACGGGCGCGTCGCCCGGGTCGTCACCCTCGACGGGAACCTCCGGCGAGACCCAGCCCGTGAAGCGCGCCGACGTGAGGGCCTCGACGACCGACTCGTGCGTGACGTCGCCATCGACCCGGACGAGGAGGACGCCGAACGATGGCGCGGGTGCCTGCTCGTCGCCGGAGCCGCCGAACGCGCCGGGAGGGATGATCGCCATGCGGGGATTCTGGCACGCCGCCCGCCCCGGTTCCCAGCAGATCTCAGCTCGAGCGGCGCATGGCGCGGATGCCGACGGCGAGACCGGCGGCCGCGAGCACGAGCGCGGAGACCCAGCCCCACAGGACCGCGCCGGCGCCGAGGTCGCCGGCCAGGAGCGCGCGCTCGGCCTGCACCACCCAGCTCACCGGGTTGACGGTCGCGACGGCGCGCATCCAGCTCGGACCCGCGTCGAGCGGGAGCAGCATGCCGGACAGGATGAGCAGCGGGAAGATGAGCGTCTGCTGCACACCCCAGAACAGCCACTCCCGGTTCTTCGTCGCCAGCGCGAGCGCGTAGGAGAGCGAGCCGAGGCCGACGCTGAACACCGCCAGCAGGGCGAGCCCGACGACGAGGCCGACGGGGTCGGGCGTGAACCCGAACGGGATCGAGATCGCGACGATGAGGAGCGCCTGCACGATGATCGGCGCGACCTCCTTGAGCGCGCGCCCGACCAGCAGCGAGGAGCGCGACAGCGGGGCGACGAGCGTCCGCTCGTGCGAGCCCGTCATCATCTCGTACTGGAGGTTGGAGCCGACCGCGCCGGTCCCGAACAGGACGATCATGACGAGGACGCCGGGCACGAACCAGCGCAGCGTCTCCCCCGTCGGCTCACCGGACTGGCCGACGAGCAGCGGCGCGAACAGCCCGAGGAACACGAGGGGCTGGACCAGGCTGAAGATGAGCGTGAACGGGTCGCGGACGACCGGCCTCAGCTCGCGGGTGAGGACGTTCCAGACGTCGCGGGCGACGCCGCCGCGCGGTGCGCCCGTCGTCGGTGCGGTCTCGGCCGCGCTCTTCTCGGTGGTGGTCATCGGGGCGTCCCTTCCGGGGTCGGGGTGGCGGTGGAGTCCTCCGCGACGGCCTGGGCCTCGCGCAGGGTGCGCCCGGTGAGGGCGAGGAACACGTCGTCGAGCGTCGGCGGCACGCCGGTGGCGCGCTCGACCCGCAGGCCGGCGGCGTCGAGCTCCCGCACGGCCGCGGGCAGCAGGCGGTCGCCGTCCGGCGTCGTGAGCACGAGCGAGCGCTCGTCGACGATGCGGACGTCGCGCCCGGCCAGCCGCCGGAGCGGCCCGGCGGCCGCGGTCGCGTCCTCCGCCGTCCCGAAGGTCAGCGTGACGACGTCGCCCGCCAGCTCCGACTTCAGCGCGGCCGCCGTGTCGTCGGCGATGACCCGGCCGCGGTCGATCACCATGACGCGCTCGGCGTACCGGTCCGCCTCCTCCAGGTAGTGCGTCGTGAGGAAGACGGTGGTGCCGTGGGTCTCGCGCAGGTCGACGATGTGCTGCCACAGGTTGGCGCGGCTCTGCGGGTCCAGCCCGGTCGAGGGCTCGTCGAGGAAGAGCAGCCGCGGCGCGTGCATCAGCCCGAGCGCGACGTCGAGGCGTCGCTTCTGGCCGCCAGAGAGCTGCTGGACCGTGCGCGTCGCGAACGGGGCGAGGTCGAGCGACTCGATCAGCTCCTCCGCACGGCGCCGGGCGTGCGCCCGGGTCAGCCCGTAGAAGGCGCCCTGGCTGAGCAGCTCGTCGCGCACGCGCTGGGCGAAGCTCCCGCTCGTGAGCTGGCCGACGTAGCCGATGCTCCGGCGGACCGCGGCCGGCGCCGTCAGGATGTCGTGACCGGCGACGCGGGCCGTGCCCGACGTCGGCGGGACGAGGGTGGTGAGCATCCGCAGGCTGGTGGACTTGCCGGCGCCGTTGGGGCCGAGGAACGCCACGAGCTCGCCCGGCAGGACCTCGAAGCTGAGGTCGGTGACGGCCTCGACCGCGGCCCTGTCGACGGTGAAGCGCTTGGTCAGTCCGCGCGCCTCGATGATCGGTTCGTGTCTCATGCGGACCACGCTAGGGACAGACCCGGACAGCTTCTGTCCTCGATCGGTGACAGGCTGGCCGCATGTCCGAGACGACGGCGCGGGCGCTCGCGCTGCTGAACCTCCTGCAGACCCACCGGCACTGGCCGGGGCCGGAGCTCGCCGCGCGGCTGCGCGTGACCGAGCGAACCGTCCGGCGCGACGTCGAGCGGCTGCGCGACCTCGGCTACCGGGTCGAGTCCGTCCCGGGCATCGCGGGCGGCTATCGGCTGGAGGCGGGCCGCGCCCTTCCCCCGCTCCTGCTGACGGACGACGAGGCCGTCGCGATGGCGATCGGGCTGCGCGTCGCCGCCATGCAGCGTCTCGTCGCCGAGCCCGAGACGACGCTCACGGCCCTGGCCAAGCTCGAGACCGTTCTCCCGTCCCGGCTGCGCCGCCGCGTGTCGGCCCTCGCTGAGGCGGTCCACCCGCCCGGCGCGTCGGCGGGCGCTGCCGTGCCCTCGGGGCTGCTCGGGGAGCTGGCCCTTGCCTGCCGCGACCACGAGCGCGTCCGGTTCGCGTACACGGACGGGGCCGGTGTGCTCACCCGTCGCCACGTGGAACCGCACGTGCTCGCGCCGGTCAACCGACGGTGGTACCTCCTGTGCTGGGACCTCGACCGCGGGGACTGGCGGACGTTCCGGGTCGACCGGCTCGCCAGCCTGGAGAACCTCCGGGCGCCGTTCACGCCGCACGAGCTGACCCCCGAGATGGTCGAGGAGCTGGTCCTCGTCGCCAGCAAGTGGGTTCGCACGCCCGGCGAGGGCGATGTCGTCATGGACCTGCCGATCGAGCGCATGCGCGCCTGGTTCGGCCGGTGGGCCGAGGGGGCCGAGCCCGTCGGCCCCGACCGCACGCGCTGGCCCGTCGGGGGCGCGACCTTTCGGGAGACGATGTTCGGCATGTCGTGGGTGCCCGAGGGCGTCGAGTACACGACGGACCTCGCGGAGCCGGAGCGCTCGCTGCTGCGCGAGACGCTGGAGCGCATGCTTCGGGCGCTCGACCGCGCGCCGGAGACACTGGCGGACACCCCGTCGTCCGGACGGCGCCGACCGAGCTGATCGGCCGCCGGGTCGGCCCGCGAGTCAGCCGCCGGCGACGGTCGCGTACCGCCCGGAGCGGACGGCGCGCTCGCGTGCCTTGGCCGCCTCGGTCTCGCGATCGTTGGCCGGGGCCGTCGTGACGAGGCCGTCGAGGAGCTCCTGCGTCACCGCCTCGATCGCGGCGACCGCGCGGTCGAAGACGTCCTGGTTCGCTCGCGAGGGCCGGGTGGTCCCCGCGATCTTCCGGACGTACTGGAGGGCGGCGGCGTGCACCTCGTCGGAGGTGGCGGCCGGCTCGAAGTTGTGCAGGGTGTGGATGCTGCGGCACATGCCGCCGACCCTATGCCGCGTGCGGCCCGCGCGACAGACCCGTGGCGCGGGACCGGCTGGGCCTTGCGGCCTCGGCTCGCATCCGTCACAGTGTGCGCACCACCGCTGCCGAAAGGCGATGCCCGTGCTCGCTGTCCGACCCGATCGCGCGGAGCTTCTCGGACGGGCCATCCGCGACGCGCGCGCCGGCCGTCCGCGGCTGGTGTGCGTCGAGGGCGCCGCCGGCACGGGCAAGACCAGCCACCTGCGCGCTCTGCCCGACCTCGCCCCGGACTTTCGCGTCCTGGCGACCACCGCTGCCGAGACCCCCTACCGCCCGGCCTACGGCGTCCTCGAGCAGCTCGGTGTTCCCCGGGTCGTCGCGGACGACGGTCGGCCCCACCACCCCGCCGTCGCCGCCCAGTCGCTCCGCCGCCTGCTCGACGACGAGAGCCGCGGCGACCCGCTCCTGCTCATGATCGACGACGCGCAGTGGGCGGACGACGAGTCGCTCGATGCGCTCCGGCTGGTGCTGTCCCGGCTCTCCGGGGACCGGCTGCTCGTCGTCGTCGCGTCACGGCCGTTCGCCCGGGGTGAGCACCGAGCCTGGCAGCGTCACCGCCACGACGCCGGCGCCGCGACCGTGCTCACGCTCGACGGCCTCGACGACACCGAGACCGCGGAGCTGCTGCGCCGAGCGACGGGGAAGGAGCCGGCACCGACGCTGGTCCACCGGCTGCGGGAGCACACCGGCGGCAACCCGATGCACCTGCGGGCCCTCGCGTCCGAGTACCAGCTCGATGCGCTCGCCGCCATGCCCAACCTCCCGGCGCCCGAGGACGTGGCACTCGAGCTGACCGCACGACTCACCGCGATGGACACGGATGCCACCCGGTTGCTGCGAGCGGTAGCCGTCGTGGGGGCGTCGTGGGTCGACCGCTTCGACGCCGCGGCCGTCGCCGGGCTCCCCCACCCGCTCGCGGCCCTCGACCTCCTCGTCGAGGACGGGCTGCTCGTGGTGGAGGAGGAGGCGCAGCTGTCGCGGGTGCGCATCGTCCACTCCCTCGTCAGGGCCGCGGTCTACCAGTCGACCCCCGCGGCCGAGCGGCGCGAGCTGCACCACCGCGCGGCGGAGTCGCTCTCCTCCCCGATGCGCCGCCTCGAGCACGCCGTCGCGGCGGCGGAGGACCGCGACGACGGGCTCGCCGACCGGCTCGAGGCCGCCGCCGCCGCGGCGCACGCGGAGTCGGACTACCGCGGGGAGGCCCAGCTCCTGCTCTGGGCGTCTCGCGTGGCGCGGAGCGCCGATCGTCGCGAGCGCGCCTGGCTGGAGGCCCAGCTGGCCACCGTGCTCGCTCTGGACACGCAGGCGGTGCGCGGTCGCCTCTCCGAGATCGGCTGGGCGAGGGATGCCGCGCTGCGCACCGTCGTGCTGGCCTGGCTGCTCGTGGTGGAGAACCGGGTCGCCGACGCCCGTCGAGCGCTGGAGGCCGTGCCGACCGGCGTCGTCGAGCGGGCGGACGAGCGCACCCGCTCGCGCCTCCTCGTCCTGCGGGCCTGGACGATGCTGGTGTCGGGCTACCCGACGGACCGGATCGCCGCCGTGCTCGACTCCCTTCCACCCGGCGTGCCGGACGACCACGCCCTGCGCGGGTACTACCTGCGGACGGCGGGCCAGGTCGCGGCCCGCGAGCTCGACTTCGATCATGTCCAGCGCGACTTCGACGCGGTTCCGACGGCTGCCGGTGAGACCCGACTGGCGGACACCGACAAGCTCGCCTGGCGCGGCGCCGTGTACGCCCTGTGCGGCTTCGCCGCCGAGGGACGGCGCGATCTCGGCGAGGTCGTGTCCCGCATCCGCGGCGGGCGGGTCGACGCCGGGAGCGGCGCGAACCATGCGCTCTACGCCTTCACCCTCTGGCTGGACGGCGAGCTCGACCGCGCCGCCGTCGAGTTCCAGGCGGCGCTCGATCTCGCTCCGGAACGCCCGCACCCGATCGTGCAGGCCGCGTTGCCCCTGGTGCCGGCGGTCCGCGGCGACGCGCGTGCGGACGAGCTCCTCGCCGAGTCCGAGTCGGTGGTGCGCGACCTTCCCTGGCACGAGGCCATCGCCGTCCACGTCCAGGCCGGCGTCGTCCGCCTCCATGCCGGTGACGACGACGCGGCGCGTGCCGGGTGGCTCGACCACCTGCGGAGCGTCTTCGGGCCGGCGATCGTCTCTCCGTCGAGTCCAGCCGGAGCGATCTGGCACCTGAACGTCGCGCTCGCGCGGGTCTGGGCCGGTGAGCTCGACGAGATCGACGCGCACCTCGTGGCGATCGAGACGGACATGATCGTCCCGGCCTGGTCCGCGTGGGCACGTCCCTGGCTGATCGGGCTGCGCGCGGAGGGCACGGGCGACGATGCCGGGGCGCTCGAGCTCCTGCGCGCCGCCGTCACCGGTCCCGACACCGAGCTGCCGCTGTACCGGGCGCACGCGCACGCCGATCTCGCTCGGGTCGCGGCGCGAACCGGCGACGACGCGACCGCGACCGCCTCGGCGTCCCGGGCGCGACGCCTCTACCGGCGCCTCGGCGCCCAGCCCTACCTGGCACGGCTCGGTGCCGACGCGAGCACGCCGAGGCCCGTCGACCTCCTGTCCGGCCTCAGCGACCGCGAGCGGGAGGTCGCAGCGCTCCTGCTCGCCGGGCTCAGCTACGCGCAGATCGCCGAGGAGCTCTACGTGACGCGCAGCACGGTCGCGTTCCACCTGGGGAACGTCTACGCCAAGACCGGGGTCGGCTCCCGGCACGAGCTCGTGCGGGCCGCGCGGGCGACATCGGGCGAGGGATGACCTGTCCGGATCGGACAGTCGCCCCCTGACGTCCGACCGCCAGGCTGGAGGTGCCCCGACACGCCGCCAGCCGAGAGGTCGAGAACCATGTCGCACCAGCCGTCCATCCGCCCCTTCTCCGCCGACGCGGACCTCGACTACGAGATCCGTTGCGCCCTCGGCCGGTGCGCCGCCGGGGCCGGCGACCCCGGCGAGATCCTTGCCGCCGTCGCCGGCGTGCGCCGGGGTGACCACGTGGGCTGGTACGAGGCCTGGGCCGGCCTCGCCGAGCGGACGTTCGCGACCGCCGTCGCCTGTGCCGCGGGCGAGCACCGCGTGAGCGCGGCCGGCGCCTACCTGCGGGCATCCGCCTACTTCGGCGTCGCGGTCAACGCGCTCAGCTCGCTCGTCGACACCGACCGCCTCGCGACGACCTTCGCCCGACAGCGCGGTGCCTGGGAGGGCTTCCTCGCGACCACCGCCGTCGCCGTCGAGGAGGTGCCGATCCCGTACGAGGACACCCACCTGCCCGGGTGGCTCTTCCGCCCCGCACGCCCGTCGGGCGCCACTCTCGTCGCCGTCAACGGGAGCGACGGCTCGCTCGCATCGGTCTGGGCAGCCTGCGTTGCGCCCGCGATCGAGCGGGGGTACGCCGTCCTCGTCTTCGACGGACCGGGGCAGCAGTCCGAGCTGTTCGAGCGGCGCACGTCGTTCCGGCCGGACTGGGAGAACGTCCTCACCCCGGTCTACGACGCGGTGGCCGGGCTGGACGGCGTCGACGCGACGAGGATCGCCGTGTACGGGATCAGCCAGGGCGGCTACTGGGTGGCGCGGGCGCTCGCCTTCGAGCACCGCTTCGCCGCGGGGATCACCGATCCCGGTGTCGTCGACGTCTCGACGTCCTGGACGACGCACGTTCCCGACACGCTGCTCCGCCAGCTCGACGCCGGCCGGACCGAGACCTTCGACCGGGAGATGGCGCTCGGCATGCGGTTCTCGCCCACGATCGCGCGCACGTGGAGGTTCCGGGCGCGTCCGTACGGGACGAGCGGGTACGCGGAGACCATCGCGGAGGTCCGGCGCTACAGCGTCGCGGACGTCGCGGGGCAGATCACGACACCGCTGCTCATCCTCTCGCCCGAGCACGAGCAGTTCTGGCCCGGCCAGTCCGAGCGCCTCGCGGAGCTGACGTCGGACGTCTCGACGCTCCTGCCCTTCACGGCGGGCGAGGGTGCCGACGAGCACTGCCAGCCGCTCGCCCCGGCGCTCGCCGCCCAGCGGACCTTCGACTGGCTCGATGAGCGCCTCGCGTCCTAGCGACAGGCGCCGCCGCGCCGGCGGGTGGCACGGGCTGCTCGTCACCGTCGTCGTCATCGGGGTGGCGCTCGCGGTCGCCGTCGTCCCCCGGGTCGTCGGCGACGCGGTCGAGCGGCGCGGCCTCACGGCGTTCTACGTGCAGCCCCCGGGCGCCGCGGAGGGCGCTCCCGGCACCCTCGTGCGGAGCGAGCCGCTCGTCGGCCACCCGTTCGAGGCCGGGGCGTGGCGGATCATGTACCGCACGACCGGCCTCGACGGCGCGCCGGTCGTCGCCACCGGGGTCGTCGTGACGCCCCTCGGGCCCGCGCCACCGGAGGGGCGAACGGTGCTCGCCTGGGGCCACCCGACCACCGGGACCGCGCTCGAGTGCGCCCCCTCCCGAGGCGCGGACCCGTTCCTTGACATCGAGGGGATGCGGCTCATGCTCGCGCGGGGGTACACGATCGTCGCGACCGACTACGTCGGCACCGGCACCGATGGGCCGGCCTCGTACCTGGTCGCGGTGACGGCCGGGAACAGCGTCCTCGACTCGGTCCGGGCGGCACGCGCCATCCCCGCGGCGCACGCCGGGACGTCCGTCGTCATGTGGGGGCACTCCCAGGGGGGTCACGCGGTGCTGCTCGCGGCCGAGCGTGCGGCGGAGTACGCACCCGAGCTGCGCGTGCGCGCCGTGGCGACGGCCGCGCCAGCCGCCGACCTCACGGCGTTGCTGACGAGCCACCTCGACGACGTGTCGGGCGCGACGATCGGTTCGTATGCCTTCCAGGCCTACGCCGAGGCGTACGCCGACCGCGGGGCACGGCTCGACCTGGTGCTGACGGCGGGCGCCGAGGAGATCCTGCCGCGGATGAACCGTCTCTGCCTGCTCGACCACCTCGACGAGCTCCACCGGATCGCGGCCCCGGTCGTCGGCGCGTTCTACTCGGCCGACCCCGCGACGACCGCGCCGTGGGCGGGGCTGCTGCGGGAGAACTCTGCCGGCACCGCCGCCTTCGACGCCCCGCTGCTCGTCGCGCAGGGGGCGCGGGACCGGTTGGTGCTCCCCGCCGACACCGAGCGGTTCGTCGCGCACGAGCTGGCGCTCGGCATCGACGTGACCTATCACCGCGTCGAGGAGGCCGACCACGGCACGATCGCCTACCTGGCGCTGCCAGCGCTCACGTCCTGGCTCGACTCGCTGGGTCTGTAGCGCGGTGCCTACAGGAGCGCGGCGCGCAGCTCCTCGGGACTGCGGGGCGAGAGCAGGGCCGGCGGCACGTCGAGCACGGTCTTGGCGCCGTGCTGCCCGGCGGCCGCCAGCCGTGCCGCCGCGCGGGCGTAGGCGACGAGGACGCTCGCCGTGAACTCCGGGTTCGAGTCGAGGTCGAGGCGGTACTCGATCACCTGCGACGTCCCGTCCGACGTCCGGCCGCTGCGGATGACGAAGCCGCCGTGCGGCATGCCCCCGTGATCCCGGGCGAGCTCGTCCGCGTCGATGAACGTCACGGTCGTGTCGTACGGCGCGAAGTAGTCGGGCATCGACACGATCTCCTCGCGGACGGCCTCGGCGTCGGCGCCCTCCTCGAGCACGACGTAGCACTCCCGCGTGTGCCGCTCGCGCGTCGACAGCTCGGGGCTCTCCCCCGCCCGGACCCGCTCGACCGCCTCCCGCGACGGGATCGTGTACTGCACGCCGCCGGCGACGCCGGGCACGCGGCGCAGCGCGTCCGAGTGGCCCTGGCTCAGGCCGCGGCCCCAGAACGTGTAGGTCGACCCCTGCGGGAGGATCGCCTCGCCGAACAGGCGGTTGAGCGAGAACAGGCCCGGGTCCCACCCCGTCGAGACGATCGCCGTCGTGCCGGCGGCGCTCGCCGCCGCGTCGACGGCCGCGACGTGCTCGGGGACGTGCGCGTGGTTGTCGTAGCTGTCGACGACGGTGAACCGGCTCGCGAGCTCGGGCGTCTGCCGCGGCAGGTCGTCGCGCGAGCCGCCGCACAGGATGAGCACGTCGATGTCGTCGCGCGGCTCGTCGAGGTCCGACATCGGGAAGACGCGGGTCGCCTCGCCGAGCGTCGCGACGCTCCCCGGGTCCCGGCGGGTGAACACGCCGACGAGCTCGAGGTCCGGGTTGAGCCCGACCGCGGTCTCGACACCGCGTCCCAGGTTGCCGTAGCCGACGATGCCGATGCGGATGGGGGTGGTCACGAACGTGTGCCCTTCTGTCCCGGTCCGTCCCCGTCCGGGACGCGCCCCACAGGCTACCGCCCGTGGCAGAGTGACCGGATGGCGACGATCAAGGACGGCGACGGGCGTCGCCTCAAGCCGTACCGCGGCTGGCACGCGCTGTGGCGCACGCTCTTCCTGATCGACCTGGTCGACCCCGAGGACCCCGACGGGGAGCCGGAGCGGTTCGCGGTCGACGTCGACTACGTCGTGTTCGAGGACGCGGCGGCGCTCTACCGCGACGACCGGCAGGTCGCGCGCTCGTCGCTGCCCGTGTCCTTCCCGGTCCCCGGCGGTGTCATCGAGGTGGCCTCGACGCTGTACGGCCTGCGCCGGATGCACTACGTGCGCGAGGACGGCACGCAGCAGCAGCTGCGGCCGCACCGCGGGACGCCGGAGGAGCTGCGCGCCCGCCTGGGCCGCCGGTTCCCGCGGCTGAGCCGCGTCATCGCCGGCGTCGCGGTCGCGGTCCTCCTCGTGGCCCTCGCCCTCACGGTGCCGCAGCTGCTCGAGCGGATCAGCGAGATCGAGTGGGTCGCCGAGCACGTCGGCACGTTCACCTCGCCGATCGCGCTGCCCGCCTGGCTCAACGGCGCGCTCGTCGCGGCCGGTGTCCTCGCCGCGCTGGAGCGCGCCCTGACGCTGCGCAACCACTGGCTCATCGACGCCGACACGTTCCTGCTCGGCGACTGAGGCACCGAGGCCGGGGGCGGCGCCGACCGGGCGAGCGACGCGGCGGTGTCACGCCGGTCGGGTCCGCAGGTCCGTCACCAGCCGGACGACGTCGAGCGCCAGCCCGCGCGCACCCGGGAGCCGGGTCAGGCGCAGCAGCCGGTCGATCAGCCCGGCCGCGCGGCGCACGAGGACGCGGGTGCGTCCGGCGTCGGGGCTGGCGTCGTAGACCCAGAACAGCACCACGCCCATGTGGGCGAGCCAGAGCAGCTCGGGCAGCTCCGCGCGCAGCTGCGACGGGAGCGCGAGGTCGGCGCCGTCGAGCACGGCGCGGTGCAGCTCGATGCCCGCCTCTCGGGCCGGCGAGGACTCCGCGCTGAACGGCGACAGCGGACCGGTCGGCTCGGCCGCGACGCGGAAGAACGACCCGGCGAACGGACGCAGCGGCTCGGCGACGTCGACCCAGGCCTCCCAGGCGAGCGTGAGCCGCTCCCCCAGCCCGCGAACACCGTCGAGCGCCGCCTCGGCCGCGACCGCGTGGTCGAGCTGCAGCTCGCCGTAGAACTCCTGGACCAGGTGGTCCTTGGACGCGAAGTAGTAGTAGGCGTTGCCGAGGGAGACTCCCGCGCGCTGCGCGACCGCGCGCATCGTCGTCGCGTCGTAGCCACGCTCGAGGAACAGCGCCCGGGCGGCCGTCGTGATCGCCTCGCGCGTCTGCGCACCGCGTGCGGAGCGGGACGCGTCGCTCACGGCGCGGAACCCTCGGCGGGCGCGGGGCCGGGGGCGCTGAGCAGGATCGCGACGGCCAGCGCGAGCACCACCGGGAGGAGGAACACCCCGACCGACATGATCCCGGCGAGGGCGAGCAGCCCGAGCGCGACCGTCGCGACCCAGGCGAGGGTGCCGAGCGCCGGCCACCGGCGGCGTCCCCACACCATGGCCGCCACCAGCACCGACGCGAGGAGCGGGGCGAGCACGATCCCCAGGACGCCCGTCCCGTTCACCTCGACCAGCGTCGCCCTCGTCGAGACGGTGCCGCCGTCGGACGAGGTCGTCTCACCGGAGTACACCGGCAGGGCGAGTGCCGCCACGACGACCACCAGCGACCAGGTCAGCGCGACGACCAGCGCCACGACGGCGCCGGTTCGCGGTCTCGTCCCGACCATCCCGGCCTCCTAAGTTGAACGTGTTCAACTTATCACCGGCCGCGTGGGCCGCCCCAGGGGTCGGACGACCGAGGCTCAGCCGACCTCCTCGACGACCTGCGCCCCGGCCGGGAGCCGGGTGCCGGCCGGGACCCGGACCACGACGAACCCCTCGTCGTCGGCAGCGGCAGGCGACCCACCGGCCGAGGGGAGGGTCGGCTCGGCGTGGAGGTGCTCGCGCCTCGCCGGCGGGTGCGTCTTGCTGATCTTGTCGATCCAGGCGAGCGCGAGGGCCGAGAGGATGAATGCGAGGTGGATGCCCACCTCCCACATGACGCCCTCGGAGGAGTAGATGACCTCACCCGAGCGGGTGCGCACCGTCCCGTCCTCCATCCGCCCGACCTCGATGAAGGTCTTGAGCAGGTGGATCGAGGAGATCGAGATGATCGAGATCGCCAGCTTCACCTTGAGCAGGTTCGCGTTGACGTGGGAGAGCCAGTCCGGCTCGTCGTGGTGGCCCTGGATCCGGATCTTCGAGACGAAGGTCTCGTACCCGCCGATGATGACCATGATGAGCAGGTTCGCGATCATGACGATGTCGATGAGCGCGAGCACGCTCAGCATGACCTCGGTCTCGCTGATGTGCCCGGCGATGATCGCGTTGTCGATGAGGTGCCAGAGCTCGACGAAGAACAGCACGACGTAGACGGCCTGGGCCAGGATGAGGCCGAGGTAGAGGGGAGCCTGCAGCCACCGGCTGGCGAAGATGAACGCGGCGAGCGTGCGCGATGCGGCTCCCGGTCCCCGTTCGATGCGGGATCCGGCGGTCGGTCGGTTGCTCAAGGATTCTCCCCGGTGTCGTCGCGAGCGTGGAAGGGAACTGTACCCAAGCGTCCCGACGTGCCGGTGTCGCGCCCACGACCCGCGAGACAATGGACGTCACGCCTGCGATTCACCGGACGAACCACCGACCGACCCGACGACCGAGAGCACGGAGGAGCCATGGGCGACCAGCCGACGATCCTGAGCGAGACCTACACCATGTCGAACGGGGTGACGACGCCCCGGCTCGGCCTCGGCACCTGGTTCATCGACGACGGCGACGCGGCCCGCGCCGTGCGCGACGCCGTCGCGATCGGTTACCGCAACATCGACACGGCGCAGGCCTACGGCAACGAGCGCGGCGTCGGTGAGGGCGTCCGCACCTGCGGCGTCGCCCGCGAGGACCTGTTCGTGTCGACGAAGCTCGCGGCCGAGATCAAGAGCTACGACGAGGCCGTCGCCGCGATCGACGGCTCGCTGGCGCGAATGGGGCTCGACTACGTCGACCTCATGCTCATCCACAGCCCGCAGCCGTGGAAGGACTTCCGCGGCGGCGACTACGCGGAGGGCAACCGCGCCGCGTGGCGGGCGCTGGAGGAGGCGTACCGGGCGGGGCGGCTGCGCAGCATCGGCGTGTCGAACTTCCTCGAGGCCGACGTCGAGAACCTCCTCGCCTCGGGCACCGTCGCACCGCACGTGAACCAGCTCCTCGTCCACGCCGGCAACACGCCGACGGACCTGCTCGCCTACTGCGCGGAGCGGGACGTCCTCGTCCAGGCCTACTCCCCCATCGCGCACGGCGAGATGCTGAAGAACGGCGAGATCGCGGCGATGGCCGAGCGCTACGGCGTCTCCGTCCCCCAGCTCGGCATCCGCTACACGCTGCAGCTCGGCACCGTGTCGCTGCCGAAGACGGCCAACCCCGACCACATGCGCGCGAACGCGGAGGTCGACTTCGTGATCTCCGACGAGGACATGGCGACGCTGCGCGGCATGCGCACCCAGGACTACGGCGAGCACAGCGTGTTCCCCGTCTACTCCGGTCGCTAGCCCGGGACGACGCCGCAGACGCGGGCCGGCGGACGCTCAGCGGTGCCGGTAGCCCACCGGGCGCCGATCGTCACCGCCGAAGGCGGCGACCCGTCCCCAGAGCCAGTCGGCGAGGCTGAGGGCGACCTCGACGTCGGCGGTCCCGGGGCCGCGCCGGTACAGCCGGCCGCCCCATCCCTCGATCAGGTACGCCCCCGCGTCGTCCGTGAGGACCTGCGTGTAGTACTCGCCCTCGGAGTCCCACTGCGGCCAGGCGGCCGGGTCGAGCTCGATCGCGTCGTCCATCTCACCGACCTCGCGCGCGGACATGAGGCGGAAGGGCTCGTCCGTCCCCCAGCGCGCGCCCGTTCCCGGCTCCTGGCCGTCGTGCCAGGCGAGCAGCGTCTCCTCCCCGCCGCTCTCCCGCGCCGCCGCCGGGTCCAGCGGCGGGCGCAGCGAGGCGGCGAGGTCCGCCGGCAGCACGGCGTCCAGCGCGGCGAGCGCCTCGTCGAGCCCGGTGCCGAAGATGACGTCGCGCATCCGTCGCCACGCCATCTCGCCCATGCCGACGGCGCGGAAGTCCTCGATCGTCGCGTCGCCGCGCTCGATCGGGTCGAGGAAGCCGCGCGCCACGATCATCCCGCCCTGCGCGACGCCGTCGGTCGGGTCCTCCCGCAGCACGCGCCCCAGGAGCTCGGCCGCGCGGTCGGGGCGGTAGTCGTAGAGGTAGGCGTAGGCGAGGGTGGTGGCCAGCAGCGGCTCGCTCGGGTCGGCGGCCACCGCCTCCTCCGCCGCGGGCAGGAAGCGCTCCGGCGGCGCTCCCGTGGCGAGCAGCCGCGTCGCCCGCTGGCCGAGCGCGTCCGGGTAGCGATCGGGATCGGTCCGCGCGCACGTCGCGACGGCGTCGTCGATCTGCCGCCAGCCCTCCTCGAGGTGCTCGACGAACGCGAGCGCGCTCCCCCGGTCCATCAGGTCGACCCACGTAGCCTCGGGATCCTCCCGCAGCACGATGTCGGCCAGCCGGAGCGCCTCGGCGTAGTTCTGGTCGCTCTGCTCGAGGTCGCGCAGCCGGCGGAGCGCGTTGAGGAGCTGACGGTCGCGACGACCGATCAGGTCCTGGAGCAGGCGCCGGGCCAGCTCGACCTCACCGCACGCCTCGCGGTGCATCGCGAGCAGGATGATCATGCCGGTCAGCTCCGGCGCGCGGGACAGCACGCCCCGCGTGAGCTCGGCGATCCGCGGGTGCTCCGGCTGGGCCTCGTACAGCTCCCAGGCCAGGTCGCGGTCGCGCTCGATCGCCTCGCGCTCGAGGTCGACCGGGTCGGGGCGCGGGACGTCGGGCGTCGGCGGCACCGGGCTCATCGGATGCCGTGCCGGACGCGGTAGGCGCGGAGCTGGGCGAACGTCCCGTCGTCGACGCCGTACTCCAGGACGGGCGCCATCTGGTCGAACCAGGACGTGGTGGACGGCAGCACGCCGGCGGCCGCCGCGAGCAGCCCGTCGGTCGTCACCGGCACGATCGCGCCGGCGCTCATCGACGCCGTGAGCGCCCGCTGGAGCGCGACCCGGGCGACCTGGGCGACGTCGGCCCCCGAGAAACCGTCGGTCGCCGCGGCGACCGCGGCCGCGTCGACCCCGTCGACGGGCTTGCCAGCCAGCTCGCCGCGCAGGATCGCCTCGCGCGCGACCTCGTCGGGCGGCAGGACGAGCACCGTGCGGTCGATCCGGCCCGGCCGGCGCAGCGCGGGATCGATGTCCCACGGACGGTTGGTCGCCGCGAGGACGTACACGCCGTCGTTCTGGCTCGCGACACCGTCGAGCTCCTCGAGCAGCTGCGTCACGATCATCCGCATCGAGTGCGACCCGCCGCCACCCGACGCGCGCCGCCCCCCGAGCGCGTCGAACTCGTCGAAGAAGACGACGCACGGTGCCGCAGACCTCGCGTCGCGGAAGATGCCGCGGACGGCCTTCTCCGTGTCGCCGATCCACCGGCTGAGCAGGCCGGCGAGCGTGACATGGATGAACGACGCGCCGAGATCGCCCGCGATGGCCTTGGCGATGAACGTCTTGCCGCACCCCGGCGGCCCGTACATCAGCAGCGAGCCGCCCGGCCGCTGACCGAACGCCGCCGCGAGCCCGGGGTTGCGCAGCGGCGCGAGGAAGGTCGAGTCGAGGTGCTGCTTGACCTCGGCGAGCCCGGCGACGTCCGCGAGGGTGACGGCCGGCCGCTCCGTGTCCCAGAGCCCGGCGGTCGCCGACGCGTCGTCGAGCTCACCGTCCGCGTCCGACGGCGCCGGCACGGACCGGGCCGGCGGTACCGGCGGCGCGGGCGGGGTCGCGGAGGGGACGGCTGGCGGCGGCGGCGGCCGCACCGGCTCGGCCGGGGCCGCGGCTCCCCCGCCGCGCAGGCGTGCCGCCATGAGGCGCGCCCGGAGCACCCGCGCGCGGGCCGGGTCGCCGCCCGCGGCCTCGAAGGCAGCGAGCTCGCGCGCGGCGCGGTCCGGGTCCCGCTGGAGGAGCAGGAGGACGAAGTCCTCCCGCAGGCCGAGGTTCCGCGGGTCCGCGGCGACCTCGTGCTCGATCACGTCGAGGAAGTCCTCGTCCTGGGCCATGGCGTCCTCCCGTCGGCGTCCGGCGTCGATTCTCGCAGAGAGCCGGCGCCGGTCCGGGGCAGCGCCGGGACCACCCGGTTCGCTATCGTCACTGCCAACGGTCGTGGGGCGGGCCGCTGACTCGGGAGGCCAGGATGACGGGACGACGAGATCGGTCATGGAGCGCGCTCGGCCTCGGCCTCCTGCTGCTGCTCGGCTCGCTGGGGCTCGTGCTCCCGCCGGCCTACGCGGCGGCCACCGCGGACCTGGAGATCAGCCAGACGGCCTCCCCGTCGCCCGTCGGCCAGGGCGAGCTGCTCACGTGGACGATCGTGGTCGCGAACCACGGTCCCGACGACGCGACCGGCGTCGAGGTCAACGACAACTTCAACGAGTACGGCACCGACAGCGCCGAGTTCGTCTCGGTCACCCCGAGCCAGGGGACGTGCGAGATCCTGGAGCGGACCTTCAACTGCTCCCTCGGCACCGTGCGGTCCGGCAGCTCCGCCACGATGACGCTGACCGTGATCGTCCTCGACACCATCTCGATCGCCAACGTCGCCGACGTCACCAGCGGGACGGAGGACCCGAACTGGGACAACAACCACGTCGCCACCTCGACCCCGGCCGGGCCGGCCGCCGACCTGGAGCTGGACAAGACGGTCGAGCCCGCCACGGCCGCCCCGGGTGACAGCGTCACCTACACGCTGGAGCTGCACAACGCTGGGCCGTCGACCGCCACCGGGGTGACGCTCGTCGACCCCCTGCCCGCCGGCCTCGAGGACGTGGGCGTCGAGCCGTCGGGGTCGTGCTCGGTCGCCTCGGGCGAGGTGTCCTGCTCCCCCGGCTCCCTCGTGAGCGGCGGGACGTTCACCGCGACGGTGACGGCGACGGTCGCCGCGTCCTTCGCCGGGACCGAGATCGTCAACACCGCCTCGGCCACGGCGACGACGATCGACCCGGACCTGGAGAGCAACACCGCGACGGCCACCGTCGCGATCGAGGCGGCGGCCGCCGACCTCGCCGTGACGAAGACGCTCGTGACCGATCCTCCGGTGGCGGGCGAGCCCGTGCGGTACACGATCGCCGTGACGAACGAGGGCCCGGCGGACGCCGAGGGCGTCGAGCTGACCGACGAGCTCCCCGCCGTGCTCACCGACGCCGTCGCCAGCCCCGACCTCGGGACGTGCGAGGTCACGGCCGGCGACCTCGCGTGCGACCTCGGCGACCTCCCGGTCGGCGTGACGGCGACGGTCACCCTCGACGCCACGCTGGCCGCATCGGCCACGGGAGTGCTCGCGAACACGGCGACCGTCACGAGCGCGACCCCCGACCCGGAGGAGGCGAACGACTCCTCGACCGCGACGGGCACGATCGCGACGGCGGCGGACCTCGCGATCACGAAGACGGCGTCGACGTCGCAGGCGACGAACGGGGACGAGGTCACCTACACGCTGCGCGTGCGTGCGCACGGACCCTCGACCGCGACCGACGCCGTCGTCACCGACGAGCTGCCGGCCGACCTCTCCTACGTCGCCGGCTCGTGCACGACCGACCGCGGCACCTGCTCCCTCGCCGACGGGGTGCTCGCCTTCGACCTCGGCGACCTGGAGCCCGACGCCGAGGTCACGCTCACGTACCGGGTCATCGTCGGCGAGGAGGCGACGGGCGAGGCGATCGTCAACACGGCCGCCGTCGCGGCGACCACCCCCGACCCGGTGGCGGCGAACGACGAGGCCAGCTACACGCTCAACGTCGAGGCCGCGGCGGACCTCGTCCTGACCAAGACCGTCGACGCGCCCCAGCTCGTCGCCGGCGGCCCCGTCACGTTCGTCCTGACCGCCCGGAACGACGGGCCGGGCACGTCCACCGACCTCGACCTCACCGACGCCGTGCCGGCCGCCGTGCGCGTGACGGGCGTGACGGCGTCGGACGGCGCGTGCGACTCGGGCACCTCGAACGACGTGCACTGCACGCTCGGCTCGCTCGACGACGGCGACCTGTGGACCGTCACCGTGACCGGCATCCTCGACCCGGCCACGCCCGCGGGCCGGCTGACGAACACGGCGACGGTCACCGGCCAGGACGACCCGACCGCGTCGAACAACACGGCGACGGTCGCCGTGCCGGTGGTGGCCTCCGCCGGCCTCTCCCTCGTCAAGACGGCGCCGGAGACCGTGGTCGCGGGCGAGGAGCTGACCTACTCGCTCACGCTCACGAACGCGGGGCCGTCCACCGCGACCTCCGCCGTCGTGGCCGACCGGCTGCCCGTTGGGACGCAGCTCGTGAGCGCGTCCGTGTCCGACGGGCCGGCCGGCGCCGCGTGCCTCGCCCAGGGCGGGGCCGCCCAGCTCGTGCGGTGCGCCGTCGGGGACCTCGCACCGTCGGACTCCGCCGAGCTGACGATCACGGTGCTGGTCTCGCCCGCCGTCCCCCACGGGACGACGCTGGTCAACCAGGCGCACGCGTCATCTCCCGTGCCCGGGCCGTCGATCGGCCGGGACGCGGTGGCCTCGACGCTCGTCACGGCCTCCGCCGACCTGGCCACCCTCAAGTCCGTCGCGCCCGACGTGCTCGTCGCGGGGGCGCCCGCCACGTTCGTCGTCCGCGTCCACAACGACGGACCGTCCGTCGCGACCGACGTCACCGTGAGCGACGCGGTGCCGGCGACGCTCGTCGTCGACTCCGCCGCGCCAGCCGGGGGCGCCTGCTCCGTGTCCGGCAACGCCGTCGAGTGCGCGCGGGCGAGCCTCGCACCGGGCGCGACCTGGTCGATCGTCGTCCACGCGACGGTCAGGGACGACGCCACCGGCTCGATGACGAACGAGGCCGTCGCGGCCAGCGCGACGCCCGACCCGGACGAGACCAACGACGTCGGGCGGGTGACGACGACGATCGAGGCGTCGGCCGACCTGCGGATGGTCAAGACCTCGCTCCTGCCGACGCGTCACCCGGGCGAGACCGGCGCGTTCTTCCTCACCGTCGTCAACCGCGGTCCGTCGACGGCGAGCGACGTCGTCGTGAGCGACACCCTGCCCGCCGGGCTGACGCCGTCCGGCGTTCCCGACGCGTGCGAGGTCGACGGGCAGAGCGTCACGTGCCGGTACGCCGCCCTCGCGAGCGGCGGCGTCCGTACGGCTCTCGTCACGGTGGTGGTCGACGACGACGCGACGGGGCTGGTGACGAACACGGCCTCCGTCTCCTCGGCGACGCCCGATCCCGTGTCCGCGAACGACGCCGCGGAGGCGAGCATCGAGGTCGAGCCGGTCGAGCCGACACCCCCCGTCGAGCCGACACCGTCGGTGACCCCGCCGACGGTCGGCCCGCCGCCCGTGACCCCGTCCCCCGGGCCGACCGCCCCCACGCTGCCGACGCTCCCGACGGCCGGCGCCTCCGGCGTCGTCGTCCTCTCGGTGGTCGGCGGCGCGGCGCTGCTGGCGGGCGCTCTCCTGCTCGCCGCCCGGCGGCGGCGCTCCGGTCCCCGCGACTAGCGCGCCGCGCGAGCAGTCCTCGGCTAGGCCGGGGTCCAGTCGACTTCGAGCGCCCGGGGCCCCGGCTACCGCTCGTCCTGCTGGCGTGCCGCCAGCCAGCCGACCAGGTCGTCCGTGACGAACTCGCCCGCCGTCGCAACGTCCTCGGTCAGCGCGCCGAGGCCGAGCCGGAAGACCTCGGCGGCCGCGCGGCCCTCGGCGGGGTCGTCCCGCGGACCCGGCCGGCGCATCAGGTAGCCGCTCCCCCCGCTGTCGTCGCCGACGAGCACCCAACCGGGGGCGTACTCGGCGACCTCGAACGTCTCGTTGCGCTCCGCGAGGTCGTCGGGGCCGTACACCGTCGTCCCGTCGTCGAGCAGGAGGCCGCCGGGGCAGGTGCGCCACAGCTCGGCCAGCGCCGGGACGGGGGCCGGAAAGTCGGTCGTCCCGGGCGCGTTCGCTCCCGCGGATGGCCGGGACGACGGCGCGGCGGGCCGGAGCGCCGGACACTCCGACGCCTCGACGAGCCACCGGTCGAGCAGCCGGCCCGCCGGGTTGAGCCGTCGCGCGAATCCCGCGTCGGTGGCCTCGGGCGGCATGGTGGCCACGAGCAGCAGCGTGCGGCGTCGGGCATCGCCGGCGCCGAACGCGCCCTGGACGTCGAGGAGCCGGAGCGCCTGCTCCATCGTCGCGAGACGGGTGGTGAGCTCGGCGTCGGCCGCGGCGGCGTCGAGCTCCATCAGGTGACCCCGCGCGTCCCACGCGTCGGCCACGGCCGCGAGATGCGCGTCGCCGACGACGGCGTACGGACCGGCACCGACGTCCCAGCGGCCGTCGTCGTCGAGCGTGACGCTCAGGTAGGGCCGCAGCCCCTCCCCCGTCGTGACCAGCGCGACGGCGCACGGCGCGGCCCGCACGTCGGCGGGAAGCTCGGCCAGCGCGGCGCGGGTGGCGTCGGCGACGAGCGCCGCGAGGCGAGCGTCGGGCACGGGACGGACCGCGGCGCCGGCGTCCAGGTCGGTCGCGAGCATCGCCTCCAGCGCGTCGGCCGTGGTCCGGCTCACCGGGCTCGGCGTCTCGCCGGGCGAGAGGACGTGCAGCTCGTGCGCGAACGGCTCGACCGTGGCAAGGACATCGCGCAGGAGCGCCGCGAGCGGGAGCCGGTCGTTCAGGAACAGTCCGCGGTCGAGCAGCGGAGCCCCCTCGGCGACGCGTCGCACGACGTCCGTCACACCCAGCCGGAGCAGCCGGTGCAGCCGCATGAGGACGGCGGCCGGCGGACGCTCGCGCAGGAGGACGACGACGTGGTCCGTCCCGGCCGCGCCGCCCGGCTCGCCCGGCCCGCCGGTCATGAGCCGAAGACGTCGCCGATCGAGAGGTCGTCGTAGGTGGCGACGAGCGTCGCGCCGTCCCACACCTCGACCCGGTCGGGGTACGCCCTGGCCTCGCGGACCACACCCGTCCCCGGGAGGAACGGCTCCCGGTCGAGCACCGTGCCGTCGTCGACGTGGAACGTCACCTGGGCGCCCTTCTCGCCGCCGAGGAGCGGTGCGATGGCCTCCCACCCGCCGTAGCCGACGCCGAGCCGCTCGCAGAGCCGGTTCACCAGGGGCGAGCCGCTGCGCGCGGCTCCGTCGGATGCTCCGAGGGGTCCCATGCGCCCAGCCTGTCACACGGCGCCGGCCGGTCGGTTCGGTGGCGGCCGGCGTCAGCCGAGCGGGTGCCCCGTGACGACGCCGCCGTCCGGGTCCCACGCGTCGCGGACCGCGCGCAGGCGCCAACCCGTCAGGACGCGGGCTCGATCTCGCTCTCGACGACCCACTTGTGGTTCGTCATCGTCATCCCGTCGGCCTCGTAGTCGACCATGTAGACGGTCTCGTCCGTCGAGTGGGCGATGGTCGCGTGCGCGCCCCGCATGCCCTTCATGTGGTCGGCGAGGAGGACGACCTCGGTTCCGTCGGGCAGGCGCTGGTCGCCCGCGTCCTCGATCTCCTGCTGGACGACCCAGCGGTGGTCCGTGACGGGGTCTCCCCCGGTGGTCGGCGTGTAGTCGACCGCATAGGTGTAGGTGTCGTAGGCGCCGACGATGGTCGCCCGCGCGCCGTCCATGCCCGCCATGTGGTCGGCGGTCAGCGTCACGACGCTCCCGACCGGGTACGTGGGGTCGACCGCGTCCGTGATGCCCTCGGGCGGCGGTCCGCCGTCCATCGGATGCTCCATCGTCGAGTGGTCCATCGTCTCGCCTCCGCCGTGTCCGTCATCGCCGCCGTGGCCGCCGTTCCCGGACTCGCCGCCGCAGCCCGTCAGCGCCAGCACGCCGCCGAGCACCGCGACGGCCAGTGCCGTCGTCACGCGTCCCCGCATTCGAGTCTCCCTTCGCCAGTCCCACGAGGGTATACCCCTCTGGGGTACCTAGCGGGTCGAGTCCGAGCCGGCAACGGTGCGGGTCGCGCTCGTCGCGGCCGCCGCGACGGCGGTTCCGGCTCGCCACCCGGGCGCCCGCCCACCGTCGGGCGGGCGAACCCCCGTGGGGTCGAGGCCCGTCGTGGACATGAGCCAGGAGACGAGTGAGTTGGAGTTCCACATGTCGCCCGTCGCGTCCACCGTCCGCCCCCAGACCAGGTCCGGGACGTCTCGTACACGCTCGACCAGGGCGCGCGCGACTTTGGCGTTCGTGGTGAGCGTCGTCGAGCCGCCCTCGGCCCAGCGCAGGTCGGGAATCGTGCCGTTCGGCCAGCACCGCACCTCGTAGCGGAACAGGCGCCAGCGTCCGAGGACCCGGAGCCCCACCGGCCCGGTCCTAACGACGCCGCGGTCCGCCCCGGGCGGGCAACCCCACGCCGGCGCCATCTCGATGGCGAACCGCCGACCGTCGAGGTGCACCTCGAGTGCGGCGTGGAACAGGCGCCGGGGCGGACGGCGAGCGACCGCGGCATCCGCCAGCTCCCACCACCGACTCGTGCGCCGGACGACGTGGCCGCCGGCGCCCACGGGGATCCACCAGAGCACCACCGCCGAGGTGGTCGGGACCGGGATGCTCACGAGGCGAGTCTTCCACCGGCGTCGGCGTCGCGCTGGTGGTCAACGGAGAGGGAGCGTCAGAGCGATCCGGACACGACGAAGCCCTGGTGAGATCCAGTCCCACCAGGGCTTGCTGTCGGGCTGACAGGATTTGAACCTGCGACCCCTTGACCCCCAGTCAAGTGCGCTACCAAGCTGCGCCACAGCCCGTCGATCCCGGAGGATCGATGGCCCCGTAGGGCCTCGAAGAGTCTACACGGCCCGAGGCCCGACCTCGACATCGGACCCGGCGCGCCGCGCCAGCCGCACCCCTACCCCGCGACGGCCTCGGCCAGCAGCCGCAGGGTCTCGGCCCGACCGGCGGGCGCGTCCAGCTCCTCCCCCGCGTACGCCGCGGCGGCCGGCACGATCATCGCCTCGTCCAGCCCGAGCTCCCCCAGCCGCGCCCGCAGCCGCGTCGCGACGTCGCCGGGCGTGCCGATGAGCCAGCCGGCCACGATCGCGTCGCGCACGGCCTCCTCGCGCGGCGTCCACTCGTACGCCGCCGCCTCCTCGATGGTGAGCTGCGGCAGGAGCGGTGCCCCCGTCCGCAGCCGCGCCATCTGGACGGCCTGCGGCAGCGCGCGCTCCTGCGCCTCGGCCTCGGACGCCGCCACGACGACGTTGATCGGCAGGAACGACATCGGCTCCGGGAAGTCCGACGACGGCGTGTACGTCGCCCGGTACCGGCTCAGCGCGCCCTCGATCCCGGGCATCCCGAAGTGGTTCGCGAACACGTACGGCAGCCCGAGCCGCGCCGCGAGCTCGACCGAGAACCCCGAGGAGCCGAGCAGCCACAGCCCCGTCGGTGAGGCCGCCCGCGGCGTCGCCCGCACGTCGAACGGCCGCCCGCCGAGCGACAGGCGCACCGGCTCCCCCACCGGGGTCTCGCCGAGCCCGAGCAGCTCGCGCAGCAGGAGGACGTCCTGCTCGAACGACTCCTCGGCAGCGTCGGGCCGTCCGAACCGCAGGAGGTAGGACGTCACCGGGTCCGAACCCGGCGCCCGGCCGATCCCGAGATCGACCCGCCCCGGGAACATCGCCTCCAGCAGCGCGAACTGCTCGGCGACGTCGAGGGCCGTGTGGTTCGGCAGCATGACGCCGCCCGAACCCAGCCGGATGCGGGTCGTCCCGCCCGCGAGGTAGGGCAGCAGCACGCCCGGCACGCTCGAGGCCACCGCCGGCATGTTGTGGTGCTCGGCCACCCAGTAGCGCTCGAACCCGAGCGAGTCGGCCAGCCCCAGCAACGCTCGCGAGGCACGCAGCGCCTCGGTGGTCGACTGGCCGGAACGGACGGGGATGAGGTCGAGAACGCTGAGCTTCACCCTCAGGTCAACGCGCGGAGCCGCCCGATGTTCCGCGCTCGCCCCCGCGCCCACTCCGAGTGCGTTTCTCCTGCGTCCACGCCAGCCCCACCACGAGCAGGCCGGCGACGACGAGCGCGGTCGCCTGCCACGGGTCGAACCGGAACAGCGAGACCTGCGTCAGCAGCAGGTTGACCGCGATCGCGGCGCGCACCATCGCGAGACCGCGCGCCCCGCCCCCGGCCCGCAGCCCAGCGACCCACAGCACCCAGGCCGCGACCAGCGACCCGAGCGAGATGACGACGAGGAACGCGACCCCGTTCTCCAGCGCGACCGGGACGTCCGACACCGCGGCGGCCGTCGACCCGACGAGAACGACCGCCGAGCCGACCAGCACGGCGCGCCACAGGTCGTACCGCTCCCCCAGGCGACGCAGCGCCTCGCCCAGGCGGTGCCGGACGGCGCGGATCGGGTCGGGCGCCTCCTCGTCGTCGGCCGGGACGACGTCGATCAGCTCGGCGACCTCGGCCGCCCCGACGACGTCACCGCCCCCGGCCAGCAGCTCGCGGGCATAGCGCCGCTGGTGCCGGCTGAACCCGCCGGCGATGCCCGCGACGGCCAGGTCGGCCGCCGCCGCGAGGTCCTCCGACGGGTCCCGCCGTCGACGCTGCACGAGCAGCTGCGCCAGCACGACGAGCGCGACGCACGAGGCGTACATGATCGCGAACGCCGGCGCGTAGAAGTAGTCGTTGTCGTCGGTGAGGAACTTGCCGACCTCGTCGATGAACAGCCCGAACCCGATCCCGCCCACGACGCACGCCAGCGGCCGCACGACGGGGCCGATGAACGTCAGCAGCAGGACGAACGCCACGACGAGCAGCGCCCCGCCCCACAGCACGTGCGCGATGTGCAGCCCGTCCCCGCCGAGCTGCGGGAACCCGGTCGCGATGAGGAACAGCCGGGTCACCAGGATCGTCGCCATCGCGACGACGACGAACGAGACCACGTACTCCATCGCCCGCGGAGAGCGCGGCGCGCCCCAGCGCAGGAGCAGCGGGCGGTCAGCGATCCGCGCCGACGTCCTGCCGCGGTGATCCGAGCGGTCCGCGCGGTCCGAGCGCTCCTCCGACGACGTCACCGGCGCCGCTTCTCCCGCACCCGGACGGAGATCTCGATCGGCGACCCGACGAAGCCGAACTCCTCGCGCAGGCGTCGCTCGATGAACCGGCGGTAGCCGGCCTCGAGGAACCCGGTCGAGAACAGCACGAACCGCGGCGGGGAGGTGTCGACCTGCGTGCCGAACAGGATGCGCGGCTGCTTGCCCCCGCGGACCGGGTGCGGGTGCGCCGCCGCCAGCTCACCGAGGAAGGAGTTGAGCCGCCCGGTCGGGATGCGCGTCGTCCACCCGGCGATCGCTGCGTCGAGCTGACGCGCGAGCCGGTCGACGTGCCAGCGCGTCCGCGCCGAGAAGTTGACCCGCGGCGCCCAGGTGATCTGGACCAGCTCGCGCTCGATCTCCCGCTCGAGGTAGAACCGGCGCTCCTCGTCGAGCAGGTCCCACTTGTTGTACGCGACGACGAGCGCGCGCCCGGCGTCGATGGCCTGCTGGATGACGCGGATGTCCTGCTCGGTGATCGGCGACGACGCGTCGATCACCACGACCGCGACCTCCGCCTTCTCGATCGCCGCCTGCGTGCGCAGCGACGCGTAGAAGTCGGCGCCCTGCGTCTGGTGCACGCGACGCCGGATCCCGGCCGTGTCCACGAGCACCCACGGCTCGCCGCCGAGCTCGACCAGCTCGTCGACGGGATCGCGCGTCGTGCCCTCGAAGTCGTCGACGACGACGCGCTGCGTCCCCGTCACGGCGTTGAGCAGGCTCGACTTGCCGACGTTCGGCCGCCCGACGATCGCGACGCGGTGCGGGCCGCCGACCGGCATCGGCCCGCCGACGGCGGTCACCTCGGGCAGGAGCGACGTCGCGGCGTCGAGCATGTCCCCCGTCCCGCGTCCGTGCAGCGCCGAGACCGGGTACGGCTCGCCGAGCCCGAGCGACCACAGGGTCGCGGCGTCGGCCTCGTCCCGCGGGCTGTCCACCTTGTTGGCGACGAGGAGCACGGGCTTGCCGGAGCGGCGCAGCAGCGTGACGATGCGCTCGTCGGCGTCGGTCGCCCCGACCGTCGCGTCGACGACGAACAGGACGGCGTCGGCCAGCTCGATCGCGATCTCGGCCTGCTCGGCCACCCGCGCGTTGATGCCCTTCGCGTCGTACTCCCACCCGCCGGTGTCGACGACGACGAACGGCCGCCCGCCCCACTCGGCGCGGTAGCGCACGCGGTCCCGGGTGACGCCGGGGACGTCCTGGACGACGGCCTCGCGGCGGCCGAGGACGCGGTTGACCAGCGTCGACTTGCCGACGTTCGGCCGCCCGACGATCGCGAGCACGGGGAGCATCGACTCCGGGACGTCCTCGGGCAGGACGGGACCGTCGGCGTCGATCAGCTCGGCGTCCGTGTCCTCCAGCTCGTACGCCTCGAGGCCGGCCCGCATGATCGCGGCCGTCCGCACGTCGTCCTCGGTCTCGGACAGGTCGATGACGACGGGGCCGTCATCGAGCGTCTCGTCGAACGCCTCGCCGTCGAAGCCGTCGGCGTCGTTCAGGGGGGCCGGGTCACCGGTCACGTCAGTCACCTCCCCATCCTCCCAGGTCCGCGGGTGTGCCCGCGCGGACCCGGCGCGAGGTGCGCCCGGGACGAGCCGATCCCGCGGCTACTCGGACGGCAGCCGCATGCCGGAGCGCTCCTGCGCGTCGGCCACGAGCCCGACCATGGCGGCCTGGACGTCCGCCATGACCTCGGCGATCCGGGTCCGCCCACCGCCCCGCTCGACGGGGATCGGCTCGCCGAACTGGACCCACAGCCGCGACCGCGGCCCCGGGACGTGCCCGCGCGCGGCGCCGGGCGGTCGCGTGCCGAGGATGGCGCACGGGACGACCGGCGTCCCCGTGCGGACGGCGAGCCAGGCGACGCCGGCGCGCGCCGCCGTCACGTCACCCCGTCCGCGCGTCCCCTCGGGGAACACGCCGACGCAGCGGTCCTCCTCCAGGAGCGTCCTGGCGACCTCGAGCGCCGGCCGGCCGTTGCGCCGGTCGACCGGGATCTGGCCCGCCCACGTCATGAGGAACCCGAGCCGGGAGGTGAAGAACTCCTCCTTGACCAGGAAGTACGAGCCGCGCGGCACGGCGCCGTGCGCGACGGGACCGTCGACGACCCCGGTGTGGTTGGGCGCGATGAGCACGCGCCCCGTCCGCGGGACGTGCTCGGCGCCGACGACGCGGGTGTTCCACCACACGTGGTCGAGGAACCAGCCGACCCGGCGGGACCAGCCCGGCCCCCAGCGGTGGATGTCCTCGGCCCGGACGGTGGCGCCGCGGCCCGAGGCTCGCGGCGCGGAGACAGCGGGCGTCGGTGCGTCGTCGTCCGCGGTCGGCGTCACGGCCTGCCCCGCTCGACGATCGCGACCGCGGCGTCCAGCGTCTCCTCCAGCGTCAGGGTCGAGGAGTCGAGCGTGACGACGCCGTCGGCGGCCACGTGGAACTGCGAGACGGTCGCGTCGTCGGCGTCGCGGCGCACCACCTGGTCGCGGGTCGCCTCGATCGCCGCGTCGTCGGCCGCACCGAACAGCTCGGCGGCGCGGCGTGCGAGGCGCGCCTCCTCGCCGGCGACGAGCAGGACGCGGACGGTCGCATCGGGCGCGACGACCGTCGTGATGTCGCGACCCTCGGCCACGATGCCGCGACCGGAGCTCCAGCCGTCGGGCGTGGTCTCCCGCGCGATGATCGCCCGCTGGCGGTCGCGCAGGGCGGCGCGCACGGCGAGGTTCGTCGCGACCCGGCTCACGACGGTCGAGATCCCCGACGTCCGGATCGCCGACGTGACGTCGGTACCAGCGACGCGGAACGCCTGGTCGTCCGGGTCGAGCGGCTCCTCCAGCGGCAGGTCGAGCGCCAGCTCGGCCACGGCGGCGTCGACGGAGGACACGACGGCCGGCGAGGGGTCCGCGAGGCTCAGCCCGCGCTCCAGCGCCCACCACGCGAGCGCGCGGTACATCGCGCCCGTGTCGAGGTAGGCGAGGCCGTAGTGCCGGGCGAGGTGCCGCCCGATCGTCGACTTCCCCGACCCCGACGGGCCGTCGATCGCGACGACCAGCCCCCGCGTCGCCTCGTCCGTCGCCTCGTTCGTCCCGGTCATGAGCCGACCACCCGCCATCCCCTTCCGTGCAGACCGTCCGTGAGCCGGTCGGCCGCGTCGGGGAGCACCGAGATCGTCGCGAGCCCCACCTTCTGCCGCGGCGCGTGCTCCATCGCGAAGTCCTCGACGTTGACCCCGAGCTCGCCGACGTCGACGAACAGCCGCCCGAGCTGACCCGGCCGGTCGGGCACGAGCACCGTGACGTCGGCGTAGCTGCGCGAGACCCCGCCGTGCTTGCCCGGGATCCGGGAGACGCCGACGTTCCCGCGGTGCACGACGTCGGTCGCGGCCGCCATCGCGCCCGGGTTGAGCGGGCCGTGCTCGGCCGCCCCGCGCAGCGCCTCCTCGAGCCCGGCCAGGTCGGCGCGCGCGGCGGCGAGCAGGTCGGCGACCGGTCCGGCGTTGCCGACGAGGATCGCGGCCCACAGCCGCGGGTCGCTGGCGGCGATCCGCGTCGTGTCGCGCAGTCCCTGCCCGGCGAGGGCGAGCGCCGTCTCGGGGGCGTCGAGCAGCCGGGCGGCGAGGACGGAGGCGACGACCTGGGGCACGTGGCTCACGGCCGCGACGGCCTGGTCGTGCTCCCGGGCGCCGAGCTGGATCGGCGTGGCGCCGAGGTCGACGGCGAGCGTCCGGATCGTCAGCACCGCGGCCGCGTCGACGCCGTCGTGGGGCACGACGACCCAGGGCCGGCCGGCGAACAGGTCCGGGTCGGCGGCCGCGGCGCCCGACCGTTCACGCCCCGCCATGGGGTGCGAGCCGACGTAGCGGGCGAGGTCGCCGCTCGCGATCCGGCCGTCGCGCGCCGCCGCCTCGACCTCGCCGAGGACGACCGCCTTGACGCTCGCGACGTCCGTCACCACGGCGTCGGGGTGCTCCCGCAGCGTCGTCACGACGACGTCGGCCGCCACGTCCGGCGGGACGGCGACGACCACGACGCGGGCGTCGCGGCCGGGGCCGAGCTGCCCCGCGCCGACGTCGCGGGCGAGCGCCGCGGCGGCGGGTGAGGCGTCCTCGAGCGTCACCTCGACGCCGGCGCGGGCGAGCGCGAGACCGATGCTGGCACCGAGCAGCCCGGACCCGACGACGTGGACGGGGCCGGCGGTCGAGACGGCGTGCTCGACGGGACGGGAGGCGGGGGGTTCGGACATCGCGCTCACCCTACCGATCGCGCGCGGTGACGCCGCCGCGTGCCGTCGCCGGCCGGAGCGCCGTCGAGACGGGCGGCGAGACCGCCGTCGCCGTGGCCGCGGGCACCGCCGTCACAGCCCGACCTCCTTCTGCAGCAGCGCGAGCTCGCGCCCCTCGACCGGGCGGACCTGCCCCGAGCGGAGCTGGCCGAGCCGCACCGGGCCGATCGCCGTGCGGGTGAGCCGGCGCACGGGGTGGCCGACGGCGTCGAGCATGCGGCGCACGATCCGGTTGCGTCCCGAGTGGATGGTGAGCTCGACGATGGAGGCGTCCCGCCGCCGCTCGCGCACCGTGACGGCGTCCGCGGCGATGGGCCCGTCCTCGAGCTCGATCCCGCGCAGCAGCTCGCGCCGGACCCCCGGCGCGACCTCGCCCGCCACGAGCGCGACGTAGGTCTTGGCGACCTCGAACGACGGGTGCGCCAGCCGGTGCGCCAGCTCGCCGTCGTTCGTCAGGAGCAGGAGGCCCTCGGTCTCCGCGTCGAGCCGGCCGACGTGGTACAGCCGGACGCCGTCGGCCTCGTACGGGGCGACGAACGGCTCGAGCGTCGGGCGGCCCTGCGGGTCCGACATCGCGGAGAGGACCCCGGCCGGCTTGTTGAGCGCGACCGTCACGTGGCCGGGCACGAGCTGGACGCGCAGCCCGTCGACGTGCACCACGTCCGTCTCCGGGTCGATCCGGCGACCGAGCTCGTGCACGACCTCGCCGTTGACGGCGACCCGGCCGGCCGCGATGAGGTCCTCGCAGACCCGCCGCGAGGCGACGCCGGCCGCGGCCATCACCTTCTGCAGCCGGACGCCGTCGGGCTGGTCCATCCCCGGCACGTGACTCATCGCAGCTCCTCCTCGATCTCGCCGAGCTCGGCCATGTCCGGCAGGTAGGGGGCGAGCGGGGGCAGGTCGCTCAGCGAGCTGAGCCCCATCCGCTCGAGGAAGTAGCTCGTCGTCCGGTACAGGATCGCGCCGCCCTCGCCGTCACGGCCCGCCTCCTCGATGAGGCCGCGCGAGACGAGCGTGCGCACGACACCGTCGACGTTGACGCCGCGCACCGCGGCGATCCGGCCGCGCGAGACGGGCTGACGGTAGGCGACGACGGCCAGCGTCTCAAGCGACGCCTGGGTGAGCCGCGCGGTCTGGCCGTCGAGGACGAACGCCTCGACGTACGGTCCGAACACCGGCGCGGAGTACAGCCGCCAGGCGCCGTTGATCTCGCGCAGCTCGTACCCGCGGTCCGTCGCGCGGTAGTCGTCGGCGAGCGTCCGCAGCAGCCGGGACACCTCGGCGACGGACAGCCCGAGCACGGCGGCGAGCCGCGGCGGGGCCACCGCGTCGTCGGCCACCGCGAGGATCGCCTCGATCGCGGCGCGGGCGCCGCCCGGCAGGTCGGCGACCGCCAGCGGCGGGGGCGCATCGTCGCGGGCGCCCGGGCCGGCAGGCGGCTCGCCCGTCGCGTCGGTCACGGCCTCGGCCAGCGCCTCGTCGATCACCTCGGGGTCCGGCACGTCACTCATCCGTCTGCTCCTCCTGCTCCTCGCCCGGCTGGTCGTCCCCGTCGCCCGGATCGCCGGGCTCCTCGTCGAAGGACGAGCCCGCCGCGAGGAGGCGGTCGTCGTCGGTGTCGTCGTCGCGGTCGCGCCCGACCCAGCGGATCGTCAGCTCGCCCAGCGACGCCGGCTGCTCGAACGCGAGGACGCCCTCGCGGTACAGCTCGAGCAGGGCGAGGAACCGCCCGATCACGACCTGCTGCGTCGCGGCGTCGTCGGTCAGCGTGCGGAAGGTCGCCACGTGCAGGCGGCGCAGCCGGGTCGCGACGACGACGGCCTGCTCGCGCACCGACACGACCGGGTCGTGCAGGTGCGCGATCGAGACGACGGGCTCGGGCTTCGGCGCGAGCGCGGCCGCCGCGATGCGAGCCAGGTCCTCGGGGCCGATCGCGAGCACCAGCTCCGGCAGGAGCGCCGCGAACCGCGGCTCCAGCTCGGCGATCCTCGGATGGGCGCCGGCGCGCGACTCCCAACGCCGAGCGAGGGAGCCGGCCACCTCCTTGAACGCGCGGTAGGCGAGCAGGCGGGCGAACAGCAGGTCGCGAGCCTCGAGCAGCTCGAGATCCTCGGGGTCCTCCCCCTCCATCCCCGGCAGCAGGCGGGCGGACTTGAGGTCGAGCAGCGTCGCGCCGATGACGAGGAACTCGCTCGCCTGCTCCAGCTCCCACACGTCCTGCGTGCGCAGATAGGCGATGAAGTCGTCGGTCACGACGCCGAGCGCGACCTCCGTGACGTCGAGCTTGTGCTTGGCGATGAGCGAGAGCAGGAGGTCGAACGGGCCGGAGAAGTTGTCGAGGTTGACCTCGAACCGGCCGGCTCCCTCGGTCCGGCCACCCGAGGGTCCTGACGCCGCGTCAGGCGACGTCGCCACGGGCGACGAGCTCGCGCGCGAGCTGGCGGTAGGCCTCGGCCCCCGAGTGGGTCGGCGCGTACGTGGTGATCGGCTCCGTCGCCACGGAGGCGTCCGGGAACTTCACCGTCCGGCCGATGACCGTCGCGAAGACCTCCTCGCCGAACGCCTCGCGCACGCGCTGGAGGACCTCGCGGGAGTGGAGCGTGCGCCCGTCGTACATCGTCGCCAGGATGCCGTCCGTGCGCAGGCGGGGGTTGAGCCGGTCGCGCACCTTGTCGATCGTCTCCAGCAGCAGCGCGACGCCGCGCAGCGCGAAGAACTCGGTCTCGAGCGGGATGATGACGCCGTGCGCCGCCGTGAGGGCGTTGACGGTGAGGAGCCCGAGCGACGGCTGGCAGTCGACCAGGATCACGTCGTAGGAGTCGGTCACCGGCCGCAGCACCCGGGTGAGGGCCTGCTCGCGCGCCACCTCGCCGACGAGCTGGACCTCGGCGGCGGAGAGGTCGATGTTCGCGGGGATGAGGTCGAGGCCAGGCACGGAGGTCTCGTGGACGATCTCCGTGACGTCGAACCTGGGGGTCATGAGCGCCGTGTAGATCGTCGCGTCCAGCTCGTGCGCCGCGATGCCGAGGCCGGCGGAGGCCGCACCCTGGGGGTCGAAGTCGACGAGCAGCACGCGCCGCCCGTACTCGGCGAGCGCGGCACCCAGGTTGATCGTCGTCGTCGTCTTGCCGACGCCGCCCTTCTGGTTGCACATCGCGATGATCCGAGCCGGGCCGTGCGAGGCCAGCTCCTGCGGCACGGGGAACTCCACCGGCCGCACGGCGCCGTCCGCACCCTCGCCACGGGGGGCGTTCGTCGGCGTCGGCACGTCGAGGGTCGGCTGGGTCTCGGTCACGAACCCACCGTATCGCGCACCACCGACGCGCACCCGTCTCCCGCGCGGAGGAAGGCCGTCCCCGGGCTCAGCCGCGGGCGCGGGGATGCGAGGACGCGTAGACCTCGCGGAGGGTCTGCACGGTCACGTGCGTGTAGAGCTGCGTCGTCGTGACGGAGGCGTGGCCGAGCAGCTCCTGGACGACGCGGACGTCGGCGCCGCCCTCCAGCAGATGGGTCGCGAACGAGTGCCGGAGCGTGTGGGGCGAGACGCCCTCGGCCAGCCCGGCACGCTCGGCGGCCTGCTGGAGGATGGCCCACGCGCTCTGCCGGGACAGCGGCGCGCCCCGCAGCCCGAGGAACAGCGCCGGCCCACCGCGCCCCTTCGCCGCGAGGCCGGGCCGCGCCTGGACGAGATAGGCCCCGAGCGCGCGCACGGCGTGCGAGCCGACCGGGACGATCCGGGTGCGCCGCCCCTTGCCGGTCACCTGGACGACGGGGTTCTCGGCGTCGAGGTCCACGTCGTCCACCGCGAGGGAGACGGCCTCGCTGATCCGGGCCCCCGTCGAGTAGAGCAGCTCCAGCAGCGCGCGGTCGCGCAGCGGCGCCGGGCCCTCGCCGACGGACGCAGCCTCCAGCAGCGCCTCGACCTGTCCGACGGAGATCGCCTTGGGCAGCCGGCGGACGGTGCGCGGCGGCGTCACGGTGGCGGCCGGGTCGTCCGGCGTGAGGCCCTCCACGAGCGCGAACCGGTGCAGCCCGCGGACGGCGGCCAGCGCCCGGCCGACCGACGGCGCCGCGAGAGCGCTCCCGCCGTCGGCCCCGGTCGCGAGCACCTCGACGTACCGGGCCACCTGGCCGGCCGTCACCTCGCCCAGCTCGTCGGCTCCGCAGTCCGCCAGGTACGCGGCGTAGCGCCGCAGGTCGCGCCGGTACGCCGCCGCGGTGTGCGCGCTGACGCCCCGCTCGACGGCGAGGTGCGCGAGGTAGCCGTCGACGACGTCGGACACGGCAGCGACCGTCACCCCCGAGCGAGCCGCCACGGCGACGTCACCAGGGCAGGAACGGGTCGACCGCGACGGCCGCGAAGACGATCGTCAGGTAGGTGATCGAGCCGTGGAAGACGGCCATGGCCGGGCCGCGGGAGACGAGGCCGCGCCGCTGCGGGTCGAGCGCCATCCGGACGAGTCGCGCGCACAGGAAGATGAACCAGGCCCCGGCCACGGCCGTCACGGCGGTGTAGACCCAGCTCATGCCGGCCACCGGGACGAGCACGAGCGACGTCGCGACCATGGCGATCGCGTAGGCGAGCATCTCGCCGGCGACGCGCCGCTCCCCCGCGACGACCGGCAGCATCGGCACGCCGGCCCTGGCGTAGTCCTCGCGGAACCGCATCGACAGCGGCCAGTAGTGCGGCGGCGTCCACAGGAAGATGACGAGGAAGAGGACGACGGGCGCCCAGGCGATCGACCCGGTCACGGCCGACCACCCGATGAGGACGGGCATGCAGCCGGCGACGCCGCCCCAGACGATGTTCTGGGACGTGCGCCGCTTGAGCAGCATCGTGTAGCCGACGACGTACAGCAGGATCGCCGCGAGCGTCAGCACGGCCGACATGACGTTGACCAGCAGCAGGAACCACAGGATCGAGAAGACGCCCAGCACCGCGGCGAAGACGAGCGCGGCGCGCGGGGTGACCTCCCCCGTGACGAGCGGACGACGCCGGGTGCGACCCATGACCGCGTCGATGTCCCGGTCGAGGTAGCAGTTGAAGACGTTGGCGCTGCCGGCGGCAGCCGTGCCGCCGACGAGCGTGACGAGGATGAGCCACCACGGCGGAAGGCCGTCAGCCGCGAGCAGCATCGTCGGGATCGTCGTGACGAGGAGGAGCTCGATGATCCGCGGCTTGGTCAGCGCGACGTAGGCGCCGATCCTCCGCCGCCAGCCGCGCACCGGCCCCGGCGCGGTCGGCAGCTGCGGCGACCGGGGCGACTCCTCGGCCGGCTCCCGCTCCTGCGTCGCGCGGGACCGCGGGGTCGACGCGGACGCGGCGTTCGCCGAGCGCGAGTCGAGGGTCGCCACGCGGGGTCCTTCCGTCACCTGGCGCGCGGGTGCGCGCCTCGTCCATCGTAGGCCAGGCCGCCACCGGGAGGACCGCGCGCGCCGGCGACCGCGGCACCGCTGGCCACCCGTCGGCGGGGGCGGGCGTGAGAACGTTCACAATGGCGGTCCGACCCGTGGTCCCGGCTGACCGGACGACCCCCGGAGCAGTAGGGTCGGTGGCGGTACCCTGCCCACCCCCGGCGTTCCCTCCGCCCGCGAGCGCGTACGCCACTCCCGACAAGGAGCCCCACGTGAACGCACCCGTGCTCTCGGCTGCACCCAAGGCAGACGAGGTCGGCTGGACCGACCTCGACCTCCGGGCCGTCGCCACGGCGAAGGCGCTCGCGGCCGACGCCGTCGAGAAGGTCGGCAACGGCCACCCCGGCACGGCGATCAGCCTCGCCCCCGCCGCCTACCTGCTGTACCAGAACATCATGCGGCACGACCCGTCGGACGACCGCTGGCTCGGCCGCGACCGGTTCGTCCTCTCCGCCGGGCACTCCTCGCTCACGCAGTACGTGCAGCTCTTCCTCGGCGGGTTCGGCCTCGAGCTGAGCGACCTCGAGGCGCTGCGGACGTGGGGCTCGCTGACGCCGGGTCACCCGGAGTACGGGCACACCAAGGGCGTCGAGATCACGACCGGCCCGCTCGGCACCGGCCTCGCCAGCGCCGTCGGCATGGCGATGGGCGCGCGCCGCGAGCGCGGCCTGCTCGACCCCGAGACGCCGCACGGCGAGAGCCCGTTCGACCACCACGTCTTCGTCGTCTCCGGCGACGGCTGCCTGCAGGAGGGCATCTCGTCCGAGGCCTCGTCGCTCGCGGGCACGCAGGAGCTGGGCAACCTCATCCTCATCTGGGACGACAACCGGATCACGATCGAGGGTGACACCTCGATCTCCTTCACGGAGGACGTCCTCGGCCGGTACGAGGCCTACGGCTGGCACACCCAGACCGTCGACTGGGTGGGCGACGGCGAGTACCGCGAGGACGTCGACGCGCTGGCCGCCGCCATCCAGGCCGCGAAGGACGTGACCGACCAGCCGTCGATCATCCGCCTGCGCACGATCATCGCCTGGCCCTCCCCCACGAAGCAGGGCTCGCACGACTCGCACGGCTCCAAGCTCGGCGCCGAGGAGGTCGCGGGACTCAAGACGGCGCTCGGGCTGGACCCGGAGAAGTCGTTCGACGTCAGCCCCGAGGTGCTCGCCCACACCCGCGCGCTCGGCGAGCGGGCCAAGGTCGAGCGCGCCGCATGGGAGGAGCGTCTCGCCGCGTGGCGCGCCGCCAACCCCGAGCGCTCGGCGCTGCTGGACCGCCTCGTCGCGCACGAGCTGCCCGCCGGGCTCGACGAGGTCGTCCCGACCTTCGAGGCCGGGACCTCGATCGCCACCCGCGCCGCGTCCGGCAAGGTGCTGAACTCGCTCGCGGGCCCGGTGCCCGAGCTGTGGGGCGGCAGCGCCGACCTGGCCGGCTCGAACAACACGACGATGTCCGGGGAGCCGTCCTTCCTCCCCGCGCACCGCTCGAGCCACGAGTTCGCCGGCACCGAGTACGGCCGCACGCTGCACTTCGGCGTCCGCGAGCACGGCATGGGCGCGATCCTCAACGGCATCGCGCTGCACGGCCTCACCCGTCCCTACGGCGGCACGTTCTTCGTCTTCTCCGACTTCATGCGCGGCGCCGTGCGGCTCTCGGCCGTCCAGGGCGTCGGCGTCACCTACGTCTGGACGCACGACTCCATCGGGGTCGGCGAGGACGGTCCGACGCACCAGCCCGTCGAGCACCTCGCCGCGCTGCGGGCCATGCCGGGCCTGTCGGTCGTCCGGCCGGCCGACGCCACCGAGACGGCGGCGGCCTGGCTCGCCATCCTGCGCCGGGACGCCCCGGCCGGCCTCGTCCTCACCCGGCAGAACCTGCCGGTCTTCCCGCGCGGCGAGCAGGGCTTCGCCGGCGCGGACGTCGACCGTGGCGCCTACGTGCTGCTCGAGGCGTCCTCCGGCACGCCGGACGTCGTCCTCGTTGGCACGGGGTCCGAGGTCCAGCTCGCCGTCGCGGCGCGCGAGACCCTCGAGGCCGAGGGCATCGCCACCCGTGTCGTCTCCGCGCCGTGCCTGGAGTGGTTCGAGGAGCAGGACGCCGCCTACCGCGAGTCCGTCCTGCCGGCGGACGTCCGGGCGCGGGTCGCCGTCGAGGCCGGTGTCGCGATGCCGTGGTACCGCTACGTCGGCGACGCGGGCCGGATCGTCTCGCTCGAGCACTTCGGCGCCTCCGCCGACGCCGCCACGCTGTTCCGGGAGTTCGGCTTCACGCCGGAGCACGTGGCGCAGGCGGCGCGCGAGTCGCTGGCGGCCGCGGCCGGCTGAGCACCGACGCCATCAGATGAACACCCGTCCCACGCGGCGCGTGCCTGGCCCTACGGTTGCGTCGTGACCTCGACCCCCGTCCCGGCCAACCCGCTCCGGCGCAGCGACGACCGTCGGCTGCCGAGGATCGCGGGGCCCTCGGGCCTCGTGATCTTCGGCGTGACCGGTGACCTCTCGCGCAAGAAGCTCCTGCCGGCGATCTACGACCTCGCCAACCGCGGCCTCCTGCCGCCCGGGTTCGGCCTCACCGGCTTCGCCCGCCGCGACTGGAACGCCGAGCACTTCGCCCAGGTGACGAAGGAGGCGGTCATGGAGCACGCCCGGACGCCGTTCCGGGAGCGCGTCTGGCGCCAGCTCGCCGAGGGCATCCGGTTCGTCCAGGGCGAGTTCGACGACGACGCGGCGTTCGACGAGCTGGCCAGGACGGTCGAGGGGCTCGACGCCGAGCGCGGCACCGGCGGCAACCACGCGTTCTACCTCTCCGTCCCGCCGAGCGCGTTCCCGCTGGTCTGCCGCCAGCTCGCCCGGTCGGGTCTGTCCAGGAGCGAGCCCGGGGCGTGGCGGCGCGTCGTCATCGAGAAGCCGTTCGGGCACGACCTGGCGAGCGCGCTGGAGCTGCAGAAGGTCGTCGAGTCGGTGTTCCCCGGGGACTCCGTGTTCCGGATCGACCACTACCTGGGCAAGGAGACGGTCCAGAACCTGCTCGCCCTCCGGTTCGCGAACCAGATGTTCGAGCCGGTCTGGAACGCCAACAACGTCGACCACGTGCAGATCACGATGGCCGAGGACATCGGCATCGGCTCGCGTGCGGGGTACTACGACGGCATCGGCTCCGCCCGCGACGTCATCCAGAACCACCTGCTCCAGCTCCTCGCGCTCACGGCGATGGAGGAGCCGGTCTCGTTCGACGCCGCGTCGCTGCGCGCCGAGAAGGAGAAGGTGCTCTCCGCGATCACGCTGCCGAAGAACCTCGACCTGCACACGTCGCGCGGCCAGTACACGGCCGGCTGGCAGGGCGGGGAGAAGGTGGTCGGGTACCTCGAGGAGCAGGGCATCTCCCCCGACTCCGTGACGGACACGTTCGCCGCCGTCCGCCTCGACATCGACACGCGGCGCTGGGCTGGCGTGCCGTTCTACCTGCGGACCGGCAAGCGGCTCGGCCGCCGCGTCACGGAGATCGCGGTCGTCTTCAAGCGCGCCCCGCACCTGCCGTTCGCCCTCGCGGACACGCAGGAGCTCGGGCAGAACGCGCTCGTCATCCGCGTCCAGCCCGACGAGGGCGTCTCCGTCCAGTTCGGCGCCAAGGTCCCCGGCACCCAGATGGAGGTCCGGGACGTCACGATGGACTTCGGCTACGGCCACGCGTTCACCGAGAACTCCCCCGAGGCGTACGAGCGACTCATCCTCGACGTGCTGCTCGGCGACCCGCCGCTGTTCCCGCACAGCAAGGAGGTCGAGCTGTCCTGGCGCGTGCTCGACCCGATCCTGCAGCACTGGGAGTCCAGCGGCCGTCCCGATCCGTACCGTCCCGGCACGTGGGGTCCGGACAGCGCCCACGACATGATGGCCCGCGACGGCCGCGCCTGGAGGAGACCGTGAAGATCACGCTCGAGGACACGACGTCCTCCGCCATCGCCTCCCGCCTCGTCCGACTGCGCGAGGAGGGCGGTGCCGTCGCGCTCGGCCGCGTCCTCACGCTGCTGGTCCAGGCCCACCCCGACGAGGTCGAGAGCGCCGTCCACGCGACGAACGCGGCGAGCCGGGAGCACCCGTGCCGCGTCATCGTCGTCGCGACCGACGACTCGACGGAGGCCGCGGCCGACGGTCTGGACGCGGAGATCCGGGTCGGCGCCGACGCCGGCGCGAGCGAGGTCATCGTGCTGCGCCCGCGGGGCGGCGCCGCGACCGAGCTCGACTCGCTCGTCACGCCGCTCCTGCTGCCGGACACCCCGATCGTCGCCTGGTGGCCGGGCTCTCCCCCGGAGGTCCCGTCGCGGGACCCGCTCGGTTCCATCGCGCAGCGGCGCATCACGGACGCCCTGTCCTGCACCGACCCGATCGGCCGGCTCACGCTGCTGGCGGACGGCTACGCACCGGGCGACACCGACCTCGCCTGGGCCCGCGCGACGCTCTGGCGCGGCCTGCTCGCCTCCGCGCTCGACGACGCCTCGCACGGCCGGGTGCGCTCCGTGACGATCGCCGGCAACCTCGACCATCCGTCGATCTCGCTCATCGGCGGCTGGCTCGCCGACGCGCTCGAGTGCGAGATCCACTTCGAGGCGATCGAGGGCGCCGAGGCGATGGTCCGGATCGTGCTGGGCCGCGAGGACGGCGAGACCGTGTTCGAGCGGCCGGTCGGCTCGACCATCCTGCACATCACCGAGCCGTCCGGCATCTCGCACCGCGTCTCGCTCCCCCTGCGCTCCGTCGAGGACTCCCTCATCGAGGACCTGCGGCGCCTCGACGAGGACGTCGTCTACGGCGAGGTGCTCACCCACGCGCTGCCGCTGGCGCTTCGCGAGCTCGCGAAGGTCACGCCGTGACCCGGGGGTCGACGGGTCGACCGGCCGGCACGCGCGCCGTCGTCGTCCACCCCGACGCCGACACGCTCGTGGCCGCGACGGCCGCGCGGCTGGCGCTCGCCGTGCTCGACGCGCAGTCGCTGCGCCGCGAGGTCCACGTCGCCCTCACCGGCGGACGGGTCGGGACCCGGGTCGCCGAGGCGTTCCTCGCCTCCGACCTGCTCGGGGCGCTCGACCTCACCGGCCTGCACCTGTGGTGGGGCGACGAGCGGTTCGCGGCCGACGGATCGGCGGACCGCAACGACACCCCCGTGGCCGGCGCGCTCGCCGGGCTGGCCGAGCGCGGGGCCCACCTCCACCCGGTCGCCGGACCGGACCGGGTGGCGGACGTCGAGGCCGCCGCGCGCGCCTACGCCGACGAGCTGGACGCGGCCGGCATCACGGGCGGCGCCGACTCGACCTCCGCCCTCGACGTCGTGCTGCTCGGCGTCGGCCCCGACGGGCACGTGGCGTCGCTGTTCCCGGGGCACGCCGCGCTGGAGGCCGGCGGCTCGACGGTCGCGGTGCACGACTCCCCCAAGCCCCCGCCGCAGCGCGTCTCGCTCACGCGCGACGTCATCGACGGCGCGCGTCAGGTCTGGCTGCTCGGGTCGGGCGCGGAGAAGGCCGAGGCGGTCACGCGCGGGCTGGCCGGCGACGCCGGCACACCGGTGCTGCCGTGCGCGCTGGTCTCCGGCACCGATCGGACGCTCTGGCTCCTCGACCTCGAGGCCGCCGGCGACGCCTGAGGCCTGGGCCAGCGGCCCGGGGCCGTCCGCTCCGCGCGGAACGGCGCGGGTCAGGAGCCCGAGGGGTCGCGGGAGCGCGGACATCCGCGCAGGTCGGACCCCTGGCTGGACGCGGGCGGGGCAGCGGCCATGAGGTCGATCCGCGCAGAGCGGACCCCGGCCCACCCGGGCGGATCGCGTCGGGAACGGCCGACGGCTAGGAGACGGTGCCGCGGCGTTCGCGCAGCGCGGCGAGCGCTTCCTCGAGGAGCTCGGCGCCCTCGGTGTCGGAGCGGCGCTCCTTCACGTACGCGAGGTGCGTCTTGTACGGCTCGTTCTTGGGGGCCGAGGGCGGGTTCTCCCGGTCCTGACCGGCCGGGAGGCCGCACCGCGGGCAGTCCCAGGTCTCCGGCGGGAGGACGGCGGCCTCCTCGGCGAAGCTCGGCCGGGTCTCGTGCCCGGCCGCGCACCAGTAGGACACCCACACTCGGGGTGCGGCCTCGCCGCGCTCGGCCTCGCCCATGGGCCCCGCGCCGACGCGGGACCCGCGGATCGCGCTACCACCTGCCATCGCTGCGCTCCCTTACCGGTCCGGGTCTCAGGCGACGTAGCGCTGGATGAGGTTGAGCAGGACGATGACGACCCCCCACAGCGCGGCGGTGCCGATCGTGATCCGGTTGAGGTTGCGCTCGGCGACGCCGGAGGAGCTCATCGAGGAGGACATGCCGCCGCCGAACATGTCGGACATGCCGCCGCCCTTGCCCTTGTGCATGAGGATCGTGAGGACGAGGACGATGCTCGTGAGTACGAGGATCACCTGAAGTCCGATGCGCAACGCGTCCACGCTGCCCCTTCCGTCGAAACTGGCCCACCCAAGGATAGGCGATGGGGCGGCGTGCGCCGAACACGGCGCACGCCGCCCCATCGGAGCCCGTGGGTGCTCAGAGCGCGCGGAACCCGGCGATCGGAGCGAACTGGTCGACCTTGAGGCTCGCGCCGCCGACGAGCGCGCCGTCGACGTCGGCCCCGGCCATGATCTCCTTGACGTTGTCCGCCTTGACGGAGCCGCCGTAGAGGATGCGCAGGCCGGCCGCCACGTCGGCGTCGACCGTCTCGGCGACGCGGGCGCGGATGGCCTGGGCCATCTCCTGCGCGTCGTCCGGCGTCGCGACCTCGCCCGTGCCGATGGCCCAGACGGGCTCGTACGCCACGACGATGCCGCCGACCTGCTCCGGGCTGAGCCCGGCGAGGGCGCCGTCGAGCTGCGCCAGCGTGTAGGCGACGTGCTCGGACGCCTGGCGCACCTCGAGCGGCTCGCCGACGCAGAGGATCGGGGTGATGCCCTGGCCGAGCGCGGCGAGGATCTTGGCGTTCACCAGCTCGTCGGTCTCGTTGTGGTACTCGCGGCGCTCGGAGTGGCCGATGATCGCGAAGGACACGCCCAGCTTGGCGAGCTGCTCGGCGCTCACCTCACCCGTGTAGGCGCCCGAGGCGTGCGAGCTCACGTCCTGCGACGCGTACTTGATCGGGAGCTTGTCGCCGTCGACCAGGGTCTGCACCGAGCGCAGGCTCGTGAACGTGGGGGCGACGACGACCTCGGTGAGGTCGTAGTCGTGCTCGGCGTCCTTGAGGGTCCACGCCAGCTTCTGCACCAGGTCGATCGCCTGCAGGTGGTCGAGGTTGAGCTTCCAGTTGCCCACCATGAGCGGGGTGCGCGGGGAGTCGTATGCCATGTCGGTGCCTCAGTTCTCGAGAACGGCCAGGCCGGGGAGCGTCTTGCCCTCGAGGAGCTCGAGCGACGCACCACCGCCGGTGGAGATGTGGGAGAAGCCGTCCTCGTCGAAGCCGAGGAGGCGGACGGCGGCGGCGGAGTCGCCACCGCCGACGATGCTGAACGCGCCGGCGGCGGTCGCGTCGATCATCGCCTGGGCGACCGCACGGGTGCCGCCCGCGAAGTTCGGGAACTCGAACACGCCCATCGGGCCGTTCCAGACGACCGTCCTGGACGCCTTGATCGCCTCCGCGAACGCCTTCGCGGACTCGGGGCCGATGTCGAGGCCGATCGCGTCGGCCGGGATGGCGTCGGCCGCCACGACCTCGAACGCCGCGTCCTTGTCGAACGCCTCGGCGGCGAGGATGTCGGTCGGGAGCAGGATCGTGACGCCCTTCTCCTCGGCGCGGGCCAGGTAGCCCTTGACGGTGTCGATCTGGTCGGCCTCGAGCAGCGACTTGCCGACCTCGTAGCCCTTGGCGGCGAGGAACGTGAACAGCATCCCGCCGCCGATGACGAGCGTGTCGGCCTTCTCGAGCAGGTTCGCGATGACGCCGAGCTTGTCGGAGACCTTCGAGCCGCCGAGGACGACCGTGTAGGGCCGCTCGGGGTCGGTGATCGCCTTGGACAGCGCCTCGACCTCCTTGCCGACGAGCTTGCCGGCGGCGTGCGGGAGCACCAGGGCGACGTCGTAGACGCTCGCCTGCTTGCGGTGCACGACACCGAAGCCGTCGGACACGAACGCGTCGACGCCACCGCCGAGCGCGACGAGCTCGGCGGCCAGCGCGGCGCGCTCCTCGTCGACCTTGGAGGTCTCGCGCGCGTCGAACCGGACGTTCTCCAGCAGCGCGATCTCGCCGTCGGCGAGGCCGGCGACGACGGCGTCGGCGCTCGGGCCGACGAGGTCCTCGGCGAGGACGACGTCCTTGCCGAGGAGCTCACCGAGGCGCTTCGCGACGGGGGCGAGCGAGTACTTGGCCTCCGGCGCGCCCTTGGGGCGGCCGAGGTGGGCGGTCACGACGACCTTCGCGCCGCCGTCGAGCAGCGCCGTGAGGGTCGGGAGGGCGGCGCGGATGCGGCCGTCGTCGGTGATGACGTCGCCGTCGAGCGGCACGTTGAAGTCGGAGCGGACGAGCACGGTCTTGCCGCGCAGGTCGCCCAGGTCCTCGAGCGTCTTCATGGGTCTACTTCCGTGGTGGTCGGGTGGGGGAAACACGGCGACGCCCGCGATCCGCGCCCAGGAGTGGACACGGACGCGGGCGTCGCCTCACATCTCAGTGAGTCTCGGTCTGCGGCAGCAGGATCAGAGACGCTCGCCGACGTACTCGGTGAGCTTGACGAGGGAGGCGGAGTAGCCCCACTCGTTGTCGTACCAGGCGACGATCTTGACCTGGTCGCCGCTCACCTTGGTGAGGCCGGCGTCGAAGATGCTCTGGTGCGGGTTGGAGATGATGTCCGAGGAGACGATCGGGTCCTCGGTGTACTGCAGCGTGCCGGCCATGGCGCCCTCGGCGGCGGCCTTGACCGCGGCGTTGACCTCCTCGACCGTCACCTCGCGGGACGCCGTGAAGGTGAGGTCCGTGGCCGAGCCCGTGATCGTCGGGACGCGCAGCGCGTACCCGTCGAGCTTGCCCTTGAGCTCCGGGAGCACGAGGGCGACGGCCTTGGCGGCGCCCGTCGTGGTCGGGACGATGTTCTGGGCGGCGGCGCGGGCGCGGCGCAGGTCGCGGTGCGGGCCGTCCTGGAGGTTCTGGTCGCCCGTGTAGGCGTGGATCGTCGTCATGAGGCCGCGCTCGATGCCGATGGCGTCGTTGAGGGCCTTGGCGACCGGCGCGAGGCAGTTCGTCGTGCAGGACGCGTTGGAGATGATGTTGTCGGTCTCCGGGTTGTAGTCGGTGTGGTTCACACCGACGACGAACGTGGCGTCCTCGTTCTTCGCGGGAGCGGAGATGATGACCTTCTTGGCACCGGCCTCGATGTGCGCCTTGGCCTTCTCGGCGTCCGTGAAGAAGCCCGTCGACTCGATGACGATGTCGACGCCGAGCTCGCCCCAGGGGAGGTCGGCCGGGTTGCGCTCCGCCATCGCGCGGATCTTGTGGTCGCCGACGTAGATGTACTCGTCGTCGTACGTCACCTTCTCCTCGAGCGGGCCGAGCACGGTGTCGTACTTGAGCAGGTGCGCGAGCGTCTTGTTGTCGGTGAGGTCGTTGACGGCGACGATCTCGATGTCAGCGCCTGCCTTCTGAACGGCGCGGAAGAAGTTGCGGCCGATGCGGCCGAAGCCGTTGATCCCGACGCGGATGGTCACGATGAGTCCTCCAAGCGTGCACGCGCACGCACTTGTCCGGTGGCGCGGGCCCCGTCGGAACCCACGCGGAGGGGGTCGTCCCCGTTATCTCCACACACGACACTACTACGCACGACACCTGCGCCAAGAGGGACCAAGTGCCTGCGGGAGAGGCGTCTCAGAGGTCGAGCATGTCCGGTGTGAGGATGCTCTCCGTGTCCGGAATCCCGAGCTCGGCCGCCCGCTTGTCGGCCGTCGCGAGGAGGCGCCGGATGCGTCCGGCGACCGCGTCCTTGGTGAGCTGCGGGTCGGAGAGCTGACCCAGCTCCTCGAGGGACGCCTGGCGGTGCTCGAGCCGGAGCCGACCGGCCTGGACGAGGTGCTCGGGCACCTCCTCGCCGAGGATCTCGAAGGCCCGCTGGACGCGCGCGCTCGCGGCGACCGCGGCCCGCGCCGAGCGGCGCAGGTTCGCGTCGTCGAAGTTGGCGAGCCGGTTCGCGGTGCCCCGCACCTCCCGGCGCATCCGCCGCTCCTCCCAGGCGAGGACGGCGTCGTGCGCGCCCATCCGGGTGAGCAGCGCGGCGATCGCGTCGCCGTCGCGGACGACGACGCGGTCGACGCCGCGCACCTCCCGCGCCTTCGCCTGCAGCCCGAGCCGCCGGGCGGCCCCGCACAGCGCGAGGGCGGCCTCCGGGCCGGGGCAGGTCACCTCGAGCGCGGCGGAGCGGCCGGGCTCGGTGAGGCTGCCGTGGGCGAGGAACGCGCCGCGCCAGGCGGCGACCGTGTCCCCGACGCTGGCCGAGACGACCTGCGGCGGCAGGCCGCGCACGGGCCGGCCGCGCTGGTCGAGCAGGCCCGTCTGCCGGGCGAGCGCCTCGCCCTCGCGGACCACGCGCACCACGTACCGGTTGCCCCGGCGCAGTGCGCCCCCCGAGACGACGATGATGTCGCTCTTGTGGCCGTACACCTCGTGGATGGCGGCGCGCAGGCGGTGGGCGGCGGCGGCGTTGTCGAGCTCGGCCTCGATGACGATCCGGCCCGAGATGATGTGGAGGCCCCCGGCGAAGCGCAGGGTCGCGGCCACCTCGGCCTTGCGGCTGGAGATGCGATCGACCCTGACTCTCGCCAGCTCATCCTTCACGGCAGCGGTCAGCGACATGCCGGACATCCTGCCACCCCGCGCGTCGTCGTGGGGAGCCGAGCGACCGGTGGAGGGCCCGCGGGCCTACTCCCCGACGTCTCCCCAGGTCTGCGCGAACGCGTCCCGGTAGGCCGCGGCGAGCCGCAGCGGGTCGTGCCGCGGGGTGCCGTCGTCGGCCCGCACCTGCCGCAGCAGGACGCGGGCGCCGAGCTCCGTCGCCTCCGCCTCGAGGTCGGGCAGGTCGTCGACCCAGGCGGGGTCGGCGAGGACGACGTCGACGCGCAGCTCCGGGTCGACCTCGCGCAGGACGCGCAGGTGGTCGGCGGCCGTGAACCCGTCCGTCTCGCCCTCCTGCTGCTGGAGGTTGAGCGTGAGCGCGACGCGGCTGGCGGCGTGGATCGCGGCGCGGAGCTGGGCCACCTGGAGGTGCGGGAGGACCGAGGTGTACCAGGAGCCGGGGCCGAGGACGACCCAGTCGGCCGCGCGGATCGCCGCGATGGCCTCGGGACAGGTCTGCGGGTTCTCCGGCAGGAGCCGGACGCGCGTCACGCGGCCGCTCGTCACGGCCACGCGGCTCTGCCCCGTCACGACGATGTCGGGCTGCCCGTCGCGGACGACGTCCGCCTCGATGACCAGCGGCTCGGCGGCCATCGGGAGCACGCGTCCCCGCACCCCGAGCAGCTCGCCCAGCCGGTCGAGACCGGCGACGACGCCGCCCTCGGCCGCCCAGGCCGCCGCCAGCAGCAGGTTGCCGGCCGCGTGATGGTCGAGCGAGCCGCCGCTGGTGAACCGGTGCTGGAGCAGCTCGTGCCAGGCGCGACCGCGCGCCGTGTCGTCGCACAGGGCCGCGAGGGCCATCCGCAGGTCGCCCGGCGGCAGGATGCCCAGCTCCGTGCGCAGCCGGCCGGAGGAGCCCCCGTCGTCGGCGACCGTGACGATCGCCGTGAGGTCGGGCGTGAGGTGGCGCAGCGCGAGCAGCGAGGCCGCGAGGCCGTGCCCGCCGCCGAGCGCGACGATGCGCTGGGGCGTGAGACGCAGCGGGTCGAGCGCGGTCATGGTCTCACTCCCGTCCGAGGTCGCGGTGGACGTTGTGCACGGAGTAGCCGCGCTCGCGCAGCAGCTCGCCGAGCCGGATCGACATGGCGACGGAGCGGTGCTTGCCGCCCGTGCACCCGATCGCGATGGTGACGTACGGCTTCTGCTCGACGAGGTACCCCGCGAGGATCGGCTCGAGCAGCTCGGCGTAGCGCTCGACGACCTCCTCGGCTCCGGGCAGCGACAGCACGTAGCGCGCCACCGGCTCGTCCTTGCCGGTGAGGTGGCGCAGCTCCGTGACCCAGTACGGGTTGGCGAGGAAGCGCACGTCGAGCACCTGGTCGGCGTCGAGCGGCAGACCGTACTTGAAGCCGAACGAGACGACGGTGACCGCGAGCGGCCGGTCGCCCTCGCCGGCGACCGTCTCCCGGATGGTCTGGGCCAGCTCGTGCACCGTGAGGTCGGTCGTGTCGAGGTAGACGTCGGCGCGCTCGCGCAGGTGCGCCGTGAGGGTGCGCTCGGCCGCGATGCCGTCGAGGATCGTGCCGTCCCCCTGCAGCGGGTGCGGCCGGCGGACCGACTCGAACCGGCGCACGAGCGCGGCGTCGTCCGCGTCGAGGAAGACGATCCGGTAGGCGATGCCCTGCGCGTGGAACGCCTCGAGCACGGGGGCCAGCTCGGCGAAGAACTCCTTGCCGCGCGCGTCGACGACGGCCGCGAGCCGGCGCACGCCCCCGGTCGGCGACATCATCCCGACCATCGGCGCGAGCAGGCGCGGCGGGAGGTTGTCGACGACGTACCAGTCGAGGTCCTCCAGCACGGCCGCCGTCCGCGTCCGGCCGGCTCCCGACATGCCCGTGACGAGGAGCACCTCGCTGCGCTCGGCGCGCGGCGCCGGCGTCACGGCCTCGAGCAGCGGGATGCCGCCGGGGACCGTGAGCGGGTCGGGTTCCGACGCGACCGGCGACGGGGACGGGGCGGACGATCCTGCCTCCGGTCCGGGCACGGACGGGCCCTGGGAGGCCCCGTCGGCACCCGCGGGGCGCTTGGGCACGCTGGCGTGCCGGAGGCGAGGGGCGTCGCTGTCGTCCGTCATGCCCCCAGGATGCCAGGCTCGGCGGTCGATCCGGCGGCGGGTTCGCGGTGCAGCGCGTCGTGGACGGTGAGCGCGAGCCGGGGCCCGATCCCCGGCACCTCGGCGATCTCCTCGACGTTCGCCGCGCGCAGCCCCTTGAGCGAGCGGAAGTGCGCGAGCAGGGCCTTCTGCCGGGCGGGGCCGAGGCCCGGGACGTCGTCGAGCGCGGAGCGCGTCATCGCCTTGCCGCGGCGCTTGCGGTGATGGCTGATGGCGAACCGGTGCGCCTCGTCGCGCACGCGCTGGAGCAGGTAGAGCCCCTCGCTCGTCCGCGGGAGCACCACGGGGAACTCCTCCCCCGGCAGCCACACCTCCTCGAGGCGCTTGGCGAGGCCGACGAGCGCGATGTCCTCGACCCCCAGGTCCGCCAGCGCGCGGGCCGCGGCGGCCACCTGCGGCGGCCCGCCGTCGACCACGAGGAGGTTCGGCGCGTAGGCGAACCGCTGCGGACGACCGGTCTCGGGGTCGATGCCCGGCATCGCCGTGGTCTCGCGCTCCTGGCGCATCCGGGAGAACCGCCGGGAGACCACCTCGTACATGGCGGCCGTGTCGTCCCGGGCTCCCTCGCCGGACTCGCCGCGCACGACGAAGTGGCGGTAGTCGGACTTGCGGGGCAGGCCGTCCTCGAAGACGACGAGCGAGCCGACCTGGTGGGTGCCCTGGGTGGTGGAGATGTCGATGCACTCGATCCGCAGCGGCGACGACGGCAGCTCGAGCTCGCGCTGGAGGTCCTCCAGCGCGCGCGAGCGGGAGGTGAGGTCGCCGGCGCGGCGGACCTTGTGCAGCGCGAGGGCGCCCTCGGCGTTCGTCCGGACCGTGTCGGCCAGCGCCCTCTTGTCCCCGCGGACCGGGACGCGCAGCTGCACCCGCGCGCCGCGGCGCTGCGCCAGCCAGTCGGACAGCTCGGCGTGGTCGCCGGGCAGGTGCGGGACGAGCACCTCGCGCGGGACGTCGGCTCCGCCGTCGCCGTAGACCTGGAGCAGGAGCCGCTCGACCAGCTCGGCCTCGTCGAGGTCCTCGACGCGCTCGGAGACCCAGCCGCGCTGGCCGCGGATGCGCCCGCCGCGCACGTGGAACACCTGGACGGACACCTCCAGCTCGTCGAGCGCGAGCGCGAACACGTCGGTGTCCGTGGCGTCCGAGAGCACGACGGCGTTCTTCTCCACCACGCGCTGCAGCGCCCCGAGGTCGTCCCGCAGGCGCGCAGCTCGCTCGAAGTCGAGCTCGCTCGCCGCCTGGCGCATCTCCCGCTCGACCCGCTTGACGAACGTCCCCGTGTCGCCGGCCATGAAGGCGCAGAAGTCCTCGGCGAGCAGGCGGTGCGCCTCCGGTGTGATCCGCCCGACGCACGGCGCCGAGCACTTGTCGATGTACCCGAGCAGGCAGGGCCGGTCGCTCGCGGCCGCCCGCTTGAACACCCCGGCCGAGCAGCTCCGGATGGGGAACACCCGCAGGAGCAGGTCGACCGTCTCGCGGATCGCCCACGCGTGCGAGTACGGCCCGAAGTAGCGCGTCCCCGGCCGCTTGGCGCCGCGCATCACCTGGACGCGCGGGAAGTCCTCCCCCATCGTGACGGCGAGGTAGGGGTAGGACTTGTCGTCCCGGTACTTGACGTTGAACCGCGGGTCGAACTCCTTGATCCAGGAGTACTCGAGGCTGAGCGCCTCGACCTCGGTCGAGACGACCGTCCACTCGACCCGGCTCGCGGTCGTCACCATCGTGGCCGTGCGGGGGTGGAGCGTCGTGAGGTCGGCGAAGTAGCTCGCGAGGCGCTGACGCAGGCTCTTGGCCTTGCCGACGTAGATGACGCGACCCGAGGGGTCCGAGAAGCGGTAGACGCCCGGGGAGTCGGGTATCTCGCCGGGCTTCGGCCGGTAGCTCGCCGGATCGGTCACGTCACCCACCCTAGGTCGAGGCTCCGACATCGGACGTGGCCGGCCCCTCCCCTTCGCCACGGGAGGAATCCGGGAAGGAACCCGGGAAGAATGTGTCCATGACCCGCGCCCATCTCATGACGTACAACATCAAGAACGACTCCCCCGGCGAGCGGCACGCGGCGTGGACCCGGGATCGCCGCGAGGCGCTCGTCGCGGTGGTCCGCGAGGCGGCTCCCGACGTCGCGGCGCTCCAGGAGGTGGTCGCGCACCAGCTCGCGCACCTGCGCGCCGACCTCCCGTCGTACATCGCGGTCGGGGTCGGCCGGGACGACGGCGACGCGGCCGGCGAGCACGTCCCGCTGCTCGTGCGGTCCGACCGGTGGTCGATCCGCACGTGGGGGACGTTCTGGCTGTCGCCGTCGCCGGACGTCCCCAGCCTCCATCCCGGGACGCACTGCGCTCGTGTGTGCACCTGGGCCGTGCTCGACGCGGTGGCGGGGGCCGGGGAGCTGCGGGTGTGGAACGTCCACCTGGACCACGAGAGCGAGGACGCTCGGGAGTTCGGGATGCGGCTCGTCCTCGACCGGATCGCGGCCGCCGGCCCGGGCCGCGACGTCGTCCTCGGTGACCTCAACGCCGGTCCGGGCTCGGCGCCGGTCGCCGCGGCGCTGACCGGGCTGCGCGACGCGCGCGAGGCGTCCCGGTCGGCGCCGACCGGGTCGGGCGCTACCTTCCACGACTGGGTCCCGGCGGCGATCCGGGACTCGGGTGGGGAGCACGCCGAGCGGATCGACTGGGTGCTGGTCGGTCCGGGCATCGAGGTGCTCGCCTACGACGTGCCGGCGATCGACGAGACCGCCGACGCCGTGCTGCCGAGCGACCACTACCCCGTCGTCGTCGACGTCGAGATCGGCACGTCGGTGGCCCGGCCGGCGACCGAGGCCGGGTCCGCGGCCGCGGCCGCGGGCTGAACCGCCGACTGAACCGTCGCGGCTAGAGCGCCACAGCGCCGTCCGCTGCGTCGACCTCGGCGCCGTCGAGCCACGCGCGGCCGGGGGCCGCCAGCCGGACCCTCCCGCCGTCGACCCCGAGCACCTCGCTCGTCGCCGCCAGCTCGCGTCCGGCGACCCGGACGCCGATGGGCAGTGCCAGCCCGGAGCGCGCCGGCACCTCGATCTCGGCACCGTCGAACAGCCGCGTCCCGTCGAGCTCGAACGCGCTCCGCAGCGCGAACCCGCTCACGTTGAGCACGTGGAGGAGGCGGGAGCCGTCCGCCGCGCGGGTCGTGGTGGTGACGAGGCCGGGGTGCGGCTCCCGCGCGAGACCGGGCGCCACGCCCAGCCTCGTCAGGACGGTGCGGAACAGCTCGAGGTCGACCCCGTAGTCGCAGCCGACCAGGACGGCGGTGCCGCGCCCGGCCCGCACGAGCAGCCCCGTCGGCTCGCCGCCGATCGCCTCCCGGAGGAACACCTCCGCCCCGGGTGCCGCGTAGGTCTCGGCCCGGCTCACCCGACGCTCGGTCGCCCGACCCCAGGTCGAGGTGACCGAGGTGAACCAGTCGGGCCGGTCGACCACCTCGCCCGTCGCCGCGATGCCGAGCGCGTCGGCGAGCACCGTGCAGGCCTCGCCGTCGAGGTCCGTGACGGGCAGGTGCCCGAGCATGAGCAGCGAGCCGCCGTCCAGCACGTGCCGCGCCAGCAGCTCCTGGACGTCGCGGGCGACGGCCCTGGGGGTGCCGAGCACGACCAGCCGGGGCAGGTCTCCTGACGTCTGCAGGTCGACCGCCCCGTACCGGTAGCCGAGGGTGAGCAGGACGCGCCCGACGAGGCCGCGCGGACCGGCGCCGCGGGCGTACTCCAGCTCGGCCACGTCCTCGGCGGGCCCGGTCCGCGGCGGGACGTACTCCGTGAGGTAGTGGTCGAGGTGGAGGCCGATCGCGAGGTCGTCGTGCTCCTCCCGGGCGTCGGCGATCCACGGCCGCAGCCGTGCCGCGAGCGACATCGCCTCCGCCTGCGACGCGAAGTGCCGGCTCCGGCCGCGCTCGGGGTCGACCGGGGCGGAGAAGCCGTGCCGCTCCCCCGTGATGCCGAACCGCGTGGTGCCGTCCGAGCGCGGCGGGTCGGCGACGCCGTTGGTCCCGCCGGCGAACAGGTAGTAGTTGAGCAGTCGGTTGCCCTGCGCGAGCGACAGGCGCGTCTTGAGCACGACGGCGGAGGGGTCGGTGGCGTGGGCGAGGTCGTCGGCGTAGTCGCCGGCCCCGGCCTCGAGCTCCAGCGCGGTGGTGGGCTGGTCGGGGCCGTTGACGGCCGTGAGGCAGGCGTTCATCAGGTGCAGGTCGGCGGCGCGGGGCAGGTCGAGGTCGCCGAGGTAGTGGTCGGACCCCGCGGCGAACCCCGGCTTCCCGGCGTACGTCTCGACGAGCTGGGAGATGCCGACGGGGAACGGCGCACCGGACCTCTCCGCCGTGCCGTGGACGTTGACGAGGAACGGGACGCCGCCCATGCCCGCCTCCCGGGCGTACCCGGCGAGGAGGTCGACGTAGCGGGCGAGCCGACCGCGCGCGAACCGCCCGAGGTCGATCCGCAGCCGCTGCGCCCACTCCGGCCGCGGCGACCGGATCGACGCGGCGAAGGACGCGAGGGACTCCGCCGTCGAGGCGTCCGCCAGTCCGGGGTAGCGCCGCGCCAGCCGGTCGCCGTGGCGAGCCTCCAGCCAGTCGCGCAGCTCCGCGAGCGAGCGGTCGTCGAGGTGCGGGGCGTTCGACACCCAGGCCAGCATCCCGACCTCGTTGTCGAGCTGGACGGCCGCGACCGGTCCGCCCGCCGGCGCCATCCGGGGCGCGGCGACGGCACCGACCGCGTCGTACCAGCGTCGGACCTCGCCGAGGAAGGCGGGGGCGAGGTAGTCGAGCTCGGCCGTGGGGACGGGCCGGCCGTGCCAGCCGAGCGGCACGACCTCCGGGTGCTCGCGGCGCACCCGGTCGGGCACGCCCTCGCCGGCGGTCTCCGCCATGATGAACGGCCCCGGCCGCAGGAGGACCCGCAGCCCACGGTCCGCGGCGAGGTCGACGAAGCCGCCGAGGTCGAGGGACGGGTCGGTCCGGCCGACCAGGTCGATCGTGCCGTCACCGCGCTCGTGCACGACCCACGGCACGTAGGTGGCCACCGTGTCGGCCCCCGCCTCGCGCAGGAGGCACAGCCGGGACTCCCAGTCCCGCGGGTGGAGGCGGAAGTAGTGGACCTCGCCAGCGACGACGATCGTCGGCTCGCCGTCGGCGAGGATCTGGCGGTCACGGAGTGTCAGGGCGGTCACGGTCGCTCCCCTTCTGGTGGTTCCGGCGGTGGTCCTCGTCGCGCCCGGTCGCGGCGGCTCGCTCGCGCTCCGCCGCCGCCCGCCAGCGCTCGCGCAGCGCCCAGGCCGCGGCCTTCGGCTGCCGCTGACGGGTCAGGACGCCCTTGCGGTTGCCGTCGACCCGGATGAGCCCGGGCGCCGTCGCGAAGTCGGCGAGGTTCCAGACGTGCTCCCCGATCACGGCCGGGACGGTGTCGAAGACGCGGGTGGACATCGCGACGAGGTCGCGCTGGTACTCCTCGGACCACGGCTCGGGGTCGAGGTGGTGGACGCCGGCGACGGCGTCCGCGCCGAACTCGCTCACGACGATCGGCTTGCCGAGCTCGGCCCAGGCCGCCAGCTCGGCGCGCAGGTGCTCCTCGGCCGAGACCAGGTCGCCGGTGTCGACGTACCAGCCGAGGTAGCGGTTGACGAGGAGCAGGTCGACCATCGGCGTGACGCGGCACCGCCCCGGACGGTTGCTCGTCTCGTTCGCGAACGTCACGGGCCGCGAGGGGTCGAGCTCGCGCACCAGGTCGACCAGCGGGGCGAAGTAGCGCTCGGCCGCGTCGGTCGAGCTCGCCGGCTCGTTGGCGATCGACCAGGCGATGACGCTGGGGTGCAGCGCGTCCCGCGCGAGGAGCTCGCGCAGCACCCGCGCGTGCGCCGCCTGCGCGTCCGCGCCGATGAGGTCGGGTCCCTCGCCGAACGTCTCGGCCCCGAGCCGGCCGCCGGAGAAGACCGCGTTCTGCCCGACCGCCGGCGACTCGCTGATGACGAGCAGCCCGTCCTCGTCCGCGAGGTCGAGCACCTCCTCGGCGTACGGGTAGTGGGACGTGCGGAAGGAGTTCGCGCCGAACCAGCCGAGCAGCTCGTGGTCGTGGACGGCCAGGACGTCGTCGTGCCCCTTGCCGCGTACCGGGTGGTCCTCGTGCCGGCCGAAGCCGCGCAGCCGCACGGGGACGTCGTTGACGAGGAGGCGCGCCCCGTCGACGCGCACGGTGCGGATCCCGACCCGGGTGGCGTAGGCGTCCAGCAGGTCGCCCGCGGCGTCGCGCAGCTCCAGGCGGAGCAGGTATCGGTACCCGTCCCCCGGCGCCCACGGGTGCGCGTCCGGGACCGCGAGCTCGATCGCGGCGCCGGCGTCGCCCGCGTCCCGGGCCACCTCACGCTCGTCCGCGTCGAGCAGGACGGCGGTCACGACGGCGCCCGACGCGTCGCCCGCGACGCCGGCCCGGACCCGGACCGTCGCGTCCCGTCGGGCCGCCCGGGCGACCGGGCCCCCCTCGCCCGTCGCCCGCTCGACCGGCGGCGGCTCACCGGTCGGCGCCAGCTCGGTCGCCACGTCGAGCGTGTCGAACCGGACGGGCGGGACGGCCGAGAGCCAGACGCTGCGGTGCAGCCCCGAGTAGTGGAGGAAGTCGTGGAAGTAGCGCTGTCGCCGGCCGGAGGCGGTCGTCTCGACCACGCCCGGCGGGATGGTCGCCAGCGTCAGCTCGTTGCCCACGCGGACGACGACGCGGGCCGGCTCCCCCGCCGGCGCCGCATCCGTCACGTCGGCCTCGAACGGGAGGTATCCGCCGACGTGCCGCGCGACCTCGACGCCGTTGACCCAGACGGTCGCCTCGTGCGCGGCCGCGTCGAACCGAAGCAGCACCCGCCGCCCGCGCCAGCCGCTCGGGACCCAGACCTCGCGCTCGTACCAGACGTCACCGACGTGCTGGCGCAGCCCCGACCCGGGCAGGACGTCGCCGTAGGACGAGGGCACCGGCATCCGGCCGGCGTCCGGGACGCCCCGCGACCACGCCGCGTCGCGCCCGGTCCCGTCCGGGTCGGCGCGGAACCGCCACACGCCGTCCAGCCGCGTCGACTCGCGCGTCGGTCCGTCCTGCGGGCGCAGCACCGTTCCTCCCGACTCTCGCGGCGCGGTCAGTCGACGTCGAGCCGGCCGTCGCGGGCCACGCCGCCCAGCCAGGCGAGGCTGGGCTTGGGCAGGCGCTCGAAGGTCTCGGGCGACCACGAGGCGAGGCCGAAGGTCGGCCGGAACGAGCCCCACTCGTAGTTGTCGAGGAGCGACCAGTGCAGGTAGCCGAGGATCGGCGTCCCCTCCTCCATCGCCTCGTGCAGGTGGCGCAGGGCGTCGCGCGTGTAGTCGATCCGGCGCGCGTCGTCGGCGGTCGCGATGCCGTTCTCCGACACGAGGACGGGCAGCCCCGTGATCTCGTGGCCGAGCCGGGCGGCCTCGGCGATCGCCGGCGGGTAGTACTCCCAGCCGGTGAGCGTCACCTCGGCGCCCTCCGGCGCCGGCTGCGGCCCGTCGAGCGTGATCCGCGTCCGGGTGTAGGCCTGGACGGCGACGAAGTCGTCCCCGCGCGCGGCCTCGAGGAACACCGTCTCGCGCGGGTGGGCGTACGCGCGCAGCACCTCCTCCGCGCCGGGGTCGGCGAAGAACTGCTGCGGCGCGACGGGCCACCCGACCGGGATGCCGGTGGTCCGCACGAGGTCGACCGCCCGGCGGTGGGCCGCGATGAGGTGCTCGGTCGCGACCGGGTCGGGCGCCGGCAGCGCCCCGGCCTGGAGCTGCTCCTCGCCCTTCTCGCCGCCGATCATCATCGCGAGGATGTTCGGCTCGTTGATCGTGAACACGTGCGAGACGCCGTCGAGGATCGGCAGCACGGTCTCGACGTAGCGCGCGAACAGGTCGGGGGCGCCCGGGTCGAGCCAGCCGCCGTCCCGGACGAACCAGCGCGGGTTGGTGAAGTGGTGGAGCGTCACCAGCGGGGTCACCCCGGCGTCCAGGCAGTACTGGATCATCCGGCGGTAGTGGGCCAGCTCCGCGCGGGAGACCATGCCGCGCTCGGGCTCGATCCGGGCCCACTCGACGGAGAACCGGTAGCTGCGCAGGCCCGAGGCCGCGAGCATGTCGATGTCGTCGCGGTAGCGGTGGTAGCTGTCGGCGGCGTCGCCCGACCGCTCGGCGAGGCGCGAGCCCGGCTCCACCTCGCGCTGCCACCAGTCGCTGTTGAGGTTGTTGCCCTCGATCTGGTGCGCCGCCGTCGAGGCGCCCCAGAGGAAGTCGGCCGGGAACTGGATGGTCGTCATGATCACTCCGAAGGGGTCGGTCCTACTTGATGCCAGTCATGGCGATGCCCTGGACGAAATAGCGCTGCAGCAGCAGGAAGAGGACGAGGATCGGCGCCACCACGAGCACCGAGCCGGCCATGAGGATCCCGTAGTTGGTCTGGTTCGACCCGACCGAGTACAGGGACAGCGCGACGGGCAGCGTGTACATGTCCTCGGTCTGCGCGACGACGAGCGGCCAGAGGAAGTTGTTCCACGACCCGAGGAACGTGAGGATCGCGAGCGTCGCCAGCGGCGGCCCGCACTGGGGCAGCACGATCCGGGAGAACACGCGGAACTCCCCGGCCCCGTCGATCCGAGCGGCCTCCATGAGCGCGTCCGGGATGCCCTGGATGTACTGGCGCATGAGGAAGACGCCGAGCGGTCCGGCCAGGAACGGCAGGATGAGCGCCGGGTAGGTGTTGACCAGCCCCAGGTTCGCCACGATGACGAACGTCGGGATCAGGGTGACGACGCCCGGCACCATGAGCATCGTCATGACGAGGCCGAACAGGAGGCGCCGGCCGGGGAAGTCGATCTTCGCCAGCGCGTACCCGACCATCGAGCAGAAGAGCAGGTTCCCCAGCACGACGCAGACGGCGACGATGAGCGAGTTCGTGAGGAACTTGCCGTAGTCGAGCTGGGACATCCAGGTCTCGTAGTTCTCCGTCGTCGGCGCCTGCGGCCACCAGGTGATCGGGCGCCGGAGCAGCTCGCCCTGCGTCTTGAAGCTGCCGAGCAGCATCCAGATGAACGGCATGATCGTCACGAGGAGCCCGACGGACAGCACCGTGTAGGTCACGGCGCGCGACCACGGGAAGCGCAGGGCGGAGCGCGCGGAGGACACGGGGCCGGGCGAGGCCGGACGGGACGACACGGGGTTGACGGTCACCATGGTCAGTCCTTCGATCGCAGGATGCGGAACTGGACGGCCGCGAGCGCGGCGATGAACGCGAACAGCACGTACGCGGCGGCCGACCCGAAGCCGAACCGTCCGTAGCCGAACTGGTTGTAGACGAAGAAGCTCATCGTCAGCGTCGAGTTGAGCGGACCGCCCTTGGTCATGACGAAGGGCTCCTCGAACACCTGGAGGAAGCCGACCGAGAGCAGCACGGCCCCGAGCAGGAGCGTCGGGCGCAGGAGCGGCAGCGTCATCGTGCGGAACTGACGCCACTTGCTCGCGCCGTCGACCTCGGCCGCCTCGTAGACGTCGCTCGGGATCGCCTGGAGGCCGGCGAGGAAGATGATCATGAGCGTGCCCATGTTCCGCCAGGCGGCCATGAGGATGATCGACGGCATCGCCCAGTACTGGTCGTTCAGCCAGTCCGGCCCGTTGATCCCGACCCAGCCGAGCACGGTGTTGACGAGGCCGTCGCCCTGCAGCATGAAGCGCCACACGACCGCGACCGCGACGATCGACGTCACGACGGGCGTGTAGAAGCCGACGCGGAAGACGGACCGGAACTTCTCGATCCCCGTGTTCAGCGCGACGGCGAGCGCGAGGCCGAACACCATCGTCAGCGGGATCCCGACCACCGTGAAGTACAGGGTGTTGACGAGCGCCTTGCGGAACGTCTCGTCCTGGAAGACCGCGACGAAGTTCTGCAGGCCCTCGAAGTTCACCGAGAACGGGGTCCGGATGTCCCGGATGGTCATGTCGGTGAAGGACATCCCGAACGACCAGACCAGCGGCCCGAACATGAACACCATGAAGATGAGCACGAACGGGAGCGCGAACAGCCAGGCGACGAGACCCTGACGGCGACGACGACGCTCGGTGGCGCTCGATCGCCGAGGGGCGGCGCCGACACCGGGCCGGCGCCGCCCTTCAGTCGTGACGGACATGGCCGTCTCCTACCAGCCCAGCCCGACCGCGTCGGCCTTGGCCTGGATCGCCTTGACGGCCTCCTCGGCCGTGGTCTGGCCGTGGATCAGCTTCTCCGACTCGGTGCTGATGACACCGCCGATCTCGTCCCAGGTCGGGACGCTCGGCGGCGCGACCGTGTTCTCAAGCTGGTCGGACAGGACCTTGAACCGCTCGTCGGCCTGGAGCGGCTCGTAGTCCCACGCGGAGGAGACGGACGGCAGGTCGGAGCTGGCCTCCCACCACTCCTGCTGGACCTCGGGCTGGGACAGCCAGCGGATGAGCTTCCACGCCCCGTCGGCGTTCTTCGCGTCCTTGAACACGCCGAGGTGCGCGCCGCCGATGTAGGAGTTGTTGTTGTCCTTGCCACCGGGGATGACGGCGGTCGCGACGTTCTGGTCGACCCAGTCGGCGCCGGCGAGGTCACCGAGGACGTTCACCATCCACGGGCCCGAGATGAAGACGGGGTTGGACCCGTCGACGAACGACGGTGCAGCGGTGTCGCCGTAGCCCGTGAGCGGGGAGACGCCCTGCTCGAAGAACGAGGCGTAGTACTCCATCGCCTCGACCATGAGGTCGTTGTCGAAGTCGTACGCCGTGCCGTCGGCCGTGAGGGCCGAGCCGCCCTGCTGGGAGTACCAGGGCAGGATGACCTGGCTGGGGTTCTCCACCTGGCCGACGGGCAGCTGCATGCCCCACTCGGCGCCGTGCTCCTGGAACGCCTTGGAGAACTCGAGCGCCTCGTCCCACGTCGTCGGGGCGTCGAGCCCGTACTCGGCGGCGAGGTCGGACCGGTAGTAGAGGACGCGCGTCTCGACGTACCACGGGACGGCCCACGTCGCGTCGTTCGCGACGACCGAGTCGGCCGCGCCCTGGACGAACGAGCCCGCGTCGACGAGCCCGTCCGGCACCTGCGCGAGACCGCCCGTCGCCACCATGGCGGCCATCCCGGACGAGCCGATCATGATGGCGTCCGGCGTCGTTCCGGCCGTCACGGCGGTCTGGAACTTCGTCATCACGTCGCCCCAGGGGATCGTCGTGACCGTGATCTTGGCGTCCGGGTTCTCCTCGGTGAACTTCGTGGCGAAGTCGGGGAACTTCTCTCCCTCCTCCCCCATCATCCAGATCGTGATCTCACCCTCGGCCGGTGAGTCGTCGATGGCGGCCTGGGAGCCACCGTTGCTCGCGTCGCCGCTCGGGGTGCCAGCGTCGTCCGCCCTGCCGCATCCACTCAGAACGAGTGCGGCGGCGGCGCCGATCAGCACCGCCCTGATCGCCTTGTGTCGAACCACAACAACCCTCCTCATCGAGTGCGCCCCATCGTTGGAGCGGTGTGTCGAGCATAGCCTAGCGTGCGCTCGGTCGGTTATATTGATGGCCCAGGTCCACGGCCCGCAGCCCTCCCGTGGCGCACTCACCGACGAGGCAGGCAGACTGTGCACGTTCCCCACGACCCCGAGGAGGCGTCGAACCGTGCATGTGACCGCCGAGACCCCAGCTCCCCCAGCTCGGACCGAGGACCGACGACACCTCCGCGGCGCCGAGCGACGCCGGGAGATCCTCGCGACGGCGGTCGACGCCTTCGCGGAGAGCGGGTTCCGCGGGAGCACGCTGCGGGACATCGCCCAGCGCATAGGGATCTCGGAGGCCGGACTGCTCCACCACTTCCGCAGCAAGGCCGACCTGCTGACGGCGACGCTCGTGGAGCGCGACCGGCGGGACGAGGAGCGGCGTCGCCTGAGCGAGGCCGAGGGCGCGCCCTTCCTCGACACCGTCCGGGACCAGGTGGCCCGGAACGCCGCGACGCCCGAGCTCGTCGGGCTGCACGTCGTCGTCTCGGCCGAGGCGACGGACCTGTCGCACCCGGCGCACGACATCTTCCGCGACCGCTACCGCAGGCTCCGCCACCAGGACACCGAGAACTTCCGCGCGGAGGTCGCCGCCTCCCGGCTGCGCCCCGACGTCGATCCCGAGCGGATCGGCCAGCTCGTCTCGGCGGTCATGGACGGCCTGCAGCTCCAGTGGCTGCTCGACCCGGACGACGTCGACATGGTCGACCTCTTCGAGCACTTCCTCCAGATCCTCGGGGCACCGCCGCGCGAGAGCGCAGGCGACGTCGCTCCCCCATCCCCACCACCTCAGGAGACCTAGGACCCATGGCCGACACCCGACGCCCACCCTCAGGATCGCGAACGATCGGGGGCCAGCGGCTCACCGTCGATCTGACGGGCTCGGGTGACGTCCACCGCATCGCGGCCGACGGGCTGCTCGTCTCCCAGTACCTCCCGGGCGTGCACGACGCCCCCGTCGGCGGGCTGTGGCTCCGCCGGCTCGACGACCACGGCGCGCCCGCCGCCGTGGCGGCCCTGGTGGGGCGCGGCGCCGACGTGCGGTCCGTCGAGGTGGGCGGGCTCCGCGCGCGGTGGCGGTCGGTCGCCCTCGGTGTTCCCGCGACGGTCGAGCTGACGGTCGACCCCGACGCCGACCTGTGGGTCTGGCGGGTGGAGCTCGGCGAACCGGCCGGCGACGGCGGGACGGAGCCGATCCATGACGGCGGGACGGAGCCGGCCGGCGACGGCGCCCGGTACGACCTCGTCGCCGCGCAGGACCTCGCGCTCGCACCGCCGGCCGCCGCCCTGTCCAGCGAGGCGTACGTCTGCCAGTACCTGCTGCACCGCCGGGTCGAGCACCCGACGGCCGGCGTCGCGCTCGTCTCGCGGCAGACGATGGCCGCGGCCCCCCTGCTCCCCCTTCACGTCATGTTCTCCCCCCGGGGCGCGGTCGCGTCGTGCACCGACTCGCTGCAGCTCCACACGCCGCTCGCCCGGCGGGACGCGCTCCCGCACGGGCTGACGGCGGGCACGCCCGACGGTGTGCTCCAGTACGAGTACTCGGCCCCGGCCCTGGTGACGCGACCGTTCAAGCTCGGCGACGGCCCGGTCGTCCGCGACGTCGTCCACGTGGTCCGGACCGACTCCCGGACCGACCTCGACGCGCACGCGGCGTCGCTCGCCTCGTGGGCTGAGCTCGCCGAGACGGCGGCCTCGCGTCCCGAGACGCTCGAGCCGTTCTCCCCGACCCGGTCGCTGCTGCGGGACGCGCCGCCGCTCGCGGGCGACGACCTGTCCACCCCCGACCTGCTCGCGGCGCTCGGGATCGACGCCGCCGACGTCCGGCTCCCCGAGCACGGCGACGACGGCGAGCTGCTCTCGTTCTTCACCCCGACGTCGGCCCACGTCGTCACCGGGGCGAAGGAGACGCTCGCCGAGCGCTCGCACGGCCACATCCTCCGCGCGGGCGACGCGATCCGCCCCACGCCGGGCCTGCTCGCGGCGACCGCGTTCGCGCCGGGCGTGTTCGCCTCGCACGTCGTGGCCGGCAACACGACGGCGAACCGGGTCGTCGGGGTCCACCGGCACCACCTCAACCTCCAGCGCGCCAGCGGCGTCCGCGTCCTCGTCGACCCGGGCGACGGGCCGCGGCTGCTCACCGTGCCCTCGGCCCTGACGATCGACCTCGGCGGCGTGCACTGGCTCTACGAGGGCGAGCTCGGCCGGATCGACGTGTGGACGACGGTCGCCGCCGACCGGTCACGACTCGACGTCACCGTGCGGTGCGAGCTGGACCTCTCCGTGCGGTTCACGGTCGAGCTGGACGAGGAGGGCGGGGGCTGGCACCGGGAGCGGATCGACGCCGACACCCTCGTCCTCGTCCCCGCCGACGGCAGCGCGGTCCAGCGGCACGATCCCGGGCTCGCCTACGCCCTCCGCGGCACCGCCGGCCTCGACGACGACGCGGAGCTGTTCGACGGCGCCCGACCGCCGGGGCCAGTCACGCACCTCGCGACCGCGCCGACGAGGCGCACGGCCTCCCTCACCCTGACCAGCTCGCTCGACGGACCGGCGGCTGCCCGCGCCCTGCTCGGCCGACCGGTCGAGGACGCCGAGCGCGAGGCGAGGCTCACCGCCCACCGCGAGCAGGCCCGCACCGTCCTCGGGCTGACCCTGCGACCGCACGACGCGCTCGCCGCCGAGGAGCTCGACGCGCTCGTCCCCTGGTACGTCCACGACGCGCTGACGCACTTCCTCTCCCCGCACGGGCTGGAGCAGTACTCGGGCGCGGCGTGGGGAACGCGCGACGTGTCCCAGGGCCCGTTCGAGCTCATGACGGCGGCCGGGCGGCACGACGTCGCCCGCGACATCGTGCTGCGGACGTTCGCCCGGCAGCACCGCGACGGCGACTACCCGCAGTGGTTCATGTTCGACTCCTACGCCGAGGTCTACAGCGCCACCTCGCACGGCGACATAGTCGTGTGGCCGCTCTTCGCCCTCGGCCAGTACCTCGAGGCGACGGGCGACCTCGCGGTGCTGGAGGAGACGGTCCCGTTCTGGGACGACGAGACGCGCGCACCGGCGGTCTCGGGGCCGGACGCCACCGCCACCGTCCGCGACCACCTGCGCCGGACGCTCGACTTCCTCGACGCCCACCGGCTGCCGGGGACCGACCTGCCCGCGTACGGCGAGGGCGACTGGGACGACACCCTGCAGCCCGCCGACCCGGAGCTGCGCACCCGGCTCGCCTCGACCTGGACGGCGGCGCTGCTCGCGCAGGCGACGGGGCTCCTCGCCGACGCGCTCGGCGCCGGTGCGGGTGCGGACGGCGACTCCGTCCCGGACGCCGACGGGCTCGCCGCGCGCCTGCGCACCACCGCCCGCGGGGTCGGCGCGGACCTGCGCGAGCGCGCGCTCGTCGACGGCGTGCTCAGCGGCTACGTCCAGCACGGCGACGACGGCGACGCGCTCGTCATCCACCCGCGCGACGTCCGGACCGGCATGACGTACCGGCTGATCCCGATGACGCGCTCGATCATCGCGGGGCTGCTCACGCCGCAGGAGGCCGTCGCGCACGAGCTGCTCATCTCCGACGAGCTGCTCTTCCCCGACGGCGTGCGGCTGATGGACCGGCCGGCCGACTTCACCGACGGCATCCCCCGGACCTTCCTGCGCGCGGAGCAGGCGGCGAACGTCGGGCGCGAGGTCGGGCTGATGTACGTCCACGCGCACATCCGCTACGTCGAGGCACTCGCCCGGCTCGGCCGGACGCGCGCGATCGACGAGCTGCTGCGGATCAGCCCCGTCGGGCTGCACGAGCGGCAGCCGAACGCCGCGGCGCGGCAGCGCAACGCCTACTTCTCCTCCAGCGACGCCGCCTTCCCGGACCGCTACGCGTTCGCCGCGGGGTTCGAGCGGGTGCGGACGGGGGACGTCCCGGTCCGGGGCGGCTGGCGGGTCTACTCCAGCGGGCCTGGCATCTTCCTGCACCAGTTACTCTCCCGCGTGCTCGGCCTGCGCCGCCTGCCCGACCGGCTCGTCGTCGACCCCGTCCTGCCGGCGGCGGCCGACGGGCTGCGGCTGGAGCTCGCGATCGACGGCCGGCGCGGGACGATCGGCTATGTCGCGGCCGGTCCGGGCGAGGGTCCGGCGATCCTCGCCCCCGGGCGCGGCGAGCTGCCCGTCGAGCCGGCCGCGCCGAACCCGTACCGACCCGGCGGCCTGGCGCTGCCGTACGCGGTCCTCGGGGACGTGGACGACCTCGTGGTCCGGTTCGTCCCCCGCGACTGACCGGGGTCCGGCCCCGTGGGGCGGGCCGGGGCCCGGCCGTGGGGCGGCACGCCGGCGCGGCCGCCCAGCCGGTCGGCTAGCTCGACCGCAGGTGCTCCTCGACCGCGTCGATGACCTCGGGCCCGAACGTCGAGGGCCAGATGCCGTGCCCGGCGCCCTCGACGAGGACGACCTGGACGCGCTGGCCGTGCCGGCGCAGCTCGCGTGCGTAGTCGAGGCTGTGCGCGTGCGGCACCACGTCGTCGGCCGTCCCGTGGACGAGCAGGACAGGCCCGCGCGGCCGGGCGTCGAGGTGGCTGGCCGGACTCGCGTCGAGGGCCACGTCCGGCACCTCGCTGGGGCGTCCGCCGAGCATGTCGCGCACGGCGTCGTCCTGCTCCATCGTCGTCAGGTCGGTCGGCGGGTAGAACGCGACCGCGCTCCGCAGGGCGAGCGGGAGTGCGTCCGGGCGGTCGTCCAGCTCGGCGGTGCCGTCGGTCGCGTGCAGGAGCAGCGCGACCTGGCCGCCCGAGGAGTCGCCGGCGATGCTGAGCCGGTCGGGGTCGATGCCGTACCGATCGGCGCGCCGGCGCAACCAGCGGACCGCCGCCTTGGCGTCGTGCACCTGGGCCGGGTGCGGCGCGACGGACGAGGGGCGGTACTCGACGACGGCGACGACGTACCCGCGCTCGGCGAGCCGGCAGAGGGGCCAGAGGCCCGCGCCGAGCGCCTGCGGTCCCCAGCCGGAGCCCTGGACGAAGACGAGGCAGGGGTAGCGGCCGGCGAACGCCTCGTCCCAGCCGACCATGGCGGCATCGCCGCTCGGCTGGATGATCTGCAGGTGCAGCGTCCGGCCGTCGCGCGTGACGTACGGGACACCGAGGTGGACGAAGACGTTCGTGCCGCCCCGCGGGGCCTCGATCACGCGGACGTGGCCCGCCTCGTCCTCGTCCATGGGTCGTCCGGGGTCGCGGTCGCGCTCGTTCACCGGCCCAGCGCACCACGTCGCGCCCGGCGGCGCAACGGGATTCGGGCCGCGGACCGGCGAGCCGGCCTCAGGCGCTCAGCTCGCGCTCGGCCTCCGGCAGGAGGTCGCGCAGGAAGGCGCCGGTGTGACTCTCGGCCACCCGCGCCACCTGCTCCGGCGTGCCCTCGGCGACGACGGTCCCACCGCCGGAGCCGCCCTCGGGGCCCATGTCGATGAGCCAGTCGGCGCTGCGGACGACGTCGAGGTTGTGCTCGATGACGACCACCGTGTTGCCCTTCTCGACGAGCCCCTGGAGCACCTCGAGCAGCTTGCGCACGTCCTCGAAGTGCAGCCCGGTCGTCGGCTCGTCGAGCACGTAGACCGTGCGGCCGCTCGACCGCTTCTGCAGCTCGGAGGCGAGCTTGACGCGCTGCGCCTCGCCGCCGGAGAGCGTCGTCGCGCTCTGACCCAGCCGGACGTAGCCCAGCCCGACGTCGACGAGCGTGTTGAGGTGGCGCGCGATCGCCGGGACGGCCGCGAAGAACTCCGCGGCCTCCGAGATCGGCATGTCGAGCACGTCGGCGACCGTCCTGCCCTTGTACCGCACCTCGAGCGTCTCCCGGTTGTACCGGGCGCCGTGGCAGACCTCGCACTGGACGTAGACGTCCGGGAGGAAGTTCATCTCGATCTTGATCGTGCCGTCGCCGGAGCACGCCTCGCAGCGCCCGCCCTTGACGTTGAACGAGAACCGGCCGGGCTTGTACCCGCGGACCTTCGCCTCCTGCGTCTCGGCGAACAGCCGGCGCACGTGGTCCCACACGCCCGTGTACGTCGCCGGGTTCGACCGCGGGGTGCGGCCGATCGGTCCCTGGTCGACGTGGACCACCTTGTCGACGTGCTCGAGACCCGTGACGCGGCGGTGTCGTCCCGCGACCCGGCGCGCGCCGTTCAGCTCGTTGGCGAGCACGGTGTGGAAGATCGAGTTGACCAGCGTCGACTTGCCGGAGCCGGAGACGCCGGTGACGGCCGTGAGCACACCGACCGGGAACGACACCGTGACGTCCCGCAGGTTGTTCTCGCGGGCACCGTGCACCGTGATGGCCCGGCCCTTGGTCGTCTTGCGGCGCGTCGTCGGGACCGGGATGTGCCGGCGGCCGGACAGGTAGGCGCCCGTGACCGACTCCTCCGACGCGAGCAGCCCCGCGAGGTCACCGGAGTGGACGACGTGCCCGCCGTGCTCCCCGGCACCCGGACCGATGTCGACGATCCAGTCCGCCGTGCGGATGGTGTCCTCGTCGTGCTCGACCACGATGAGCGTGTTGCCCAGGTCGCGCAGCCGGCTCAGCGTCTCGATCAGCCGGCGGTTGTCGCGCTGGTGCAGGCCGATGCTCGGCTCGTCGAGCACGTAGAGCACGCCGACGAGGCCCGACCCGATCTGCGTCGCCAGACGGATGCGCTGGGCCTCGCCGCCGGACAGGGTGGCCGAGGGTCGCGAGAGCGTGAGGTAGTCGAGCCCGACGTCGAGCAGGAACTGCAGCCGCGCGTGGATCTCCTTGAGCACGGCGCCGGCGACGACCCGCTCGCGCTCGCCCAGCTCGATCCCGTCGAGGTACGCCTTGGCCTCGGCGATCGCCAGGTTGCAGACGTCGGCGATCGAGTGGCCGTCGACCTTGACCGCGAGGACCTCGGGCTTGAGCCGAGCACCCTGGCAGGCCGGGCACGGCACCTCGCGCATGAAGCCCTCGTAGCGCTCGCGCGACCAGTCCGACTCCGTCTCCGCGTGCCGACGCTGGACGAACGGGATGGCGCCCTCGAACCCGGTCGAGTACTGCCGCTCACGGCCCCAGCGGTTGCGGTAGCGGACCTTCACCTCGTGGTCGTGACCGTGCAGGATCGCCGTGCGCGCGCGCTCGGGAAGCGCGCGCCACGGCACGTCGGTGCTGAACCCGAGGTCCTTGCCGAGCGCCTCGAGCTGACGCGCGAAGTACTCCGCCGACGTCTGCGCCCACGGCGCGATCGCGCCCTCGGCCAGCGTCAGCTCGTCGTCGGGGACGATGAGGTCCGGGTCCACCTCGAGGCGGGTGCCGAGGCCCGTGCACTCGGGGCACGCGCCGTAGGGCGCGTTGAAGGAGAAGGTGCGCGGCTCGATCTCCTCGAGCGCGAGCACGTGGTCGTTGGGGCAGGCGCGCTTCTCCGAGAAGCGGCGCTCCCGCCCGGGCGCACCGGCGTCGACGTCGACGAACTCGATGACGACGAGGCCGTCGGCCAGCCGCAGCGCCGTCTCGACCGAGTCGGTGATCCGCTGCTTCGCGCTCGAGCGAGCGACGAGCCGGTCGACGACGACCTCGATGTCGTGCTTCAGCTTCTTCTCCAGGGCCGGCGCCTCGGTGAGCGTCACGACCTCGCCGTCGACCCGGGCGCGGGCGAAGCCCTGCGACTGCAGGTCGCGGAACAGCTCCGAGTACTCGCCCTTGCGGCCGCGGACGACCGGGGCGAGCACCTGGAAGCGGGTGCCGTCGGGCAGCTCGAGCAGCCGGTCGACGATCTGCTGCGGGGTCTGCGACGTCACCTGCTCGCCGCACACCGGGCAGAACTGCGTACCGGCGCGCGCGAAGAGGAGGCGCAGGTAGTCGTAGACCTCGGTGATGGTCCCGACCGTCGAGCGCGGGTTCCGGTTCGTCGACTTCTGGTCGATCGAGACCGCCGGCGAGAGGCCCTCGATGAAGTCGACGTCTGGCTTGTCCATCTGGCCGAGGAACTGGCGCGCGTAGGACGACAGCGACTCGACGTAGCGGCGCTGTCCCTCGGCGAAGATCGTGTCGAACGCCAGGGAGGACTTGCCCGATCCGGACAGCCCGGTGAACACGACGAGCTGGTCGCGCGGCAGCTCGATCGAGACGTTCTTGAGGTTGTGCTCACGGGCACCGGAGACGATGAGACTCACTGCTCCATGCTAAGTCCGACCACCGACATCATGTACACGTGTTCGATCAGGGCGGAATCCGGCGCACCGTCCGGCGGGTGCGGCGGGGTATGTTGCGGCCATGACCGACGCAGCTCCCGCGCCCCTGACCTACGCCGTCGAGTACGCCTACGACGCCTCGCCCGAGGAGCTCGCCGCCGTCCGGCCCGAGCACCGCGCGTTTCTCCGTGCGCTGTGCGACGCCGGGGACCTGCTGGCGTCCGGTCCCCTGCCCGAGGACGGCGGAGCGCTGCTGCTCGTGCGCGCCGCCTCCGACGTGGCCGCGCGCGACCTGCTCGCGGCCGACCCGTTCCAGGTCGCCGGCGTCGTCGGCTCGACGACGGTGCGTCGCTGGGACCCGGTCATCGGACCCTGGGCCTGACGCGTCGCGGACGGCACGGGAGCCGACGGCTCCCCGGGTGCCGGGCCGCGCGTCAGCGCAGCGGCGCGGGCGGGCCGGACGGGCTGCGTCGCGCGACGAGCGAGGCGAGGGCCGCGAGCCCGAGGCACGCGACGATGACGACGAGCGAGGCCCCCGTCGAGATCTCCGGTCCCCACTCGATCGGCTCTCCCCCGTTGAGGAAGGGCAGCGAGTTGGTGTGCAGCGCGTGCAGGACGAGCTTCACGCCGATGAACGCGAGGATCGCCGCGAGCCCGAACTTCAGGTAGGTGAGCCGCTCCATGAGGCCGCTCAGCATGAAGTAGAGCTGGCGCAGCCCCATGAGCGCGAACAGGTTCGTCGTGAACACGATGAACGGGTTCGACGTGATGCCGAAGATCGCCGGGATCGAGTCGAGCGCGAACAGCAGGTCCGTCGTGCCGAGCGCGAGGATGACGAGCGCCATGGGTGTGAGCGCGCGCCGCGTCTCGTACGCCGCCGGCTGGCCGGTGGCCGGCTGGCCGGTGGTGGCCTCGGACGAGGTCACGTCGTACGGCGCCACGTCCCGCGCGATCGGAGCGTCCGCGACGGACGCGGGCGTGCCGAACGGTGAGACCTGGCCGGGGGCCTGGTCGGCGGGGACCTCGACGTCGATGCGCGTCGTGAGGCTCTTGCCGTCGTAGTGCTCGGACACGGGCATGACCCGCCGGACGGCCCGGACCGTCGCGTTCTCCTTGTACTCCTCCTCCTCGTCCTGGCCCTTGAGCATCCCGTAGGCCGTGACGAGCAGGATGACGCCGAAGACGAAGAACACCCAGGTGAACCGGTCGACGACCGCCGCCCCGGCGACGATGAGGACGGCGCGCAGCCCGAGCGCGATGAGGATCCCGATCATGAGCGTGCGCTGCTGCAGCTCGCGGGGCACGGCGAACGCCGTGAGGATGAGCGCGAACACGAAGAGGTTGTCCAGCGAGAGCGAGTACTCGGTGAGCCAGCCGGCGACGAACTCGGTCGCCGGCTGGGCGCCGCCCACGAGGTAGACGAGGCCCGCGAAGACGAGCGCCAGCGCGACGTAGAAGCCGACCCAGCGCGCGCTCTCGGCGAAGCCCGGCACGTGCGGCCGACGCCCGATGATGACGAGGTCGGCGACGAGGACGCCCGTGATGACGACGAGCGACGCGACCTCGAACCAGACCGGCAGCGTGCCGCTCACGCGCCGGCCCCCGGTCCAGCCGTGAGCCGTCCTCGCGCGTCGCTGCGCGACTTGAGCAGGCTCGCCACCGTCGTGATGACCAGGACGGAGATGATGAACGTGAGGGAGACCGCGATCGAGACCTCGGGGATCGCGTGCACGGGCTCACCGCCGTTGATGAACGGCACCTCGTTCTCGTGCAGGGCGTGGATGACGAGCTTCGCGCCGATGAAGGCGAGGATCGCGGCGAGCCCGTAGTTGAGGTAGACGAGCCGGTCGAGCAGGCCGTCGATGAGGAAGAAGAGCTGGCGCAGGCCGAGCAGCGAGAAGGCGTTCGCGGCGAAGATGAGGAACACCTCCTGCGTGAGCCCGAAGATCGCCGGGATCGAGTCGATCGCGAACAGGATGTCCGCGCTGCCGATCGCGACCATGACGAGCAGCATCGGCGTCATGTGCCAGCGTCCGTCGTGCCGGACCCAGACGCGATCGCCGTGGAAACCGTCCGTCACCGGGAAGACCCGCCGCACGGAACGGACCAGCCAGGTCTCCTTGGCCTCGTCCTGCTGACCCGTGTGGCGCAGCTGTCCGATGGCGGTCCAGATGAGGAACGCACCGAAGATGTAGAAGATCCACGCCCACGCGTTGACGAGCTCGGCACCGACGAGGATGAAGACCGTGCGCAGGACGAGCGCGAGGATGATCCCGACGAACAGGACCTTCTGCTGGTTCTGCCGCGGGACGGCGAACGCGCCCATGATGAGGACGAACACGAAGAGGTTGTCGACCGAGAGGCTCTTCTCGGTCACGTAGCCGGCGAAGTACTCGGCGCCGAACTCGCCACCCCAGAGCCACCAGACCACGAGCCCGAACACGACGGCGATCGCGACGTAGGCGATCGACCAGAGCGCGGCCTCGCGCAGGGTCGGCGCGTGGGGCTTGCGGACGTGTCCGAAGAGGTCGACGGCCAGCATCGCCACGATGAGGCCGATCGTCACGACCCATGCCAGGAGAGAAACGTCCACGGAGCTGCCTTTCGGAACCGTTGCCAAGGAAACCGAAGGTCTTCTCCGGCGCCGGAGCCGCAGATCTCTGCGTGTCCGGGTTGCCCGACGGCACCGGGAACCCTGCGCCGGGTGCCGTGGTGACGATGCCGCCGTTTGAGGAGTACTCCCCTTACGTCGGAGCAGACTCTACCGTGCCGCGCGCCGAGTACCGCGGTCGCCGGGCGTGACGTACGCCGCTCGCGCCGCGAGGCGCTGTGCAGGGTCCCGGTGTGGCGCACGGCGCAAGTTCCCGGACGCGACCCGTGCCCCGGGCCCCGGACACGACGACGGGACGCCAGCGCCGTCGCCGCGGGGCGCGCAGGCCCCGGTGCGGCGAGCAGCACGCCGTGCGGCGGGCCGCACGCGAGCGTGGTCGACCTCAGGCCGTGGCGGCGACCATCTGCCGCAGCTCCTTCTTGAGGTCGGACACCTCGTCCCGCAGCCGGGCCGCCACCTCGAACTGCAGCTCCGCCGCGGCGGCGTGCATCTGGTCCGTGAGGTCCTGGATGAGCTGCGCGAGGTCGGTCGCGGCCGCACCGGCCAGCCGGTCCCGCGCCGCCGAGCCCTTGCCGGCCTTCCCGCCGGGCGCCTTGAGCCCGTGGCTCGCGCCCTTCTTGCCCTGCGCCTGGCGGTAGCCGCCGGCCAGGAGCTCCGCCGTGTCCACGTCCTCACGCGCGAGCTGGTCCGTGATGTCGACGATCTTCTTGCGCAGCGGCGTCGGGTCGATGCCGTGCTCGACGTTGTAGGCGACCTGCTTCTCGCGGCGACGGTTCGTCTCCTCGATGGCCGCCGCCATCGACGGCGTGATCCGGTCGGCGTACATGTGGACCTGGCCCGACACGTTGCGGGCCGCACGTCCGATCGTCTGGATGAGCGAGGTCCCCGAGCGCAGGAAGCCCTCCTTGTCCGCGTCGAGGATCGCCACGAGCGACACCTCCGGCAGGTCGAGGCCCTCGCGCAGGAGGTTGATGCCGACGAGCACGTCGAAGACGCCGAGGCGCAGGTCGCGCAGCAGCTCGATCCGCTTGAGCGTGTCGACCTCGGAGTGCAGGTAGGCGACCTTGACGCCGCGCTCCAGCAGGTAGTCCGTGAGGTCCTCGGCCATCTTCTTCGTGAGCGTCGTGACGAGGACGCGCTCGTCCCGGTCCGTCCGGTCGCGGATCTCCCCGAGCAGGTCGTCGATCTGCCCCTGGGTCGGCTTGACGACGACCTCGGGGTCGACCAGGCCCGTCGGCCGGATGACCTGCTCGACGAACCCGTCCGACTGGCCGAGCTCGTACGGGCCGGGGGTCGCCGAGAGGTAGACCGTCTGACCGATCCGCTCGAGGAACTCCTCCCAGCGCAGCGGCCGGTTGTCCATCGCGCTCGGGAGCCGGAAGCCGTGCTCGACCAGCGTCCGCTTGCGGCTCATGTCGCCCTCGAACATCGCCCCGATCTGGGGCACGGTCTGGTGCGACTCGTCGATGACGAGCAGGAAGTCCTCGGGGAAGTAGTCGAGCAGCGTGTTGGGCGCGGACCCGGGCTCGCGACCGTCGATGTGCCGCGAGTAGTTCTCGATCCCCGAGCAGGTGCCGATCTGGCGCATCATCTCGATGTCGTACGTCGTCCGCATCCGCAGGCGCTGCGCCTCCAGCAGCCGGCCGCCCTGCTCCAGCTCGCGCAGCCGTCCCTCGAGCTCCTCCTCGATCGAGCCGATCGCGCGCTCCATCCGCTCGGCGCCCGCCACGTAGTGCGAGGCCGGGAACAGGTAGACGTGCTGCTCCTGCCGCACCACGTCCCCCGTCAGCGGGTTGAGCGAGGCGAGCGACGTGACCTCGTCCCCGAAGAACTCGATCCGGATCGCCAGCTCCTCGTAGACCGGGATGATCTCGACCGTGTCCCCCCGGACCCGGAACGTCCCACGCTGGAACGAGGTGTCGTTGCGGGTGTACTGCATCTCGACGAACCGGCGCAGCAGCACGTCCCGGTCGATCTCCTGCCCCACCTGGAGCGGGACCATCCGGTCGACGTACTCCTGCGGCGTGCCGAGGCCGTAGATGCAGGAGACGGAGGCGACCACCACGACGTCCCGCCGCGTCAGCAGCGAGTTCGTCGCCGAGTGGCGCAGCCGCTCGACCTCCTCGTTGATGGAGGAGTCCTTCTCGATGTAGGTGTCCGAGCTCGGGACGTAGGCCTCGGGCTGGTAGTAGTCGTAGTAGGAGACGAAGTACTCGACCGCGTTGTTCGGCAGCAGCTCGCGGAACTCCGTCGCGAGCTGCGCGGCCAGCGTCTTGTTCGGCGCCATGACGAGCGTCGGACGCTGGACCTGCTCGACGAGCCACGCCGTCGTCGCCGACTTGCCGGTTCCCGTGGCGCCGAGCAGCACGATGTCCTTCTCCCCCGCCCTGAGCCGTTCCGTCAGGTCGGCGATGGCGGTGGGCTGGTCGCCGGACGGGGTGTACTCCGAGACCACCTCGAAGGGGGCGACGGTGCGCTGGAGATCGGTGACGGGCCGCATGTCGACAACGGTACGTCGAGGGTCCGACATCTATCCCGGCGTGACGCCGAGGGCGTAACCGCGGGGGTGACTCGACACCGCCCGGCAAGCGATCCACAGCCTGGGGACCGCCCCTCGTTCGCGTCGGCGGTCCGGGGTACGTTGGCAGGAACGGGTCCAGCCAGGGCCCCGCGAGAAGGGAAGCACCATGCCTCGTCCCGTCATCAGCACCGCCAGCTCCGTCTGGGAGGGCGACCTCGCCAGCGGTGGCGGCCGCGTCACCGTGGCCAGCGACGCCTTCCCCACCGTTCCCCTCACCTGGAAGGCCCGCTCGGAGGGCGAGCTGCGGCACACCACGCCGGAGGAGCTCATCGCCGCCGCCCACGCCGGCTGCTACTCGATGGCGCTGTCCAACGAGCTCGCCAGCAGCGGCAGCACGCCCGAGCGCATCGAGGCGTCGGCGAACGTCACGTTCGAGATCGGCGACGCCGGTCCGGTCATCTCCGGCATCGAGCTGACCGTCGAGGGCAAGGTCCCGGGCATCAGCGAGGAGGACTTCCTCGCGATCGCCGAGGCGGCGAAGGTCGGCTGCCCCGTGAGCAAGGCACTGGCGGCCGTCCCGATCACGCTCTCCGCCACGCTCGTCTGAGGCCGTCCGCGGCCCAGCCCGTCCACGGCCCGGCCGTCCACGGCCCGGCCGTCCGCGGCCAGGTCGGACCGCGACCGAACCGAGCCACGGCTGACGTGGACCGCGCCGGGCTGGGCCGCGCCCGGGCTGGGCAATGGCCAGGTGGGCCACGCCCGGGCTGGACTGCGGCCACCGGGCGCCTGCGCTCACGGTCCCGTCCAGGTCCGGGGGGCCACTGACGGCCTCCGCGTCCGCGGATCCGTCCGACGCCGGTCCGGGCGCTAGGGCCGAGGCTGCCAGCCGGTGCGCTCGCGCCAGGCGGTGAGCTCCCCGTCGACCTCGGTGAAGAACGGCTCCTTGGCCTCGGCGTACGCATGGGTCGGGTGCTCGCCGAGCTGGTCCGCCACCTCGGCGAGCACGCCCTCCTTCACCCGGCGGTAGCGTTCGCGCGCCGCGGGATCGGCCCGCAGCCAGTCCCGGAACGCCAGCGCCCAGGTCCACCCGGGCGACCCCGTGACGCGCACGTGCACGTTGACCGGCCGAGCGGGGTCGGCGTTCGCGTGGAAGGCCTTGCGCCACAGCTCGGGGTCGGGGGCGTCGGGCTTCGGCGTGTCCTGCCCGAGACCCGCGACGAGCGGGAAGCCCGCCTCCCCGAACCGTGGCGCGAGGAGTGCGGCGGCCGCCAGCGAGGGGACGCCGACCTGCACGTCGAGCACGTCCTTGGCCGGCAGCCCCGGGACGGATGTCGACCCGATGTGCGCCGCGTCCAGCACGAGATCGCCACCGGCGAGCTCCAGCCGGGCCAGCACGCGCGCCGCCTGCTGCGCCCACGGGTCGGCCGCGTCGTCCTCGACGAGCTCGGCCGTCGGACGGGCCGCGCGACGGCCCTCACGCAGGTTGCGCTCGAACGGGACGAGGCGCTCGGTCCACAGCGCATCGACCGCCGCCGTCGTCTCCTCGGGGGCGCAGGCCGTGTCGATCAGGACGTCCGCGACGGCGCGGCGCTGCGCATCGCTCGCCTGCGCCGCGATCCGGGCGCGGGCCGCATCCTCGGTCATGCCGCGCTCCCGGACCGCGCGCTCGATGCGGACGGCCTCGGGCGCGTCGGCGACGAGCACCAGGTGGTAGCGCGGGGCGAGACCGTTCTCGGCGAGGAGCGGCACGTCGTGCACGACGATCGCGTCGGGCCGCTCGGCGGCCAGCTGCGCGACCCGTTCCTCGAAGGCGGCGCCGACCGCCGGGTGGATGATCGCCTCGAGGTCCGCGCGGGCCACCGCGTCGTCGAACACGAGGGCAGCGAGCCGCGCCCGGTCCAGCGCGCCGGACTCCCCCGTCACCTCGGAGCCGAACCGCTCGACGACGGCCGCGAGCCCCGGGGTCCCGGGCTCGACCACCTCGCGCGCGAGGACGTCGGCATCGACGACGACGGCGCCCAGCCGAGCCATCCGGCGCGCGACGGTGGACTTTCCGGCGGCCATGCCTCCGGTGAGGCCGATGAGGAGCATGCCCGTCACGCTAGCCGTCCGGCTGGCCGGACGCGGCCGACCCGGCGCGCGCCTCCAGCGTGAGCCGCACCGCGCCTGCCACGACGTCCGCGACGTCGCGGAGCGGCACCTGCGGCACGTCCGCGCCGGCACCCTCCGTCCCTACGCTGCCGCCCGCGCCACCGCCGGTCCCGACCTCGTCGTGCGAGGCGAGCGCGTCCGGACCCGTGGCCGGGACGTGCAGGAAGCCGGCGGCTCGGACCCGCTCGGTCCCGGGCGCGACGAGCGCGACGAGGTCGAGCAGGTGGAACAGCACGGCGTTGCAGACGTAGGCGCCGGCGCTGAGGGAGTCGAGCAGCCTCGGGTCACCCGCCAGCAGCTCGCCCACCGGCAGGGTCGCGAGGTGCGCGTCGGGTCGCCCGGGCGCCAGCGGCACGTCCCGCGGCCGGTCGCCCTCGTTGTCCGGGATGCGCGCGACGGCGAGGTTGATCCCGACCCGTTCGACGCTGACGTGCGGCCGGCCGGCGGCGAGGCCGAGACCGATCACGACGTCGGGCGCATCCCGCTCCAGGGCCGCGGCCAGCAGTCCCCGCACGCGCGAGAAGACGACCGGCAGCCGGACGGCGGCGACCTCGACGCCGGGCAGCCCGATCCCCTCGTCCGCGAGCAGCTCCGCGACCTCCCACGACGGGTTGACCCTCGCGCCGTCGAACGGCTCGAAGCCGGTGAGCAGGACCCGCGTCACGAGCGCGGCAGGAACGCGTACGTCACGGACTGGTACTCCTCGATCCCGAGCTCGCCGCCCTCGCGACCCAGGCCCGACGTCTTGATCCCGCCGAACGGGGCCGCCGCGTTCGAGACGATGCCCGAGTTGAGCCCGACCATCCCGCTCTCCAGCCGCTCGACGAGGCGGTGGCCGCGGGCGAGGTCGCGCGTGAACGCGTACGAGACGAGACCGCGGTCGGTGTCGTTCGCCAGGGCGACCGCCTCGTCCTCGTCAGCGAACGTCCGCAGCGCGAGCACCGGCCCGAAGATCTCCTCGCGCCACACCCGCGCCTCGACGGGCACGTCCGCGAGCACGACGGGGGCGAGGAAGTGGCCGTCGGGCGAGAGACCGGACGGCAGCTCGGGCGCGAGGAGGACGCGCGCGCCGCGGGCGACGGCATCGTCGACCAGCTCGGTGACCCGCTCCACCGCCGCCGCGTCGATGAGCGGGCCGAGCGTCGTGCCGGGCGCCGCGCCCGGACCGACCCGGACCTGGCGCACGCGCTCGACGACCCGCAGCGTGAACTCCTCGGCGACCCCCTCCTGGACGAGGAACCGGTTCGCCGCCGTGCACGCCTGACCGCCGTTGCGGAGCTTCGCGAGCAGCGCGCCGTCGACGGCGGCGTCGAGATCGGCGTCGTTGAAGACGAGGAACGGCGCGTCGCCGCCGAGCTCCATCGACGTGCGCAGGATGCCGTCGGCGGACTGTCGCAGCAGGGTTCGCCCGACCTCCGTCGAGCCGGTGAAGGAGAGCTTGCGCAGGCGCGGGTCGGCGAGGATCGGCTCGCTGACCGCGCTCGAGCTCGAGGTCGGCACCACGTTGACGACGCCCTCCGGCAGCCCGGCCTCCGCCAGCAGCCCGACGAACGCGAGCGTCGTGAGCGGCGTCAGCGACGCGGGCTTCACCACGGCGGTGCAGCCGGCGGCGATCGCGGGGGCGATCTTCCGCGTCGCCATCGCGAGCGGGAAGTTCCACGGGGTGATGAGGTAGCAGGGCCCGACGGGGCGCCGGCCCACGAGGATCCGTCCGGTTCCCTCGGGGGCGGTGTCGTAGCGGCCGCCGACGCGCGTGGCCTCGCCGGCGAACCAACGCACGTACTCCGCGCCGTAGGTCACCTCGGCCGCTGACTCCGCGAGCGGCTTGCCCATCTCAGCCGTCATCAGCGCGGCCAGCTCGTCGCGGTGGTCCATCACCGCGTCGAACGTGCGCCGCAGGAGCTCGGAGCGTTCCAGCGGCGACGTCGCCGCCCACGCCTCCTGGGCTGCCACCGCGGCGTCGAGTGCCGCGAGGCCGTCCTCGGGCGAGGCGTCCGCGACCCGGGCCAGCTCCTCCCCCGTCGCCGGGTCCTCGACCGCGAACGTGCGGCCGCCGGTCGCGTCGCGCCACTGCCCCGCGACGAAGAGCTGCGTCGGGGCGGAGGCGGACGGCGGGCGGGACGGTGAGCCGGACATGCCTCAACGCTACCCGCGGTGTGACCCTCCTCACGGAGTCGGCCTCGATTTCGCCAACTCCGACGTGCCGTAATAGGTGTACCTTACTGAGCCGAAGGGTCACCAAACCCAGCCAGCGTCCGGCAGCCGATCGAGACAGGGGGAACCATGATCGCCGCGTTCCTCATCGGCCTGCGCGAGGGGCTCGAGGCGGCGCTCGTCGTCGGCATCCTGGTGGCCTACCTGCACAAGTCCGGCCGCGCGAGCGCCCTGCCGCGGCTCTGGGCCGGGGTCGGTCTCGCGATCGTCGGCTCGCTCGCCCTCGGGGCGATCCTCACCTTCGGCGCCTACGGCCTCTCGTTCCAGGCGCAGGAGGCGATCGGCGGCGGTCTCTCGATCGTCACGGTCGCCCTCGTCACCTGGATGGTGTTCTGGATGGTCGGCGCCTCGCGCGGGCTGTCGGCGGAGCTGCGCGCCCAGGTCGACCGCTCGGGAGACAGCGCCTGGGGCATCGTGGTCATCGGCTTCATCTCGGTCGCCCGCGAGGGCATCGAGACCACGCTCTTCCTCTGGTCGACCGTTCGCTCGCTCGGCAACGGCTCCGGTGCCGCGATCGGAGCCGTCGCCGGCCTGGTCGTGGCCGCCTGCCTCGGCTGGGCCATCTACCGCGGCATGGTCAGGATCGACCTCGGCGTGTTCTTCCGGTGGACCGGCCTCGCCCTCGTCGTCGTGGCCGCCGGCGTCCTCGCCTACGGCGTCCACGACCTGCAGGAGGCCGGCTTCCTGCCCGGCCCGTTCACGTCCGCCGCGACGATCGACCCGACGACGGGGCTGGTCGGGGTCGGCCTCGCCGGCTTCCCGTTCGGCTGGGCGTTCCAGGTCGGCCACGTCATCGCGCCGGACGGCGCGCTCGGCGCGCTGCTCAAGGGGACGATCGGCTTCATGCCCGAGATGACCTGGCTCTCGGTCGTCCTGTGGGCCCTCTACCTCGGCATCATCGGCACCCGCTTCGTGCGGCGTGCCTTCGCGCCGCATCCCGCGCCCCCGACGACGTCGAGCGACGCGACGGACGCCGCACCCCCAGCTCTCGTCCCGTCCCCCGATCTCACCGCGACCGACGGACCCGTCGGCACCACCGAAGGAACACCATGACACCCACTCGTCCGTCCGCGTCGGTCCCGGCCATCGTCACGGTGGCGGCCGCCGCCGTCGTCGTCCTCGCCGGATGCGTCCCGAACAACCCGCAGTCCAGCGGCACCGACGGCTCCGGGGCCGCGTCCGGCGCGCTCGCCGTGACCTCGGACGACACCACCTGCGAGATCTCCGCGGCCGAGGCGACGTCGGGCACGCTGACGTTCGACGTCGCGAACTCGGGCACGAAGGTGACCGAGTTCTACCTCATGGCCGCCGACGGCCTGCGCATCGTCGGCGAGGTCGAGAACATCGCCCCGGGCGCCTCGCGCACGCTCACGGTGACCGTGCAGCCGGGCGACTACCAGACGGTCTGCAAGCCCGGCATGATCGGCGCCGGCGTGGGCCGAGCCGACTTCACGGTGTCGGGCGAGCGGGTCGAGCTGACCGGCGAGGACGCCGAGCTCAAGCAGGAGGCGATCGACCTGTACGCGGCGTTCGTCAAGGACCAGGTCGCGCAGCTCCTGCCCGAGACGGAGGCGTTCGTCGACCTGTACGTCGCGGGCGACGACGAGGCCGCGCGCGCCGAGTTCCCGCTGGTCCGGGCGTACTACGAGCGGATCGAGCCCGTGGCCGAGGCGCTCGGCGACCTCGACCCGCGGATCGACTACCGCGAGGTCGACGCCGTCGCCGAGGGGCTGGACTGGACCGGGTTCCACCGGATCGAGAAGGACCTGTGGGAGCCGGCGCCGGGCGCGCTGAACTCGGACGGCGAGACGGACGCGTTCGACGGCTGGACGCCCTCGACGCCCGAGGAGCGCGCCGAGCTCGGCCGCCTGCTCGTGGCCGACGTCACCGAGCTCTACGACTTCGTCCACTCCGACGACTTCACCACCTTCCTCTCCGACCAGGGCGTCGACTGGATCTCCAACGGCGCGATCGGGCTGCTCGACGAGGTCGCGACCGGCAAGATCACGGGCGAGGAGGACTGGTGGAGCGGCACCGACCTCTACGACTTCGCGGCCAACGTCGAGGGCTCCAAGATGGCGTTCTCGCTGGTCGAGGACCTCGCCTCCCGCAAGGGCGCCGAGGGTGAGGAGCTCGTCGGCCAGATCAACGACGGGTACGCGGCGCTCGAGGAGGCCCTGGCCGAGCACGGCTCGCTGACCACCGGGTTCGTGGCCTACTCCGAGCTCACGGACGCGGACAAGAAGCAGCTCTCCGACCTCATCAACGCGCTCGCCGAGCCGCTCTCCAAGCTCACCACCACGGTGCTGGAGTGACCTCGACCGACCCAGGTCCGGACCGAGGACCGGCCGGACCGAGCACGCCGCGGCGCGGGATCTCCCGCCGCGGCGTGCTCGGCCTGTCCGCCGCCGGGGCGGCCGCGCTGCTCGGCGGTGCCGCCGTCGGCCGCGCCACCGCTGGCATCGGCCCGGCCGGGCTCGGACCGCTCGGCGGGTCGGGCGCGGGTCACGCCGCGCCGACGACCGCCTACCCGTTCGAGGGAGCGCACCAGGCGGGGATCACGACGCCGGTCCAGGACCACCTGCACTTCGCGGCCTTCGACCTCTCGTCCCGGGCGACCCGCGACGACGTCGTCGAGCTGCTCCAGGACTGGACGTACGCGGCGTCGCGGCTGACGCAGGGCCTCGACGTCTCCGCGACCGGGGCGCTCGACGGCCCGGAGAGCGCGCCGCCCGACGACACCGGCGAGGCGCTCGACCTGCCCGCGTCCGGGCTCACCGTCACGATCGGCCTCGGGCCGACGCTGTTCGAGCTCGACGGCGAGGACAGGTTCGGGATCGCCGCGCGGCGGCCGGCCGCCCTCGCGCCCCTGCCACCGTTCCTGGGGGACGCGCTCAGCACCGAGTGGTCGCACGGCGACCTGTGCCTCCAGGCCTGCGCCGACGACCCGCAGGTGGCCGTGCACGCGATCCGCAACCTCGCGCGGATCGCGTTCGGCCGCGCGCACGTGCGCTGGTCCCAGATGGGGTTCGGACGCACGTCGAAGACGTCGGCCGCGCAGGCCACCCCGCGCAACCTCTTCGGCTTCAAGGACGGGACGGACAACATCCTCGGGACCGAGGAGGACCGGCTCGCCGAGCACGTGTGGGTCGCGCCGGGGTCCGCGACGGCGGGGGCCGGCGACGCCGCCGACTGGCTCGCGGGCGGCAGCTACCTCGTCAGCCGGAAGATCGAGATGCTGCTAGAGCCGTGGGACCGGACCGGTCTCGGCGAGCAGGAGCGGGTCTTCGGCCGCGACAAGCGCGTCGGCGCCCCGCTCTCGGGCGGTGACGAGTTCACCGCCCCCGTCTTCGGGGACGGTCGGATCGACATCGCCTCGCACGTCCACCTCGCCCACCCGACGAACAACGCCGGCGCGACGATGCTGCGCCGCGGGTACAACTACGTCGACGGCACGAACCCGCTCGGGCGCCTCGACGCCGGCCTGTTCTTCCTCGCCTACGTCAACGACCCGGACACCTTCGTCCAGGTGCAGCGCTCGCTCTCGACGGACCTCCTCAACGAGTACATCCGCCACATCGGGTCGGCGATCTTCGCCGTGCCCCCGGGCATCGAGCCGGGCGGCTGGGTCGGCGAGACCCTCTTCGCCTGAGACTTCCGCGTCAGGCGCTCCCACGCACCACGCACCCACGCACGAGGCGCGAACGCGCCGCTCGCGGGCCCGACGCACCCACGCACCACGCGCGAACGCGCCACGGCACCCACGCACGAGGCGCGAACGCGCCGCTCGCAGGCCCGACGCACCCACGCACCACGCGCGAACGCGCCACGGCACCCACGCACGACGCGTGAACGCACCGCTCGCAGGCCCGACGCACCCACGCACCACGCGCGAACGCGCCACTGGCGGGGCCTGAACGCGCGGCTCGCGGGGCCCGGCCCGGGCCACACCGGGTCCCATCACGCCGGCGCCGGTCCCGCCGGAGGCACACCTCCGTCCCGGCGCACCTCGGACGGAACGACGGCGCCCCGGTCACCGCCCGTGCGGGCGGTGACCGGGGCGCCGGTTCGACTCAGCGAGTCAGCAGCTCAGCGAACGAGCGGCTCACGCACCCGTCAGCTTCTCGCGAAGCGCGGCGAGCGCCTCGTCCGAGGCCAGCGTGCCGGCGGGGCCGGCCGGGGCGGAGCTGTACGTCGCGGTCTCGAGGACGTCCGCGTCGCCGGAGTCGGCGTCCGCCTCGATCGCCGCGGCGACCTGCTTCTTGTGGGCCTCCCAGCGGGACTGGGCCTCGGCGTACTGCCGCTCCCACTCCTCGCGCTGGGCGTCGAAGCCCTCCATCCACTCGTTGGTCTCCGCGTCGAAGCCCTCGGGGTACTTGTAGTTCCCCTGGTCGTCGTACTCCGTCGCCATGCCGTAGAGGCTCGGGTCGAAGTCGTCCGAGGACGGGTCGACACCCTCGTTGGCCTGCTTGAGCGACAGCGAGATGCGGCGACGCTCGAGGTCGATGTCGATGACCTTGACGAAGACCTCCTCGCCGACCTTCGCGACCTGCTCCGGGACCTCGACGTGACGCACGGCGAGCTCGGAGATGTGGACGAGACCCTCGATGCCGTCCTCGACGCGCACGAACGCACCGAACGGGACGAGCTTCGTGACCTTGCCCGGGACGACCTGGCCGATGGCGTGGGTCCGCGCGAACTGCTGCCACGGGTCCTCCTGCGTCGCCTTGAGCGACAGGGAGACGCGCTCGCGGTCGAGCTCGACGTCGAGCACCTCGACCGTGACCTCCTGGCCGACCTCGACGACCTCGGACGGGTGGTCGATGTGCTTCCAGGACAGCTCGGAGACGTGGACGAGACCGTCGACCCCGCCGAGGTCGACGAACGCACCGAAGTTCACGATCGAGGACACGACACCGGGACGCACCTGGCCCTTGGCGAGCGAGGAGAGGAACGTGGAACGGACCTCGGACTGCGTCTGCTCGAGCCACGCGCGACGCGAGAGCACGACGTTGTTGCGGTTCTTGTCGAGCTCGATGATCTTCGCCTCGATCTCCTTGCCGACGTACGGCTGGAGGTCGCGGACGCGACGCATCTCCACGAGGGAGGCCGGGAGGAACCCGCGCAGGCCGATGTCGAGGATGAGTCCACCCTTGACGACCTCGATGACGGTGCCGGTGACGACGCCGTCCTCCTCCTTGATCTTCTCGATGGTGCCCCAGGCCCGCTCGTACTGAGCGCGCTTCTTGGACAGGAGGAGGCGGCCCTCCTTGTCCTCCTTCTGGAGGACGAGCGCCTCGACGACGTCACCGACGGAGACGACCTCCGACGGGTCGACGTCGTGCTTGATGGAGAGCTCGCGGGAGAGGATGACCCCCTCCGTCTTGTAGCCGATGTCAAGAAGGACCTCGTCGCGGTCGACCTTGACGATGGTGCCCTCGACGATGTCACCGTCGTTGAAGTACTTGATGGTCGCGTCGACGGCTGCGAGGAAGTCCTCGTCCGAGCCGATGTCGTTGACGGCGACCTGCGGGACGGTCGGGGCGGGGGTGGAGATGGTCATGTAGGAGAAGCTCCGATGCGGACAGGTGTCGTGGTGAACTGGACGTGTCGTCGGCCGGACGGGCGTGGCACGCTGGGCACTGGGTCCAGGCACCTGTTCGCGGGCACGACAACTGGCGCGCCGCAAGACGCACCGCATGACACCTTACCGCACGCGCGGGACCGACACACTGGGCCTGGAGGCCGTCGCGCCCCCGCGACGACACCCCCGACGGGAAGGGACGGACCGTGGACACCGGGCTGCCAGCCCCGGCCTTCGCCGGGTACGAGGACGACGACGCGCGGGGCACCGACGCCGCCCGCCGCTGGTGGGACGCCAACGCGAGCGAGTACCTCGCGGAGCACGGGGCGGCGCTCGGGGCCGCCGACTTCACCTGGGGCCCCGAGGGGCTGCGCGAGGAGGACGCCCGCCTGCTCGGCGAGCCCGAGGAGCTCGTCGGGCTGCGGGTGCTCGAGGTGGGGGCCGGGGCGGCGCAGTGCGCACGGTGGCTGCGGGCGCGCGGCGTCGACGTCGTCGCGACCGACGTCTCCGACGGCATGCTCGCGGCGGCACGCGAGCTGGACGCGGCGACGGGCATCGAGGTGCCGCTCGTGCGCGCGGACGCGCGCGACCTCCCGTTCCCGGACGGCGCGTTCGACGTGGTCTTCACCTCCTACGGCGTGCTGCCGTTCGTCGCCGACGCCGGTCAGGTGCACCGCGAGGTCGCGCGGGTGCTCCGGCCGGGCGGCCGGTGGGTGTTCTCGACGACGCACCCCGTGCGCTGGGCCTTCCCCGACGACCCGGGTCCCGGCGGCCTCACCGCGACGTCCTCCTACTTCGACACCCGTCCCTACGTCGAGCGCACCGCCGACGGCGACATCGTCTACGCCGAGTACCACCGCCCGCTCGGCCGGCTCGTGGCCGAGGCGGTCGGGGCCGGCTTCGTCGTCGTCGGCCTCACCGAGCCGGAGTGGCAGCCGGGACGCGAGACCTGGGGCGGCTGGAGCGAGCTGCGGGCGTCGCACCTGCCGGGGACGGTCGTCCTGTCCTGCCGGCTCGCGTGACCAGCGACGGGCACCGCGGGCGGCGAGCCTGCGCCTCCCCGCGGCCGGTGAGCGTCAGTCCGGGGTGCCCGCGGGGTAGAGCTCGTCCTCGGTCATGACGTAGTGGCGCTGGAGCCACTGCCCGAGCCGTCCGTGGTGTAGGCACGAGGTGTAGTCGGCGCAGTAGGACGTCTCGTCGTACTGGGCGTACCGGCGGAACGCCAGCACCTTGTCGACGAGCTCGTCACCGCCGAGGTTGACCGGCAGGTCGTAGGACGGGTAGCCCACGAGGAAGTCGACCCGGTCCAGGTCGAACCCGACGTCGAGAAGCGCCTCCCGGGTCACCGCGCCGGCCGCTCGGTGGTCCGGGTGGTCGGGCCGGGTGGGGTCGTCGACGGCGCCGGGCGCCCCATCCGGGATCGAGGTGACGACGTGGTCGGGCTCGAGCAGCGTGACGATCTCCTCGAGCGCGGAGACGAGCGCGGTGCGGGTGACCGCCGGGGCGCCGTCGACGGGGTGCAGCTCGGGCAGATCGCCGGCGAGCAGCCGCGGCAGCGTCTCGTGGTGCGTCGCGGCGAAGCCCTGACCGCCGGTGTTCCCGTCCGGGAGGTCGAGGAACGTGAGCGAGACGCGATCGTCGCCGTCCGGCGTCCACACGGACGCCTCGACGCCCGAGCCCAGCACGACCCGGACCTCGTGCCAGGTGGTCTCGCGTCCCATGAGGTCGTCGTAGGCCGCCATGACGCCGCGCTGGCGCGCCGTCGCCCGGTCCTGGCCGGCTCCGGCGTCCCCGCCGGTGAGGAAGACCGTCGAGACGCACTCCCCCGCCTGGAGGTCGTCGGCGATGCCCGGGTTCATGAACACGAGGTCGTCGTCGGGGTGGGCCCACACCGACAGGACCATGTCGCCCTCGATCGCGCCGTCGTCCGCTGACGCGTCGCCGGTCTGCGGCTCGGCGCCGTCAGCGTGCGCCGGCTCGGCACCTCCGCTCGCGACGTGCGCCCCGACGCACCCCGGCCGGATCGGCGACTCGGCCACGGGGACTGGTGCGGTCGCGGGATCGGCGGCGACGAATCGCGCGTCCTGCACCGCGGACAGCGCCCAGGCGTCGGTCCCCGGGCGAGGCTGCGCGCCCGTCAGACCCCACGTGCCGGCGGCGAGCACGGCGACGAGGCCGACGAGCGCGACCCACGCGCGGTAGCGCGTCCGTGGTCGTCCCCGCGACACCCGGCCGACCTTCACCACCGACCTCAGTGACCGGCCTCGCGCCAGCTCCGCCCGACGCCGACGCTCACGTCGAGCGGCACCGACAGCTCGGCCGCCCCGGCCATCTGCTCCCGCACGATCGCCTCCACCTCGGTGCGCTCCCCCGGGGCGACCTCGAGGACGAGCTCGTCGTGCACCTGGAGCAGCAGCCGCGAGCCCAGCTCCCGCTCCGCGAGCTCGCGCTGCACGCCGATCATCGCGACCTTGACGATGTCCGCCGCCGATCCCTGGATGGGCGCGTTGAGCGCCATCCGCTCGGCCATCTCGCGACGCTGGCGGTTGTCGCTCAGCAGGTCCGGCAGGTACCGCCGGCGCCCGAGGATGGTCTCGGTGAAGCCGTCCCTGCGGGCGTCGTCGACGACGCCCGTGAGGTAGTCGCGCACGCCCCCGAACCGCTCGAAGTAGTCGTCCATGAGGCCGCGGGCCTCGCTCACCTCGATGCCGAGCTGGCGCGAGAGGCCGAACGCCGACAGCCCGTAGGCCAGCCCGTAGGACATCGCCTTGATCTTCGCGCGCATGGCCGAGGTGACGTCGGCCGGTGCCACGCCGAACACGCGCGAGCCGACGTAGCGGTGCAGGTCCTCGCCCGAGCGGAAGGCCTCGATGAGCCCCGCGTCCTCCGACAGGTGCGCCATGATCCGCATCTCGATCTGGGAGTAGTCGGCCGTGAGCAGGCACTCGTACCCCTCGCCGACGACGAACCCCTCGCGGATCCGGTTGCCCTCCTCGGTGCGGATCGGGATGTTCTGCAGGTTCGGGTCGGCCGAGGAGAGGCGGCCGGTCGCCGCGACGGTCTGCTGGAACGTCGTGTGGATCCGCCCGTCCGGCGCGACGGACCGCAGCAGCCCCTCGACGGTCTGGCGCAGGCGGATCGCCTCCCGGTGCGCGAGCAGGTACTCGAGGAAGGGGTGGCCGGTCTTGGCGTACAGCTCGGCGAGGGCCTCGGCGTCCGTCGTGTAGCCCGTCTTCGTGCGACGCGTGCGCGGCATGTCGAGCTGGTCGAACAGCACCTCCTGGAGCTGCTTCGGCGAGCCGAGGTTCACCTGGCGACCGATCGCCTCGTAGGCGCCGGCGGCCGCGCGCTCGACCGCGGAGTCGAACTCGGCCTCGATCGCGCGCAGGTACGACAGGTCGGCCGCGATCCCCGCGTCCTCCATCGCGATGAGCGCCGCCTGGAGCGGCAGCTCGACGCTCTCCAGCAGTCCGCCGGCTCCGCGCGCGTCGACGTCGGCCGCGAGCGAGGCCCGCAGCTCGCGGACCGCGACCGCCCTGGCCAGCGCCGACAGGTCCTCCCCCTCGCCGGTCAGGTCGAGCGCGAGCTGGTCGGCCGCGGCCTCGTCGACCCGGGGCAGCTCGCGCTGCAGGTAGCGGACCGCAAGGTCGTCCAGGTCGTAGGTGCGCTGGTCGGGGTGGCACAGGTAGGCGGCGAGCAGCGTGTCGAAGACGACGCCCCGCAGGCGGTAGCCCCGCGTCGCGAGCAGGTGCGTCGCCGTCTTGGCGTCGTGCACGACGACGGTGCGCTCAGGGTCGGCGAGCCAGTCGGCGAGGGCCCGGTCGTCGTCCGGGTCGAGTGCCGTGAGGTCGAGCACCGTCCCGACGCCGTCGGCGTCGGCGACCGCGAGGGCCCACGCGTCGCCGGCTCCCCCCGCGAACCGGCCGACCACCTCGAGCCCGATGGAGTCGCCGCGGGCCGCGAGCCACGCGCCGAGAGCCTTCGGCTCGGGTCGCTCGTGCTGCAGCGTGAGGCTCGCGACCTCCTCCTTGCCCTCGTCCTGCGGCAGGAGCTGGAACAGCCGATCGCGCAGAACGGTGAACTGCAGCGCGTCGAACACCTCGTGGACCGCCGCGCGGTCGATCGGGCCGCGCGCGATGTCCTCGAGGGAGAACGGGACCTCGACGTCCCGCAGCAGACCGTTGAGGCGCCGGTTGAGCACCACCTGGGCGAGGTTCTCGCGCAGGCTGTCCCCCGCCTTGCCGGTGATCATGCCGACGTGGGCGACGATGCCCTCGAGACCGCCGTAGGCCGCGATCCACTTGGCCGCCGTCTTCGGACCGACGCCGGGGACGCCCGGCAGGTTGTCGCTCGTCTCACCGACGAGCGCGGCGAGGTCCGGGTAGCGCTCGGGCGTGACGCCGTACTTCTCCTGCACCTCGGCGGGCCCCATCTGCACGAGGTCGGACACGCCCTTGCGCGGGTAGAGCACCGTGACCCGGTCGGAGACGAGCTGGAACGTGTCCCGGTCCCCGGAGCAGACGAGCACCTGGGCGCCGGCCTCCGCCGACCGCGTCGCCATCGTGGCGAGCACGTCGTCCGCCTCGACCCCGTCGATCCCGACGTGCTGGATCGACAGCGCGCCCAGCACGTCGTGGATGAGCGGGATCTGGCCCTTGAACTCCGACGGCGTCGCCGAGCGCGTGCCCTTGTACTCGGCGTACTCCGTCGTCCGGAAGGAGGCGCGCGAGACGTCCCACGCGACCATGAGGTGCGTCGGCGCGAAGTCCCGGATCAGGTTGAGCAGCATCGACGTGAACCCGTACACCGCGTTCGTCGGCTGGCCCGACGTGGTCGCGAAGTTCTCCACCGGCAGGGCGAAGAACGCCCGGAAGGCCATCGAGTGCCCGTCGATGAGGAGCACCCGGGCATCGGTGGTGGGCGGCGTGGTGTCGGGAGGTGTCACGGTCACGGTGACAGCCTAAGAGGCATGTCCGACATCGAGACCACCCCGAGTCAGCCGACGCCCCGACCGCAGCTCCTCCCCGGCCTCGGCACCCTCGCCGAACGCCTCGGCGTGCGGATCGTGAGCCTGAGCCCGCAGGAGTGCGTCGCCACGATGCCGGTCGCCGGCAACACCCAGCCGTACGGGCTGCTGCACGGGGGCGCCAGCGCCGCCCTGGCCGAGACGGTCGGCTCGTTCGCGGCGAACGCCCACGCGCAGCAGCGGCACCCGGGCGGCGGCGCCCACGCCGTCGGGCTGGAGCTGTCGATCACGCACCACCGAGGCGCCCGCGACGGGATCGTCACGGCCACGGCCCGCGCCCAGCACCTGGGCCGGACGACCGCGACCTACCTGGTCGAGCTCACCGTCCGCCCGGAGGGCAGCGACGCGGCCGACGGGGACGAGCGCCTCATCAGCTCCGCACGCCTGACCTGCCTGCTGCTCTCGGACTGATCCGCCGGGGCCGCCGGCGTCGCCGCGTCGGGTCGGGCCTGCGTCCCGCCGTCCCCGCGCTCGCTCGTCTCCTCGGCCGGAGCCGGGTCGAGCAGCGCGGGGTCGATCTCGGAGACGTCGCTCAGGATCGGGATGCCGCGCGGCGGTGTCACGCCGGAGAGGGCGCGGCGCCGCTTGATCAGCGACTCGATGCCGCGGCGCGGCGACTCGGGCTCGAGCCGACGGGCGAGCTGGACGACCTCGACGCTGCGTCGCGCCCCGACCGGCGCGAAGCCGAGCCGGGAGAGGAACCGGGCCTCGGACCGGGTGCCGCTCACGGGCTGGGTGACGATCCGGTCGAGCCCGAGCTCCTGGGCGAACGCGAGCTGGTCGGCGAGCAGGAGCCGGCCGGCGCCGCGGCGACGGTACTCGGGGCGGACGTACAGCACCTCGATCTCCAGCCACGGCGACTCGGAGAAGAGCCCCGGCTCCTGACGCCGGCAGATCGCGAGGCCGACGTCGAGCCCGGACGCCGAGGCGAGCGAGGCCCGGCCGAGGCCCGATGCCAGGAAGGCATCGATCCGCGCGGCGAGGACGTGCCGCTCGGGACTGCCGAGCGGCGGGCCGACGGGATGGTCCTCCCGCGCCGCCATGAGGATGTCGACGACGCGATCACGGTCCGCGACGGTCCCTGCCGTCACCGTGCTTCCGGCTCGCACCACGAGTCACCTCACCTCATCGTGTCGCTGGTCGGAACCAGCCTGGTCGAGAAAAGCCTCGGTCGATCTGTACCGCGTCCGGCGCTGCGCGCGCCGGGAAGAGCTCAGGCGTCGCCGCCGACCTGGTCGATGACGGCGTCGGCCACCTCACGCATCGTGAGACGGCGGTCCATCGACGTCTTCTGGATCCACCGGAACGCCTCCGGCTCGGTCAGGCCCATCCGCGTCATGAGGAGGCCCTTGGCGCGGTCGACCCGCTTGCGCGTCTCGAACCGGTCCGCCATGTCGGCGACCTCGGACTCGAGCGCGACGATCTCGGCGTGCCGGTGCAGGGCGATCTCGATGGCCGGCAGCAGGTCGGCCTGCGTGAACGGCTTGACGACGTACGCCATGGCGCCGGCGTCGCGGGCGCGCTCGACGAGCTCGGTCTGGGAGAACGCCGTGAGCAGGACGACGGGCGCGATGCGGTCGCGGCCGATCCGCTCGGCGGCGGAGATGCCGTCCAGGACGGGCATCTTCACGTCCATGACGACGAGGTCGGGGCGCAGCTCGGTCGCGAGCGCGACGGCGGTCTCGCCGTCACCGGCCTCGCCGACGACGTCGAAGCCGGCGTCGGCCAGCGTCTCGACGACGTCCATCCGGATGAGCGCCTCGTCCTCGGCGACGACGACGCGGCGGCCGCGGCCGATGCCCTGGACCCCGGTGTCGGTCTCCTCGGAAACGTCCACGATGTCCTCCAGCGATGACGGCCCGGTGTTCGGCTCACGAGTGCTCACCCGGGTAGCCTAGTGCCCCGCACGCCCCGGTAGCCCAACTGGCAGAGGCAGTCGGCTCAAACCCGGCACAGTAAGGGTTCGAATCCCTTCCGGGGCACCCGACGCGGGCCGGCGCATCCCCGGCGGGCGCGGACGCGAGGTGAGGTCCAGGTCGCGGGTCAGAGGTCCGGGACAGCACGACGGCGGTGGCCACCACCGGACCGCATCCTGCCGCCGACCCGGTTCCCACGTGGCCAGCGCGACGGCCGTGGCCACCGTTGAGCCGGACACCACCGACCACCCGGCCCCGACGTGGTCACGGCGACAGGGACGGTGGCGGTGACGGCCGGGGCCACTGCTGAGCCGGATGCCACCGACGACCCGGCCCTGGCGTGGCCAGCGCGACGGCCGTGGCCACCGTTGAGCCGGACACCACCGACCACCCGGCCCCGACGTGGTCACGGCAACAGGAACGGCGGCGGTGACGGCCTTGGCCGGGGCCACTGCTGAGCCGGATGCCACCGACGACCCGGCCCTGGCGTGGCCAGCGCGACGGCCGTGGCCACCGCTGAGCCGGACACCACCGACCACCCGGCCCCGACGTGGTCACGGCAACAGGAACGGCGGCGGTGACGGCCTTGGCCGGGGCCACTGCTGAGCCGGATGCCACCGACGACCCGGCCCTGGCGTGGCCAGCGCGACGGCCGTGGCCACCGCTGAGCCGGATACCACCGACGACCCGGCTCAGACGTGGCCACGGCGACGCCCCCGGCACCATCCCGCGCCGAGACCGCCCTCTACTCGACGACGATGGTCGCGGCGAGCGTGTCGCAGGCGTCGACGAGGGTCTGCCGGGCCGCCTCGGAGGTCCACTGGCAGTAGACGTGGGCGAGCTGGCCGCGACCGAAGATCCACCAGCCGATGTAGTCGTACCCGGAGTCGGGGAGGCTGACCTCCTCGCGCACGGCCGGCATCCCGGCCACCGACGAGCGCGTCGTCTCCTCGATGATCTGCGCGCCGTTGATCTCGTGGTACTGCTCGATCCGCTTGACGATCTCGCGCCAGGAGATCTCGTCGCACGTCACCGCGAGCGGTCCGAGCTCCATCTGCGGATAGACGTTGATGCTCGCGACGTCGAGGGTGTCGAGCTGGTTCACGGGCACCCAGAACTGGCCGGAGGACGCGCCCTCGACGGGGTTGTCCTCGTGGTACCCGGTCGCCGTGCGGAACCCGGGCGGGGTGGGAGCCGTCAGCTTCGTGAGGTCCACGTCGGCGACGAGCTCCCCGTCCTTGGGCGGCTCGCCGTGGCACTCGATGAACCCCTGCGGGATGTCGCCGAGCCCGGCGGACCCCGTCGAGGTCGGCTCGTGCGGCGTCGCCGACGACCCGGGGAACCCCGGCAGCGGGCTCGCGCAGCCGCTCAGCAGCAGGACGGCAGCGGTCACGGCGACCGCCGCGCGGCCCCGCCGACCGCCGACGGGACCACCGACGCAGACACGGCGAGGACGTGACCACCGCGTGTCGCGGCGGTCACGTCCTCGCAGGAACGACCCGGCGATCGGTCAGTCCGATGCCGGCGCGTAGTCGGACTCGTCCCCGATCGTGTGCACCTGGATGAAGTTGGTGGTGCCCGGACGCCCGACGGGGGCGCCGGCGACGACGACGACGCGGTCACCGGCGGACGCGTAGCCCGTGCTCTGCAGCTCCTTGTCCACCTCCGCGACCATCTCGTCCGTGTTGGCGACACCGGGGGTCACGATCGTCCGCACGCCCCAGGACAGGGCGAGCTGACGGCGCACGCGCGGGTCCGGCGTGAACGCGAGCAGCGGGATCGGGGAGCGCAGGCGCGACATGCGGCGCGCCGAGTCGCCGGACTGCGTGAACGTGACGAGGTACTTCGCGTCGAGCGTCTTGCCGATCTCGTTCGCGGCCTGCGTGATGACGCCGCCCCGCGTGTGCGGGACACCGGCGAACGCGGCGATCCGCTCGAGGCCGTGCTCCTCGGTGGCCTCGATGATCCGGGCCATCGTCTGGACGCAGATGATCGGGTACTCGCCGACCGAGGTCTCGCCCGAGAGCATGACCGCGTCCGCGCCGTCGAGGACGGCGTTGGCGCAGTCGGACGTCTCGGCGCGGGTCGGCGTCGGGGAGGAGATCATCGACTCGAGCACCTGGGTGGCGACGATGACCGGCTTGGCGTTGCGCCGCGCGAGCGCGACGGCCTCCTTCTGCACGAGCGGCACGCGCTCGAGGGGCAGCTCGACGCCGAGGTCGCCGCGGGCGACCATGATGCCGTCGAACGCGTCGACGATCTCGGCGAGGTTGTCGACGGCCTGCGGCTTCTCGATCTTGGCGATGACCGGGGCCTTGTAGCCCTCCTCGGCCATGATCGCCGCGACGTCGTCGTAGTCCTTCGCGCTGCGGACGAACGACAGCGCGATGAAGTCGGCCTTGAGGCCGAGCGCCCAGCGCAGGTCCTCGATGTCCTTCTCGCTCATCGCGGGGACGGACACGGCGACGCCCGGCAGGTTGATGCCCTTGTTGTTCGAGACGAAGCCGGCGACCTCGACGACGGTGGTCACGTCGGTGTCCGTCACGTCGGTGACGCGCACGCGCACCTTGCCGTCGTCGATCAGGAGGATGTCGCCCGGCTTGCAGTCGCCCGGCAGACCCTTGAACGTGGTGCCGACGAGCTCCTTGGTGCCCTCGACGTCCCGCGTCGTGATGGTGAAGACGTCACCCACCGCGAGGTGGTGCTTGCCCTCGACGAACCGCTCGAGGCGGATCTTGGGGCCCTGGAGGTCGACGAGGACGGCGACGGCGCGGCCGGAGCGCTCGGCGGCGGCCCGCACGTTCGCGATGACCGCGGCGTGCTCCTCGGGGGCGCCGTGGGACCGGTTGATCCGCGCGACGTCCATGCCGGCGTCGACCAGCTCCTGGATCTTCTCGGCGGAGGCCGTTGCCGGCCCAAGGGTGCAGACGATCTTTGCTCTACGCATGGCTCCCAGCCTAGGGGACGAGGCGGACCTCACCGACACCGGAGGTCCCGCATGATGACACCCGCGAGCCGGCTAGTGGGACGCGGCTGGACGGACGGGCTAGACCCGGAAGCCGACGTCGCCGGGACGCACGGGAGCCGGCAGCGAGCTCGACCCCGTGAGGTACCGGTCGACCTCGGCGGCCACGGAGCGACCCTCGGCGATCGCCCACACGATGAGCGACTGCCCGCGGCCGGCGTCCCCCGCGACGAACACGCCGGGCAGCGCGGTCTGGAAGTCCTCGCCGCGCGCGATCTCCCCGCGCGGGGCGATCTCGATCCCGAGCTGGTCGGTCGCGTCGCGCGCGTCCGGACCCGAGAAGCCCATCGCGATGAGGAGCAGGTCGCACGGGATGTCCCGCTCCGTCCCCGGCTTCGGCACCCGTCGCCCGTCGGGCAGGTACTCGGTCTCGGCGAACCGCACCGCCTCGACCCGCTCCTGCCCGAGCAGCTCCACCGTGGAGGCGAGGAACTCCCGCACGCCGCCCTCCTGGTGGGAGCTGGAGACCTCGAGCACGCGCGGCGTGGTCGGCCACGGCTGGTCGGCCGGGCGCTCGGCCGGCGGCTCGTAGCCGATCGCGAGCGTCGTGACCGACGTCGCGCCCTGGCGCAGCGCCGTCCCGAGGCAGTCGGACCCGGTGTCGCCGCCGCCGATGATGACGACGTCGAGGCCGTTCGCGTCGATCTGGTCCGGCACCTCGCGGCCCGCGACCGCCGCGTTCGCCTGCGTGAGGTAGGTCATCGCGTTGACGACCCCCGGCAGGCCGTCGCCGCTCACCCGCAGCCCGCGCGGCAGCGACGCGCCGATGGCGACGACGACGGCGTCGAACCGCGCGCGGAGCTGACCCCACGTGGGGTCGACGCCCACGTGGACGCCGGTCCGGAACCGCGTGCCCTCGGCCTCCATCTGCGCGACGCGCCGGTCGATGTGCTCCTTCTCGAGCTTGAAGTCCGGCACGCCGTAGCGCAGCAGGCCGCCGATGGCGTCATCCTTCTCGAACACGACGACGGTGTGGCCGGCCCGCGTGAGCTGCTGCGCCGCGGCCAGCCCGGCCGGGCCGGAGCCGACGACGGCGACCGTGCTGCCGGTCAGCCGCCCGGGCACGACGGGCTCGACGAACCCGCGCTCCCAGGCCTCGTCGATGATCGACACCTCGATGTTCTTGATCGTCACCGGCGGCTGGTTGATGCCGAGGACGCAGCTGTCCTCGCACGGCGCCGGGCAGATCCGGCCGGTGAACTCCGGGAAGTTGTTCGTCGCGTGCAGCCGCTCGCTCGCCTCGCGCCACTCCCCCCGCCACACGAGGTCGTTCCACTCGGGGATGAGGTTCCCGAGCGGGCAGCCGGCGTGGCAGAACGGGATGCCGCAGTCCATGCAGCGCCCGGCCTGGCGGGTGAGGTACGGGCTGTCGCCCGAGCGCTCCGCCTGGACCTCGCGCCAGTCGCGCAGCCGGACGGAGACGGGACGGTAGGGCGGGAGCTCGCGCTCGCGCTGGGTGAGGAATCCGCGGTGATCAGCCATGAGCTGCCTCCAGAATCTGGTCCCACGCACCGGGGATCGCGGGGTCGAGCCCCTGGGCCTCGGCCTCGGCGAGGACGGTGCGCATCCGGGCGAAGTCGGCCGGCAGCAGCATGGTGATGCGGTCCAGCGCAGCCGGGAGGTCGGCGAGCAGGTGGCGCGCCAGGGGGGAGCCGGTCTCGGCCTCGTGCCGACGCAGGAGGTCGGCGACGAGCTCGCGGTCCGCCGGGCCGAGCGGCTCCAGGAGCACCTCGCCGCCGTCGCGGGCGGCGGCGTTGAGCCGGTCCGGCTCGAGGTCGAGGACGTACGCCGTCCCACCCGACATGCCGGCTGCGACGTTGCGGCCGGTCGGGCCGAGGACGAGGACGGTGCCACCGGTCATGTACTCCAGCGCGTGGTCGCCGACGCCCTCGACGACCAGCGTCGCGCCCGAGTTGCGCACGGCGAACCGCTCCCCCGCGCGACCCGACAGGAAGATCTCGCCGGACGTCGCGCCGTACCCGACGACGTTGCCCGCGACGACGTGCTGGTCGGCACGGAACCGGGCCGCGTGGTCGGGACGCACGACGAGGCGTCCGCCGGACAGGCCCTTGCCGACGTAGTCGTTCGCGTCGCCGAGCAGCCGCAGCGTGATGCCGCGCGGCACGAACGCGCCGAAGGACTGCCCGGCCGTCCCGGTGAGGGTGACGTCGATCGTCCCGTCCGCCAGGCCGGCGTCGCCGTAGCGGCGCGCGACCTCGTGGCCGAGCATCGTGCCGACCGTGCGGTTGACGTTGCGCACCGGCAGCTCGACGGTGACCGGCGTGCGGTCCGCGAGCGCGGGTGCGGCCAGCTCGATCAGCCGCCGGTCCAGCGCCCGCTCGAGCCCGTGGTCCTGCTCGCGCACCTTGGTGATGCCGGACCCGGGGGCCGGCACGGGGCGGGCGAGCACGGCCTCGAGGTCGAGCCCGCGCGCCTTCCAGTGGCTCTCCGCCTCGTCGGTGGCGAGGAGGTGGACCTGGCCGATCGCCTCGTCCAGCGAGCGCAGGCCGAGCTCCGCGAGCAGCTCGCGGACCTCCTGGGCGATGTACTCGAAGAAGGTGACGACGAACTCCGGCTTGCCGCTGAACCGCGCGCGCAGCTCGGGGTTCTGGGTTGCGACGCCGACCGGGCAGGTGTCGAGGTGGCAGACGCGCATCATGATGCAGCCGGACACGACCATGGGGGCCGTCGCGAAGCCGTACTCCTCGGCGCCGAGCAGCGCGGCCACGACCACGTCGCGGCCGGTCTTGAGCTGGCCGTCGACCTGGACCGTGATCCGGTCCCGCAGGTCGTTGAGCACGAGCGTCTGGTGGGTCTCGGCGAGCCCGATCTCCCATGGCGTCCCCGCGTGCTTGAGCGAGGTCAGCGGGCTCGCGCCGGTGCCGCCGTCGTGGCCCGAGATGAGCACGACGTCGGCGTGCGCCTTCGAGACGCCGGCCGCGACCGTCCCGACGCCGAACTCGGAGACGAGCTTGACGTGGATCCGAGCCTGCGGGTTCGCGTTCTTCAGGTCGTGGATGAGCTGGGCAAGGTCCTCGATCGAGTAGATGTCGTGGTGTGGCGGGGGCGAGATGAGGCCGACGCCGGGCGTCGCGTGCCGGGTCTGCGCGATCCACGGATAGACCTTGTGGCCGGGCAGCTGGCCGCCCTCGCCCGGCTTGGCGCCCTGGGCGAGCTTGATCTGCAGGTCGTCGGCGCAGGTCAGGTAGTCCGCCGTGACCCCGAACCGGCCCGACGCGACCTGCTTGACGCGCGAGCGGCGCAGCGGGTCGTGCAGCCGCTCGGGCGACTCCCCGCCCTCGCCGGTGTTGGACCGGCCGCCGAGCGTGTTCATCGCGATCGCGAGCGTCTCGTGCGTCTCCTGCGAGATCGAGCCGTAGCTCATCGCGCCGGTGTTGAACCGCGTGACGATCGCCTCGACCGGCTCGACCTCCTCGATCGGGATCGGCTCGCGGTCCGGGACGAGGTGGAGCAGCCCGCGCAGGGTCATCAGCCGGCGCGAGGTGTCGTTCACCCGCGACGTGTACTTCTTGAAGATGTCGTAGCGCCGCTCGCGCGTCGAGTGCTGGAGCCGGAAGACGGTCTCGGGGTCGAACAGGTGCTCCTCCCCGTCGCGACGCCACTGGTACTCCCCGCCCGTCGGCAGCTCGGTGTGCGCCGGCTGCTCGCCCGAGCGTGGGTAGGCGAGCGCGTGACGGGCGGCCGTCTCCGCCGCGATGATGTGCAGCCCGACGCCGTCCAGCCGCGAGGTCGTCCCCGTGAAGTACTCCGCGACGAGCTCGCGGGACAGGCCGACGGCCTCGAACACCTGCGCTCCCCGGTAGGAGGAGACGGTGGAGATGCCCATCTTGCTCATCACCTTGAGCACGCCCTTGCCGAGCGCCTTGATGAGGTTGGCGACGGCCTTCTCCGGCGCGACGTCGACGTAGCCCTCGCGCGCCAGCGCCTCGACCGACTCCATCGCGAGGTACGGGTTGACGGCCGCGGCCCCGTAGCCGATGAGGAGCGCGACGTGGTGCACCTCGCGCACGTCGCCGGCCTCGACGACGAGCGAGATCTGGGTGCGGGTGTGGTTGCGGACCGTGTGGTGGTGGACGGCGCTCAGCAGGAGCAGCGACGGGATCGGGGCGTGCTCGGAGTCCGAGTCGCGGTCGGACAGCACGATGAAGCTGGCGCCGTTCGCGACCGCCCGGTCGACCTGGTCGCAGATCTCGACGAGCCGCTCGCGCAGCGCCCACTCGCCGCCGGCCACGCGGTACGTCCCGCGCACGACGACCGCGCGGAAGCGGCCGATCATCTCGGGGTCGCGGTCGATCTTGACGATCTTCGCGAGCTGGTCGTTGTCGAGGACGGGGAACGGAACGACGAGCTTGCGCGCGTGCTCCGGCGTGTCGGCCAGGAGGTTCGGCTCGGGACCGATCGCGCCGCCGAGCGAGGTCACGAGCTCCTCGCGGATCGCGTCGAGCGGCGGGTTCGTCACCTGGGCGAACATCTGCGTGAAGTAGTCGAACAGCAGCCGCGGGCGCTGCGAGAGGACCGCGATCGGCGTGTCCGTCCCCATCGCGCCCAGCGGCTCCGCCCCGGTCTCGGCCATCGGCCCGAGGATGACGCGGAGCTCCTCCTCCGTGTAGCCGAACGTGCGCTGGCGGCGCAGGACCGACGAGGCGGTGTGGTGGACGTGCTCGCGCTCGGGCAGCTCCGCGAGGTCGATCTCGTTCTCCGCGAGCCACTGCGCGTAGGGGTGCTCGGCCGCCAGCGAACCCTTGACCTCGTGGTCCGGGACGATCCGCCCGGCCGCGGTGTCGACGAGGAACATCCGGCCCGGCTCGAGGCGGCCCTTGGTCACGACCGTCGCGGGGTCGAGCTCGAGCACGCCGGCCTCCGAGGCGAGCACGACGAGCCCGTCCTCCGTCACCCAGTACCGGCCGGGGCGCAGGCCGTTGCGGTCGAGCACGGCGCCGATGAGCGAGCCGTCCGTGAAGGTGAGGCAGGCCGGCCCGTCCCACGACTCCATGAGGGTCGCGTGGTAGGCGTAGAACGCGCGCAGGTCCGGGTCCATCGAGGCGTGGTTCTCCCACGCCTCCGGGACCATCATGAGGACGGCGTGCGGCAGCGAGCGGCCGGCGAGGTGGAGCAGCTCGAGCACCTCGTCGAGGGACTGGGAGTCGCTGCCACCGGGCGTGACGACGGGCAGGAGCCGGCTCAGGTCGCCCAGCTCCTCGCTCTCGAGCATGCCCTGGCGGGCCGACATCCAGTTCCGGTTGCCCCGGACCGTGTTGATCTCGCCGTTGTGCGCGATGCCGCGGAACGGCTGCGCGAGGGGCCACGACGGGAACGTGTTGGTGGAGAACCGCGAGTGCACGAGGGCCAGCTCGCTGGCGTAGCGCGGGTCGGACAGGTCGGGGAAGAACGGCTCGAGCTGGGAGGTGCGCAGCATGCCCTTGTAGACGAGCGTGCGACCCGACAGCGACGGGAGGTACACCTCCAGCTCGCGCTCGGCCCGCTTGCGGATCCGGAACGCGCGGCGCTCGAGGTCGATCCCGGTCAGCTCCCGGTCCGGCGAGGCGACGACGAGCTGGCGGAAGCTCGGCATCGCGGCGCGCGCGCTCGGCCCGAGCAGGTCCGGCACGACGGGGACGTCGCGCCACGCGAGCAGCTCCATCCCCTCCTCCGCGACGATCGCGGCGATCCTCGCCGCCGCCTCGTCGGCCGCCGCGGGGTCCTGCGGCAGGAACGCCGTCCCGATCGCGTAGTGGCCCGGCCGCGGCAGCTCGGCGTCGACGACGTCGCGCAGGAACGCGTCCGGCACCTGGGTGAGGATGCCGGCGCCGTCGCCGGTGTCGACCTCGGCGCCGACGGCTCCGCGGTGGTCGAGGTTCTCCAGCGCCGTCAGCGCGGCGTCGACGATGTCGCGACCGGGCGTCCCGCGCAGCGTGGCGACGAACGCGACGCCGCACGCGTCGTGCTCGGAGACGGGGTCGTAGAGGCCGGTGGCAGCGGGAGGACGGGAGGCAGCGGGCAGGCCCGTCTCATGAATCCAGTGCACGGTGTCCATACGGCACCCGTCCTCACTCCCCGCCGACGAGCGGGGCAATCGACCAACAGTTGAGGGACGCCGTCGGCCCGGGGACGCGAATATACACAGCGCAGATAACGGCTGGATGTCGCGCGGACATCGCGCCGAAACGCTGGTTTCGCGTGCATTTCGCGCGTGTTACGCGGGGCGTCGGGATCCGTCGTTAGGTGCGACGAGGTCGTCGAACCTGATCGAGGTCGAGTCGAGGTCGAGGTGCGGGAGGGCCGACCTCAGCGCGCGGGAGGGTCGGACTCGGCGGGCTCCGCCGCGTCGCCCTCGTCCGAACCGTCGTCGGCACCCGTCGAGACGATGCCATCGGAGCCCGTCGTGACGGCGCCCTCGGCACCGTCGTCACCCTCCTCGGGCGCGGGCGCGCGGCCGGGCAGCCAGACGTCGGTGTCGCGACCGGGGTGACGCCGACCGATGACGACGAAGATGACCAGCGCCGCGACGAACACGATGATCGCGGTCCACACGTTGAGGCGCAGCCCGGCGATGTGCTGGGCATCGTCGACGCGGAGCATCTCGACCCAGCCGCGGCCGGCCGTGTAGAGCATGACGTAGAGCCAGAACGCGCGGCCGTGACCGAGCCGGAACCGGCGGTCGGCCCAGACGAGGAGGCCGGCCATCGCGAGGTTCCACAGCAGCTCGTACAGGAACGTCGGGTGGACGAGCGTGCCGGGCTCGATGCCGTTGGCGACGAGGTGCACGTCGTCGACGCGCAGGCCCCAGGGCAGCGTCGTCGGGCCGCCGAAGAGCTCCTGGTTGAAGTAGTTGCCGAGGCGGCCGATCGCCTGCGCGACGAGCAGGCCGGGCGCGAGCGCGTCGGCGAACGGCGCGAGCCGCAGCCCGGCGCGGCGCAGGCCGATCCAGGCGCCGACGGCCCCGAGCGCGATGGCGCCCCAGATGCCGAGGCCGCCCTCCCAGATGTAGAACGCCTTCCACCAGACGCCGTTCGGGCCGAAGTACGCGGCCGGCGACGTGATGACGTGGTAGAGCCGGGCCCCGACGATGCCGAACACCACAGCCCAGATGACGACGTCCGGGATGGCCGCCGCCGGACCGCCGCGGGCGACGTAGCGCCGCTGCAGGATCTTGTAGGCGACGACGCCGCCGAGCAGGATGCACAGCGCGTACGCGCGGATCGGGATGGGACCGAGGAACCAGGTGCCCTGGGACGGGCTGGGGATCCCCTCGGCGAGCAGGACGACACCGTCGGCGAGGTTCATGCTCCGACCTCCTCGCCGGCCTCGGCCTGCCTGACGCCGTCGGCGAGCTCGGCCGCGAGCCGTGCGACGCCGTCCACCCCCCCGTCGCCGAGCGCCTTCACGAGCGCCGAGCCGACGATGACGCCGTCGGCGTACGAGGCGACCTCGGCCGCGTGGGCCGGCGTCGAGACGCCGATGCCGACGCAGACGCGCTCCGCGCCGGCCGCGCGGGTCCGGGCGACGAGCGACGCCGCGCCGGCTCCCACGCTCGCGCGAGTCCCGGTGACGCCCATCGTCGAGGCGGCGTAGACGAACCCGCGCGCCGCGGCCGCGGTGAGCGCGAGGCGCTCCGACGTCGAGCTCGGCGCGACGAGGAACACCTTGTCGAGGTCGTGGGCGTCGGCGGCCTCGATCCACTCCCCGCCCTCGTCGGGGATGAGGTCGGCCGTGATGAGGCCGGCTCCCCCGGCGGCGTCGAGGTCGCGGGCGAACCGCGCGACGCCGTAGTGCATCACGGGGTTGAAGTACGTCATGACCAGCGTCGGGGCCCCGGTGGCGGCGATCCGCTCGACGGCGCCGAACAGGTCGGCGACGCGCAGCCCGCCCGCCAGCGCGGTCTGCGCCGCGTGCTGGATGACGGGTCCGTCGAGCACCGGGTCCGTGTACGGCAGGCCGAGCTCGACGATGTCGACGCCGGCCTCGACGACGGCGCGCGCCGCGGCGACGGAGGTGTCGACGTCGGGGAAGCCGAGCGGCAGGTACGCCACGAGCGCGGCGCGGCCGTCGGCGCGCGCCGCGTCGATGGCAGGTGCGGTCCTGGTGCTCATGCGCGTCCCTCCTGGCTGCTCGCCTCGTCCTGCGTCAGCAGGTCGAACCAGCGCCCCGCCGTCGCCACGTCCTTGTCCCCGCGTCCCGAGAGGTTGACGACGACGATCGGGACCTGTCCGTCCGACCGCTCGATACGCCCGCCGTGGCGCAGCGCGCCGGCGAGCGCGTGCGCCGACTCCAGCGCCGGGATGATCCCCTCCGTGCGGCACAGCACGCGGAACGCGTCCATCGCCTCGGTGTCCGTCACGGGCTCGTAGCTCGCGCGGCCGGTGTCGTGCAGCCACGCGTGCTCGGGGCCGACGCTCGGGTAGTCCAGCCCGGCCGAGATCGAGTGCGTCGGGCGGGTCTGACCGTCGTCGTCCTGGAGCAGGTAGCTGCGGGCGCCGTGCAGGACGCCCGGTCCGCCACCGGAGAACCGCGCCGCGTGCCGGCCCGTCTCGACACCGTCACCGCCGGCCTCGAGCCCGAGCAGGGCGACGCCGGGGTCGTCGAGGAAGGCGTTGAAGATCCCCATGGCGTTGGACCCCCCGCCGACGCAGGCCGCGACGAGGTCGGGCAGCCGGCCGGTGCGCTCGTGCAGCTGCGCGCGCGCCTCGTCGCCGATGACGCGGTGGAACTCCTTGACCATGGTCGGGAACGGGTGCGGTCCCGTGACGGTCCCCAGCAGGTAGTGGGTCGTGTCGACGTTCGCGACCCAGTCGCGCAGCGCCTCGTTGATCGCGTCCTTGAGCGTGCGCGCGCCGATCGTCACGGGGACGACCTCGGCGCCGAGCAGCTTCATCCGGGCGACGTTGAGCGCCTGGCGGCGCGTGTCCTCCTCGCCCATGTAGACGACGCAGTCGAGGCCGAGCAGCGCGCACGCGGTCGCGGTCGCGACGCCGTGCTGGCCGGCCCCGGTCTCCGCGATGACCCGCGTCTTGCCCATCCGCTTGACCAGGAGGGCCTGGCCGAGGACGTTGTTGATCTTGTGCGAGCCCGTGTGGTTGAGGTCCTCGCGCTTGAGGAACACCCGGACCGGCCCGCCGTTGCCGCGCGAGCTGACCTCCGCCGCGAACCGCGGCACCTCGGTGAGCGGCGACGGCCGACCGGTGTACTCGCGGTTGAGCCGGGCGAGCTCCGCCACGTACTCCGGGTCCGTCTGCGCCTTGGCGTAGGCGTCGGCGAGCTCGTCCAGCGCCGCCACGAGCGCCTCGGGCACCCAGCGGCCGCCGAACGCCCCGAAGTAGGGGCCCTCGGCCTCCGCGAGCGAGCGCACGGTGGAGTCTGCTGGCGGGTTGGTCATCGGTCCCTCTTCGTCCGTCGGGTGCTCGTCGTTCGGGTGCGCGCTCAGGTGCGGGGTGCGCGGACCGCCGGGTGGGCGCCGGCCGCGACGAGCTCGGCGACGGCGGCGCGCGGGTCGGCGGAGCGCACGAGCGACTCCCCGACGAGGACCGCGTCGGCGCCGACCGCCGCGTACTCGCGCACGTCGCGCGGGCCGCGCACGCCCGACTCGGCGATCTTGCACACGTGGTCCGGCAGGAGGCCGACGACGTCGGCGAAGGTGGCCCGGTCGACCTCGAGCGTGTGGAGGTTGCGGGCGTTGATCCCGACGATCTGCGCGCCGGCGTCGACGGCGCGGCGGGCCTCGTCGGCGTCGTGCGCCTCGACGAGCGCGGACATCCCGAGCGAGTGGACCCGCTCGACGAGCGAGGTCAGCACGGTCTGCTCGAGCGCCGCGACGATGAGCAGGACGACGTCGGCGCCGTGCGCGCGCGCCTCCCACACCTGGTAGGGCGAGACGACGAAGTCCTTGCGCAGGACGGGGATGTCGACCGCGCCGCGGACCGCGTCCAGGTCGGCCAGGCTGCCGAGGAAGCGACGCTCCTCGGTGAGGCAGGAGACGACGGCTGCTCCCCCGGCCTCGTACTCGGCGGCGAGGGCGCCGGGGTCCGGGATGGGCGCGAGCGGGCCCTTCGACGGGCTGGCGCGCTTGACCTCGGCGATGACGGCGACGGCCTCGTCGTCCTTGAGCCGCTGCAGGCACGCCCTGGCGGCCGGCACCTCGTGGGCTCGGGCCTTGAGCTGGTCCAGGCTGGTCCGTGCCTGGCGCGTCGCGACGTCCTCCCGGACGCCCGCGACGATGTCCTCGAGCACGGTCACGCCTGCTCTCCCTCCCTGGTCAGCCGGTCGTGGTCAAGAGTACGGCCCCCGCGCGGGGCCCCCGACCGGGGTCCACCGCGTGGAACCGGCCGCGGTCAGGGAACGGCGAGGGGGCCGAGATAGGGCGCGAGGGCCGGGACGTTGCGCAGCACGGCGAACGCCAGCAGCAGGCCGACCGTCACCGAGACGGTGACGGCGCCGGGCGACCACGGCTCGCGTCCGCGTGCGGCGTCGACGAACCAGCGGACGATCAGCGCAAGCACGAGCGGTGCGCCGACGACCACGAGCGGGTTGTACGCCCAGGCCGACGCGACGTCGCCGTGCAGCAGCTCCGACGCCCCGCGCAGCCCGCCGCAGCCGGGGCACGCGAAGCCGAGCAGGAGGCTCGGGCAGACGCCCCAGCTCCCGGCCACGTGCGGGTCGCGCACGAGCAGCGCGACGGCTCCCGCCGCCATGACCCCCGTGTAGGCGATCGGGAGCGCCCAGGACCTGCCCGGGGTGCTCAGTAGAGGTCGTCCATCATCTGCTGGAACTCGGGCGTCTGCATGATGACGACGAGCATGATGATCCCCACCACGATCCCGACGGCGCCGAGCACGATGCCCCAGACGCCCAGGTGCGAGTTGCTCGCCTGGCCCTTCTTGCCCGCCTGCACGGACACCGTGCCCGTGATGACCGCGGCGATGCCGAGGCAGGCGGCGACCCAGCTGAGGCAGAACAGGACGACGCTCGCGATGCCGAGCGAGAGCGCGACGACGCCGACGGCGTTGCGCGCCTTCGACCCGTCGGCGAGGTAGCCGGGCTGAGCGCCGTAGGGGCCGCCGTACGGACCATGGGAGCTCGGCGCGCCGTACGGGGCGCCGGGACCGACCGGTCCGCCCTGGCCACCGGCGGGCGGCTGGGCGTACGGGGCGCCCGTAGCACCGGAGGCACCCGGCGCACCGGCGTACGGGTCGGCGTAGGGGTTCGGCGGCGGGGTGGGCGCCGCGGGCGGCGGCACCTGGTCGGGCGGCAGGCGCACGCCGTAGCGCGGCTCGTCCTCGGGGCCGTTGGGCTGGGACATGGTGACTCCTGGACCGGACGAACCGGGTGAGATGGTCAGTTCGTGAGGAGGGCGCTGAGCCAGATGAGGCCCCAGACCACGACGGCGATGATCGAGATGACGAGCGCCGACGTCGCCAGCCCACCGTTCGACGCGCGGCCGTCGGCCACCGCCTTGCGGGCCTGGATCGAGAGGATGAGGCCGATGATGGCGAAGATCCCGCCGCAGAGCAGGCCGATGATCCCGAGCGTGAGGCCGCCGACGGCGAGGCCGTTCGACCCCGTCGAGCCGGTCGTGGCGTAGGGCGACACGGGGCCGTACATCGGGCTCGGCGTGCCGTACGGGCTGGCGCCGGGAGCCCCGGTGGGACTGCCGTAGGGCGCGGCGCCGGGGGCGTCGGTCGATCCGTACTGCGGGCTGCCGTACGTCGGGGCAGCCGGCGCCAACGGCGGGGTCGGGGTGCCGTAGGGGTCGGGCGTGTACGGGCCGCTCGGCTGCTCGTACGGCGAGGGGCCGGAGGGCTCCTGCGGTGCGCCGTAGGACGGGCCGGGGCCGTAGGGCGCGTTCGGGTCGTCGCCCGAGCCGCTCGGCGGGATCGGGGGCGGGCCTGCGTAGCTCATCGGGGGGCGCTCACTCGGCCGGGGCCGACTGGACGGCCACGGACGTCGACTGCACCGACACCGGCGGCTGGCCGAGGCCCGCCGCGCGCATGGCGCCCGAGGCGACCAGGCTGACGAGACCGACGACGACGCCGGCGATCCACACCCCGTCGATCCGCGCGATGAGCCCGACGGCGATCAGCACCGCCGCGAGCATGAGGCCCCAGGCCATCACCCAGGCGGCGGGGGTCTTGCCCTCGTTGTGGAACGGGGCGACCGCGGGAACGCGGTCACCACCGGGCGAGATCAGCGTGAGGTCCTTGTCGGCCACGTCGGCACTCCAGGGTCTGGTCGTGGGGTGTCACAAGCCCCTTCAGCCTACTTGCTCCCGCCGATGGACGGGTCATCCCCGCGGGTGAGCGCGTCCCAGCTGTCGACGGGTTCCTCCGCGGGAGCCGCACCCGTCCCACCGGTGGCGCCGGTGCGCTCGTACCGGCTCGCCCGGGGCGCCCCGGCCGCGGCCGGGGCGAGCGCGAGGAGCACGGAGCCGACCGTCGCCACCGCCGCGCCGGCCAGCGTGAGCCACGGTGCCGCGGTCCGCGTGACGTCGCCGGCCAGCTCCGGGACGCCGGTCGCATCGGCGGCAGCCGCCTGGAGCTGCGCCACCGCGTCGTTCGCCGCCGTCGCGGCGAGCGCCAGCAGCCCGACCCAGACGAGGACGCCGAGCCAGCCGATGACGGAGCGAACGGCGCCGCGCGTCATGGCGCGAAGCACGAGCGCCGCCGCGACGACGAGCAGGAGCGGGACGGCCCCGGGCGCCGCCGTCGCGCCCGTGACGGAGACGACGTCGGTCACCACGGAGTCGACGGGCGCGCTGAACCAGGTGAGCGCGCAGCCGACGGCGACCACGACGCCGCCGGCGACGACGAGCAGCAGGCCGCGACGTGCCGTCATGCCGACGATCCCTCGCTCGGGCCGGCCGGCCGCAGTCGCGTCGCGACCTCGATCGCCCGCAGGACGGCCGCCGCCTTGTTGCGGCACTCCTCGTGCTCGGTCTGCGGGACCGAGTCGGCGACGATCCCCGCCCCCGCCTGCACGTGGGCGACGCCGTCCTTGACCAGGGCGGTCCGGATGGCGATCGCCATGTCGAGGTTGCCGGCCAGGTCGACGTAGCCGATCGTCCCGCCGTAGATCCCGCGTCGGGCCGGCTCCAGCTCGTCGATGAGCTGGACGGCGCGCGGCTTCGGCGCGCCGCTCAGCGTTCCGGCGGGGAACGTCGCGGTGAGCGCGTCGAGCGCGCCGGCCCCCGGCCGCAGCGAGCCCGTCACGGTCGAGCAGATGTGCATGATGTGGCTGAACCGGCGCACGTCCATGAACTCCTCGACGCGCACGGTCCGCGGGTCGCACACCTTCGTGAGGTCGTTCCGCCCGAGGTCGACGAGCATGAGGTGCTCGGCCAGCTCCTTGGGATCGGCGAGCAGCTCGGCCTCGAGCTCGGCGTCGCCGGCCGCGTCCTTGCCCCGCGGGCGCGAGCCGGCGATCGGGTACGTCATGACCCGCCCGCCCTCGACGCGGGCGAGCGTCTCGGGGCTCGACCCGACGACGGCGAACGGCGCGCCGTCCGGTCCCTCGAGCGTGACGAGGTACATGTACGGGCTCGGGTTGAGCGAGCGCAGGGCGCGGTAGACGTCGACCGGCTCGGCCGAGCACGCGACGTCGAACCGCTGCGACAGCACGATCTGGAAGGCGTCCCCGTCCCTGATGTGCTCCTTCGCGCGCAGGACCGCCGACTCGTAGTCCTCCGGCGTCGTGCGGGAGACGACGTGGAGCTGCGCGGCGTCGGGGTCGATGACGTCGACACCGCCGACGGGCGCGCCGAGCCGGAGCTGCATCGCGTCGAGCCGCCGCACCGCGTCCGCGTGCGCCTCGTCGATGCCGCTCGCCCGGTCGTCGCCGTTGATGGCGTTCGCGATGAGCCAGCAGGCGCCCTCGACGTGATCGAGCACCACGAGGTCCTGGACGAGGGCGAGCGCGACGTCCGGGACGCCCAGCTCGTCGGGCGCCGTCGGCACGAGCGTCGGCTCCCAGTACCGGATCGCGTCCCAGCCGATCGCGCCGACGAACCCGCTCGTGAGCGGCGGCAGCCCGGCGACCGCCTCGCTGCGCAGGGTCTCCAGCGCGTGCCGCAGCACCTCGATCGGGTTGCCGGGGACGTCGAGCCCGACCGGGACGTCGCCGCTCCACCGGGCCGCCCCGTCGACGGCCGTGAGGATCGCGCGCGAGGACACGCCGACGAACGAGTACCGGCTCCAGGTGCCGTCCGCCGCCGCCGACTCCAGCAGGAACGTGCCGGGGCGGGCCTCGGCCAGGGTGCGGTAGACGCCGACCGGGGTGAGCGAGTCCGCCAGCAGCCGGCGCACGACCGGGACGACGCGGTGCTGCGAGCCGAGGTCGCGGAACTCGCTGAGGTTCGGCCAGGTGGCGCCCCACTCGAGGTCGGGCAGCTCGACCGCGGTCACCGCGTCTCCCCCGCCGACGTGCCGACGACCGCTCCCAGGTCGCCGCCGGCCTCGAAGCACGAGCGCGTGCCGGTGTGGCACGCGGGGCCGACCTGCTCGACGCGGACCAGCAGCGCGTCGCCGTCGCAGTCGAGCGCGACACCCCGCACGTGCTGGACGTGGCCCGAGGTGTCGCCCTTGCGCCAGTACTCCTGCCGGGAGCGGGACCAGAAGGTGACGCGGCCGGTCGTCAGCGTGCGGTGCAGCGCCTCGTCGTCCATCCAGCCGAGCATGAGGACCTGGCCGGTCTCGTCGTCCTGGACGACGGCGGCCACGAGGCCGGCGGAGTCGCGCTTCAGGCGCGCGGCGATGGCGGGATCGAGCGTGGTGGTCACCGGGTCATCCTTCCATCCCGGCGCCCGCCGGGCGGGACGAGCGAGAGAACTGGACGCGGGGGGCGCCAGGGACCGCCGAGTGGGTTCATCATGGAGAGATGGACGACGACCTCCGCCGGGTTCCGCGAGCCGCACTCGTCGATGCGCTGCGCTCGGTCCCACCCGATGCCCCGACCCTGTGCGAGGGCTGGCAGGCCCGCCACCTCGCCGCTCACATCGTCCTGCGCGAGCGAGCGCCCCAGCGGATCGCGCTGGGCGCCGTGCGCGGTCAGGACGCGGCGGTCGCGCTGGGGGACGGCGCGGACTACGAGGAGCTGATCCGCGAGGTCGAGGAGGGCCCGTCGCCGCTCAGCCCCATGGCCTGGTCGGCGCGGACGAACGTGCTGGAGTTCGTCGTGCACGCGCTCGACGTCCTGCGGGCCAGCGACAACCCCCTGGTCAGGGACCGCGAGCTGGAGCTGACGCCGGGCGTCCGGTCGATGATGTGGAGCTCGCTGCTGCCCATCCTCCGGATCGGCGGCGTCCGCCGGGCCGGGCGCACGGCGGAGGTCGGCATCATCGTCGTCGTGCCGCACGGCCCGCGCTCCGTCGTCGCGCGCGGGGAGCGCAGCGTCGTCGTGACGGGTCCCGAGGAGGATCTCGCGCTCGTGGCGATGGGCCGCGCCCGGCACGCGCGGGTCACGGTCACCGGGCCGCCCGAGGCCGTCGCGGCGTTCCGCGAGGCGATGGACTGGCCCGCGGCCTGAGTCCGCCCGCCACCTGCTCCGATATTGGGGTGGATCGCATCGCGATTCGCGACGCGATCCACCCCGGTATCGGAGGAATGGGGTTCGCGGGGCCGGGGTTCGAGGCTCAGGGCAGGAAGGCCCCCCGGGCGCGGGGTCAGCTCGTCGCGGCGAGCCAGGCGCGGAACAGCCGGGCGTACTCCCCGTCCGCCGCGACCAGCTCGGCGTGCGAGCCGATCTCGACGAGCCGTCCCGCGTCGACCACGAGGACGAGGTCGGCCGCCTGGGCCGTGGAGAGCCGGTGCGCGACGGTGATCGACGTCCGGCCGTCGACCAGTCGGGCCAGCGCGTGCGACGTGCGCAGCTCGGTGGCCGGGTCGACGGCCGACGTCGCCTCGTCGAGCACCAGGACGTCGGCCCCGACGAGGTGCGCGCGGGCGAGCGCCACGAGCTGCCGCTCCCCGGCCGAGAGCGTCTCCCCGCGCTGACCGACCGGCGTGTCGAGGCCCAGCGGGAGCCCGGCGAGCCAGTCGGCCAGCCCGAGCTCCACGAGCGCGCGCTCCGCCTGCGCCGGGCCGGCACCCGGGACGGCGTACGTGATGTTGTCCCCGACCGTCGTGTCGAACAGGTGCCCCTCCTGCGTCACGGCGACGACGCGCCGACGCAGGTCGGCGTCGGCCACCTCGCGCAGGTCGACGCCGCCGACGCGGATCGCGCCGTCGTCCGGGTCGACGAGCCGCGTGACGAGCCGGCCCAGCGTCGTCTTCCCCGACCCGGTCGCGCCGACCACGACGACGCGGGTACCGGCCGGCAGGTCGACGTCGACGTCGTGCAGCACGCGCGGCCCGTCCGGGTAGGAGTAGCTCACGTGGTCGACGCGCACCCCGAGCGGCCCCGGCGGCAGCGCGACGGGCGCGGCCGGCTCGGGCACCGAGATCGGCGTCTCGAGCAGCGAGAGCACGCGGCGCCAGCCGGCGACGGCGTCCTGGAGCTGGTTGAGCGTCTCGGTCGCCATCTGCACCGGCTGCACGAAGAGCTGGGTCAGGAAGAGGACCGCGAGCAGGTCCCCGACCGAGAGGCGGCCGCCGATCCCGAGGTACGTGCCGGCCACGACGACGGCGGCCAGCGCGAACCCGGACAGCAGCACGCCGACCGAGAACGCACCGGCGGCGATCGTCTGGGCGCGCACGGCCGCGTCGCGCTGCTCGGTCACGGCGGCGTCGAGCCGGCGGCCCGTGCGCTCCTGCACGCCGTACGCCTTGATCGTCCGGGCGCCGACGACGGACTCCGACACGGCCGCGAGCATGGCGCCGGCGCGCAGCCGCACGAGCGCGTACCGCGAGCTCAGGATCCGCTGCGCCCGCGGCGCGAGGAGGATCATCGGGATCAGGCACGCCCAGATGAGCAGGAGCAGCTCCCAGGAGTAGAACGCGATCGCCACGGAGGCGAGCACGATCTGCAGGAGCGCGAGGATGAGCGAGAGACCGCCCCACTGCACGAAGATCGCGACCGTGTCGACGTCGGCCGTGACGCGCGAGATGAGCGACCCGCGCCGCTCCGTGTTCTGGGTCAGCACGCCGAGCCGGTGGACGTGCTCGAAGGCGGCGACCCGCAGCTGTGCCAGCCCGCGCTCGGTGGCAGCGACGAGCCGGGAGCGGGCGAACATCGTGAACGCGGCCGCCGCGACGGCGAGGACGAGCGCCAGCAGCGCCGTGCGGACGACGACGCCGACGTCGACCCCGTCCGGCGCGAGCAGCCCGGCGTCGGTCGCGTGCTGGACGGCGACGGGGACGACGAGCTGGCCGGCGGTGCCGAGGATCGCGAGCACGAGCGTGAGCCCGATGCCGCGCTTGATCGCCGGCGAGGTCGCGATGCCCCGGCCGATCGTCGCGAAGAGCCCGAGCTGCGACGCCGGGGCGATGGCGTGCGTCGGCGTGCCCGTGGCGCGGTCGCTCATGACCGGTCCCGCTCGTAGGCCTGGAGCAGGTCGGCGAACCCGGCGTCGCGCGCGAGCAGGTCCGGCACCGTCCCGACGTCGACGACGCGTCCCCCCTCGACGTGGACCACGAGGTCGGCGCGGGTGATCGTCGCCGGGCGGTAGGCGACCATGACGACCGTCGGCGCGGCGTCCGCGGCATTCGCGCCGTCCGCGGAGCCGCCGGTCCCGAGCGAGGCGAGGATCTCGCCCTCGACGGCCGGGTCGAGGGCCGACGTGGCGTCGTCGAGCAGGAGCACGCGGGGCCGCCGGACGAGGGCGCGCGCGATCGCCAGGCGCTGGCGCTGCCCGCCGGAGAACGACGTGCCGCGCTCCCCCAGCTCGGTGTCCAGCCCCTCGGGCAGCTCGCGCACGACGTCGGCGAGCCGGGCGCGCTCGAGCGCGTCCCAGACCTCGGCATCGCTGGCGCCGGCGCCCTCGTCGGCCAGCGCGACGTTCTCCCGCACGCTGCCGGAGAACACGAACGCCTCCTGCGTCACGTAGGCGACACGTCGCGCCAGCTCGGCGTGGCCGGTGCGCTCGACGTCGAGCCCCGCGACGACGACCGTCCCGGACGACGCCGGCGTGAGACCGCCGAGCACGTCGAGGAGGGTCGACTTCCCGGAGCCGGTCGAGCCGACGACGGCCACCGTCGTCCCGGGGGCGACGTCGAGCTCGACGTCGTCGAGCAGGCGCACCTCGCCCCGGGGTCCCGGTACGTCCAGCGTGGCACCGGCCAGGCGGACCGCCGCCGTCCCGTCGCCGGGATCGGCACCCGCCGCCGCGCCGGACGTCTCGCCCGCGCGTCCGCGCCGGTCGTCGTCCGCGTCGATCACCCGCGCGATCCGGCCGTACCCGACGATCGAGCGCGGGAGCTGACCCAGCACGTAGCCGATCGCGCCGACCGGGCCTGCCATGATCGAGAGCAGGAAGGCCGAGGTGACGACCCCGCCGGCCGCCGCCCGTCCGTCCGCGACCTGGACGACGCCGACCACGATGACGGCCAGCGTCACGATCGTCGGGATGAGCGAGAGGACGGGCTCGAACACGGCCGAGACGCGGCCGACCCGCGTGTTGGCGGCGCGCAGGTCGTCCGTCGCGCGGACGAACGCCGCGGTCTCCAGCTCGGCCGTGCCGAGCGTCTTGACGACCTGAGCGCCCTCGAAGCTCGCGTGCGCCACGTCGGCGACCTCGGCCCGCCGGGCCTGAGCGAGCGCGACGGCCGGCGACATCGCCCGCTCGTACAGCGCGTTGGAGACCGCGACCAGCGGCAGCATCGCGAGCCCGAGCACGCCGAGCCAGACGTTGGCCGCGAGCATCGCGCCCGCCGCCACCGCGAGCATGACGACGACCCCGATCGCCAGCGGGACGGGCGCGAAGACCGACGCGGCCGCCTCGGCGTCGGAGCTGGCGTGCGAGAGCAGCTCACCGGTCGGGCGTCGCCGGTGCCACGACAGCGGCAGCTCGAGGTAGCGCCGGGTGACGGCGCGACGGTGGTCGGCCTGCACGTCGTACGCGACGATCCCGGCGTAGATGCGCCGCAGCGCGACGCTCACGGCCGTGACGAGCGCGACGCCGGCGAGGGCCAGGGCGGAGAGCCAGATCTCCCGGGCGCCGATCCCGCCGTCGCCGCGGATGCCGGGCAGGATCACCCGGTCGGTCACGCGACCGAGCAGCCAGCCGGAGGCGACCGACGACACGCCGTAGACCGCGGAGGCGCCGATGGCGACCCAGGACGTCGTCGGGTGGGCGCGCAGGCCACGTCCGACGAGCGCGAGCGAGGCCCGCAGCCGGCCCGGGGGCAGGGCGTAGCGCTGCGGCTCCCGCGGCAGCGCCTGCGCACCCGTCACCGGACGGCGTGGCCGGCGGCGCGCAGCGCGTCCTTGACCTCGCCGACCGTGAGGGTTCCGAAGTGGAAGACGCTGGCCGCGAGCAGGGCGTCGACGCCCGTCTCCGCGGCCGCGACGAAGTCGGCCGTCGTCCCGGCACCACCGCTCGCGATGAGCGGGACGGTGACGGCCGCGCGCACGTCGCGGAGCATCTGCAGGTCGAAGCCGCCCGTCGTTCCGTCGGCGTCCATGGAGTTGAGCAGGACCTCGCCGGCGCCGCGCCGCGCCGCCTCGGCCGCCCAGGCGACCGCGTCGATCCCGGTGCCGCGACGGCCGCCGTGCGTCGTCACCTCGTAGCCGGACGGCGTCTGCGTGCCCGGTGGGCAGCGGCGCGCGTCGACCGAGACGACGACGACCTGGTTGCCGAACCGGCGGGCGATCTCGGTGAGCAGCTCCGGCCGCGCGATGGCCGCCGTGTTGACGCCGACCTTGTCCGCGCCCGCCCGCAGGAGCGCCTCGACGTCGTCGACCGAGCGGACGCCACCGCCGACCGTCAGCGGGACGAAGATCTGCTCGGCCGCCGCGGTCACCGTCTCGAGGGTCGTCGCCCGGCCGTCGCTCGACGCGGAGACGTCGAGGAACGTGATCTCGTCCGCGCCCTGGGCGTCGTAGCGCCGCGCCAGCTCGACCGGGTCGCCGGCGTCGCGCAGGTCGGCGAAGTTGACGCCCTTGACCACGCGTCCGGCGTCGACGTCCAGGCAGGGGATGACACGAAGGGCGACGCTCATGGGTCCACCCTAGGTCGGGCAGCTAGCCCTGCGCCGAGCCGTCCACGGCCGGCTCGCCGGTCGCCGGGTCCTCCTCGACGGGCTCGTGCTCGGTGCCGGCGGGCGGGAGCGCGACGTCGGCCGTCGCGAGGATGTCGACGACGTAGACGAGCGTGTCGACCCCGTTGCCGTCCTCCGGCGGGACCACCACGAGCACCTGCGAGCCGGCCGTCTGCTCGACGAGACCGCCGGCGAGGCCGCGCGGCAGGTCGGACACCGCGAGGGCGCGGGGCCGGGTCTCCCAGGTCGAGTCGACGACGGCGCCGTCCGACCAGCGCACGGCGCTGAGCTGGAGGATGACGGACTGGCCGACCCCGACCTGCGGACCGGTCCCCTTGATGAGCGTCGTCGTCTGCGTCTGGTGCGGCGCCGACGTCTCCGGGATGGTGACGACGGGGGCGCCGTCCTCCCCGCGCTCGACGGTCGGCAGGCCCGGGTCGACGGTGGCCGCGATCTCCTCGCCGACGGCGCGCAGCCGCGGGAGGTCGACGACGAGCACGTGCGGGTGCGGGTCCTTCTTCGTCCCGAGCTCGATCCGCTCGATCCGCGAGCCGAGGGTCGCGCCGTCGATCATGTCGTAGAGCGCCCCACCGAGGTCGTCGGCCGTGAAGGTGCGGATCTCGGGCAGCGTGGCGAACGTGTCGGCGATGGTCTCGCCCGTCGCGATGTCGATCGCGAAGTAGTCGAGCAGGATCGTCTGCCCCTCGGTGACGACGGGGCCGTCGCCGGCGATGAGCGTCGCCGTCGACGTCTCGGTCACCGTGAAGCCGGGCGGGATGGTGACGCTGGGCCGTTCGCCGAGCTCGCCCGCCACCTCGACGGCGAGCGTCGAGGTCGGGCTGGCGCTCGGGTCGTCGCCGGCCGGACCGCACGCGGCGACGGCGCCCGCCGCACCGACGACGAGCGCGGCGACCGCGGCCCGACGAACCGACCGCGTCCAGCCGGACGTGCGGCCGCTCACGCGCGCATGCTCTCGATGAGCCGGTCGACGCGCTCGTCGTGCGCGCGGAACGGGTCCGAGCACAGGACGGTCCGCTGGCTGGCGTCGTTGAGCTTGAGGTGCACCCAGTCGACCGTGTGGTCGCGGCGGGCCTCCTGCGCCGCGCGGACGAACTCGCCGCGCAGCCGCGCGCGGGTCGTCGCCGGCGGTTCGTCGGCGGCCCTGGCCACCTCCTGCGGCGTCGTGATCCGCTGGACGAGGCCGCGCTCGACGAGCGTGCCGAGCAGCCCGTCCCGCGGGGAGATGTCGTGGTAGGCCAGCAGCAGCCGGGCGATCCGCGGGTCGGTCAGCGAGATGCCGGGGTGCCGGCTCCGGTAGCGCTCGACGAGCCGCTCCTTGATCGCCCAGTCCAGCTCGGTGGCGACGAGGTCGTGGTCGCCCGTCGCGACGGCCTCGAGGCCGCGGCCCCAGAGCTCCAGCACCCAGCGCGTCGCCTCGCTCGCGTCGCCGGTCCGCTCGGTGAAGGCCGTCACCTTGTCGAGGATCTCGCGCTGGACGTCGAGCGCGGTCGTCGCGCCGCCGCCGGCTCCGCGGGCGATCGGGGCGCGGCCGGTCAGGTCGTGGCTGATGTCGCGGATCGCCCGGACCGGGTTCTCCAGCGTGAGGTCGCGCAGCTGCACGCCGTTCTCCAGCATGCGCAGCACGAGGTCGGTCGTGCCCAGCTTGAGCATCGTCGTCGGCTCGGCCATCGTCGAGTCGCCGACGATGACGTGCAGGCGGCGGTAGGACTCGGCGTCGGCGTGCGGCTCGTCGCGCGTGTTGATGATCGGGCGCGAGCGCGTCGTCGCCGAGGACACCGTCTCCCAGATGTGGTCGGCACGCTGGGAGAAGCTGTACCGGGGGCCGCGCGGGCCGTCCTGGACGTGGCCGGCCCCCGTGAGGATCTGCCGCGTGACGAAGAACGGGATGAGGATCTCGGCCGTGCGCGCGAAGTCGGCGCGCCGCCGGATGAGGTAGTTCTCGTGGCAGCCGAAGGAGTTGCCGTGGGAGTCGACGTTGTTGCGCAGCAGGTGGATCCGGCCGGCCAGGCCCTCGGCCGCCATCCGCCGGTTCGCGTCCTCGCTCAGGTCCGTCAGGATCGCCATGCCGGCGGCGTCCTGCACCAGCGCGCCGTGGATCGAGTCCTCCTCGGCCGTCGCGTACTCGGGGTGCGAGCCGACGTCGAGGTAGAGCCGGGCGCCGTTGCGCAGGAAGACGTTCGACGAGCGGCCCCACGCGACGACGGTGCGGAAGAGGAACCGCGCGGCCTCGTCGGCCGACATGCCGCGCCCGTCCGGGCTCGCGCAGGTGATCCCGTACTCGGTCTCCAGGCCGAAGATCCGTCGCGTGGCGGGGAGGGTCTCGGGAGCGTCCGGCATCGTCCCCGGCATCTCCTGCGCGGTCACCGCAGCCCCGCGATCTCCTCCGGCGCCAGGCGCCGGAACGCGCGCCGGGGCGCCGAGCGGTCGAGGACAGCGGCCTCGAGCTGATCGGCGGGGATCGGCGTCGGCGCGGCATAGCCCTCGGCGACCTCGAGCGCGCCGACGGCCGCCCGCATCGCGCCGGCGAGATCGAGCCCGGCGGACCAGGACTGCTCGAGCGAGCGCGAGCGCAGCTCGGCGTCGCCACCGATGACGACGTAGCCGTGCTCCTCCCCCAGGCCCCCGTCGAACGAGAGCCGGTAGAGCTGGTCGGAGGCGACGTCCGGCCCGACCTCGGCCACGACCAGCTCGACCTCCAGCGGCTTGGTCTCGGAGCTGAACACCGACCCGAGCGTCTGCGCGTAGGAGTTGGCGAGCGCCCGGACGGTGACGTCGGAGCGGTCGTAGGAGAAGCCGCGCAGGTCGGCGTAGCGGATGCCGGCCACGCGCAGCGCCTCGAACTCGTGGTACTTCCCGACCGCGGCGAACGCGATCCGGTCGTAGATCTCCGAGATCTTGTGCAGGGCGCGCGACGGGTTGTGCGTCGCGAGCAGGATGCCGCCCGCGTAGCTCAGGACGACGACGCTGCGCCCCCGGGCGATGCCCTTGCGGGCGTAGTCGGCCCGGTCCTTCATGTACTGCTCGGGCGAGACGTAGAACGGCATGCTCATCGCTGCGCCTCCGCCCGCGTCGCGACGATGCGCTCGACGTGGCCGCGCAGCTCCGCGTCGGGCACGCGGCGGAAGCCGCGGGCGTCGACGACGGCGACGACGGGGTAGATCCCCCGGACCAGGTCGACGCCGCCCGTCGCCGCGTCGTCGTCGGCCGCGTCGAGGATCGCCGCGAGGGCGAGCGCCACGGCCTCGTCCTGGGTGAGGTCGGCGCGCCAGTGGTTCTTCAGCGTGCCGCCGGCGAACACCGCGCCCGAGCCGATCGCGTGGTGGTCCCGCTCGGCGTAGCGTCCCCCGACCGCGTCGTAGGAGTAGAGCCGGGCCGTCCCGGTCGGGGCGTCGTGGCCGCCGAGCAGCGGCAGCGCGACGAGGCCCTGGAACGCGAGCGAGAGGTTGCCCCGGACGAGACGCGCGAGGCGGTTGGCCTTGCCCTCCAGCGAGAGCTGGACGCCCTCGATCTTCTCGTAGTGCTCGAGCTCGAGCTGGAAGAGCCGGACGAGCTCGAGGCCGACGCCGGCCGCGCCGGCGATCCCGATGGCCGACGTCGTGTCGGCCGGGAAGACCTTCTCGATCTCCCGGTGCGCGATCCGGGTCCCGCTCGTCGCGCGGCGGTCGCCCGCCATGACGACGGCGCCCGGGCAGGTGAGCGCGACGATCGTCGTGGCGTGCGAGGTCACGCCGGCCGGGGCCTGCGAGGACGACGGCAGCACCTCGGGCGCCACCTCGGAGGCGAAGTCCAGGAAGGACGTGCCCCCGAGACGCAGGTACGCCTCGGTGAGGTGCGCGTCGTTCACTGGCCGCCCTTCTGGACGAACCCGCGGACGAAGGACTCGGCGTTGGTCTCCAGGACGTCGTCGATCTCGTCGAGGAGGTCGTCGACGGCCTGCGTGCTGACCGTCGGCGCGGTGGGGACGGGCGGGGTGTCGCCGTCGCCGTCGTCGCCGCGGGGCCCGAAGCCGATCTGCTCGGTTGACACGAGGTCCTCCTGGGGTCGTCGCACCGGGGTGCGGGCGCGGGGTGCGCCGGTTCGAGTCTAGGCGCGCGACGGCAGGGCGGGGATGGGACGGCGGCCTCGGACGGCGACGCGGGGCCGGGATGCGGCTGCGGACGCGCGGGTGGTGGCGCGGGACGTCAGTCCACGCGCAGGATCCGCTCCGCCCGCGCCGAGCTCGCCTTGATCCGTCGAGCATTCACCTCGTCGACCAGCTCGACCCAGGCGACCGCGGCCTCGGGCGCCTTGCCGGTGGCGACGTGGCGCGCGACCAGGCGCCGCCGGCGCAGGTCGTCGTCCACGTCGACGAACCACGCGTGGTCGACGAGCGACGCGACCTCGCTCCACGGGTCGCTCGCGTCCAGGAGGTAGTTGCCCTCGGCGACCACGACGGCGGCCGTCGGCGGGATCGCGATCGAGGCGGCGATCGGCTCGCCGCCGCCGTGGTCGAAGCCCGGGACGTACAGGACGTGCGTCCGGTCCTCGCGGGCGCGCCGGAGCGTGGTCACGAACCCCACGCCGTCGAACGTGTCGATCGCCCCCTTGCGCTCGCGCCGGCCGAGGTCGACGAGCACGCGGTTCGACAGGTGGAAGCCGTCCATCGGGAGCGTCGCCGTCCCGATCCCCAGGAGCTTCAGCTCCTCGACGATCCGGATGGCGAGCGTGGTCTTGCCCGATCCGGGGGCGCCGGCGATCGCCACGATGGTCCGGCCGCCCGCCGCCCCCTCGCGCGCGAGCTCGCGTGCGAGGGCGGCCGGGTCGGCCGGCTCAGGCACCGCCGCGTGCGTCACGGCTCCACCCCCGCATGGAGTGCTGCGAGGTCGCCCCCGCGCAACCCGACGACGAGAGCGGGCAGGTCTGACGTCACGAGGGTCAGTCCGTTCATCACCGGTCGGCCGATCAGCCGCGGGTGAGGGCCGCGACGAGGGCTGCGGCGTCCGGGCAGGCGTCGAGCAGGTGCTCGGTCAGCTCGGCGGTGCCGCGCAGCGGGTCGGTCATCGGGAGGCGGACGAGGGTCGGCTCGCTCGCGACGTCGAGCACGACGCCGTTCCAGCCGGCGGCCACGACGGCGTCCGGGTAGCGCCGGACGGTCTCGCCGCGGAACCAGGCGCGGGTGTCCCGGGGCGGGGTGGTCACGGCGCGACGCACCTCCTCCGCGGTCACGAGGGTGTCGACGGCGCCGGCCGCCCGCAGCCGGGCGAACAGGCCGCGCTCGGGACGGACGTCGGACCACTGGAGGTCGACGGCCTGCACCTTGGCGTGGTCCCAGGCGAGGCCGTGCCGCTCGCGCAGCCCCTCGAGGACGCCGAGCTTGGCGAGCCACTCGACGCGCCGGGCGGCAGCCGTCCGATCGGTCAGCAGGAGGTCGAGGACCTCCTCCCACGCCCGCGCCACGGCGAGCTCGGCCTCGTCGGCGGCGAGCAGGTCCGCGAGCACCGCGCGGACACCGGCGAGGTAGCGGCGCTGGATCTCGACCGCGGTGAGCTCCCGGCCGTCCGCGAGCCGGAGCTGGCCGGTGAGCGTGAGGTCCCGGCTGACGGCCTGGACCGCACGGACCGGGTCGGCGAGCTCGAGGCCGTCCCACGCGGCGGGGACGGCGGCCTCGCCCCGCTCGACGGCCTCGAGGACCGCGAGGACGAGGGAGGTCGTGCCGAGCTTGAGGTAGGTGGCGACCTCGGAGCAGTTGGCGTCGCCGATGATGACGTGCAGCCGGCGGAACCGCGCGGGGTCGGCGTGCGGCTCGTCGCGCGTGTTGATGATCGGGCGGCGCAGCGTCGTCTCCAGCCCGACCTCGGCCTCGATGTAGTCGGCGCGCTGGGAGAGCTGGAACCCCGGCTCCTCCCCCGCCGGGCCGAGCCCGACGCGGCCGGCCCCGGTGAAGACCTGCCGCGTCACGAGGAACGGCGTGAGGTGGCGGACGATCGCGTCGAAGTCGACGGCCCGGTCGACGAGGTAGTTCTCGTGCGTCCCGTAGCTGGCGCCCTTGCCGTCGACGTTGTTCTTGTAGAGCCGCACGTCCGGGGTGTGCGGGCTGGCGGCGAGCGCGCGGACCGCCGTCAGCATGACCTCCTCGCCGGCCCGGTCCCACAGGACGGCGTCGCGGGCGTTCGTGACCTCGGGGCTGGAGTACTCGGGGTGGGCGTGGTCGACGTAGAGGCGCGCGCCGTTCGTCAGCAGCACGTTGGCCGCCGCGGGGTCCTCGGGCCGGTCGAGCGTGACCGCCCGGCGGCGGCGCATGACGGGCAGGAGCGTCGGGTCGTTGCTCGCGTCGGCCGTGGTCGCGCCGCGCGACTCGTCGACGCCCGCGCCGCGGCCCGGCTCGTCGGTGAGCTGGCTCGGGTGCGCCTGGCGGCGGTCGAGCCGCCAGCCGCGCGCGTCCGAGAGCGGGTCCTCCCCCTCGTAGCTCCACCGGGTGCGCCCGCGCTGGCCGCGCGCCTGGTCGTAGCCGGCGACGACGAGCGCCGAGAGCGCCATCGGGCTCTGCCGCACCCCGTCGCCGCCGAGGATGCCGTACTCGGTCTCGATACCCATGACACGCACGGCAGCAACCCTAGTTCGGCTGCCGCCTCCCCGACCGGGTGGTCCGAGCGGCCGGCCGGCGCCTGCACGCTCCGACATCGGGGTGGATCGCACCGTCGATCGCGGTGCGACCCACCCCGATGTCGGAGGAGAGCGCGGTGCTGGAGGCGAGCGCGGGGCTGGAGGCGAGGGTGGTGCTAGAGGTACTGCCCCGGGTTCGCCACCGTCTCGACGGCGCGCGGTGTCGGCTGGATCGCCGCCCCGGCGATCTTCTGGACGATCGTCCGGATGAACACGATGCGCTCGCCCTTGCGGCCGGACACGCGGGCCCAGTCGTCGGGGTTCGTCGTGTTCGGCAGGTCCTCGTTCTCGTGGAACTCCGCCGCGACGGCGTCGAGCAGGTGCCCGACGGAGATGCCGCGGGCGCGGCCGGCGAGGACGTCCTTGATGGCCGACTTCTTCGCCCGGTCGACGACGTTGCGCATCATCGCCCCCGACGCGAAGTCCTTGAAGTACAGGACCTCGCGGTCCCCGCTCGCGTAGGTCACCTCGAGGAACTCGTTCTCGGGGCCGGTCGAGTACATCCGCTCGACGGTCGCGTCGATGAGCGCGGTGACGGTCGCGTCGACGTCCCCGCCGTGCGCCGCCAGGTCGTCCGGGTGCAGCGGCAGCGTCGGCAGGAGGTACTTGCCGAGGATGTCGCGCGCGGACTCGGCGTCGGGCCGTTCGATCTTGACCTTCACGTCGAGCCGGCCCGGGCGCAGGATCGCCGGGTCGATCATGTCCTCGCGGTTGGACGCGCCGATCACGATGACGTTGTCGAGCCGCTCGACGCCGTCGATCTCCGCGAGGAGCTGCGGGACGACGGTCGTCTCGACGTCGGAGGAGATCCCGGTGCCGCGGGTGCGGAACAGCGACTCCATCTCGTCGAAGAACACGACGACGGGCACGCCCTCGGCCGCACGCTCGCGGGCCCGGGCGAAGATGAGGCGGATGTGCCGCTCGGTCTCGCCGACGAACTTGTTGAGCAGCTCCGGGCCCTTGACGTTGAGGAACGACGAGCGGACCGCGCCCTCCCCCGCCGCGGCCGACACGGTCCGCGCGAGCGACGCCGCGACCGCCTTGGCGATGAGCGTCTTGCCGCAGCCGGGCGGCCCGTACAGGAGCAGGCCCTTGGGCGGGGTCAGCCCGTGCTCGCGGAACAGCTCCGGGTGGCCGAACGGCAGCTCGACGGCGTCGCGGATCGCCTCGATCTGGTCGGCGAGGCCGCCGATGTCGGCGAAGTCGACGTCGGGCACCTCCTCCAGCACCAGCTCCTCGACCTCCGAGCGCGGCACCTTCTCCAGCACGAAGCCCGAGCGGGCGTCGACCGTGAGCGTGTCGCCGACGCGGACGCCCTCCTCGACCAGCCGCCCGGACAGGCGCACGACGCGCTCCTCGTCCGCCCGGCCAACGACGAGCACGCGGTCGGGGCCGAGCAGCTCCTTGACGGAGACGAGCTCGCCGACGTCGTCGTACCCCTCGACCGCCACGAGCGCCATCGCCTCGTTGAGCCGCACCTGGCGTCCGGGCACGAGCGTGCCCGCCTCGACGCCCGGCGAGACCTGGACGCGCATCGTGCGACCAGCGGAGACGATGTCGGCCGAGCCGTCCTCGTTGGCCCGGAGCAGGACCGCGTAGGTCCCCGGCGGCTGGGTCAGCCGCTCCACGGCCTCCTTCAGCTCGGCGAGCTCCTGGCGGGCGCGCAGCAGCACCGCCGTCAGTCGCTCGTTCTTGTGGGCGAGCGACGCGGCCTCGCGGCGTGCGGCGTCGAGCTCGGCGGTCATGCGCCCTCCTCGGATCCGGACGGTCCCTCCAGGGATGGTCCCTCCAGGGTAGGCGCCGCCGCGAGCGCGGAGCGCTGGGCCGCCCGCTGGATCACCTCGGCGTCCCGCGCCGCGCGACGGGTCTTCTTCTCCGTCGCGCCGCGCTCGCCGAAGTCCTCGGGGGCGTAGTCGTCGCCGATCTGGACGCGCGCGGCGTCGGCGGCGAGGCGCGCGACGTCCTCGGGGTCCGTCGCGGCGGCCGACGCCTGCGGACGGCGACGCCGCTCCGGCGGCTCGACGCCGGGGCCGAGCCGGCGCGCCGTGAGCAGGAACCCGGTGTGGCCGATCATCCGGTGCTCGGGCCGGACGGCCAGGCCCTCGAGGTGCCAGCCGCGGACCATGGACTCCCACGCCACCGGCTCGGTGAACCGTCCGTCGGCGCGCAGGTCCTCGGCGGTGCGGGAGAGCTGGGTGGCCGTCGCGACGTAGGCGAGGAACACGCCGCCGGGCGCGAGCGCCGTCGCGGCCGCGTCGATGTTCTCCCACGGCGCGAGCATGTCAAGGACGATCCTGTCGACGGAGCCGGGCTCGCGCTGCGCCGCCAGCACGTCGGCCAGGTCGCCGACCTCGACCCGCCAGGCCGGGTGCGGGCCGCCGAAGAAGCCCTCGACGTTGGCGACGGCGATCCGGGCGAAGTCCTCGCGTCGCTCGACCGACAGGAGCGACCCGCCGTCGCCGATCGCGCGCAGCAGGGACATCGACAGCCCGCCCGAGCCGACCCCGGCCTCGACGACGCGAGCCCCCGGGTAGATGTCGGCCATCGTGACGATCTGGCCGGCGTCCTTGGGGTAGACGACGGCGGCGCCGCGCGGCATCGAGAGGACGTAGTCGGCCAGCAGCGGGCGCAGCGCGAGGTACTGGACGCCCTTGGTCGTCTCGACCGTGCTGCCCTCGGGGCGCCCCTCCAGCTCCTCGTGGCGGAAGTAGCCCTTGTGGGTCTGGAACGTGCCGCCCGGGATCAGCGTGATCGTCGCCGGGCGCCCGCGCGGGTCCGTGAGCTGGACGCGGTCGCCCCAGCGGAACGGGCCGCGACGCATCGCGGCGCCCGTCGGCTCGGGGGCGGGAACGGCGTCGGTCGTCGGCTCGGAGGTCACGTCGGTCGAGCCTACTGTCCGCCCGCGGCCGGCTGGCGCCCGGTCCGCGCTCAGCCGGTGCCGGAGAACGCGGCGACGAGGCGCTCGCGCGTGAGCGTCCCGAGCACCCCGGCGTCACCCACGACGACGAGCACGTCGCTCACCTGGAGCCCGCGCGCCACCTGGGCGAGCGCGTCGGGACCGCGCAGCCGCGTCACGATCGCGCCGCCGGGCAGCGACCGGGCCACGGCACCGAGGGCGGTGGTCGCCCGCAGCGCGTCCGGCACGGAGGCGAGCGCCGCCGGGTCGACGACGGCCACGACGGCGCCCGCGTCGTCGGTCAGCACGGTCGCCTCGACGCGGACGCCGAGCGGGAGCGGCGGCACGTCGGTGACGACCGCGCGGGCGGGCAGGACGACGGCCGGCGCGAGCAGCGGGCGCAGATCGACGCCGGCCGCGCCGCGCCGGGCCCGGCCGACCGTGACGGACCGGCTGGCGCCCTGCCACACGACGCCGGCGATGAGGAGCGACCACACCACCGACGTCAGGGTGGGCCGATCGCCCCGCAGGAGCGGCAGCCCGAGCGCGACGGCGGCGATGAGCACCGCGATGCCGCGGCCGACCCAGCCCGCGCCGACGAGCGCGGTGTCCCGGTCACCCGTGACCTTCCAGATGAGCGCCTCGAGGATGCGGCCGCCGTCGAGCGGGCTGCCCGGCAGCAGGTTGAACACGCCGACCACGAGGTTCGCGTAGACGAGCGACGCCACGACGACGGCGACCAGCCCGGGCGGAAGCTGGCGCAGCCCCAGCCAGCCGAGGCCGGCGAGGACGAGGTTCGCGGCCGGCCCGGCGGCCGAGACCGCCGCGGAGACGCCGGGCGAGCGCAGGTCGCCGGAGAAGCTCGTGTGCCCGCCCCAGAAGGTGAGGACGTACTCGCGCACGGGCACCCCGAGCGCGCGGGCCGTCGTCCCGTGGGCCAGCTCGTGGAGGAACACCGAGACGAACAGCAGGATCGGGAACGAGGTCGCGGCGACGACGGACATCGGTCCCGACAGGCCGGGCGCCGCCGCGCGGACCGTCGGGAGGAACAGGACGGTGAAGATCGCCGCGACGGCGAGCCAGCTCGGCGCGAGGTAGACGGGGACACCGCCGATCGACCCGAGCCGCCAGCCGGGCGAGCTGGCGCGCCGCTCGGTCACGCGCGCTCCCGCGCGGGCTCGGTCGCCTCGCCGGCGACGGCCGCGGCCGCTCGCGCGGCGCGACCGGCCGCGAACAGGTCGCGGACGTCGGCCCCGGCGAGGGTCCCGACGCGGGCGAGACCCGGCAGCTCGGGGACCGGGACGACGTTGGGGCACACGACCGTCGCGGTGCCCGCGGCGAGCGCGGAGCGGGCACCGGTGGCGGAGTCCTCGATCGCGAGGCAGTCGCGCGGCTCGACGCCGAGCACCTCCGCCGCCCGGAGATAGGCCTCGGGGTGCGGCTTGCCGTTCGTCACCATGTCGCCGGAGACGATCTCCCCGATGGTTCCCGGCGGGAGCGCGTCGGCGACGACGCGGGCCTGCCGGTGGTAGGACATCGTGACGATCGCCTGCGGGATCCCCGCGGCGCGGGCCTGCGCGAGAAGCTCGCGCGCACCCGGGCGCCACGTCGGGCCGTTGGCGAGCACCTGCGCGTTCACCCGCTCGATGAGCCAGGCGGCGATCTCCTCCGGCGGGAGGGCGACGCCCCGCTCGCGCAGGATCTCCGCGCTCGTCAGGAGCGGGTTGCCGACGAGAGTGAGGGCGTCCTCGTGCGTCCACGTGCCGCCGTGGGCTGCGACGAGCTCCCGCTCGGCGGCGATCCAGATCGGCTCGGTGTCCACGAGCGTCCCGTCGAGGTCCCACAGGACGGCGGCCGGCAGCTCCCCGCGGCTCGCCGGGAGGGACGAGGGGGCCGGCGAGGTGAGGTCGGACAGGTCGGCGCGAGCGGCGTCGGACGCCGTGGCGGGAGGAGTCACCCGACGATTCTCCCCCACCGGCTCCACCCGACCCGAGTCAGCGTGGACCCGCGTCGCGTCCCTCGCCCGGGTCGCGCCGCCGCAGGTAGCGCTCGAACTCGGCCGCGATCGCCTCGCCGCTGGCCTCGGGCAGCTCGACGGTGTCCTTGGCCTCCTCGAGCTGGCGCACGTACTCCGATATCTCCGGGTCCTCCCCGGCCAGCTCGTCGACGCCGCGCTGCCAGGCCCGCGACTCGTCCACCAGGTCGGCGACGGGCAGCGGCTCCCCGAGCACCTGCTCGAGCGCGGAGACGAGCGCGAGGGTCGCCTTGGGCGACGGCGGCTGCGCGACGTAGTGCGGCACGGCGGCCCAGACGGACATGCCGCCGATGCCGCGGTCGGCCGCGGCCTGGGCGAGCACCGAGAGGATGCCGACCGGGCCCGTGTACTCGCTCTGCTCGACGCCGTACTGCTCCCGCACGGCCGCCTGCTCCGACGTCGACTGCACCGGGATCGGGCGGGTGTGCGGGACGTCGGCGAGCAGCGCGCCGACGCCAACGACGAGCTCGGGCTCCCACGGCGCCGTCGCGGCGAGGATCTCCGCGCAGTAGTGCCGCCAGCGCATCGACGGCTCGACGCCCTGGACCAGCAGGAGCTGGCGTCCCGTCACCGGCGAGGTCGCGACCGAGATGCGCGTCGCCGGCCAGGTGAGCGTCGTCCCGTCACCGACCCGGTCGAGGATCGGGCGGTTGACCTGGAAGTCGTAGTAGAGCTCCGGGTCGAGGCTCGCCACCGGCGTCGCGCCCCACGTCGAGGCGATGAGCGCGACGGCGTCGCTCGCGGCGTCGCCGGCGTCGTTCCATCCCTCGAAGGCGGCGATCACCAGGGGCTTCTTCGTGCTCACCACCCCAGCCTACGAGGCTCGCCGGTCGCGCGGGCGGACCCGGAGCCTCGTGAGCCGGGTGACGGGCCGGCGGCAGCCGGGACCGGCGCGACGCCTACAGCTCGACGCCGAGGAGCGCGTCCACCACGTCGCGCACGAGCGCCGGCGCCGCCGCGTCGAGCTCGTCGGTCGGCTCGCCGGCGAGCGCTCGCTCGGCCCACGCGTCGACGACGGCGAGCGCGCGCGGCGCGTCGAGGTCCGCGGCGAGGGCAGCGCGCACCCCGTCGAGCACGTCGGCGGCGTCCGGGCCGGCGGGCTGGGCGACGGCCGCGCGCCAGCGGGCCAGGCGGTCGGTCGCCGCCGCGAGGTCGGCGTCCGTGTACTCCCAGGGCGTCGCGTAGTGGTGCCCGAGCAGGGCGAGCCGGACGGCCATCGGGTCGACGCCCTCCTCGCGGAGCCGGGAGACGAGCACGAGGTTGCCCCGCGACTTGCTCATCTTGTGCCCGTCGTAGCCGACGAGACCGGCGTGGACGTGGGCGCCGACGGGACGGTGGACGCCCGAGATCGCGCGCAGGTGGCTCGCGGACATCGCGTGGTGGGGGTAGCGCAGGTCGGCGCCGCCACCCTGGACGTCGATCGGGGCACCGAGCTCGCGCGCGGCGATCACGGCGCACTCGATGTGCCAGCCGGGGCGCCCGCGGCCGAGCTCGCCGCCGTCCCACGACGGCTCCTGCTGACCGACGCCGTCGTGCTCGCGCTCGACCCGCCACAGGAGCGGGTCGAGGGCGTCGCGCTTGCCGAGCCGGTCGGGGTCGCCGCCCATCTCGGCGAACCGGACGAGGTTGGCCTCGCGGTCGAGGTCGGCGGTGTCCGTCCCGATCCGCGGGTCCGTCGACAGGTCGGCGTAGACGTCGCCGTCCCCCCGGCCGTCGGCGTCGGGCCCGACGCGGTAGGCGCGCCCCTCGGCGAGGAGCCGCTCGACGATGCGGGCCACGTCCGGGATGGTCTCGACGGCCCCGACGTACGACGTCGGCGGCACGACGCGCAGCGCCGTCATGTCCGAGCGGAACAGGTCGGTCTCGCGCTCGGCGAGGTGGCGCCAGTCCTCCCCCAGCTCGGCGGCGCGCTCGAGGAGCGGGTCGTCGACGTCGGTGACGTTCTGCGCGTACGCGACGGGGATGCCGGCGTCGAGCCAGGCGCGCACCAGGAGGTCGAACGCGACGTACGTCGCGGCGTGGCCGAGGTGCGTGGCGTCGTAGGGCGTGATGCCGCAGACGTACAGGGCACCGCGGTTCTCGTCGCCGACCGCGCGGAGCTCACCGCTCGCGCTGTCGCGGACCTCGATGGTGCGGGGGTGGCCGGGAGCCGGCAGGGTCGGGCGTGATGGTGAAGACCAGGAAAGCACCCGTCGAGATTACGCCAGGCGACGGCGGAGCACGGTGCCGTTCCGCAACCGCGGTCAGGCGCCGGCGGTGGGGCTCAGCGTGCCGCCGACCAGGAGGCCGGCGATGAGGAGCGCGAGCGCGAGCCGGTAGACGACGAACGGCAGGAAGCTGCGGGTGGAGACCCAGCGCAGGAACCAGACGATGACGCCGAACCCCACGACGAACGCGGTCACGGTGGCGAGGAGCGTCGCACCGCCGCTGATCGGCAGGGCGGTGTCCTGGTGGCCGCCGAGCGCCTTGGCGAGCTGGTAGAGACCCGAGGCGAGCACGGCCGGGATGGCCAGCAGGAACGAGTAGCGCGCCGCGGCCTCGCGGGTGTAGCCCATCGCGAGACCAGCCGTGATGGTGCCGCCCGACCGGGACACGCCCGGGATGAGGGCCATCGCCTGCGCAAGTCCGTACAGGACGCCGTCGCGGCCGTCGAGGCGGCGCAGGTCCTTCGCTCGGCGCCCGTACCGGTCGGCGAGCCACAGCAGCACGGCGAAGAACGCGAGCGTGAACACGGTGAACCAGAGGTTGCGCAGCGCGCCCTCGATCGCGTCCTGGAACAGCACGCCGAGCACGGCGATCGGGAGCGAGCCGACGATGATGAGCCAGCCCATCCGCGCGTCGGGGTCGGCGAGCGCGAACGGGTTGTGCCAGCGCCCGCCCTCGCGCAGCTGCGGCAGCGTGGCGAACCAGCGCCGGATCACCTGGACGATCGTGTGCCGGAAGTACACGAGGACGGCGAGCTCGGTCCCGATCTGGGTGACGGCCGTGAAGGTGGCGCCGACGTCGGCGCCGTCGAGCATGAGGGCTCCGACGATGCGCAGGTGTGCGCTCGATGAGATGGGCAGGAACTCGGTGAGACCCTGCACCAGGCCGAGGACGATCGCTTCCCACCAACTCACCCGGTCACGGTACACGCGGACGCCGCCGCGGCGTCCGCGTAGCCTTGCGGGCATGGAGTCTCGACGTCTGGGGGCCAGCGGCCTGCACGTGCCGCCCCTCGGCCTCGGCACCCTCACGTGGGGACGCGACACCGACGTCCACGAGGCCCGCGACCTCCTCACCGCCTACCTCGACGCCGGCGGGTTCCTCCTCGACACCGCCGCGTCGTACGCCGCCGGGGCGTCCGAGACGACGATCGGCCGGCTCCTCGGAGAGCACGTCGCGCGCGAGGAGGTCGTGCTCTGCTCGAAGGCCGGTGTCCGGGTCGACGGCGCCCCCGGCCCCGGCGTCGACGCCGGGCGCGGCTCGCTGCTCGGCACGCTCGACGCGTCGCTGCGACGGCTCGGCACCGACCACCTCGACCTCTGGCTGGTCCAGGTCTTCGACCCCGACGTCCCCGTCGAGGAGACCCTCTCCGCGCTCGACGTCGCGGTGCGATCGGGCCGGGTGCGCTACGTCGGCGTCTCGAACTACCCGGGCTGGGCGGCCGCGCGGACCGCGACGCTCGCCGCAGCGGGCGGTGGCGCCGGCACCGGCCTCACGGCGGTCCAGATGGAGCACTCGCTCCTCCAGCGCGGGGCCGAGCGGGAGCTCCTGCCGGCCGCGGCGGCGCTCGGGCTCGGCACGATGGCGTGGTCGCCGCTGGGCCGCGGCGTCCTCACGGGCAAGTACCGGCGCGCGCGTCCCGCGGACTCGCGCGCGGCGTCAGCGCACCTGCGCAGCTTCGTCGAGCCCTACCTCACCGACGCCGCGTCGCGCGTGGTCGAGGCCGTGGCGACGGCGGCTCAGGGGCTCGGCCGGTCACCGGCCCAGGTCGCGCTGGCGTGGACGCGCGGGCGCGTCGACACGTCGCTGATCGGGCCGCGGACGCCGGCGCAGCTCGCGGAGCTGCTCGACTCGCTCGACCTCGAGCTGCCCGAGCCGATCACGCAGGTGCTGGACGAGGTGACGGCTCCCGCGCTCGGGTACCCCGAGCGGCGCTGAGGCTCGCTCCTCGAGGGCTCAGTCCTCGTCGTCGTCCTCGAAGTCGAGGTCGTCCTCGTCGTCCTCGAGGTCGTCGTCATCGTCGTCGTCCTCGTCGTAGACGTCGAACGGGGTGTCGACGCCGTACGCGGTGTAGAGCGCGTCGTCGTAGGTGTCGAAGGCGTCGGCGAGAGTTGCCGCGGCGTCGAGCACGGCGGCGGCGTCCGGGTCGGACGCGACACGGGCTGCCTCCAGGTGCACCTCGAACGCGGCGATGAGTCGGTCGAGCGCGGCGCGCGGGTCGGTAGCCATGCCCACCACCGTACCGGCAGCCAGGGCAGAATGGCACGGTGATTGCCGCCCGCCGCGGGCGGCGCGACCAGCGGCCCAGGAGGTGGCGTGACCCCGAAGGACAAGCAGCGACGAGCGGCGCCGGCGTACGAGTTCCGCGTCCTCACGATCGACCGGGCGACGTCCCGGTCGGACCTGCGAGCCCTCCTGACGGCCGAGGCGGAGTACCACCACTGGGAGCTCGCGCGCACGATGCTCTACGTGGGCGGCACGCGCCGGGTCTGGCTGCGCCGCCGCGTCCAGAAGGTCGCCTCGACCCTCTAGCGGGCCGCGGGCCGGCCCTGCGGTGCCTCGAGGCTCGGGGGCCGGCCCGAGGCTCGGTTCACGCGGTCGTGAGGAGCCGGTCGAGCACGCGGGTGCCGAACCGGACGGCGTCGACCGGGACGCGCTCGTCGACGCCGTGGAACATCCCGGCGAAGTCCAGCTCCGGGGGCAGTCGCAGCGGCGCGAACCCGTAGCCGGTGATGCCGAGCCGGGACAGCGCCTTGTTGTCGGTCCCCCCGGACAGCATGTACGGCAGCACGGTCGCGCCGGGGTCCTCGGCGTCGAGCGCCGCGATCATCGCGTCGACGAGGTCCCCGGCGAAGGGCACCTCGAGCCCGATGTCCTCCGTCACCGGCTCGATCCGCACCGCCGGGCCGGCGAGCTCGCGCAGCGTCGCCATCGTCTCGTCCCGGCGACCGGGCAGGTAGCGCACGTCGACGACGGCGCTCGCCTGCCCCGGCACGACGTTCGCCTTGTAGCCCGCGTCGAGCTGGGTGGGGTTGGCCGTCGTCGAGAGCGTGGCGCCGACGAACTTGCTGGTCGTGCCGAGGGCGGCCACCAGCGCGTCGACCGACGCCGGGTCGTCCTCGTGCCAGCGCAGGCCGGTGAGGTCGGCGACCCCGTCGAGCAGGCCGCGCACCGTCGGGGTGAGATCCCGCCGCCAGGAGTGCGCACCGATCCGCGCGACCGCCTGGGCGAGCGAGACCACGGCGTTGTCGACGCTCACCTGCGAGCCGTGCTGGGCGACGCCGTCCGCGACGAGACGCAGCCACGCGAGCCCCTTCTCGGCGGTCTGGAGCAGGTACGCGCGACGACCGTCGATGTCGACGGAGAAGCCGCCGACCTCGCTCAGCGCCTCGGTCGCCCCCTCGAACCACTCGGGGTGGTGGTCGACGGCCCAGTGCGCGCCGTAGCGCCCACCCGCCTCCTCGTCGGCGAAGAACGCGACGCACAGGTCCCGGGAGGGCTGCCGCCCCGTCCGGGCGAAGTCGCCGAGGACCGCGAGCATCATCGCGTCCATGTCCTTCATGTCGACGGCACCGCGGCCCCAGATGAGGCCGTCCATCTCCTCGCCGCCGAACGGGTCCATCTTCCAGTCGCTGGCCTCGGCCGGCACGACGTCCGTGTGACCGTGGACGACGAGCGCCGGACGCGTCGGGTCGGCCCCCGGCACCCGGACGAAGACGTTGGCGCGACCCGTGTCGGACTCGACGAGCACCGGGTCGTAGCCGGCGTTGCTCAGCTCGGTCGCGACGTACTCGGCGGCGGCGCGCTCCTTCGGCCCGGTCGCGTTGTCCCCGTAGTTGGAGGAGTCGATCCGGATGAGCTCGCGGCAGATGCGCACGGCCTCCGCCTCGGCGCGGCTCGGCGCCGCGGACTCGTCGCTGGTCGTCGTCATGGGGTCCCTCTCCCTCGGGCTCGGACTGGTCAGGGGTCGGAGTGGTGGGTCGTTCTCGTCGGGTCGGGTCGGGCCGGTGGCGCCGGCGGGCGCTACAGCAGCCCGCGGCGCGCCAGCAGCGGCGCGACGTCGGCGTCCCGGCCGCGCAGCTCGCGGTAGAAGCCGAGCGGGTCGCCGCTGTGGCCGCGCGAGAGCAGCACGTCGCGGAACCGGCGCCCGCGCGCCGGGTCGAGCCCGCCGTTCTCGCCCTCCTCGAACCAGGCCTGGGTGTCCGCGTCGAGCACCTCGCTCCAGAAGTAGGAGTAGTACCCGGCATCGTAGCCCCCGCCGAACGTGTGGTTGAAGTACGTCGAGCGGTAGCGCGGCGGGACCTGCGGAATGTCGAGGCCGAGGTCCAGCAGCGCCGCCGTCTCGAACGCCAGGACCTCCTCGGCGCCGGTCGGCGCGTCCGCGAACGACACCTGGTGCCAGACCTGGTCGAGGAGAGCGGCGGCGAGGTACTCCGTCGTCGCGAACCCCTCGCCGTACCGGTCGGCCTCGCGCAGGCGCTCGACGATCGCGGGGTCCAGCGGCTCGCCGGTCTCGTGGTGGCGGGCGTAGCGCTCGATCACGACGGGGTGGGTCATCCACATCTCGTTGACCTGCGATGGGTACTCGACGAAGTCGCGCGGCACCTCGGTGCCCGACCACGACGGGTAGGTGACGTCGGAGAGCAGCCCGTGCAGCGCGTGGCCGAACTCGTGGAAGAGCGTGTTCACCTCGTCCCAGGTGAGCAGCGTCGGCTCCCCCGCCGGAGGCCGCGGGACGTTGAGCGTGTTCGTCACGACCGGGCGCGTGCCCAGGAGGTGGCTCTGGTCGACGAAGCCGGTCATCCACGCGCCGCCCCGCTTGCCCTCGCGGGCGTACGGGTCGAGCATGAACAGGCCCATCCCGGTGCCGTCCGGCGCGTCGGCCGGGTCCGGGGCGTCGACGGCCACGCCGGGCTCGCCGTCGAACACCTCCCAGACGCGCATGCCGTCGGCGTAGACGGGCAGGTCCGTCCGCTCGCGGAACGTGAGGCCGTAGAGCTGGGTCGCGGTCCACAGGACGCCGTCGACGACGACCCGGTCCAGCTCGAAGTAGGGCCGCAGCTCCGCGAGGTCGATGTCGTAGCGCTCCTGGCGCACGCGGCGGGCGTAGAAGGGCCAGTCAGCGGCGGTGACGAGGGGGCGTTCCTCGGGAGAGGTGCGGGCGGCGAGGTCCTGGAGCTCCGCGAGCTCGGCCCTGGCGTTGCGCGTCGCCGCTGGCACGACGCCGGTCAGCATGTCCATGACGGCGTCCGTCGTGCCGGCCGTGCCACCCGCCGCGACGTACGCCGCGTGGTGCGGGAAGCCGAGCAGCTCCGCGCGCTCGGCCCTGGCGCGGACGAGGTCGACGATGAGGCCGCGGGTGTCCGACTCGGGGTCGTGGCCGCCGCCGCGCGTGACCGAGGCCTCCTGGACCCGCGAGCGCAGCACCGGGCTCTCCGCGTCGGCGATCACCGGCTGGGAGGTCGGCAGGATCATCGTGATGAGGTGGTCGACACCCCGCTCGACCGCGCCGCGGTCCTGCGCGCTGCGCCGGAACGACGCGCGGTCGCCGTCGGAGATGCCCGCCAGCTCGGCCTCGTCGGTGACGGGCACCGCTGCCGCCGCCATGCCCGCGACGACGCGCTGGCCGAACGCGGTCTCCAGCGCCGAGATCCGCGCGTTCAGCTCGCGCAGGTGCGCCGTTCCGGCCTCGTCCAGCCCGACGCCGGCGCGGCGCGCCTCGGAGCGCAGGAGTCCGAGGACGTGGGACTGCTCGGCCGTGAGGCGGGTGGTGCCGGCGTTCTCGGCGGCGTCGGCGTCGGCGTCGGCGATCGCGTCGTAGCGCGCGAGGAGCCGGGGGTCGAGGAGGAACGCGTCGCGGTGCTCGGTGAGGAGCGGCGTCACCTGCTCGTCGAGGGCGTCGAGGTCGGACCCACCGAGGGAGGAGGTGTAGATCCAGAAGGTCGGCAGGACGCGACGCAGCAGCTCGCCGGAGCGCTCGATGGCCTCGACCGTGTTGGCGAACGTCGCCGGCTCGGGGCTCGTCGCGACGGCCTCCCACTCGGCGCGCTGCTGCTCGAGGCCGTCCGTGATCGCGGGGAGGAAGTGCTCGGTGCGGATCTGCGCGAGCGGCGGGAGCTGGTAGTCCAGCGTGGACGGCGCGGCGAAGGGATTCGTGTGGTCCAGGGCCATGACTCCATCTTGCCTCCCCGCACCTCCGGCTGGCGCCCTCCCGCCGGTTCTCGCGCCCCGACTCGCGGGCAGGTCGACCGGGCGGGCACCGGTGGGCCGACCCGCGAGAACCGGCTCCGCCCGCACCCCGGAGCCGATTGGTCGACACCGTCATCCGCGTGCTAGTGTCTTCCCCGCTGCCTGACGCGGAAACGGGTCAGACAGACCACCTGTCCAGGTGGCGGAATTGGCAGACGCGCTAGCTTGAGGTGCTAGTGCCCGTATAGGGCGTGGGGGTTCAAGTCCCCCTCTGGACACAACACAGGGTGCAACTGTATGCGCCAGGATCGTTGATCTGGTGCGGGAAAGTTGCGCCCACACATCCTCCTTCCGGCCCCAAGTCTGGCATCGGACATCGTTCGGCGGCGACCAAAATGGGGGACCGCGTGGGGAACCACCCCGCCGACGTCCCCGGGTTGCGGTTGGGGCACTGGATCGTCGCCCCCCGTCGAAGGGCTGCGCGAGCTGCTGCGGGTGCGCTCGATCGAGGACCAGGTGGGGTTCAGCCTCCGCCACGCCGGCTGAGCACTATGCGGCGGGACGCAGCCCCAGCGGTTCCTCGCGCTGACCGGCGCCCAGGGCTTGCCACTGGTCGAGCGTCCCGGTGATGTTCGTCACCAGGTCGTAGGACACTGCGTTCAGCGGCACCACCCCACCGGAGTGCATGGTGCCGTCCGGCCGGCGGCCGGACGTGAGGGCGTCCAGGCGTGGCTCGGTGACCCGGGTGAACACTCCCCACTCCTCCCACTCGGGGTCGCCCGCGCTGAGGCCCTGACCGGTGAGCTCGCCGGCGCGCTGGGGTGAGACCTCGTTGTTGGTCACGAGGATGCAGCGCCGTGAGCCTGCGTCAGCCAGGTTGAGGTTGGCCACGGCGTGCAGGGTCGAGCTGGAGCCGCCGAAGAAGTCCAGCACGACGGCGTTGGGGTCGTGGCCGGCGGCCATGTCCATCCAGTCCCCCAGCACGTACTCGTCCTTGGGACTGGCGAACCGCCTCTCCCCCAGCAGGTCGTCAAGACGGCGGGTCGCGCTCGCGCGGTCCTGGGCGATGACCGGCTTCACGGCCGACATCGCGGACTCCGCCAAGAAGCGCTTGTACGTCGCGGTGACGTTCTCATCGACCCCGAAGAGGATTCGGCCCTCGGCGAGCACGCGGTCCATGGTCTCGGGCGCGAACCGCCACCCGTTGCGGTGCATCTTGACGGGGCGCCCGGTGCCGGGGTGAAGCAGGTCGTAACGAGAGCGCCACCTCACACCCGGCCAGGCCGAGCGGATGCGCCCCTGGACCGCTCCCGGTCTCCGAGGCTGACCAGCTGGTCCGACGATCGGTGTACGTCGGGCCTGGTTCGCCGGTAGCCCGCCTGGAACGTCGTCGAGACGAGGGAGGCCACTGATGACCGGCAACTTGGGCGCCTACCAGGAGATCACGACCGACGCGGCCCGGGCGGGCGGAGTCGCCGCCTACCTCCGGGACGAGAGGGCAGACGCGGTGGCAAAGGCCGCCCCGCGTCTTCGGCTCGAAGGCGCGCTGGGCGCGCTCGGTGCACTCACCGTGGTCGGTGCCGGGTACTACGTGAACAAGAGGTGGAACGCCTACCAGCGTGAGCAGATCGAACAGATCGAGAGGCGCGTCACGGAGCTCATCGAGGCACGCCTCGGCAGGCCCGGTCCAGCCCTGAACGAGACCGAGCCTGAGACACACGACGGGCCCTCGGACACCGCCTGCTACCCGAGCACTGTCGACGCCTCGTAGCACCGCGCCAGCCTGAAGCGACTGGCCTCGGGCCGCTCCGCCTGCGCCAACCACGACACCGCAGCCGCCAGACCCTGCGGCGCCGGCGCGAACAGCACCCCGTCCCACCGGTCACGGTTCCCGATCCTGACCCGTCCGACGCTACGCACCGACACCAGGCCGCGCACCTGCAACCCCGGCAGCGCCGACCGGTACGCCGCCACTGCCTCGAGCAGGTCGTTGCTCAGGCCCTGCGCTCCATCCCGGTGCCCCGCCCGACGAGGCTGGTCTCGGGCTCGCCCCAGACCAGGCGGCGGATCGCGGTGCTCGTGGTCATGATGTCCTCTCCTGCCCCGACGTGGGTGCCTCTGACGCAGAAGTGTGCGGAGGACACTGAGTGACGGACGGCAGCCTTAGCCGAGCGACGTGTGTGGATGAGCGACCGGAGGCAGGCGGAGGATCTACAACCTTCTACAGTCATCTAGCGAAATCACAAGACACCACTAGAATCTGCTAGATGGAGCCCCGCCTCAACCCCTACCAGCCCGGCTCAGGACTACGACCACCCGAGATGACCGGGCGCGAGCCAGAGCTGGAAGCCTTCGACACAGTCATCGCTCGCACGGGAAACCGCCTGACCAACCGCGGCATCATCCTCTCCGGCCTACGCGGAGTCGGGAAGACCGTCCTCCTCAACGAACTGCGAAGCCTCGCACACAAACACGAGTGGCTCGCCGTCCACGTCGAGGCAGGCGGAAGCACCACCGGGAACGACGCCGTACGCAAAAAGCTCGGCCGGGCGCTCGTCCAAGCAGCACGGGAATACAAGACCAGGAGCACCGCCAAGCGCATCGCCGACGCCCTGTCCAGCATCGGCTCGTTCACCACCTCCCTCGGCGTGCCCGGCGTCTCGTTCGGGCTCACCCTCGCTCCAGGCCGAGCCGACTCCCCCGATCTCGCCCTCAACCTCGAGGAGATGGTCCAGGACGTCGCAACCGCGCTGCGCCCCGAAGGCCGCGCCCTAGCGATCTTCGTCGACGAACTCCAAGACCTCGACAAGGAGCTCCTGAGCGCCCTCATCACCGTTCAGCACCGCGCCGGACAGGAAGGCTGGCCCTTCTACGTCATCGGCGCCGGACTCCCGAACCTGCCCGCCGTCCTCAGCGACGTCCGCTCCTACGCCGAGAGACTCTTCGAGTACCGGCACATCGGCCCCCTCTCACCACCCGCCGCCGCCAACGCACTGAAGGTCCCCGCCGAGCGGATGGGAGCCCAGTACGCGCCAGAGGCACTGGCTCTCCTCACCGACGCCACCCAGGGCTACCCCTACTTCCTCCAGGAGTACGGCAAGGCCATCTGGGACCTCGCCCCCGAACGGACCTTCACCACCGCGGACGCCGAAGCCGCGATCAGGATCGGACAGGACCGCCTCGACCAAGGCTTCTACCCCTCCCGGTGGGACCGAGCAACGCCGGCCGAGCGCCGGTTCCTCGCCGCCATGGCGGAGGACGGCGACGCCGGATCGCGAACCGCCGAGATCGCCCGACGCCTCGGCAAGAAGCCGGCAAGCCTCGGCCCCGCTCGAGCGTCACTGATCGGGAAGGGACTGGTCTACGCACCCGCCCACGGACAGATCGAGTTCACCGTGCCAGGGATGTCCGCCTTCATCGCACGCCAGCGCTAGGCAACGCCGGTCGCGCACCTCTAGGCGAACACCACCTCGGCGCGCTCGACCCTCCTACCCCGATCTTGCATCGGGCTGGTCCGAATTGGCCCAAGGTGAGGGCGCTCAGGCGGGCTCGGGCATTGTGTCAGTGGTCGATGCCAGGGTGTCGACATGAGACACGACCACCAAGGAAAAGCCAAGAAAGAGCACGCGCACCTGCGCAGCGTGCGGCTTCCTCGCCCACTGTGGGTCTACGACCCCGAGGACTGGGAGATCATCCGAGCCTCTGGTGGGCAGCTGATCTGCCCCGTCGAAGAGTGCCGATTTCCGCTGGATTCGGTTCAGAACGGGAACGGAACCCGGTTCCTCCGCAACAAGGGGAAGCCAGAGGACTGTGTACACGCCTTCGGGTACGGGCGCGGCGGCGGGCCGATGTCGCAGGAGCACAGATGGATCCAGAACCGCATCCTCGGCATCTGCCGCAGCCTCGGGTACACCGCAGTCCCGGAGCACGCAGCCTCGCGGGCGGACGTCTGGGTGGAGGCGGCAACACCGTTGGCGATCGAGGTGCAGCGCTGGCCGACCACGTTCGTGCGGCGAACGGAGGCGCGACGAGCTGCGGGAGCCGACGTGCTCTGGTTGCTCACCGAGAGCGCCACCGGCACGAAAGTCCCCCCGGCGCTGTTCGAGGGACCGGCGGCCCGCATCCGGGTGCTGGCCGCCGGAAGCCGCAAGCCGGCGCGCCCGTGGGAGCCGGGCTTCTCGGGGCAAGCGTTCCTGTACGTCGGCGCAACCGTCCTGAAGCTCAAACCCGAACGGATGGAGTTGGAGAGCGCCCAGAGCTACGACGCGAAAGAGTTTCTCCGGGAGGTGTTGTCCGGCGCGCGGAAGTGGTTCCCAACGGAGACCGGCTTCCCCTACTCGGGGTGGGCTCTCGCGAGTGATGTCGAAGTGCTGCGCGAGGCCCGTTCGTCCGCCGCCCGGGCCCGGCTCGTGGCAGTTGCGTCGCGCCAGGCTCAACCCGCCGAGGTCGAGACAGAGATCGATCCCCCGGCCGGACGCGAACGCCGCCCCAGCGAAAGCGAGACGGTGCCCTCCGCGACGAGCCCGGAGGACACGCAGGCACCCACCACCGCTGCGCAAGCGCTAGGTGTTGACCGACCCCTCGAGGAGGCGGAACCCGCGCCCCCGCAACCGAGTCCCACCCCCAGCGCCGCGCCATCCAGCCCACTCATCCCGCAAGGGAGCATTGTGGCCGCACCCCACCATGCCTCGACACCAGCCTTCAGGGAGGCGGACCTGCTCGACCGGTTCCTAAGCTGGGTGACCAAGCTGATCCACTCCTAGAGCCGAGCCGACTCCCCCGACCTCGAGGAGATGGTCCAGGACGTCGCCACCGCGCTGCGACCCGAGGGCCGCGCGCTCGCGATCTTCGTCGACGAGCTCCGCCCCATCGACGAGGAGGGATCGGCGAGCAGGAACCCGTTCGCCACGTCCCACCCAGACAGGTCGCCCTCTACCCCATGCCCCCCGACTGGCGACCGGGCCGCTCGACTTTGAACTCGCCGGAGTTCTCGTAGACCTTCACCCCGTGGGGCGCTGCCGTGTGATGGTGCTCCAGACTCATACACCGAAGCCAACCATTAGGTGTCACTGGAACGACCGGCAAGGATGTCGCGGGCCGCCTGCTCCTGGCGCCGCGCTGTGTCCCTCTCGGAGACGAGCTGGTCCAAATGCTCTTCGATCAGCTCGAGGTGGAGGTCCCAGGTAGCGGCGTAATAGGTGGCGGCGTAGCCGGAGGTCTCTCTGCAGTGGGCGTCCACGATCGCCAGCGTGAGCTCCTCTGGGGTGACGTCCGGGGGCTGCTGGGTGAGGTTTAGCTCGCGGATCCCGAATCGCACGGCATCCTGCGAGACGGGCATCTCGTTGGGCGAGGCGGCGACGGACTCGGCGGGGATAGTCGCGAGCATGCACAAACGCCAGCTCTCGATCGTGGCCAGGATCTCCTCGTCGCGGTCGACGTCGATGTAGAAGGCAAGCTCCTCTGCCGTCGGGGTGCCGTCGAAGGGAACTTCTCTCCGACTCGCGTCCTGACACTGTGCGACTGACTCTGGGTGCTGTGCTACGACCGCTTCGGCCTCCGTGATCACCTGGATCGCGAGGCCTCGGTCGAACCGATCCGTGGGAGCGGCGTGGTAGCCGTACTTGGCGGCCAGCTCGGCGTTGAAGATGCCACGGGCGACGGCGTTAGCGGTCTCTGGACCCCGGGCATCGATGTTGATCTCCACCACCGGGTAGTCGATCTCCTGCTCCATCAAGCAGTCGCGTGTGATGAGGTCGCGGGCGTAGTTGACCGCGTAGTCGGGAACCTTGAACTCGTCGAGCGGGAGGAAGAACTGGTCCTCGTCGGGCTCTGGAGGAACGTAGGTGGGGTGCACCGCAGAGGCACACCCCACCACGCCGGCGACCAGAGCGAGCCCCGCCGCAACGCGCAGTGCGTCCTGGCTGATCCGCATTCGGGCGCTCAGTGGTGCGGGTCGTAGGCCTGGAAGTAGGCCGACGAGATCGTGTCGTTCCACAGGGCGGGGTCGAGCGAAGTCGCGAGGTTGTTGCGACCCGAACCAGCCGGAACCTTGAAGGAGACGCCGCCGGCGTCCGCGTACTTGTAGATGTACACGGACTGGCTGGTCCCGCTCCGGTTCCAGAACGAGCTCGCGCTGTCGTTCGCACTGAAGCTGGTCCCCGAATAGTAGGAGCCCGCGTAGTTGGCCAGCGAGTAGTAGATCGACTTGAGGCTCGTGCCCACACCGTCGGTCTGGAAGTCCTTGTCTCGCCAGATGCAGAAGTACCCCACGCTGCAGTGGGAGCTGGCCGCCTGTGCGGGGCTAGCGAGAACGACCCCACCGCCCACAAGCAGCGCCGCTGCAGCGGCCTGCGCAATGACCCTGCGCGTCTTGGTTCCCATCATCATCAACTCCTCGTCGAGTGTCCCGAGGCACTCGGATGTACCCGGGGTCCGGGAAACGTACCAGTCGCCACATGGATCTGCCTCCTGAATGATCCGTGAGTCTAGGCAGATGCTGGAAACTGGTGGTGATTTCGGACGTGGGCCACCTGCATGAGGGGCGGCAGAACTGGCAGGACCGCGGCTCGTGTGCTAGTTCGCCTGAATGGCGCCGAGCAGGGCGGTGATATCGTCGGCGTAGAGATCCAGGATCTGCTGCTCCGCGTTCCATGTGATCTGTTGGACCGTCTCGTCGTAGTTGGTGTCCGAGCGGCACTGCTGGTCAGACACGGCGGTGGCGATCTCGTCGGCGGCAACTGCCTTCGCCTCGTCGCTGGTCCGGGACTCGATCTCGCCGCCGAGGATCGTGAAGTGTGCTTCGGCAGCCTCCGGGGAGGCGTAGTCGTAGCCGTCTTGGCCCATGCAGTCCGACCATGCCCGGTTCGCGTCCGCCAGAGCCGTCGACTCCGCAACCGTCGTGGAAATGTCCTGGATCGCTCTGTCCAGTTCGGCGAACCGGGGGTCGGAGAAGGCGCTGGCGCCACGCTCCCACCGAGGGTCGATCTCGTTGACCTCTTCGCTGGCCCAGGGTACGCATCCATCGGCCTGATCGAGCCGCCCATTCGCGCCGGGGCCACTGCCATCACCCTCGACCAGTGCACGCCAGAAAGCGGACCGTTCGGCATCCGACATCTGCTGCATGACCGCCTGGTTGGGATCGATGTAGGCGTCGGGATTCTCAACGATGGGAGCGGTACTGGTGAAGACCCCGTATCCCCACTGCGTGGCTCGTTCCAGCGGATCAAGTGACGGGTCCTCCTCTGGAGTGGTGGCGGTCAGACCCATGCCGGGGAACCAGGGGACGTAATCGGAGAAGCCCTGAGCGGCCATGCACTCGGCCGTGAGATCGGCCTCGCGCAGCTGCCGGGAGCGCTGCTGGACGGCCTCCTCGTCCTGAGTCAGGGTCACCTCGCCGTAGACCGAGGTGTAGAACTCCGACAACGGCGAGGAGTCCAGGCGCTCCATCGAACCCTCGCCCAGCTCGACGCTCGGCCCGGAGGAGCAGGCCGCGAGAAGCGCCGCGCAGATCAGGACCAACGGTGTGCGTCGTCTCACGATGCGCTCCTTCGCGTCTCAGCCCGGTTCCGGAGATACTGGTCGGCACGGTAGCAGCGCGCGGGCCCGGATCAGGAGGGAATCACGAGAGCAGCTTGTGGCGGTCTTGTGTGACACGAGTCTTTACTCGATCCTGCCGTTCTTCCGGATGCCTCCTTCTCCGGCCCGCGAAGTCGAGCAAGGGCGCAGGGATAGTCAGCGACCGAACCGCACTGCGGAGCACATCGCCGCGTTGCCACGTTGTCGCCGTCGCGACGGACAGAGCATCAGGCGAGCGAGGCGTCGTCGTGGACGTCATCATCTGGGTTGCGGTGTCCGTTCCACTCCTCGCACTTCGCCGCAGGCACCATGATCTTCAGCGATGCAGCGTTCGCCGCCGGAGAGCTGTCGTTCAAGAGATGCCGATTCGTGGGTTGCCGGGTCGCGTTCGGAGCCCGGAATCCCACAGGATTCCAGGCCCTTAGCTTTTCCCGCCCCGGTCGACTCACACCGGAAAGCCCCTTGACGCCCGGTGAGGCGGTTCGACTACGGTCGACTCCGTGCAGCACGGCTACCAGCAGATCGCGGTCGGGAATCCCTCCCCGGCCCAGGTCGTGCTGCCCGTGCTCCCGTGCGAGCGAGACGACCACGCACCCCCGGGCGCCACCGACGACGACGGCTGACGGGCCGATCCGCCCACGAGCGCAGGCACAGGCCACCGGGAGACCACCCCGGTGGCCTTCTCGTTGCCCGCCGAGCACCGCCACGCGCACCAGCGCACCCCGCCATGGCACACGTACCGAAGGAGGACGCCATGCACACAGAGCTCCCGACCCAGCTGACCGGGACCGCGGCCCCCACCCTCATGTGGGCGCGCGAGGACGAGATCGAGCCGCAGGCGCTCCAGCAGCTCCGCACCATCGCCGCGCTCCCGTGGGTGCACGGCGTGCGCGTCATGCCCGACGTCCACCTCGGCAAGGGCGCGACCGTCGGCTCCGTCATCGCCATGCGCGACGCAGTCTCCCCCAACGCCGTCGGGGTCGACATCGGCTGCGGCATGAACGGTGTGCGCGCGCACGCGCGTCCCGGCCTGAGAGGCGGGCTCGGCTGACGGCCGAGCCCGCCTCGTCGGCGCGTCCTCAGCCGGTCGGCAGGTGTCGACGCAGGAAGTCGACGGTCCGCTCCCAGGCGAGCCGCGAGGCGTCCGCGTCGTGGAAGGCGGGGTGCGGGTTGTCGAACGCGTGGCCGGCGCCGTCGTAGGTGAACCACTCGACCTCCGCGTGCGCCTCGCACGCCGCGCGGACCCTCTCCTGCGCCTCGACCGGGATGAACGTGTCCGCGCTCCCCCAGTGGTGCAGGCTCGGCACCCGGACGTGCGCCGCCCGGTCCACCAGCGCGGGCAGCGCCGAGCCGTAGTACGACACCAGCGTCGCCGGCGAGTCGGAGCCCTCCAGCCGCGCGGTCGCGGCGAACGCGACCCCACCGCCGAAGCAGAACCCGATGACGCCGACCGGCCCCGTCACCTCCGCCACCGTCGGCAGCCACTCGAGCGCGGCGACGACGTCGTCGATCGCGCGGTCGATCCCGAGCTCCCGCGAGGCCGCCATGCCGGCGGCGAGCACCTCGTCGATCGGCCCGTCCTCGGGCGTCGCGGCAAGCCCCACCCGCCAGTACAGCTCCGGCACCGCCACGACGTAGCCGAGCGCGGCCAGGTCGTCAGCCCGTGCCTCGACGTACCGCGAGACGCCAAAGATCTCCTGGACGAGCACGAGCCCCGGACCGCTGCCGCCCTCGGGCAGGTGGAGCCGGACGGGGAGCTCGCCGCCGTCGACGGGCACCGGGACGATCGTGTGGTCGCTGCGCTGCGTCATGCCGCGATTCTGGCACCCCGGGACCGACTTCCCAGGAGACTCTCAGGCGGCGTACGGCATGCTTGTCCCGTGAGCAGCCAGGCCCCTGACGCGTCCGACGTCGTCGACGACATCGACGCGTCCGACGAGGAGACCTTCGACGACGAGCCCGGCTCGCCCCTCGCGCGCGGGACCGGACGCCACTCGCTCCGGTTCCTCTACGCGCTCATGGGCATCTCGGCGATCTTCTGCATCGTCGCCTCGGCCGTGCTCTCGATCGAGTCCTACCACCTGGCTCTCAACCCGAAGGCCGTGCTGAGCTGCGACATCAACGCGGCGATCTCGTGCGGGACGGTCGCGCAGTCGTGGCAGGCGACGTTCTTCGGGTTCCCGAACGCCTTCATCGGGCTGGCCAGCGAGCCGGTCGTGCTGACCATCGCGATCCTCGGCTTCTGCAGCACGCGGTTCCCGCGCTGGTTCCTGTTCTGCGCGCAGGTGGCGTACGGGCTCGCGCTGATCTTCGCGTACTGGCTGTTCGTGCAGTCGTTCTTCTACATCGGGGCGCTGTGCCCGTGGTGCCTCATCATCACGGTGTTCACCACGATCACGTTCTTCACGCTCCTGCACATCAGCGCGATCGAGAAGACGCTCTACCTGCCGCCGCGGGCGCAGCGTGGCCTGGAGCGGGCGATCGAGTGGCACCTCGACGTCATCGTGCCGGCGCTGCTGCTCACGACGCTCGCCGTCATGATCATGCTCAAGTACGGCATCCAGATCATCAACTCCTGACCGGCGACGCCACCCCGCCCGGATCGCCCAGGACACCCCGGTCGCTATGCTCACCACCGTCGCCGTCAGCGGGTACCGGTCGCTGCGCGACGTCGTGGTGCCGCTGGCACCGCTGACGGTGGTGAGCGGCGCGAACGGCGTCGGGAAGTCCAACCTCTACCGCGGACTGCGGCTGCTCGCGAGCGCGGGGCGCGGCTCGCTCGTCGCCGACGTCGCCCGGTCCGGCGGGCTCGCCGCGCTGCGCTGGGCCGGACCCGAGCAGCCGTCGCGCGCGATGCGCCGCGGCGAGGTGCCGGTCACGGGGACGCGGCGCCGGGAGCCCGTCCGGCTGCTCCTGGGCGTCGCGAGCGAGGAGCTCGGGTACGCCGTCGATCTCGGGCTCCCGCAGCCGGACGGCACGAGCCGGTTCCCGAACGACCCGGAGATCAAGGCCGAGGCCGTGTTCGCCGGGACGCACCCGAGGCCGGCGTCGGTGCTGCTGGAGCGCACCGGCCCCCGCGTCCGGCAGCGCGGCGCGGGCGGCGGCCGCGGCTGGGAGACGCTGGCGGCGCCCATCTCCGCCGACCGCTCGATCCTCGCGGAGCTGGTCGACCCGCGGACGACGCCCGAGGTCGTCGGCGTGCGGCGGATGCTGGAGAGCTGGCGGTTCTACGACGCGCTCCGCGCCGACCCCGAGGCGCCGGCACGCCGGCCGCAGGTCGCGACGCGCACCTGGGCCCTCGCGGACGACGGGGCCGACCTCGCCCCGGCGCTCGCCACGATCGTCGAGCAGGGCTACGGCCGGGACCTGGACGACGCCGTCGCCGACGGGCTCGACTCCCGCGTCGAGGTGCGCGAGACGGCGGTCGGCGAGCAGGGAGCCGTCGGCGTCATGGACGTGCTGCTGCACCAGCCCGGCCTGCTCCGGCCGGTCAGCGGCCCCGAGCTGTCCGAGGGGACGCTGCGCTACCTCCTGCTCTGCGCCGCGCTCCTCGCCCCGCGGATGCCGGAGCTGCTCGTCGTCAACGAGCCCGAGACCAGCCTCCACTCCCGGCTGCTGCCCGCCCTCGCCCAGCTCATCGCGGGGGCGGCGCGCCGGACCCAGGTGCTCGTCGTGACGCACGCCGAGCCGCTGGCCGCGGCGCTGGCGGAGGTCGGCGCCGCGCGGGTCGAGCTGACGAAGGAGCTCGGCGAGACGGTCGTCCCGGGGCGTGGCCCGTTCGACGCGCCCGCCTGGGTCTGGCCGAGCCGGTAACCGGCCCGCGGCCCGGTTCGGGCGGCCGACCCACCGTACGATCGAGTCCTCATGTCGCTTCCCTCCGCCTCCCCCGAGCGTCCCGCCGACCCGATCGCGCACGTCGTGTTCTACGCGCCGTGCATCCCCGGCAACTCCGGCGCGGCGATCCGGCTCGCCGCGCTGACGGGCGCGATGCTCCATCTCGTCGAGCCGCTCGGGTTCGACATGGACGAGGCCAAGCTGCGCCGCGCCGGGCTGGACTACCACGACCTCGCGCACGTCGCCGTCCAGCCCGACCTCGACGCCGCGCTCGACGCCGCCCGCACCCACGCCCCGTCCTCCCGCGTCCTCGCGTTCACCGGGAGCGGCGACGTGACGCTCGACGACGTCGACCTCGCGCTCGGCGACGTGCTCCTGTTCGGCCCCGAGCCGACGGGGCTGCCCGAGGAGGTGCTCGCCGACCCCCGGGTCGACGCGCGCGTGCGGATCCCCATGCGCCCGGGCCTGCGCTCGCTCAACCTCGCGAACGCCGCGACGATCGCGGTGTACGAGCTGTGGCGCCGGCACGGGTACGTCGGCGGGGTGTGAGACCGACGTGACGCTGCCCGCCAGCCTCCCCGAGAGCCTGCGCCACCTCGCGCTCGCGCCCGACGGGCGCGCCTGGCTGACCCGGCTGCCCGACCTCGTCGCGCGCGCGACGGAACGCTGGGACCTCGACCTCGCGGCGCCGTTCACCGGCGGGTCGGCGGGGTGGACGTGCCTGGCGCGCCACCGTGACGGCGACACGCGCTGGCCGCTCGTGCTCAAGATCTCGTTCCCGCACGAGGAGGCGGCGCACGAGGCCGACGCGCTCCTGCACTGGCAGGGGCACGGGGCCCCGCGGCTCGTCGACCACGACCCCGACGACTGGGCCCTCCTCATGCGCGCGCTCGCTCCCGGCACGCCGCTGTCGGCCTCGTCGATGACGACGGAGCGCGCGCTGCGCGCCGGTGCCCGCGTCATCGCCGAGCTGCACGCTGCGCCCGTCCCGGCCGAGGGCGAGTTCCCGACGCTCGAGGCGACCATCGCCTGGTGGGGCGACCTCCTGCACCGACGCGCGGAGCAGCACACGTGGGCCCCGACCGACGCAGAGCTCGTCGCGGAGTGGGACCGGGTGGCCGAGGAGCTGACCGCCACCCCGCACCGACGCGTGCTGCTGCACGGCGACGCGAACCCGGGCAACGTCCTCGCCTCCGAGGAGGAGGGCCGGCTGCGCTGGTGCGCCATCGACCCGAAGGCCCTGGTCGGGGACGCGGCGTTCGACCCCTGGCCGCTGCTCGAGCAGGTCGAGCCCGACCCGTTCGACGCCGCCGACCCGGCCGCCGAGCTGCTCGAGCGCGCGTCGCTCGTCGCGCCGCTGCTGGGCACGACGGCGCGGGCGATCGCCGGCTGGTCGTTCGTCCGGCGTCTGGAGAGCACGCTGTGGCTGACCGACCTCGTGCCGCGGGACGCGCGCACCGCCTCGTCGGCGGAGTGGCTCGACCTCGCCCGTCAGTGGGGCGAGACCCGGGTGTGGCACGAGGCCTACCGGCGCGTCTGACGGGCGAGTTCCGCGCGCACCGGTGCCAATGTCGGTCGCTCGGGTTAGGTTCGTCCCGTGCCAACACCACGTGCAGCCCGACCTCGACGCGACCCCCAGTGGAGCGCGGCGGTCCGCCGACGCGCCTCGATCTCCGAGAAGCCCATGGCCATCGCACCCCCGAGACCGACGGACGGCACGCCGGACTGGCTCCGCACCGCCGGCGGCTACTCGTGGCGGTTCCTCGTCGTGCTCCTGGCCGTCGTCGTGGTCGTCTACGGCGCGCTGCAGGTCAAGATCGTCCTCATCGCGGTCTTCCTCGCCCTCGTCGTGACGTCGGTGCTCGAGAAGCTCGTCGCGTGGCTCGAGAAGGTGATGCCGCGCTGGCTCGCCACCGTGCTCTCGCTCATCCTGTCCTTCGCGGTGTTCGGCGGGCTGCTCACGTACGTCGTGTACTCGGTGTCGCAGCAGGCCCGCGGGCTGGCGACGCAGTTCAACGACGGCATCACGCAGATCCTCGACTGGCTCGAGCACGGCCCGCTGCCGTTCACGGTGACGAGCGACGACATCAAGGACTGGATCGCCGAGGGGCAGCGCTGGCTGATCTCGCACTCGGGTGACATCGCCGGCACGGTCTTCGCCAACGTCGGCGGCGTGTTCGAGGTCTTCACCATCATGGCGCTGAGCTTCTTCACGACGATCTTCTTCCTGGCATCGGGGCAGAAGATGTGGATCTGGTTCCTCGACCAGATCCCCTCCCGGTCCCGCCTGCGGATGCACTCGGCGGCCGCCGCCGGCTGGTACACGTTCTCCGGGTACGCGCGCGGCACCGTCATCATCGCGCTCATCGACGGGATCCTCGCCTACGTCCTCCTGACGATCGTCGGCGTCCCGCTCGCCGCCCCCCTGGCCGTGCTCGTCTTCATCGGTGCGTTCATCCCCCTCGTCGGTGCCCCGGCCGCCATGATCATCGCGGCCGTGGTGGCGCTCGCCGCGAACGGGCTGGTGCCGGCGCTCATCGTGACCATCGGCATCGCCGGGATCGGTCAGCTCGAGGGGCACGTGCTGCAGCCGCTCATCATGGGCCGGCAGGTGTCGCTGCACCCCGTCGTCGTGGCGCTCGGCGTCACGGCCGGCACGTTCCTCGGCGGGCTGCTGGGCGCCGTCGTCGCCATCCCGATCCTCGCCGTGACGTGGGCCGTCTACTCGCGGCTGCGCACCGTCGACCCGCCGATGACGGCGCCGCTGCCCACCGTCAAGGAGATCGTCGAGCCGGAGCTGGCCCAGGCGGCGACGCAGCGCGCCGCGATCAACGCCGAGCGTCGGCTCAACCTGCTCGCCGCACGCAAGGAGCGTCGCGAGGCCGAGGCCAGGAGAAAGGTCGAGGAGGCCGAGCGCAAGGCCGAGGAGATCGAGCGGAAGTCCGACCCGACCCCCGAGGACGTCCGGGACGCCGAGGACTCCTGAGCCGCGAGCGCTCGGGGAACCGTTCGTCCGCTCCTCCACGTCGCGCGGCTCACTGGAAGTCGCGCGAGGTGGTGGCGACGTGGAGCGGCAGGTGCCGCATCCCGTCGGCGAGCAGGTTGACGACGCCGTCGGTGCGCTCGATCATCCCGCGCACCACCAGCCCGCGGCTGCGCAGCGCCACGTTCCGGTGCATGGCCCACAGGCCCGCCGAGCACACGACGTTGAGCATCCCCGTCTCGTCCTCCAGCGACAGGAACGTCACGCCCTGCGCCGTCCCGGGTCGCTGACGATGCGTCACGACCCCGCCGACCCGCACCCGGATGCCGTCGTCGATCGTGACGAGCTGGCTCACCGGCAGGACCCCGGACGCCGCGAGCGCCGCGCGGTGGAAGTGCATCGGGTGGTGGTCGGGCGAGAGGCCGCTGGCCCAGACGTCGGCCGCCGCCGTCTCGATCGGCCCCATCTCCGGCAGCGTCGGCGCCTGTGCGCCCACCCCGGTCCCGACGAGCACGTCCTGGACCCAGATCCCCTGCGACGTCCCGTGCGAGCGGCCCGCCTCCCCCGCCACGGCACCCGCCGTCCACAGCGCCTGCCGCCGGCTCCCGCCGAAGCAGCGCAGCGCTCCCGCGGTCGCGAGCGCCTCGAGCTGCGCCCGGCTGAGTCGTGCCCGCCGCGCGAGGTCGGCCGCGTCGGCGAACGGCGCCGTCTCGCGCGCCGTCACGATCCGCTCCGCGGCCTTCTCCCCCACGCCACGGATCGCCGCGAGCCCCAGCCGGATCGCGAGTGCCCGCCGCGCAGTGGCCGGGGCCGCCGGCGCGGCCGCGTCGTCGCCGTCCCCGTAGGCCCCGGCGTCCGCGCGCGGCGACGCGGCCGCACCCGCCCCCGCGTCGGCCGCATCCTCGTCGTCGTCATCGTCCACGTCCTCGGGGTGCGCCCAGGGCCGCTCGACCCCGGCCACGCCCTCGGCCACTCGCCCCTCGATCCGCGCGCGGTCCTCGAGCCAGGTCTCCTCGGCGAACGTCGGGCGCGGACGCAGGCCGCGCTCCCCAGCTCCCGACCCGATCACCTCGACGTGCGCCTGCACGCGCGAGCGGTCGACGCAGGCGCGCCGCACCACGAGCCCGTGCCGCCGGGCGTCCGCGACGAGCGACGCCGGCGAGTAGAACCCCATCGGCTGCGCCCCGAGCAGCCCGGCGAAGAACGCCTCCGGGTGATAGCACTTGAGGTAGGAGGAGGCGTAGACGAGGTAGGCGAAGGAGAACGCGTGCGACTCGGGGAACCCGAAGTCCGCGAACGCCACGAGCTTGTCGTAGATCGTCTCGGCCACGTCGTCGGGGATGCCCTTCCTCGTCATGCCCCGCAGCAGCCGTGCGCGCAGGGCCTCCATCCGGTCGCGTGACCGCTTGGACCCCATCGCGCGGCGCAGCAGGTCGGCCTCCGACGCCGAGAAGTCGGCGGCGTCGATCGCGATCTGCATGAGCTGCTCCTGGAAGAGCGGGACTCCGAACGTCTTCTCCAGCGCTGGCTTGAGCAGGGGGTGCGGGTACAGCTCGTCGTCCGGGATCTTTCCCCGGTGGTTCCGGCGCCGGATGTACGGGTGCACCGAGTTCCCCTGGATCGGGCCGGGACGGATGAGCGCGACCTCGACGACGATGTCGTAGAACCTCTCTGGCTTGAGCCGCGGCAGCGTCGCGATCTGCGCGCGCGACTCCACCTGGAACACCCCCACCGTGTCGGCCGCCTGCAGCAGCTCGTAGACGCGCGGGTCCTCCTGCGGCAGCGAGTGCAGCGCGAGCCGGATCCCCTCGCTCTCGGCGACGTGCTCGAACGCCAGCCGCAGGGCCGTGAGCATCCCGAGGCCGAGCAGGTCGAACTTGACGAGGCCCGCGTCGGCGCACGACTCCTTGTCCCACTGCAGGACGGTGCGCTCCGGCATCGTCGCCCACTCCACGGGGCACACCTCGATGACGGGCCGGTTGCACATGACCATCCCGCCCGAGTGGATCCCGAGGTGGCGCGGCAGCCGCAGCATGCGCTCGGCCATGTCGACGACGTGGGTCGGGATGTCCGCCACCTGGTCGGCCGCCGGTGGCAGGTGGCGGGGCGGGGCGGGGTCGTGGCGGTCGACGCCCCGCTGAGTGCCGCGCTCGGCGGCTCGCCTGGCGGCCCGCGCGGCCCGCTGGGCGCGCAGCTCGGCCTCCCGCTCGGCGCTCGGCGGGCCGTCCTCGCCCGACGGCCCCGGCTCGGGGTCCTCGTCCGGGTCCCGCAGCTCCTCGGCGCTGCCCTGCCACCACGGCCGCGTCGGGGACTCGCCGCGCAGGCCGGCCCAGCGCTCCAGACCCTTGGACCAGGCGTCGCGCTGACCGAGGTCGTAGCCGAAGGCGTGGGCGGCGTCCCGCACGGCGGAGCGCGGACGGTAGGAGATGACGTTGGCGACCTGTGCGGCGTACTCGCGGCCGTAGGTGTCGTAGACGAACTGGATGACCTCCTCGCGGCGGCTCGACTCGATGTCGAGGTCGATGTCGGGCGGACCGGTGCGGCCGTCGGAGAGGAAGCGCTCGAACAGGAGCTTGTGCTCGACCGCGTCGACGGCCGTGATGCCGAGCGCATAGCAGACGGCCGAGTTGGCCGCGCTCCCCCGGCCCTGGCAGAGGATCCCGTTCCGCCGGCAGAAGTCGATGATCCGCGTGATCACGAGGAAGTACCCCGGGAACTCCAGCCGGACGATGAGCTCGAGCTCGCGCTCCAGCGTCGGGTAGGCCTCGGCCGAGCGCGGGGCCGAGCGCGGCCCGTACTTCTCCAGCGCCCCCGCCATCGTGAGCTCGCGGAGCCACGTCGCCTCGGTGTGCCCGTCCGGCACGGGGTGGGGCGGCAGGCCCGGGGCCACGAGGTCGAGATCGAACGCGCACTCCCGACCCAGGCGGGAGGCCGCGGCCACCGCCTCGGGGTGGCGGTGGTGGCGCGCCAGCATCTCCTTCCCCGACACGAGGTGCCGCGACACGGCCGGCAGCCACGGGTCGATCTCCTCCAGGCTGGCCCTGGCCCGGACGGCGGCGAGGACGTCGACGAGGTCAGCGTCGCGCGGCGTCGCGGCATGGACGTTCCCCGTCGCGACCGCCGGCACGCCGGCCTCGCGGGCCAGCTCGGCGAGCACGTCGCAGCGCTCGACGTCGTAGGCGTAGCCCAGGTTCGTGAGCTCGACGGCGAGCCCCTCGCGCCCGAACAGGTCCGTCATGCGTCCCAGCACGGCGCGGGCGGCTGGGACGTCGAAGACGGGGGCTCGCCCCGTCCCCGCACCCGGCTCGAGCGCGCGGCGCAGCGGGCCCTTGCGACCGCCGGTCAGGACGAGCCAGTGCCCGTCCGGGCCGCCGCCCTGCTCCGCGAGCACCTCGAGCGGGTCCAGCCCGACGCCGCGGCCGTAGTCGCGCTCGCCCTTGCGACCGGTGACCAGGTGGGCCGTCGCGATGGCGCGCGAGAGCCGCGCGTACCCCTCCTTGCCGCGGGCGAGCACGGGGAGGTGGGTCGCGTCGGGGTCCATCTCGCCGGTCCGGGGGGTGCGCGCGTCGAGGCTCAGCTCGGCGCCGACGACGACGGGCAGCCCCACCGCCTTGGCCGCCCGCCAGAAGGCGACGACGCCCGGGAGGCCGTCGTGGTCCGTGAGAGCGAGCGCGTCCAGGCCGAGCCGCGCCGCCTCGTCCACGAGCTCCCCCGGCTCGCTGGCGCCGTCGAGGAAGCTGAAGGCCGAGTGGGCGTGCAGCTCGGCGTAGGGGACGTACGGCATCAGTCCACCACCCCCTCGACCCACCAGGCGTCGTCGCGGCGCAGGAGCAGCACGACGCCGCTGCTCGCCGGGCCGGCGTCGCCCTCTCCCCCCGGCTCGCCCCCGACCGCCACCTGCACCTGCAACCAGCTCCCCCGGACCCCGCCCGGGGTCCACCAGTGCTGCGTCATCGGCCACGGCCCGGCCCACGCGAGCACACGGTGCCGCCCGGGCACGAGCCAGGCCAGCCCCTCCCCGCGCGGGACGATCAGCTCGGCCGGGGCACCGTCCGTCGTCGACATCAGCCCCCGGTCGTCGACGACGACGGCCTCGCCGCCCGCGTCGAGCAGGTGGACGGCCGGCGGCGTGATGGGCAGGACGGTGGGCAGCGGCGGCGGGACGGCCCCCGGCCACGGGGCGTCGGCGGGGCGGCGGGGCGTGGCGTCGTCCCCCCAGGCCACGAGCCGGACGCGGTCGCGCGGCGCGCGCCCGCCCTCGGGGACGGGCACGAGCACGCGGTCGGGGCCGATCATGCCCTGGACGCGGGTCGCGGCGCGGGCGGCCTGGACCTCGCCGCGGGCGCGACGCCCCCACAGCCCCTCCTGCGCCGCTCCGGCCGGGGAGACCTCCTGCGCCACCAGCTCCAGGTGACGCAGCGGCGCGGCCGGCGGACGGCCGCTGCGTCCCGACAGCCACCCCTCGAGCTGCCAGCGGACGCGGTCGGTCAGCTCCCCCGCGGTCAGCGCCCCCTCGATGCGCCAGGTGCGGACGAGCTCGGCCTCGGTGGTGGTGCGGGCGATCACGACGAGCCGCGCGCACACCGCGCCGCGGCGCAGGAGCCGGGTGTGCAGGTCCTCGGCGATGCGGCGCGCGACGAACGCGGCGGTGTCGATGCGGGCGGCGGGCGGGTCGAGCTCGGCGCCGACGGCGATGTCCGGGTCGGGGCGGTGCACGCTCGGGCGGCGCGCGTCGAGACCGCGGGCGAGGCGGTGGGCCTGGAGGCCGAGGTCGGCGAAGCGGGCGGCGACGTCGCTCGTGCGCAGGACGGCGACGTCCCCGAGCCGGCGCAGGCCGAGGCGGCGCAGGAGGTCGACGAGGTCGGCCCACGCGGCGCTCGCCTCCCGCGTCGTCGCGGCGTGCAGGAGGCTGCGGACGTCGCGGTCGGCGAGGAACTCGGCGGACGTCCCGGGCGGGACGACGATCCCCTCGCGCGCGGCGAGCACGGCCGCGAGGTAGCCCTCGGCCATCCCGACCTGGCACTCGACGCCCGCCTCGTCCGCGATGATCCCGACCAGGTCCTCGGCCACCTTCTCCTCGCCGCCGAGGTAGCGCGCGGGACCGGCCGCCGCGAACAGGATCATGCCGGGGCGGACCACCTCGACGTCCGCGACCACGTGCTCGACGGCCTGGACCACCGGCTCGAACGCGCGCACGTCCCGGGCGGTGTCGGCGGGGACGAGGACCAGCTCGGGGCAGAGCTGCTGGGCGGTGCGGCGGCGCATCCCGCGGCGCACGCCGGCGCGGCGCGCGGGGGCCGAGGCGGCGAGGACGGCCTGGGGGTCGTGGACGGCGACGGGCAGGTCCATCGGGATGCGCTGCTCGGTGCTCGCGGCGGCGACCGGCCAGTCCGGCACCCAGAGGATGCCGAGGCGCGGGGAGTCGGCGGCGGTGCGCGGGCCGGGTGCGGCGGGGGTGGCGGGCGCGGGGGTGGCGCTGGTGGCGCTCATCAGCCGGCCTCCAGCTCGATCGACGGCTGGGGGAGGCTCGACGGGCCTGCTGCCCGCGTTCCTTCCCCGGGGGCCGGCACCAGGCCGGCGGGCGTGAGGTCGACGCGGCCCCGTCGTCGTCGATCGCCGCCGCGACCGCTGACGTCGACGACGATGCCGGCCGACGTCAGGCGTCCCCGGTCGACGAGGCCGGCGCTGGACCGCTCGGCGGCGGCCACGTGCAGGGTGGCCTCGGGCCAGGGCGCGGAGCTGAGCAGGACAGCGCCGCGGTGGCGCACCCGCTGGGCGAGCGAGCGACGGTCACGGGCCGAGAGGGCAGCGCACTCGCCGATGACCACGACGTCGAACCCGTCGACCAGGGCACCGAGCACCGACCCGGCCGTCGGCCCGGGGTCGGGGACGAGGACGAGCCGGCCGGGGTCGATCCCGGCCGCGAGCGCTGCCGCGAGCCCGAGGTCGGGGCGGGCGACGACGACGGTCCACGCCTCCGCCCCCGCGAGCGCGGCCACGAGGTGGAGCAGGACCGCGGTCGAGCCCGTCGCCTCGATCGCGCTGCCCCGCCGGATGGCGCCGTACGGCAGGAGCGGGGCGAGCGCGGGGGGTGCGGGCAGCCACGCCCCGTCCCCGCCGAGCTCGACCCGGGAGACGACGGGGGCGGCGGTCGCGGGCTGCGCGTGGAGCGCGATGGGCTCCGGGGGTGCGGCGGCGGCGCGGGAGGCCAGGGGGGCCGGGGGTGCCGATGCCGGGGACGTCGAGGGGGCTGCAGTCTCCGATGCCGGGGACGTCATGCCGGCGCCGCGCGGGGGCTCGACGCTCGCCCAGTCGACGGGCCGCACCCCCGCCGCGGTCTCGGCCCGGCGGAGGGCGCTGCGGACGCGCTCGAGCCGCTCGACCCGGTCGTCGCCGCCGATCGCGACGTCGTCGGGGTCCGCAAGGACCGCGGTCGCCGTCATGCACCCTCACCCTCTCGCACATGTGTTCGATACGAGAGTTCTAGTACACGGGTACGACATCGACCTGTCAACGCGAGGTTCATCCGGAGGGTGAGGGTCGTCCCGCGCCGACGACTGCTCACGCGCGACCCCGACGCACGTCGATCCGCAGCACGTCGGACGGGCGCTCGACACGGTGCCACCCTGGCCGTCATGCCGACCTCATCGCAGCCTTTCGACCCGAGCACCAGACGCCCGCACCCGGCTCCCCCACCTGTCACACGCAGGTATGACTCGGTATGATCCAGGGATGAAGGTGGCGATCTCCCTCCCGCTCGACCTGCTCGAGCACTTCGACTCGGTGGCCGCACGCGCGGGCCTCAACCGCTCGGAGTTCTTCCGGGCCGCCGGGGTGAGGCTCGCCGCTGACCTCGAGGTCGGTGAGCTGACGCAGGCGATCGACGCCTACCTCGATCGCCGGAGCGAGGCCACCGCGGGCGCCGACGACGACCTCATCCAGGACGTCACCCGTCACTCCCGCGCTCGTCTCGCAGCGACCGAGGGCGAGGAGTGGTGATCGAACGAGGCGACGTGCACTGGGTCGACCTCGGTCCCGCGACGGACGGTGACCACCGCCCCGCCAAGCGCCGGCCCGTCCTGGTCATCCAGTCCGACGCCTACAACGCCTCTCGTCTGGCCACCGTCATCGTGGCGGTCCTCACCTCGAGGGTCGATGCGGCCGACCTCCCGGGGAACACCCTCCTCCGCGCGGACGCGACCGGACTGCCGCGCGACAGCGTCGTCAACGTCACGTCCCTCGCGACCCTCAACCGCTACGACCTAGAGCTGCCGCCCGTCGGGCGCGTGCCCGGCGATCTCATGCGCACCGTCGACGCGGGAATCGCCCAGGTCCTCGGACTGACGCTGATGCGCTAGGCGGGGTCAGTCAGCCTGCGTCTCTGGTCTCCACCCGTCCGCCCCGTCCGCCCCGCGCGGATCGACTCGCCGCCACCGCCGCGACCCGGAGCGTTCACGCAGGTCAGAGCCTTCCGTCACACACGGAGCCGCCCGGAGGTGTGCTCCGTCCGCGGAGAGCGGACACCCTCGGCGTAGCGTGGCCTGATGGACTCGACGGAGACGACCGACACCGCCGGCGACACCCCCGGCACGCTTCCCGGCCTCGACCTCGACGGCGTCGGACGCATGCTCGTCGTCGTCGCCCACCCCGACGATGCCGAGTACGGGATCTCCTGCGCCGTCGCGGCCTGGACCCAGGCCGGCATCGACGTCACCTATCTCCTCCTCACCCGCGGCGAGGCCGGCATCCGCGACCTGCCGCCCGAGACGTGCGGGCCCCTGCGCACCGGGGAGCAGATCGACGGGTGCGCGGCCGTCGGCGTGACGGACGTGCGCTTCCTCGACCTCCCGGACGGTGTCGTCGTGGCCGATGTGGCGCTGCGCCGCGAGATCGCCCGGACGATCCGGCAGGTGCGACCGGACGTCGTCGTCGTGAGCGCGTGGGAGCTGGTGGTGCCGTGGGGACTCAACCACGCCGACCACCGCGCCTGCGGCATCGCGACCGTCGACGCGATCCGCGACGCCGACAACCCGTGGGTCCACCCGGAGCTCGCGGCGGCCGGGCTGGAGCCGTGGAAGGCCGGCCGGCTCCTCGTCGCCGGCGGCGCGGAGCCGACGGCCGGCGTCGACGTCACCGGTCGTCCGCTCGAGCGCGGGATCGCCTCGCTCGAGGCGCACCGGGCCTACCTCGCCGCGCTGCCCTGGCACCCGGCGCCCCGGGACATGCTCACCGAGATGACGACGGCGGGTGGGCGGGCGCTCGGCGCTCGGAACGCCGTGCTGTTCACCGAGTGGGCGATGTAGGCGACGGGCCTGCCCTCATCGAGCACCGGCTACCGGGACGGACCGATGAGTCCCGGGCCGCCAGGCGGTCCTCCTCTGCAGGCATCACCACCCACGACCTCGGGAGCACGCATGGGCCTCATCCAGATCGAGCTGTTCACCACCCTCGACCTCGTCGCGCAGGCACCCGGCGGCCCCGAGGAGGACCCGGTCGGGTTCCCGTTCGGCGGCTGGCAGGCCCCGCTGCTCGACGACCTGTCCGGCGAGTGGGTCGCCGCGGCGTACGAGGGGTGCGACGCCCTCCTGCTCGGCCGGCGCACCTACGAGATCTTCGCCGCGTACTGGCCCCAGCAGCGCAGCGGGCCGGACGGCGGCTTCTCCACGCTGTTCAACGGCATCCCGAAGTACGTCGCCTCCCGGGGGCGGGTCGACCTGTCGTGGGCGGGGTCGACCCAGCTCGGCCCCGACCTCGCCGCCGAGGTGCGCGAGCTCCGGGAGCGGCACGAGAACGTCCGCGTGGTCGGGAGCCTCAACCTGGTGCAGTCGCTCCTGCGGGAGCGGCTCTTCGACCGGCTCGACCTGTGGGTGCACCCGATCATCCTCGGCACGGGCAAGAAGGTGTTCGACGGCGGCGCCGTCCCGGCCAGCGTGACCCTGCTCCAGCCCCCGCTGGCGAGCGAGAAGGGCACGGTGTTCCTGCGCTACGCCCTCGCCGACACCGTCCCCGGCACCGGCGACATGACGACCATGGGCAGCCAGTAGAGGGAGCGCGGCTCGTCCTGACGCACGCGGGACGAGCTTCCTCGGCTACGGTGTTCGGGTCATCAGCGGCATCCGACGGACTTCGCTCCTGACCACCCCGCGAGCGGCCCGACCACCGGATCGCGACAGCCGGTGGTCCGGCCCGACATGTCCCCCGCCGCGCACTCTTGCGCGCGCCCAGGGGGAACCCCGTCGTGGTCTCGACCTATCGATTGTCGGCACGTTCACTGCTGGAGACGGCGGCGGTCGACCTGCAGTTCACGGCACTGCGCCACCACCTGCTCTACCAGGGGACCGCCGTGAGCCACGGTGAGGCCGCCTCGTGGCGGGGCTCGCTCCCCGTCCTTGCCCGCGACCTCGCCGACGCCGGGCTCGGCCGCGTCGAGGTGCTGCTCGAGCACAGGCTGCCGCTCAGCAGCAAGCGGACGGATGTCGTCCTCGCCGGCGTGCACCCGCGGACCAGCCGGCCCTCCTACCTCGTCGTCGAGCTCAAGCAGTGGTCGCGCGTCACACCCTGGCCGGACTCGACCACGCTGTTCGACGTCGACGGCGCCCGCTACCGACCCTCCCTCCACCCGAGCCTCCAGGTCCGTCACTACGCGGACTACCTGCGCGACTTCACGCTGGCGCTCGGGCCCGCACGGGCGTCGCTGAGCGGCGTCGCCTACCTTCACAACGCGAGCGACGACGGCGTCGCCCCGCTCCTCGCGTCTCCCGAGGGGATCGAGGCCGCGCCGCTCTACACGGGAGCGCGGCGCGGTCGATGGCTGGAGTTCCTCGCCGAGCACTTCGCGGACGAGTCGGGGGCCGACGCCGCCGACCTCCTCCTGACCTCCAAGATCGGCCCGAGCAAGCAGCTTCTGGCGCACGCGGCAGCCGAGATCCGCGACCGGGAGCAGTTCCAGCTCCTCGACGAGCAGGAGATCGCCTACCGGATGGTCGTCGAGGCGGTCCGACGTGGACGGGGTGCCAGCACCAAGACCGCCGTCATCGTCACGGGAGGTCCGGGCTCGGGCAAGAGCGTCATTGCGCTCTCCCTCCTCGGACAGCTGTGGCGCGAGGGACGCAGCGCGCTCCACGCGACGGGGTCGCGCTCGTTCACCCAGACGCTGCGCAAGGTCGCCGGCCACCGCTCGCGCGAGACGCAGCAGCTGTTCCGGTACTTCAACCAGTTCATGGACGCGATCCCGAACGACCTGGACGTGCTCGTCCTCGACGAGGCGCATCGCATCCGGGAGACCTCCGTCGACCGCTACACCCGCAAGGAGATCCGGGACCGGGCCCGGCCCCAGATCGACGAGCTGCTGGCGGCCTCCCGCGTCCCCGTCTTCCTCCTCGACGAGCACCAGGTGGTCCGTCCCGGCGAGAGCGGGACGGTCGACCTCATCCGGAAGCGGGCCGCGGCGCTCGGGATCGAGGTCGAGCACGTCGACCTCAACGGGCAGTTCCGCGCCGGCGGGTCGCAGGTGTACGTCGAGTGGGTCCTCGGCCTGCTCGGGCTCGAGATCGTCCCCGGCGTCGGCGAGGTGGTGCACGGCGAGGACGACACCGGTGGCGCCGCCCTCCCGGCGACATGGCGGGGCGACGACCGCTACGGTCTGGCCGTCGCCGACTCCCCCCACCAGCTCGAGGCCTTCCTCCGCGACCGTCTGGCGGACGGCGACTCGGCTCGGATCACCGCCGGCTACTGCTGGCCGTGGTCCGACCCGACCCCGTCCGGCGGCCTGGTCCCGGACGTGCGGATCGGCGAGTGGTCGCGACCGTGGAACGTCAAGGCCGACCGGAGCGTCGGCGACGCCCCGCCGTCGCACCTGTGGGCGACGGAGCCGGGCGGGTTCGAGCAGGTCGGCTGCGTCTACACGGCCCAGGGGTTCGAGTACGACTGGAACGGCCTCATCCTCGGACCCGACCTCGTGTGGCGGACGGACCACTGGGTCGCCCAGCGCGAGGAGTCGAGGGATCCCGCCTTCCGTGGTCGCAACGCCGTCGACGCCGCGACCTTCGACCGGCTCATCCGGAACATCTACAAGGTGCTGCTCACGCGCGGCATGAAGGGGACGGTCCTCTACTCCACGGACCCGGAGACCCAGGAGATGCTCCGCGCGGTGGCCCCGTCGCTCGGGTGACCGAGCCCGTCCCCCAGCGAAGACTGCACGTTCGGGCCTGGCCGCGTGTCGTACCGGCGGAGTAGCGTGCGGCCCACCAGGGCCGACGGAGCCCCTGGACTCGCCGAGGGGGACCGCCCATGTACACGAGCACCACGCTGGCTTCGGCCGCCGCCCAGTGGCAGGCCGCCGCCGACCGCCTGCTGACCGAGGCCGAACGGGTCGGGCCGCTGGACCCGGGTCCGTTCGGGGAGCTGGGGGCGGACGCCGAACGCACGGCCGACGCCGAACGCATCGACGCCTCCGTCGAGGACGTGCTCGCCGGTGCGGAGAGCACGTGGCGCACCCTCGAGGCCGCCGCCGACGGCTCCCTCGAGGGGAGCTTCCAGGCCGCGTCGCTCCTGTCGACGACGCTCGCGCTCGCGGACAGCCTCCTGCTCGCCGACACGACGGACGAGGGGGCGTTCGCCGGCCTGAGCGTCGACGAGGGCCGGGCGGTGTCCTTCACCGAGACCCGGGCGATCGTCGCGGCCACCGCCTCCGTCGTCGCGACCCCCGACTCGCTCGCCAAGAACCTCGACGACATGCAGGCTGCGGGAGCGACCGAGTCCTTCGCCGTCCTGTCCGGGAGCGTCGGCAAACTGGCCGGCGGCGCCCTTGTCAGCGGCCTCGACGGCGTCCTCAAGGGTGCCGCCGCCGCGGCCTACGCCGCGCTGAAGGACCGGCTCAGCGGCTGGTGGGCGGCGCTCAAGCGCGGCGTCGTGCAGCTGACCGAGTGGGTCGTGGAGAAGGTGAAGTCACTGCTCCCGGAGGCGCTCGCCGAGAAGCTCGACGAGCTGGTCGAGACGATCCAGAAGAAGATCGACGAGGGCGTCGCCGACATCGCGACCGACCTCTACGGCCGGCTGCTCGGCCGCGGCGGCGTCGAGGCCGCGTGGCAGGAGGCCGCGGGATCGGGCGACCTCACCGAGGCGGAGGGCCGGCTGCCGACGACGGTGGCCGCCCACACCGCGCGCATCGGCTGGGTCACGACGGGCAGGAAGGTCGTCGAGAAGTACGACGCGCTCGTGTCGGCCGCCGTCGGGGTGGCGCCCGCCGCGGCGCAGCTCGGGTTCGCGGCGCTCGTCGCCGCCGTGCTCGGCTTCGTCGCCCTCCAGGTCTGGAGCGGGTTCCATGCCATCGAAGCCCTCGTCTGACCCGGACGAGGGGGAACCGGGGATCCGGGGTGACGACCCGGTCTTCCCCGACCTGGTCGCTCCCCTCACCATCGACCTCCTGGACGACGGTGAGCCCGTCGGCCGCTGCGCGCCGCCCGATCCACGGGCCCTCGAGCCCCTGCCCGGTCGGGTGCTCGTCGCATACGAGCCGAGCCTCGAGGCCGCGAACGACGTCGACGACGACGCGGACCAGCTCCTCGCGCGCCTCGGCCGGATCGGCCACGTCCGGTGGCTCTACCGCGGGCTCCGGCTCGCCGAGGTCGACCGTCCCCAGAGCCAGCCGGCACCCGGCAGGCACGGCAAGCCCGACCCGCCTCCCCCGCCCGTCCCGGGCGTCGTCGGCGTCGTCCCCGCCTGGGCGACGGTGGGCACCGCGCGGGGCATCGTCGTCGGCCTCGGCGCCGTGTGCGCGTTCGCGGAACGGCAGGCCGGCGACCCCGACGCCTTCTACCGGCACCACCCCGGGATCGGCTACCCGGTGATCCGGACGGACGGGGACCGTCCCGTCGTCGATCTCGACCCGTCGATCGACCTGCCGACCCCGCCCGCGCTCGTCCCCGTCGTCAACGTGAGCATCGGGACGACCCGCGTCCCCTACCCGACGGCGCCGAACGACATCGTCAACCTCGCGACGGCGGCCGCGAGCGCCCACGTCCTGGTCGTGATCGCCGCCGGGAACTGCGGCGCGGCAGCCGACGACGCCGCGACCGGCGACACGATGTCGGCGTGGGCCCGGCCGGACTGGGTGCTGAGCGTCGGCGCGACGCGGGACGAGGCCGGCACGGTCGTGGCGGACTACTCCAGCCGCGGTGGCCCGGGTCCCGACCTCGTGGCCTACGGCGCGTCGGCGCTCAACGAGGCGAAGGTGGGAACGTCGTTCGCGGCGCCGCGGGTCTCGGCGCTCGCCCGGCTCGTGGTCGCGGCGTTCTGCGAGCTGGGTCGTGAGCTCATGGCGGCGCGCGGTGAACCCGCGGTCGGCGTGCCGGCGGTCGGGTTCGCGATCATCGACTCCTTCACGGACGAGATCTGGGACTCCCCCGCGGCGGGCGCCGGCATCCAGGCGCTGCCCCTCGTCGGCGTCCGGCCGGACGTCGCCGCGACGATCGCGGCGACCACCGGTGCCTCGCTCCGAGTCCGGACGACACCGGCCATCATGCGGGAGGTGCTCCTCTCCGCCGCGCGGCCGGTGCCGGGGGCCGACGCGAGCTGCGCGGGTGCCGGGTTCGTCGACGAGCCGCTGGTGATCGAGCGGCTCGCGTCGCTGACGGTCGCCGACCTGTGGGCGTGGTTCGGTCACGGTCCCCGGCCCGACGACGAGCACCTCCTGGCGCTGCGCCCCTTCGACCCCGACGGGCTGGTCCATCTCGCGGGCGCCGTCCGGGTCACCGGCCCCACCCTCCGGCTCGACTATCGGACGGGACGCTGGGCCTCGCTTCCCGCGCCGGACGACCTCGTCGCAGCCAACCCGCGCGGGCTGCCGGTCGATCTCACGGGCATCCGCCTGTAGGGCGGAGCCGGGGCGGTCCCGCTCGAACGCACGCGGCTCGAACGCACGCGGCTTGACCGCGCGCGGCTTGAACGCACCCGGCGGGCCGACGACGATGGAGCGGCCACCACCGACGATGGGACCGCCATGCCGCACGACCTCTCCCCCGCCGACCTCGACCGGATCCGCACCTGGACCCCCATCGACGAGGATCTCGTCGGCGTCGCGGACGACGTCGCCCGGCTCTGCCGGGAGGTCCGCCTCGCGACGGGCGCCGCTGACCTCGCGCGCAGCCACCACTGGGCCGACGTCGAGGGTGTCGACGCCCACCTCGACCTGCCCTATCTCGACGACGACAGCGTGTTCCACCGGCTCGACCTCTTCCTCCCGCACGACGCGGTGCTGCGCGGCGGAACCACGCTGCCCGTCTACGTCGACATCCACGGCGGCGGCTTCACCTACGGCTCCAAGGAGCTGAACCGCAGCTTTTGCCAGCACCTCGCGGCCAAGGGCTTCGCGGTCTTCTCCCTCAACTACCGGCTCCTGCCGACGGTCACGTTCCTGGAGCAGCTCGAGGACGTCGCGGCCGCGTTCCGCTGGATCGCCGGCCACCTCGCGGACTACCCCGTGAGCCGCGAGGCCGTCTTCGTCACCGGTGACTCGGCCGGCGGCGCACTCGGCTTCTACGCCACGGCGCTGGCGTGCAACCCGGATGCCGCCCGCGCCGCCGGCATCCCCGACTGGGGACTGCGCCCGCGAGGGGCCGCCCTCGTCAGCGGTCTCTACGACCTCGCGCCGCTCCTCGACGGCTCGGCGGACGGCCCCGCCACCTTCCTCACCGCGCTCGCACCCGTGTTCTGGGACGAGCACTTCCGCTCGCTCGAGCCCCGCTTCCGTGACTACGCCGCGATGGTCGCCGAGCTCGACCTCCCACCGATCTACCTGTGCACGAGCAGCGACGACTTCCTGGAGGCCGACAGCCTCCTCCTCGGTGCCGCCCTCGCCCGCGCGGGCAAGCGGTTCGAGATCCAGGACTGGGCCCCGGCCCCCGGCGTGACGCTCGGCCACGTCTTCCCCGTGTGCGTCAGCTGGCTGGAGGAGAGCGACGCCGTGCTGAACCGCATCCGGGAGTTCTCCTACCGCCTCCTGTGAGCGACCGGGACGTGACACCCTGTGGGCCGCCGGCTCGGGCACGATGGGCCTCGATGTGCAGCAGCGCCGACGCAGCGACGGGAGCGATGACGAGGATGCAGGGGCCGACCACACCGCGGCGGCCGGGGCCACCGGGGTCGGACGCGTCGCGCCCCCGCTCGGAGCCGTCCTCGTCGCCACGGAGGCGGCCGTGAACCGGGAGGACCCGCAACGCGTCCGCACCGCCGCGGCCCGCGTCGTCGACTGGGTCGATCGCGCCGGCGTCGTCGCGCGGCACCGGGCGCGCGTCACCGCGGAGGCGGACGCGGCCTTCGTCGAGCTGCGGGCGCGGATCGTGGACGTCGCGATCGAGGACGAGGGCCGCTGGGCGGTCCTCCCCCTGCGCGACGCCGACGGTCACACTCTCGGCCGCCTCGCCCGGCAGGTCGCCCTTCCGCCCCTGCGCCCGGGCGAGGCCGCGGTGCTCGACCAGCTCACGACCGAGATCCCCCGGGTGCTGCGCGACGTGCGGTCGGGCTTCGGCCTGCGCCGCTTCTTCCGCGGCGCCAAGGCCCGCGAGGCGAGCGAGCGGGCCGCGCGGTTCCTGCTGGAGTACGAGGCCTGGGGCAGCTCGGCGGGCGTGGACGCCACCCTCGACCGTCTCGACGACACCGCGATCCCAGTCGGGCGCGTCCCCGTCGAGCACGCCCTCGCCCCGGGCGTCGGCCTGACCCGGCGACTGCCGGACTCCGCCGACGCACACCTGCTGGAGGGCACCCCCGTCGTCGTCGACCAACTCCCGCGCGCGACCGCGATCATCCTCGCCGCACTCGCGGAGGAGGAGCCGCTGCGGCGGAGCGCCCTCGACGCCGCGACCGCGCTGCGTGCGGCGGAGACCGACGTGGTCGTCGCCGGGATGCCGGTCGACCGGCTCCGGGACGCGACCCGCGAGCGCCTCCTCGTCCGGCCGCTCACGGATGCCGGCATCACGTCGGTGCACGACGTTCTGGTCAACGGCGAGCGGCTCGCGACCCTTCCGGGCCTCGGCCCGATGACGGCGCGGCGGATCGTCGGGGCGGCGGAGACCCTGCGCCACACGACGTTCGAGGAGACGACCATCCGGATCGACGCGGCGTCGCCGTCGCGGGGCACGCACGACCTCGTGCGCCGCCTTGCGGCGTGGGACAGCGGACGTCGGACGCGCAACCCCGGACGGGTCGTCGTGCGGACGCGGGCCCTCGCGCCGCTCGCCGTGGTGCTCACCGGCGACGTCACGCGGATCGTCGTCCTCGGGGACGACCCGGAGGGTCTGCTGGCCGCGGTCGCCGCCGTCGTCGAGCGCGCGCCCCAGATCGCGCGCACCGCCCCGCGTCCCGTCCCGGCCGACCCCTGGGCCGACTTCCTCGCGCGTCCCGCCGACTACCTCACGCTGCTGGAGGAGCTCGGCCTCGCGACGTCGAGCGAGGAGGCAGCGCAGGGCGGTCTGCCCGACGAGGTCGTGGCGGCCGTGCGCCGGTGCGAGCTGCGCACCGACCACCTCACGGTGTCGCTGCGCGGGTACCAGGGCTTCGCCGCGCGGTTCGCGCTGGTCCAGCGCAAGGTCGTCATCGGGGACGAGATGGGGCTCGGGAAGACCGTCGAGGCGCTCGCGGTCCTCGCGCACCTGTGGGCGCAGGGGGCGCGGCGGTTCCTCGTCGTGTGCCCCGCCGCCGTGGTGACGAACTGGGTGCGGGAGGTCGAGGCGAAGTCCTCCCTGCCCGCCCACCGGCTGCACGGCCAGGATCGCGACGAGGCGCTGCTGGCCTGGCGGCGCGACGGCGGCGTCGCGGTCACGACCTACGACATGCTCGGGTGGCTGGAACGGCAGGCCGAGGAGGAGGCGCCCGCCTGCGTCGTCGTCGACGAGGCGCACTACATCAAGAACCCGGCCGCGAAGCGGTCGCGGCGCAGCGCACGGCTGATCGAGCGTGCCGAGCGCGCGATCCTGCTCACCGGGACGCCGCTGGAGAACCGCGTCGGGGAGTTCCGGGAGCTGGTCGGGTACGTGCGGCCCGACCTCGTGGTCGACGGGAGCGACCTGCGCCCGCGCCTGTTCCGCCGACAGGTAGCTCCCGCCTACCTGCGACGCAGCCAGGAGGACGTGCTCGGCGAGCTGCCCGAGCTGGTCGAGGTCGAGGAGTGGATGCCGCTGTCCGACGCCGATGCCGCGGCGTACGGGGACGCGGTGCGGTCGGGCAACTTCCAGGCGATGCGGCAGGCGGCGATGCTGCAGGGCGAGGCGTCGGAGAAGGTGCAGCGACTCGTGGAGATCGTCGAGGAGGCCGAGGACAACGGGCGCAAGGTCCTCGTGTTCTCGAACTACCTCGACGTGCTCGACGCGGTGGCGCGGACGTTGCCCGGCTATGTCATCGGTCCGCTGACCGGGGCCGTGCCGGCCGCGCGACGCCAGGAGATGGTGGACGCGTTCACCGTCGCGGACGCCGGTGCCGCGCTCGTCGCGCAGATCGTGGCCGGCGGCGTCGGGCTGAACATCCAGGCGGCGTCGGTCGTGGTGATCTGCGAACCACAGCTCAAGCCGACCACGGAGTGGCAGGCGATCGCGCGGGCGAGGCGGATGGGGCAGCTCCGGTCCGTCCAGGTGCACCGGCTGCTGTCCGAGGAGGGCGTGGACGCGCGAGTGGTCGAGATCCTGGCTCGGAAGCGGGCGCTCTTCGCGGAGTTCGCGGCCGTCTCGGACACGGCGGAGGCGGCACCGGAGGCGTTCGACGTGTCCGATGCCGCGATCATGCGCGAGGTGGTCGAGGCGGAGCAGCTGCGGTTGGCCGGGAGCGGGGTGGTCGCCGTGTCGGCGACGGAGGACGCGGTGGACCCGATGAATGCAGCGGCCGCGGTGCAGGCCGACGACGCGAGGGTGGGCGACCACGGCGAGCGAGAATCCAACGCTGATACATCTGGACAGTGAGCGGGCGCCCTTGGACTAGAAACACGACCACCCTCGACTCGCAAAAGAGGCCGCCAGTACACGTTTTTGCCACTTCGAACAGCGAAACGGACATCGGATCACCACGTCACGGCCTTCCCGCCTACCTCTAGCAAACGAGATAATGCGGCAGCACAAGATCACTCTCTATGATATCCACCCGATCCGCCCTGGGAGTTTGGCACGGCAGAGCACCTATCTCTGCGATGCCAAGACTGGGAGGCAACGGTCAGTCAAGATCAGCCCGAGATACCGACCGGGCATGGTACAGTCCATCAGCACGCCTTAATAGGGACGTAGGAGCGGAGAGCGACACCCATGAGTACTGCCGATCTCGAACTAAAGGAAACGGCAAAGCGCGTACTCAAAGAACCGCTTCATCAACTTCCAGTCTTGGCCTCCGAACGAACCCTTGTAGACCAGGAGGAAGCCTTGGCGTTGGCCACGGAGCAGAGATTGGCCACCGCCATGCCGTGGGCAGTAGAAGTCATAGGAATGCCCAGAAAAACATATGGCACCCGCCCGCTCACTATCCTAGAACCTTGCGCTCGAACATACTACGAGGCCCTCGCCAAAGGCACTACGGCCTGGTTGGAGTCTCCATCTCGCGCCACCCCGTTCACAGAACACACTGCCTTCGGATCTGGACCAGTAAGTACCGAAGAACAGCGCATCGTAGACGCAGACATCGCAGCCTGCTACGAGTACATCTCCCACCCGACGCTCGCGGAAGAACTAGTCTTACAGGGCGCCCCTTATGAATTGGTAGAACTTCTCCATTCCTTCCTCAATGCAATCTCTCAACGTCAGGTCGGAATTCCACAGGCTCTCGAGGGAAGTCACCTACTAGCAGACGCCTATCTCGCACGCCTGGAGAGAGCGATCGCTCGTACAGGACGACCCGTCCATCGGTACGCCGATGACTTCCGGATTGTTTGTAGCAACTGGACAGATGCTCATCAAGCAATCGAACAACTCTCCACAGAGGCACGCTCTGTAGGCCTAGCCCTAGCCGAGGGGAAGGTGAACATACGGTCCGCCCGGCAGATTCGCGAGGACGAAAGGGCCAAAGAGGCTCTTTTTGACGACCACAAGGCTCGAGCGGCAGATACCCTTCGAACTATCGAATTCATCCAAACCGGGTATGATGATCTCGACCTCGAGGAGGTCGACGCTGGAGACGTTGAGGTCGACGCTCAGGCCCTTCGAACAATAATCGAAGAGTGGGTGGGGGAGAGCAAGGAAATCAGTTCTGTTCGCCCGCGCCTTGTGGCACTTGCGCTGCATATTCTCACCGCCGCCGAGAAGCGGCTCGAAGATGAGCTCCTGATTGGCGTTCTAGAACGCGACCCGATACGACTCCCCGCGGTCGCAAAGTATGTTTCTACACGTGAGGGCGAAGTGGCCGAGAACTGGAAGACCCTGTCGCGCCTGACAAAACTTGAGCGGCTCGGACCCTGGTCGAGAATATGGATACTATCGACAGCAGCAACACTTCCAAGACCAAAAGGAAGGCAGTCGAAGCCGTTGCTTGACTGGGCAGTCAGCCAACTCGAATCCCCACTCGAGACGGTGCGCGCCGAAGCCGCCGCACTTCTAGCCCTCCACCACCGCGTAAAAGTCGAAAAGATCGCCCAACTATACGTCCGCGCCAGTGGTGTTACTCGCCTAGCCCTCGCTGGCACCGTCGGAACACTGGACGGAGGTCACAGCTCATCAGTCGGACAGGCATTACGAGACGAATCTGCGCTCAACCGCATAGCTTATCGCTGGGGTGCCGAGAAGCCATGATAGGAGCGTCAGTAACGGCCGACACAGAGCTAGCGGTCCGGCGCCTTTCGCAAACGTTATCGACATCTTCTGGTGCTAGCGCCACGATCCTCAGTGTCGCCTCGATCGTCGAGTTGCGAATCGACGAGATGCTGATAGAGGCGACCAACAAATCGAAGGCTAAGGCAGATCCTCTGACTCACTTCTTGCTCTCGAAGCATGCTCGCGATATTTCGCGGACGTGGAGCGACCGACAACATGCGCTTTCTAGCGCTTTTGGAATAGACCTTCGAATCGATGACGTTGGGAGCAGGTTCGATGCTGTCATCTTCGCAAGGAACGCCTTGGCGCACGGGAGTGGCTCTCTGACCGATCAACAACTGAGAGAACAAGTGACCTTCATGCTGGCTAAAGAGCGAGATCTCAAACGCTACCTCGATATTTACCTTAAGGGAACTTCAATGGTGCTGGGCAGGGAAACCGCGCGTCTTTCGTACTGTGCGGGGCGCGACTACCTACTGACGGTCGACCTCGGCTTGAAGGACCTACTTCGAGCTTAATCGATTGATAGCGCGTCCGCCTGGCGGATACCCACCCGTCAAAGCCCCTCACCCTTCTCCAGCTCCACGTAGCCCGTCATCGGCACCCCAGGTTTGCGCGCGACCGGGATGAACCAAGGCCTCAACGCAGTGACCCGCCGCAACCCAGACAAGTAGGCCTGCCGCCCATGGCTCGTTCAAATGACCCGACGAACGGAATGCTCACCATCAACGCCACCGATCGCGCGCGATTCCCAACTGCGCCGCACCTGAGACGAGCCGACGGGCGCACACCCCTGCCCCCTACGATGGCGCTCGTGCCCGAGCCGCGACTGCAGGTCTCCGCCCGACTCGACCGCCTCCCGTTCACCCGCAAGCACGGCCGTGTCCTCTTCGGCTCGGGCTTGGGGTGGGCGCTGGACGCCATGGACGTCGGGCTCATCTCTTTCATCATCGCCGCGCTCGCGCAGCACTGGGGTCTCGACCGCGGTGAGACCGGGCTGATCGCATCGGTCGGCTTCGCCGGGATGGCGATCGGCGCGAGCGTCGGCGGCCTGCTCGCGGACCGGCTCGGCCGTCGTCAGGTGTTCGCCCTGACGCTGCTGGTGTTCGGCATCGCGACCGGTGCCAGCGCGCTCGTCGGCGGCATCGCCGCTCTGCTCGTGCTGCGGTTCCTCGCGGGTCTGGGGCTGGGGGCCGAGCTGCCCGTCGCCTCGACCTACGTGAGCGAGCTCGCCCCGGCCCGGATGCGCGGCCGCGTCATCGTCATCCTCGAGGCGTTCTGGGCGATCGGCTGGACCGTCAGCGCCCTCGTCGGCTACTTCGTGGTGCCCGTCGGCGAGAACGGCTGGCGCTGGGCCTTCGTCATCGGCGCGGTGCCGGCCCTCTACGCACTCACCGTCCGCTGGGGGCTGCCGGAGTCGCCGCGCTGGCTCGCCGGCCGCGGCCGGCTGGAGGAGGCGGACCGGATCGTCGCGTCCTTCGAGGCCGACGCCGAGCGTGCGCTCACCCGCGGCCCCCTCGCCTCCGCGCCGACTGCCGCGCCGCGGGACGCCGAGCCGACCGCGCCGACCGCCCCGTCCGAGCCGACCGGCGCACCCCTCGCCACGACGGCCCGCGACCGGCTCGCCGCGCTGTGGTCGACGGAGTTCCGCGGCCGCACGCTCTCGATCTGGCTCGTGTGGTTCTGCGTCAACTTCGCCTACTACGGGGCGTTCATCTGGATCCCGAGCATCCTCGTCGACGCCGGGTTCTCCCTCGTGCGCTCGTTCGGCTTCACGCTCATCATCACGCTCGCCCAGCTCCCCGGCTACGCGGTCGCCGCGTGGCTGATCGAGGTCTGGGGACGGCGAGCGACCCTGTCGGTGTTCCTCGTCGGCTCGGCCGGGTCGGCGGTCTTCTTCGGCATGGCGCAGAGCGAGGGGACGATCATCGCCGCCGGCATGCTCCTCTCGTTCTTCAACCTCGGCGCCTGGGGCGCGCTCTACGCCGTCACCCCCGAGCTGTACCCGACGTCGCTGCGCGGCACCGGCGCCGGCTGGGCGGCCGGCTTCGGGCGGATCGCCTCGATCCTCGCGCCGCTGCTCGTCCCCGTCATGCTGCGGGCCGGCGGCGCGGGGCTCGCCTTCTCCGTGTTCGCCGGGTTCTTCGTCGTCGCCGCGATCGCGACGTGGGGCCTCATCGACCGGAGCGGGGTCGCGCTCGACGAACGGTGAGCTCACCGAGCCCGACCAGGTCGTCCCCGGCGAGCCCGGGCCAGCCGTGCACCGCCGCGCGGTACTCCTCGGGAACGGACGAGGCGCCCCACCGCGCCCCGAGCAGCGCACCGGCGATCGCGGCGACCGTGTCCGTGTCGTCGCCGGCGTGGACCGCGGCGACCAGCGCGTCCCGCAGGTGGTCCCCGCCGAGCCCGCGTGCCTCGTCGTCGATCGTCGACGTGATGGCGGCCCAGGCCGCCTGCAGCGCCTTGACGCTGCCGCCGTTGCGCCCGAACGACGACGGCGCGGCACTCGTCGCCCGCTCGATCCAGTCGGTCCAGGCCGCGCGGCGCTCGGCGGGCAGGAGGTCGAGCCCGCCCACCAGGTCGAACCGACCCTCCAGCACGGCGACGCGGACGGCCTCGCACCACAGCACGCACGAGTCCCCCGCGACCGGGTCGGCATGGGTCAGCTCGCACACGGCGCGAGCCGCGCGAGCGGTGTGGTCGCGGTCGTCGAGCGAGGCGAGCGCGACGACGCCGGTTCGCATCAGCCCGCCGTTCCCGCCGCCGCGGCCGGTGCGCGCGAGGTAGCGGGAGGCGGCCTCCGCGAGCCGGGCACCCGAGCCCGGGCCCGGCTCCACCTCGCCCAGCACCGCGCGGGTCGAGACGCCGATGTCCGAGGCGCCGCGACGAGACCACTCGATGAACCGGTCCGCGATCGCCTCCAGCGTCCCCGGGCTCGTGAGGTCGGCACCGGTCGCGGCCACCTCGGCGATGCAGACGGCCATCTGCGTGTCGTCGGAGTACTCCCCCGGCGCGTACGGGCCCAGGCCGCCACCGATCATCCGCGGCTCACCGTCGAACGGCGGGGCGAACTCGTAGGGGACGCCGAGCGCGTCGCCGACCGCCGCGCCGAGCAGGACGCCGCCGGCCCGGTCGAGCTGCTCATTCATGGGTTCGACCTCTCCGTCACTAGTTATTGTCGTCACGACAAACTTACGAACCGGGCGTCATTCTTGTCAATGTGACACTAGAGTGACGGCATGACCTCCGACGCACGGCCCGAGTACCCGGCCTTCGGCGTGACCGCCGACCTCGTCGTCCTCGCCGTGCGGGAGGGCCGGCTGTGCGTCGCGCTCGTGCGGCGCAGGGACGAGCCGTACGCTGGCCGGCTCGCGCTCCCGGGCGGCTTCGTCAGCCGGCACGGCCTCGACGACACCCTCGAGGAGACCGCGCTGCGGGAGCTGCGGGAGGAGACGGGCATCGAGCCCGACGAGGTGCACCTGGAACAGGTCAAGACGTACTGGAGACGCGGACGCGACCCGCGGCAGGAGGTCGTCACCGTCGCCTGGCTCGCCCTCGGGCCGATCCACGGCGACCTGCGCGCCGGCTCCGACGCAGCGTCGGCCGACTGGTACCCCGTCGAGGACGCGCTGGCCGCCCCGCTCGCCTTCGACCACGACGAGATCCTGCGCGACGCGGTCGAGCGGGCGCGGGCGAAGCTGGAGTACACGGACATCGCGGCGTCGTTCGTGCCGGAGCCGTTCACCATCGCCGACGTCCGCCGGGTCTACGAGACGGTGTGGGGGGTGGAGCTCGATCCGGGGAACTTCCAGCGGAAGATCGCGCCCGTCTTCGAGCGGGTCGAGGGCGGGGACGGGGGCGACGTCCGGTCGGCCGGTCGCGGCCGGCCCGCGGCTCTCTATCGCCGGCGCCGACGCGGCTCGCGTGCCGGCGCCGACCTCACCCCGATCGAGCCGCCGTTCCGGCGCCCCGAGACGGGCGGGTGACGCCGAGGCGGCCGGGGCCGCCTCGGCGTCAGCGCTCGACCGACCGCTACCGCTCGGTGCCGGTCGCGTCGTCGTCGGTGTCGTTCTCGTCCTGGCTCTGGCCGCCCGCCTCGCCCTTCTCGTCGCACGTGCCGCCGGTGCCGGCGCCCGTGCCCGTGTCGGTGCCGCCGTCGGTCGCGTCGTGCGTCTCGTCGGCTGGCGCCTCGTTCGGGTTGGTCAGCTTGGCCATGGCCGTCTCCGTTCCGCGCCGCGGGCGCGGCGTCTGTCTCGAGCATGGCAAACCCGACCCGCGATGACCAGGCCGGACGCGGCCGGCCCTAGACTCGCGGGGACGCGCAGCCCCGGAGGAGCACCGATGCCCCAGTTCACCCGCCTGCTTCGCCCCATCGCCGGCGCCGACCCGGCGCAGGGAACGCTGAGCCTGCGCTCCCGGCTGGTCAGCCGGGAGGAGCGGTTCGAGATCGGACGGACGCTGCGCACGACGCGGCCCGTGTCGGCGCTCGCCCCCTGGCGCGTCGAGCGCGACCGCCCGCAGGTCATGCGGCTCATCAACGCGTCGCACGAGGGCCGGCTGGAGCACCTCATCGGCATCCGGGTCGGCCGCATGATCGGCTCACCGTACGGGTTCCTGCGCGGCAGCGCCGTCGTCATGGCCGACGACGTCGCACGCCTCCCCGTCACCGGCATCACGCCCGTCGTCGGCGGCGACGCGCACCTGGGCAACTTCGGCTTCTACCGCTCCCCCGAGGGTGAGCAGGTCATCGACATCAACGACTTCGACGAGGCGCACGTCGGCGCCTGGGAGTGGGACCTCGCGCGGCTCACGGCGAGCATCTGGGTCGCGGGGCGGGAGAACTCCCAGACCGACGACACGTGCCGCGACGCCGTCCTCGCCTGCGTCACCGCCTACCGGGACGAGGTGGTCCGCCTCGCGGACGAGCCGCTGATCTCACGGTTCTACGAGCGGATGGACGTCACCCAGCTCACCGAGACGGCGCACGACCCGACGCTCCAGGCCGCGATCCGCCGGGCGGCCCGCGCGGCCCGCAAGCGGACGAGCGACCGCGCGCTGCCCCGTTTCACGTCCGCGACCGACGACGCCGACGGAGACGGCGCGGCGGGGTCCGGCCGGCGCATCGTGGCCGAGCCGCCCCTCATCGAGCGGCTGGACGACGACGTCGCCGAGCAGGTGGCCCAGGGGCTGGACGAGTACCTGACGACGCTGCCCGCCCAGTGGCGTCGCGTCATGGCGTGGTACGAGCTGGTCGACGTGGCGCACAAGGTCGTCGGAGTCGGCAGCGTCGGGCTTCGCGCGTACGTCGCGCTGCTGCAGGGCACGAGCCCCGACGACGTGCTGTTCCTGCAGCTCAAGCAGGCGCGGCGCAGCGTGCTGGCCCGGTACGTCCACGGCGAGCACGCCTGGCACGACCACCAGGGTCAGCGCGTCGTCGAGTCGCAGCAGGCGCTGCAGACGGTGTCCGACCCGCTGCTGGGCTGGACGTCCTTCGGCGGGCACCAGTACTACGTCCGGACGTTCCGGAACATGAAGGGCACGGTTCCCCTGGACGGGCTCGACGCCGGCGCGCTGATCGACTACGCGGGCATCGTCGGGAGCCTCCTGGCCAAGGGTCACGCGAGGACGTCGGGGGCGAGCATGATCAGCGGCTATCTCGGCACCGACGACGCGGCCGCGGAGGCGTTCGCGTCCTTCGCCCGCGGCTACGCAGACCAGACCGAGGCCGACCACGCGGTCATGGTGGCGGCGGTCCGGGCCGGCGAGCTGCCCGTCGACGAGTCGGCGACGGGGTCGGCCTTCCGGCCGTGAGGGCGGCTACCGCAGGGTCGCGTCGGTGAGGACGATGACGCCGCGCTCGTCCGCGTGGCAGAAGCGTCCGAACGAGCCGAGGTAGGAGTCGGGGGTCGCCCCGTCCGGCAGCGCGTCCAGGGGGACGAGCACGCCGGACACGGTCATCGCGGTCCCCTCCGCCGCGCGGCCGCCGCCCGCGAGGAGCACGCCGTCGTCGTCCTGCTCGAACCCCTCGGGCCAGACGATCCAGGGCGCGTCGGCGTCGGCCGCCGCGTCACCGGCTCGCCAGCTGAAGCAGCCGTTGCTCTCGACGTGGAGCGCCCCGGTCGCGTTCTCGACGGAGGTCCCGACCAGAGCGTCGGCCTCGTCGGGCGAGAGGGTCGGGAGGCCCAGCCCGGCCTCGTCGTCGGCGCAGGCGCCGAGCGACGCGACCAGCGCCGCGGCGGCCAGCACGAGGGCGGAGACCCGAGGCGCGGGGCGCGGCGACGTCGACGTCATGGCCACAGACTGCCACCATCGCGGGTGCTCGGCGAGAAGGCCGGGGTCGGCGCGCTCACCGCTCGCCAGCCTCACCCCGTCGTGGGGCGGAGCAGACCCGACCACGACGCGACGTCGCGCCTGCCGTCGGCGTCGTCGCCGGCGCTCAGGACGGTGCCGTCGGCGCGCAGGCCGAGCGTGTGGGTGGATCCCGCGGCGACGGCGACGACGTCGGTCCAGTCCTCGACGGCGCACTGCCCGTGGCCGTCGTCGCCCGTCGCGCGCACGCGACCCGAGGCGTCGATCGCGACGGTGTGGTGGCTGCCGGCGACGATCGCCACCACGTCTCGCCACCGGTCGACCGCGGTCGCTCCGCTGGACGCGGCACCCGTGGCGACGACCCGGCCGTCGGCTCTCAGCCCGACCGTGTGGACGGAGCCGGCGGCGATCGCGACCAGGTCGTCCCAGCTCCCGACGGCGCACTGTCCGCGGCCGCCGTTCCCCACCCCGACCGCCGTGCCGTCGCTCCGCAGACCGACCGAGTGCCAGTCTCCGCAGGAGATCGCGGCGATGTCGCGCCATGCCGCCACGTCGCACGCCCCCTCGGCGGCACGACCGGTCGCGAGCACGGTGCCGTCCGCGAGCAGCCCGAGGGTCCGACGCCAGCCCGCCGCGACCTCGACGACGCCGCGCCAGCCACGGACCTCGCACTGCCGATCGCCGTTCCACCCCGTCGCGAGGACGGTGCCGTCGACGCGCAGGCCGACGGTGTGGGACCTGCCGGTGTTCGGCGCCGTGTGGACGTTGCCCGCCGCTACGGCGACGACCCCGTCCCAGCGATCCACGTCGCACTCACCGGCCCGGCTGTCACCCACCGCCACCACCGTGCCGTCCCACCGGACGGCGACCGAGTGCCGACGACCGGCCGCGAGCACCGACCGGCCCGCCGCTCCCCTCTCCACCCGACCAGCCTAGGCAGCCGGAGCGTCCCGCGTGCCTCCGGCAGCGGAAGGGCCCCGCCTGGTGCGGCGGGGCCCTTCCGGTGGGTCGTGGACACGGGAGTGGGGTCCACGACCTACTTGAGTGCGCCGGGTCTCGCGCTCACTCAGGCCAGGCGACGACGGCGCGCCCGGAGCAGGGCACCGCCGGCGGCGACGGCCAGGGTGGCCACGCCGAGGGCGACGGACAGGCCGCTGCCGTCCGCGCCGGAGCTCGCCAGCTCCTCACCCGACCTCGTCGGGCTCGGCGTGGTCGTCGGGGAGGACGTCGAGGTCGGGGACGACGTCGCGCTCGAGGTCGGGGACGGCGTCGGTGAGCCCGTGTCCGACGGCTCCGGGGTGGGCTCCTCGTCCGCCGTGACCGCGAACTCGGTCTCGACCCGCAGATCGCCCGACACAGCCGCCAGCACGTGCACGCCGGCCGCCACGTCCGCGCGCACCAGCCGGTACTCGAACGCGCCGTCGGCGTTCGCGGTCGCGGTGCCGACCTCCGCGCCGTCGAGCAGGACGATCACCGCGGCTCCCGGCGGGAAGCCCTCACCCGAGAACAGCAGCCCGGTCCCCGCGAGGTCGCCCGCCGAGATCGTGTCCTGCTCGGGCTTGACCGACGGCGGGTCCGGGACCACGGGGTCCTCGGTGACGGTCAGGGTCGCCGAGGCCTCGTTCGTGCCGTCCGTCGCACGGACCGTGTGAGCGCCGGGAGCGACACCGGGGCTGGTCAGCGTGTAGGTGAACGCGCCCGACGCGTTCGTCGTCGCGGTGCCGGCCGTCGTCCCGTCCAGCGACACGGTGACGGAGGTGTTGGCCGGATAGCCCGAGCCTGCGACGGTGACGCCCGGGCTCGCCAGCCCCGACACCGTCACCGAGGCCGGAGTCACCGACACCTCGGGGTCGTAGACGACCGGGTCCTCCGTCACGGTCAGGGTCGCCGAGGCCTCGTTGGTCCCGTCCGTGGCGCGCACCGTGTGAGCGCCGGGAGCGACACCGGGGCTGGTCAGCGTGTAGGTGAACGCGCCCGACGCGTTCGTCGTCGCGGTGCCGGCCGTCGTGCCGTCCAGCGAGACGGTGACGGAGGTGTTGGCCGGGTAGCCCGAGCCTGCGACGGTGACGCCCGGGCTCGCCAGCCCGGACACCGTGACGCTCGACGGCGTGAGGGTGACCTCCGGGTCGTAGACCACGGGGTCTTCCGTGACGGTCAGGGTCGCCGAGGCCTCGTTCGTGCCGTCCGTCGCACGGACCGTGTGAGCGCCGGGAGCGACACCGGGGCTGGTCAGCGTGTAGGTGAACGCGCCCGACGCGTTCGTCGTCGCGGTGCCGGCCGTCGTCCCGTCCAGCGACACGGTGACGGAGGTGTTGGCCGGGTAGCCCGAGCCTGCGACGGTGACGCCCGGGCTCGCCAGCCCCGACACCGTCACCGAGGCCGGAGTCACCGACACCTCGGGGTCGTAGACGACCGGGTCCTCCGTCACCGTGAGCGTGGCCTGCGCCTCGTTCGTCCCGTCCGTGGCGCGCACCGTGTGAGCGCCGGCCGCCACACCGGCCCGGGTCAGCGTGTACGTGAACGCGCCCGACGCGTTCGTCGTCACCGTCCCCGCCGTCGTCCCGTCCAGCGACACCGTCACCGACGTGTTCCCCGGGTAGCCACTGCCCGCAACGGTGACGCCCGGGCTCGCAAGCCCCGACACCGTCACCGAGGCAGGAGTCACCGACACCTCCGGGTCGTAGACCGCACCCTCGACCTGCGCGGTCCAGCTGAACGTCTCGCCCCCGCAGAACAGCGACCCGTCGCTCCAGCGCAGCTCCATCAGGTTGGTCCCGCTCGCCGTGCCGTCGGCGTTGACCACCCCCTGCTCGGACACCTGGAAGTAGATGCTGGGGTCGGCCGGGTCGGTGAAGGTCCACTCCCGGTCCCACGTGCCGTCGTCGGCCACGGGGATCGCGGGCGCCGCGTCCCACGGCCACGGCGTCGACGCCGGGAACCCACCGCAGTACAGCCAGGTGTTGGCGGTGAACTGCGCGATGGTGCCGGCGGCCGTGAGGTCGAAGTCGACCGTCCGCCCGCCGCCGTTCGTGATGGTCCCCGAGTAGTGACCGACGGGCGCGGCGGGCGCCGCGGAGGCGGCGCGCGCGCCGATGACGATCCCGGCGCCGGCCAGGATCGCGGCCGAGGCAGCTGCCATCGCCCGACCCAGTCGCCCGAGCGACGCCGGTCGTCCCCGCCCGGACCGCCCCGGCCCGAGCCGTCCGCGGTCGGACGCGCGTCCGCGCTGGTCTTTCGTCTTGTTCACGGAGGTCTCCTGTCGACACGTCTGAGCACCCGGGTGACCGGGTGGGACTCAGTGTGCTGACGGGCCGATCCGAGTTCCCGCGCGGCCGCCGAACCCGAACGCCCCGAACGCGGGGCGCGTCCTCCGAACGCCGAACGCGGTGGCCTAGCATCCCTACATCCGCGCAGGGGGCTCGCGAGATCGGAGGTCCATGGAGCACGCCCGGCGCCCCGACACCCTGGACGCCCCCGCCACCCTCGACGACCTCGCCGTCCGGTTGCGCACGCGGCGGGAGCAGGCGGGCTCCCCCACGTACACCGAGCTCGCCCGTCGCGTCGGCGCCCTCCGCGAGGCCCGCGGCGTCGCCCCGTCCGTCCGCCTGCCCGGCCGCGTCACGGTCTACGACTGCTTCCGCAGCGGACGACGGCGCATCGACGCCGACCTCGTGGCCGACATCGTCCGCGCGCTCGGCGCCGACGAGGACGAGGTCCGCACGTGGAAGCTGTGGTGCGAGGACCTGCCGCGGCTGGCCCAGTCGGACGCGGTCGTCTCGGCCCACCTCGGCACGTCCACCTTCTCCGACCCGTTCGTCGGCCGCGAGGAGGACCTCGGCTTCGTCGTCGGAGCCCGTCGCCTCCTCATCGCGGGCATGGGCGGCGCGGGCAAGACGCGGCTGGCCTGCCAGGCCATCGACCGCCTCGTGGCGCGGCGCGAGATCACCGACGTCGTCACCGTCGACGTCCGCGGTACCGACACCGCCCGCCCCGCGAGCCTCACCGCCATCGTCGAGTCGATCGAGCGGGCGCTCGGCCTGGTCGGGACGGAGCGCACGCCGCGGCTGCGGATCGGCCGCATCTCGGACGCGCTGACCGCCCGCCGGATCGGCCTCTTTCTCGACGACGTCGCGACCAAGGAGCAGGTCGCCGACCTCGTCCGCTGGTGCCCCCGCGCGCCGATCATCATGACGAGCCGGGTCACGCTGCCGCTGACCGGGATCCTCGCGTCGCCGTCCTCCGCGCTGCCGCCGGCCGCGACCGTCCGCGTGCTCGAGCTCGGCGCCTGGGACCCGGACGACGGGCTGACCCTCCTGCGCGCCCGAGTCGGCGACGAGCGGGTGGACGCCGAGCCCGAGGCCGCCGCCGACATCGTCGGCCTGACCGGGGGGCTCCCCCTGGCCGCGAGCCTCGTCGCGGCGCGGGTCTCGGCCGAGCCGACCTGGTCGCTCGCCGACCACCGCGAGGCCCTGCGCCGCCGCGGCGACACGATCCAGCTCGACCTCGTCGTCCAGGACGCGATCGCCGGCTCCTACACCTCGCTCTCGCCGGGGGCACGCCGTGCGCTGCGGCTGCTCGCGACCCAGCCGTGCGAGGACCTGTCGCTCGTCCAGGTCGCCGCGCTGCTCGACGAGAGCCCCGAGGCGACGAGGCGGACGACGGACGAGCTCCTGCGGCTGCACTGCGCGGGACGACCGGCACCGGACCGGATCGGCCTGCACGTGCTCGTGCGCTCCTTCGCCTCGGCGCGGTCGTGGGAGGAGGACGCGCAGGCGCAGCGCGACCACGCGCTCGACCGCCTCGCCGCGGAGATGCTGGAGCAGGCGTGGAGCGCGACGGAGGCCGTCTACGCCGGAGCCGTGCTCCGCTCGCGCACGCCGACCCGCACGGTCCGGGAGATGACGGGCCCGGAGGGGACGGCGTGGCTGCGCTCCGAGCTGGGCCACCTCGTCGACGTCGTCCGCGCGCTGCGACCGCGCGCGCCCGGCTTCGTCGTCGACGTCACCGAGGCCGTGGGCCGGTTCGTCCAGGAGCAGACGTCGCTCGCCTTCTCGGAGGCGTTCTTCCGCGACGCCGTGGCCACGGCCGAGCAGCTCGGCGACGCCGGCGCCCTCGCGGTGACGCACGGCTTCCTCGTCCAGGCGCTCGTCGCGGTCGGCAGCCCCGAGGCGATGCCGACGCTCCACACGGTCCTCGCGCACGCCGAGGCAGCCGGCCTGCCCCGGATGGTGCTGGGCGCGAAGAACTCCATCGGCATCGTGCGGGGTCGGGCGGGCGACCTCGCCGGGGCGCGCGAGGCGTTCTTCGACGTCGCCCGCGGCGCAGCCGACGTGCCGGACGCGGACATGATCCGCGTCGTCGTCCGCGACAACGCCGCGATCGCCCGGCACCGTCTCGGCGACCACGCGGGCGCCGTCCGCGAGCATCGCGAGGCGATCGAGCTCGCCCGCGCCTCGGGCCAGGTCCCCGTCCCGGTGACCGCCGTCGCCTGTGCCAACCTCGCCGACCCGCTCCTCGCGCTCGGCGACCTCGACGGCGCCGAGGCCGCGGCGCGGGAGGGGCTGGCACTCGCCGAGGGACGGAGCGAGCGCGTCGTCACGCAGGCGCTGACGGCTCTCGCGCTGGTCGCGCTCGCTCGTGACGACGTCGACGGCGCGCTCGCCCTGCTGCGCTCGGCCCGGGAGCACGAGGACGAGAGCCTCGACCCCAGCCAGCGGGCGACGCTGCTGCTCGCGCTCGGGGATGCCCTCGAGGCGAACGGTGACCGCGACGGCGCCGGGCGGGCCTGGCGACGGGCACTCGACGTCGCGGCGCGCGCCTCGTTCACCTACGAGCAGGCCCGCGCCCTGCTCCGGCTGGGTCGTCACGCCGCGGGGAGCGAGCGGGCGGGGCTGCTGGCGGCGTGCGTCGAGGCGTTCGCGCAGTCCGGCGGCGCGGAGGTCGAGGAGGCGAGGGCCGCGCTCGGCGCCGCATGATGCCCCGCAGCACCTCCGGGCCCGGGGCTAGGGTGGCCCGATGGCCGTCGCCCCCCGCGTTCTCGCCCTGTGCGGCGCGCTGGCGCTCCTGTCCGGCTGCGCCGCGTCGGCCACGTCCCCGCGCCTGCCGCCCGCGACCGGCGGCTTCGACTACCAGCTCGGCGGCGCGTACGAACCGGCGCCCGACGTCGCGATCGTGGTGCGCGACAGCGGAGACCCGGTCGCCGACGGCCGCTACAACGTCTGCTACGTCAACGGGTTCCAGACCCAGCCCGGCGAGGCCGACAGCTGGGCCGGCCTCCTCGTCCTCGACGACGACGGCGAGCAGCTCGTCGATCCCGGCTGGCCCGACGAGCGCATCCTCGACACGTCGACGGCCGAGAACCGCGAGCGGATCGCCGACCGGCAGGCCCGGCTCGTCGCTCACTGCGCGGAGGCGGGGTTCGATGCCGTCGAGCTCGACAACCTCGACTCCTACCTGCGCTCGGACGGGGCACTCACGCCGGAGGACAACCTCGCCCTGGCCCGGTTGCTCATCGACGTCGCGCACGGACACGGGCTCGCGGTCGCGCAGAAGAACGCCGCCGAGCTCGCCGAGCGAGGGCGCGCGGCCGGCTTCGACCTCGTCCTGGCCGAGGAGTGCGGCCAGTACGAGGAGTGCGCGACGTACGAGGCGGTCTACGACGTCGTGCTCGACGTCGAGTACGTCGAGCCGGCGGCGTACCGGGCGATGTGCGCGGCCGGGATCCTGCCCGAGCGGTCGGTGCTGCGCGACCGGCTCCTCGCCCCCTCGGGCGACGCGGCCCACGTGGCCGAGCGCTGCCCCTGACTACTCCCGGATCGGGAGCACCTGCGTCGCGCCCTTGCCGCCCGCGGCCGGGGGTACGACGACGACGAAGTCCCCCTTGGGCTGGAGCGGCGCCGCGAGGATCGCCGGATCGAGGTCGGGCAGCAGCGCGGCGGCGCTGACGCCCGTGAGCACGCCGGCCTTGACCGCCGCGGTGGTCGCGGCCTTGCGCGCCTTCTTGTCGAGCGAGTCGAGGTAGGCCGCGTAGCGGTGGCCGGCCGCCTCGAAGGCGGCGTCGGGCACGCTCGGGTGCGAGACGAAGGCGATCGCGACCTTCGCGTTGCCGTTCGGCACCGTGAGCCCCACGGCCCACTGACGTCCGACCCAGCCCCGCTCGCGGTAGGCCTCGTAGAGGCCCGCGGCGGACTTCGACCTCGTCGCGAGGTGGATGCCGAGCAGGATCAGCCCCAGCGGGAGCAGCACGATCGGCCCGTAGACGTAGGCGTACCGCCACGCCTCGGCACGACCGGACCGCGAGCCCGTGAACTCGATCGCCTGCGCGTCCCAGAAGAAGCGCATCATGAGGCTCCAGTCCCAGTCGCTCGCGCTGCCGAGCTGGAACAGGTTCATCGCGATGCCGCCGATCCCCAGCGCGAGGCAGGCCAGCGCGGCCCCCTGGATGGGTCGCCGGGCGGCGACGGACTTCGCGAAACCCTCGGGCGTCGACAGGTGCTGCTGAATGGCTGGAGTAGTCACGGGCCGTCAGTCTAGGGGTCAGTCCCTCCCGGCGCGTCAGCCCGACTTGCGCCGGAACATCTTCTGTCCGCCGGCGGCACCGTGCGCGTGCGCCGACGAGGCCCCGCCCGCGCGTCCGCCGTCGGGCGAGCCGGCCTGGCGCGCCTTCTTCGCCTCGAGGGCCGCGCGGAACTTCGCCTTCGCGTCCTGGGGCGTCTCGGCGGACTCAGCCGCCTCGCCGTCGGCGGGCTTCGTCGTCTCCGGGTTCGAGCTCTCGGTCATGACCAGCTCCTCTCCTGGCCGCCGGCGCGGCCCTCGTCTCGAGCATCGCCCACCGGGGCGCTCCTGACCAGGCATTTCCGTGGTGACCACCACGCGTCCCCGCGCGGCCGCAGCCGACCTCGGCTCCCGAGCCGCCCGACCGGCACCGCGCCCGTCGCCACGAGCTACCCGTGGGACGGCTCGCCGACACCGGTCACGGTCGTCAGCAGGAACACCGCGTCCTCCGGCGCCGCCACGGCGTGCCGCTCGTGCGTCAGCACCCACAGCTCGCCCTCGCCGAGCTCGGCCTGGACCCGCTCGTCGACCAGGACGCGGACGCGCCCGCGCAGCACGAACATCGTCGCCGCGTGCGGGGAGTTGTGCTCACCGAGCGTGGCGCCCGCCACGAGCGCGAGCAGGGTCTGGCGCAGCTCCCCGTCGTGCGCCACCAGCTCGGCGTGCCGTCCGTGCGGATGGACGCGGGCGGCCTCCAGCGCCGTCGTCGTCAGTCCCGCGATGTCTGCCATGGCCCCGACCTCCGTCCCGTCACCAGCTCCGTCGTGCCCTCGTCACGTCCATCCTCCCGCGGCGCGCAAGGGCACCGGCGGGAGCGGCGCACGCGCGCCAGGAGGCGAACCAGGAGACGCGCCGGGACGCGGCACGACGACGCGGACTCAGGAGCTGTGGCGATCGGATCGCAGGCGGTAGGGCGCCCCGACGGGGAACCGCTCCCGGTTGCGCGCGAGCTTGGCCTCGGCGGCCGCGACGAGGTCGATCCCCGTGACGCTCTCCATCCGGGTGAGGTAGATGAGGACGTCGGCCATCTCGTCGGCGACCCGGCGGCGCAGCTCGGGGTCGGCCGCGAGGAGGTCGACGCTCTCGGAGCTCTCGACCCACTGCAGCTCGGCCGCGAGCTCACCCGCCTCGCCGCAGATCGCCATGGCGAGGTTCTTCGGCGTCTGGACCGGCGTCCACCCGCGCTCCTCGCTGAACTCCCGGACGGCGTCGACCAGGTCCCGGTACTCGCTCACGCCACCATCCTCCCGCACCCCCGGAGGCGCGCCTCACGCGCGCGCCTCACGCGCGGGAGGGCTCCCTACTCCTTCACGGCCCCAGCCGACGCGTTCATGATCCGCTTCTGGAAGACGAAGAACAGGATCGCGACGGGGATCGTCATGATGACCGCCGCCCCGAGCTTGAGCGGGTACTGCGTCCCCTGCCCGAGCGTGCCGGACGAGAGCTGCGCGACACCCTTCGTCAGCGTGACGAGGTCGGGCGACTGCGACGCGATGATGAAGTGCGACAGCTCGTTCCACGACCCCTGGAAGGACAGGATCGAGATCGTGACGAGCGCCGGGACGGCCATCGGGAGCACGACGGACCAGAACGTGCGGAACGTGCCGGCGCCGTCGAGCCGGGCCGCCTCCTCGACGGACGGCGGGATCGACTCGAAGAAGTTCTTCATGATGAAGATGCCGGCCGCGTCGGCGAGCAGCGGGATGATGAGGCCGGCGAAGGAGTTGTAGATCCCGAGCTGCTTGATGACGAGGAACTTCGGGATGAGCAGCACGACGCCGGGCACCGCCATGACGGCCACGAGGGCGCCGAAGATGATCCCCCGCCCCTTGAACGGGATCCGCGCCAGCGCGTACCCCGCGAGGGAGTTGAAGAAGATCCGCCCCGCCGTCACGACGATCGCCACGATGACCGAGTTGCGGAACCACAGCGGGAAGTCCGAGTTGAGGAACAGCCGCTCGTAGGCCGCGGTCGTGAACGTCTCGGGGATGAGCGAGAGCGGGCTCTGGGTCGCCTCGGCATCGGGCTTGAACGACGTCGCGACGGAGATGAGGAACGGGAACACGTAGATGATGGCGAGGACCACCAGCAGTGCGTACGTCAGCGACGTCGCCGCCATGACCCCCGGCGACACGACCCGCGTCCGCTCCGTCCGCTGCACCGGGGCGTCGACCGTCTGGACGGCGCTCATGCCGCGTCTCCCTTCGTGAACCGCTTGCGACGCGGGACGCCCCGCTCGCGCAGCGCGAACCGCTGCAGCACCGTCAGGGCGACGATGATCGCGAACAGGATGAACGCGATCGCGGCGCCCTGACCCCAGTTCTGGCTGATGAACGACGTCTGGTAGGACAGGAACGCCGGCGTCAGCGTGGTCTTCGCCGGGCCGCCCTGGGTCCCGGTGTAGATCTGGTCGAACACCTGCCAGGTGCCGATGAGCCCGAGCGTCACGACGGTGAAGATGGTCGGGCGGAGCATCGGGATCGTGACGCGGAACAGCCGCTGCCGGCCGTTCGCTCCGTCCACCTGGGCGGCCTCGTCGATCTCGCCAGAGATGTTCTGCAGCGCCGCGATGAACAGCAGCATGAACGTCCCGGAGGTCGTGAAGATCGCCATGAAGATGAACACGCACATCGACACGCTCGGTCCCGCGATCCACTGCCACCACGGCAGCCCGAGCAGGGGTGCCGACTGGAGCGCGGGCGGCGGCGAGTCGACGCCGAACACCCCGAGGACGATGTGGATGACACCGCGCGGGTCGTTCACCCAGTTCGGCCCGTGGATGCCGACCCAGGCCAGGACCCGATTGACCGCGCCCGAGGCCGTGAAGAGGAACAGGAACACCACGGTGATCGCGACGGAGCTGGTGACGGACGGGAAGTAGAAGGCCGTCCGGAAGAACCCCCGTCCGCGCAGCGCCCGACGGTTCACGAGCACCGCGAGCCCCAGCGAGAGCGCCGTCTGCAGCGGCACCACGAGGAGCACGTAGTAGGCGTTGTTGCGCAGCGACGTCGCGAAGTCCTTCTGCGCGAGGCCGCCGCCGGTGAGGAGCTTCTGGTAGTTCTCGCCCCCGACGAACCCGACGGTGGAGGCGAACGGGCTGCCCCGGCCACCCCAGTCGGAGATCGACACCCAGGCGGCCATGACGATCGGGAGCACGAGGAACAGCCCGAGGATGAGGAGCATGGGTGAGACGAACACCCAGCCCGCGAGGTTCCGGGAGGTGGAGCGCCCGCCCCCGCGGCGGGGTGCCGGAGCACCCCGCCGCGGGGCGACGACGCTGGTCGCCTCCGGTGTCGGCGTCGTTGCGGTCATGTCGACTCCGTCCGGGTCGGTCGAGCCGGGGCCCGACCGACTACAGGATCGCCTGGAGGTTGCCCTGGACCGACGTCAGGATGGTCGCCGGGTCCGTCGAGCTGAGCGTCTCGAGCTGGGAGTTGAAGTCGGACAGCACGTCGGCGATGCCCTGGACGGGCGGGACGCCCTGCGCGTAGTCGGCGCCCGCGAGGAACGCCTCCTGCTCCGGGAACGCGGTCTTCCACTCGTCGGCGACCGTCGAGATCGACGGCATGACGCCGAACGCGTTCGCGAACGCCATCTGCTGCTCGGCGGAGGTCAGGAACTCGACCAGCTCGACCGCGTCGGCCTGCTGGTCGGAGTCGGTCGCGATGCCCCAGCAGTTGGTGAACTGGAGCGTGCCCTTGCCGGCCGCGCCGGACGGCAGCTCGATCGCCGTCCAGCTCACGTCCGGGTAGTTGGCCTTCATGGCGCCGACGATCCAGTTGCCCTCGATCGTCATGGCCGCCGCACCCGTTCCGAACGCCTCGCCACCCCAGCCGGCGCCGATGTCCGCCGGGTACCTGACCAGGCCGGCCGACATGAGGTCCTTGACGTAGGTCAGCGCCTCCGTGTTCGCGGGCGAGTCGACGACGGCGGCGCCGTCCTCGACGAGCGTGCCGCCCGCCTGGGCCATGAACGTGCCGATCCGCTGCCACTCCGGGCCGAAGCTCAGCGCGGTCGACTCGCCGGTCGCGAGCTTCTCGGCGACGGTCTTGAGGCTCGCCCAGTCGGTCGGGTAGTCGGCCTCGGTGAGGCCGGCCGCCGCCCACTGGTCGTCGTTGATGACGAGAGCGAGCGTCGAGAAGTCCTTCGGGGCACAGTACGGCGTGCCGTCGTAGGTGAAGGAGTCCACGAGCGTGGGGTAGAAGTCGGCCTTGTTCCCGAGCTCGTCGAAGTACGCTTTGATCGATCCATTCGCGGCCAGACCAGGGAACGCGTCGGTGCTCACGTAAAAGATGTCGGCCGGGGTCCCCGCCGCGAAGCCCTGCGCGAGCTCCTGGTTGAGGTCGGAGGCCACGCGCACGGAGGCCTCGACGCCCGAGGACGCGGACCAGGCGGCGACGGCGTCCTGGACCGCCGCGGTCTCCGCGTCGCCGGAGGACGCGATGAGGATGTCGAGGCCGGAGCCCGAGCCCTCGTCCGTCCCGGAGTCGCCCCCGTCGGTCGTTGCCGTGGAGTCGGTGGCGGCGTCGGTCGACCCGCCGTCGTCGTCGAAGCCGCCGCCACCGCAGGCGGCGAGGACGAGCGCGACGGCGGTCGCGGTGACCGCGAGGCCGAGACGTCGGTTGGTGGTGGACATCGGTGTCTCCATTCATCGAGGGCGACCGGCTGAGGGACCGGCCGTCGTTCAGAGGTTGTCGATCGGGGTTGGTCGGTGGGTGGACGGGTGGGCTGGTCGGCCGGCCGGGAGCGGCGCCGACGCGTCAGGGAGCCGCCGGGGCCTCCTCGTCGTCGTTCTCGTCGAGGCGGAACCGCGAGCTGGCCCGCGGCCGGAGCACCGGCGCGACCAGCTCGTGGACCTGGGCGACGTCGAGGCCGGCGAGCTGGTCGAGGAGCGAGCGGACGGCGAGCTGCGCGACGGTCCGGATCGGCTGGGCGACGCTGGACAGCCCGAGCGCCTGCGCGACCGGTGAGTCGTCGAACCCGACCAGTCCGATCGGCGCGCGGAGCGTGCCCCGGGCGATCCGCTCGCGGGCGGTGACGAGCGCCCCGATGGCGAGGGCGTCCGACGCGCACACGACTGCGTCGGCTCCGGCGTCGAACAGCTCCCGCGCGGCGCTCGCGGCGCCGGCGGTCGAGTCGCCGTCGACGAACCGCTCGAGCGGGTCGCCGGCCAGGCCGCGCTCGCTCAGGGCCGCGAGCCAGCCGGCGCGCCGGTCGCGGCCGGACCCGCCCTCGGTCCAGCCGAGGAAGGCGATCCGGCGGTAGCCGAGGTCGGCGAGGTGGGTCGTCGCGTCGCGCTCACCGGCGGCGCCGTCGACGTCGATCCAGGCGTGGGCCGCGTCCGCGTTGCCCCAGGGGCGGCCGAACGCGACGAACGGCACGTCGCGCTCGGTCAGCCAGGCGGTGCGCGGGTCGTCGTCGTCGGTGTCGGTGAGGACGAAGCCGTCGATGTCCGAGGTCGCCATGAGGGAGGCGAAGGCCTCGATCTCGGCCGCGTCGTCCTCGACCGAGAACATGACGACGCGGTACTCCAGGCGCTGCGCCTCCTCGACGAGCGCGTGGAGGAACTGGTCGAGCACCTGGCGGGAGGCGCCGTCGCCGGCGGGGCGCACGGCGAGACCGATCTGGTTGGACCGGCGGGTCCGGAGCTGGCGCGCGGCGTGGTTGCGGCGGTAGCCGCTCGCCTCGATCGCCTCGAGCACGCGGCGGCGGGTGTCGGGCAGCACGAGGTCGGGCGCGTTGAGCACGTTCGAGACCGTCTGCCGGGACACCCCGGCCTGGGCCGCGACGCTCGCGAGCGTCGGACGCTTCTCGGTCACGTCGACCTCCTCCCCTGGTGTTCTCGTCGTCGGCACCCGCGCCGGTCGACCCGCCCCCGCCATCTGCTCCGGGAGACTGTTGCATCGACGCCCCGGTCCGCTACGGTGGTTCTGGTTTGATCGATCAAGTGGCTTGAGATTGCCCGACCCGTGAGAGCGTGTCAAGTGCATCGGCCACAGCGTTACCGAAGCGTCACCGACGCCCGCGCCGAAGGAGTCCCGCCCGATGTCGCTCCAGCCGTTCCTTCACGACCTCCGCCCCGTCGCGGCGGCGCCGACCCAGGTGTGGACCGCGACGGACGGCCAGCTCCGCGCGAGCGGAGCCCAGGGCGTGTACCACGGCGACGTCCGCATGCTCAGCCGGCTGGAGCTCACGATCGCCGGCGGCGAGCCCGAGCCGGTGGCCGCGGGACCAGTCCCCGGCCGGCCGCGCTCGGCCGAGGCCGTCTACGCGGCGCGCGCCGTCGACGGCCCCGGGCCGGACCCGACGGCGCTGCTGCGCCGCACGCTCACGGTCTCCCCCGGCCGCGTCGAGGTGGAGCTCGAGCTCCTGTGCTCGACGGCCGAGCCCGTCACCGGGACGGTCGAGCTGGCGCTCGCGACGGACTTCGCAACGCTCGAGGAGGTCAAGCAGGGGCTCCCGACGACGCCCGCGCGGTTCGGCGTCGACGACTCCCCCGTCGGCTCCCGCCTCACGGCCGGCACGCCCGAGGGCCCCCGCGTCGTCGTCGACGCCCCCGAGGCGTCGGCGAGGCTCGACCCGGACGGCGGAGCGCACCTCGCCTGGACCCTGACGGCGGCGACCGGCGCCCCGGCGCGCGTGCGGGTCGCCATCGAGACCGCGAACCCCGGCGGCGTGGTGCGGGCGCCGGTGAGCGCGGACGTCGAGTGGTCCGTCCCCGTCGTGACCGCCGACGACCCGCGCATCCCGCGCCTGCTGGAGCGGTCCCTCGGCGACCTCGCCGGGCTGCGCCTGTCCTGGGAGCGCGCGCCGCAGGACGTCTTCCTCGCGGCGGGCGCGCCGTGGTTCTTCACGCTCTTCGGGCGCGACTCGCTCTGGGCGGCGCGGCTCCTGCTGCCGCTCGGCACGGACCTCGCCCGCGGCACGCTGCGCACGCTCGCCGCCGGCCAGGGCGTCGTCGACGACCCGCGGACCGCCGAGCAGCCCGGCAAGATCCTGCACGAGGTGCGGGCCGTGCCGCTCGCGCTCGCCGACGGCACGACGCTCCCGCCGCTGTACTACGGGACGGTCGACGCGACGGCGCTGTGGATCTGCCTCCTGCACGACGCGTGGCGCTGGGGCATGGCCGAGGAGGACGTCGCGGCTCTGCTCGACCCGCTCGAGCGCGCGCTCGCCTGGCTGAGCGACCACGGCGACGGCGACGGGGACGGCTTCCTCGACTACATCGACCGGACCGGGACGGGCCTGGCGAACCAGGGCTGGAAGGACTCCGGCGACTCGGTCCAGTGGCGGGACGGGCGGCTGGCGCAGGGCCCGATCGCGCTGAGCGAGGTCCAGGCCTACGCCTACGAGGCCGCGATGGGCGGCGCCGAGCTGCTCGAGCGGTTCGGGCGGCCGGGGGCGCAGCGGTGGCGGACGTGGGCGGCCGATCTCGCGGCGCGCTTCCGGGACCGGTTCTGGACGACCGACGCGGACGGTCCCTACGTCGGGATCGCGCTCGACCGCGACGGGCGGCTGGTCGACTCCGTGACGTCGAACATGGGGCACCTGCTCGGGACCGGGCTGCTCTCCCGCGACGAGGAGGCGGTGCTCGCCGACCGGCTCGTCGCGCCCGACATGTCGTCGGGGTACGGGCTGCGGACGCTGTCGGACGACATGGCCGGCTACTGGCCGCTCGGGTACCACCGCGGGTCGGTCTGGCCGCACGACACGGCGATCGCCATCCTCGGGCTGACCCGCGCCGGCCTGCACGGGCACGCCGCGGTCCTCGCCGACGGGCTGCTCGCCGCGGCGGAGCTGGTCGACTTCCAGTTCCCGGAGCTGTTCGGGGGCGATCCGGCCGCAGCGACGCCCGGCGTCGTCGCCTACCCCGCGGCGTGCCACCCGCAGGCGTGGTCGGCCGCGTCGGCGGTCACCGTCCTGCAGTCGCGGCTCGGGCTGAGCGTCGGGACGGACGGCGCTCCGACCGTCGCGCCGAGCGCCACCCGCGGGGCCGTCTCGGTCAGCGGCGTCGTGTGCGGCGGGCGGACGTGGCGCGTCGAGCGCGACGCCGACGGCGGCGTGCGCGTCACGGACGAGGCGGTCGCCGCGCCGTAGCCGCGCACCGTCGGCGCGCCGCGGCCCCGCGCGCTGCGCGCCGCTGGACGCGCCGCGCTACCAGCGCGGGTGGATCGACGCGCGCAGGTGCTCGTCGTAGACCCGGCGCACGACGGCGTCGAAGGCGTCGACGTCGAAGCCGCTGCCCGGTTCGAGCAGCGCGGCCGCGGCCGCGTTGGACCGGACCTGGCCGGGTGTCCGGGCGCCGGGGATGACCGACGTGACGCCGGGCCGGGAGACGATCCAGGCGAGCGACGCGGCGGCCAGGCCGATCCCGTCCGGCAGGACGGCGGCGAGCTCGCTCGCGCAGCGCAGCCCCGTCTCGTACTCGACCCCGGAGAAGGTCTCGCCCCGGTCGAACGCCTCGCCCCGGCGGTTGAACGTCCGGTGGTCGTCGGCGCCGAAGGTCGTCGCGGGGGTGTAGCGGCCCGACAGCAGCCCGGACGCGAGCGGGACGCGCGCCAGGATCCCGACGCCGGCCGCCCGCGCCGCCGGCAGGACCAGCTCGACCGGCTTGAGTCGGAACGGGTTGAGGATGATCTGCACCGAGGCGACGCCGGGACGCGCGATGGCCGCGAGCGCCTGCTCGCACGTCTCGACCGAGACGCCGTAGGCCGCGATCGAGCCGTCCGCCACCAGGGCGTCGAGCGCGTCGTACACCGCGTCGGAGGCGATGACCTCGCTCGGCGGGCAGTGGAGCTGGACGAGGTCGAGCGTGTCGACGCGAAGGTTCGCGCGCGAGCGGTCGACCCACTGCCGGAAGGCGGGAGCGACGTAGCTCTCCGGCACCTGCGCGGCGCGCCGGCCCATCTTCGTCGCGACGAGCACGTCGCCGCGGACCTCGGGGCGCTCGGCGAGGAACGAGCCGATGAGCGACTCCGACCGGCCGTCGCCGTAGACGTCGGCGGTGTCGAGGAGCGTGACGCCGTCGGCGACCGCCGCGGCCAGGACGGCGATGGCGGCGTCCTCGCTCACCTCGCCCCAGTCGGCACCGAGCTGCCAGGTCCCGAGGCCGACGACGGACACGTTCCGGCCGGTGCGGCCGAACGGACGATTCTCCATGCCCCCAACCTACCCAGCCGGGCGGGCGCACCCCCGCCGGAAGCACGACGAAGCCGCTGCCGGATGGAGGATCTCCATCGCGACAGCGGCTTCGTTCGTGCCGGTCGGTGCCGGCAGCCGTCAGGGGGACGTCCCCGGGCTCAGCGGAGCCCGGCGCGCATCGCTCCTGCCTGGATCAGGACGAACCTGTCCTCCGGGGTACGACGAACGTGTCCGGCGGGGGCGGTCCATCCGTCACGCAGCCAGTTGCGGCGGCGCGAGCGGGGAGACCGCGAGGCCGACACGGATCGCGTGCTCGTGGTGCTCATGGTCATCTCCTTCTCGGTGCTCGGCGTCGGGTCTCGACGCCTCGTCGTCCATCTGTCTCAAGTGTAGAGACGAGACCGTTATGGGTCGAGGGAAATACCGCGAGTCGACCTGTGATCTCGCCGATACTCCGCTGCGCGAGGCGATTCCGGGACCTAGGTCCCGGGGACTACGTTGGAGCGATGGACCTGCAGCGCCCCGTGCCCCCGCCGCCGTACGACCAGCTCCCGCCGGTCCCCTCCTTCGAGGTGACGAGCCGCGATCTCATCGACGGCGCGCCGCTCGGCGACGACTTCGCCGCCGACGGCGGCAACGTCTCCCCGCACCTGGCCTGGTCGGGCTTCCCGCCGCAGACGCAGTCGTTCCTCGTCACCTGCTTCGACCCCGACGCGCCGACGCCCGCCGGCTACTGGCACTGGACCGTCGTCGACCTCGACGCGGCCGTGACCGAGCTGGAGCGCGGCGAGGGGCAGAGCGACCTCACCCTCCCGGGCGCGGCGTTCCACGTCCGGGCCGACGGCGGCGACCACGCCTACGAGGGCGCGGCTCCCCCGCCGGGCGACCGTCCGCACCGGTACGTCTTCGCGGTGCACGCGCTCGACGTCGACACGCTCGAGCTCGAGCCGGAGACGTCGCCGACGGCCGTCTCGTTCACCGCGCTGTTCCACACGATCGCCCGCGGCGTCCTCACCGCCACCTACCAGCGGTAGCGATCGGCCGGTCGGTCCGCGGCCGCGTCGTCGACGCGACCGCGGAGCCGACCCGGGCGGCCGGCGTCACGTCACGTCGCGACGCCAGGTCACCCAGTAGCCGAGGAACGCGGCGCCGACGGCGTATGCGATCAGGATGAGGCCTCCGGCCCACCAGTCCAGCGAGGACGAGCTCGTCCCGAACGACTGGTAGAAGCTCGCGCCAGTGAGCGCGTCGGACGCGGAGCCCGGCAGCACGTTGGCGATCTTGGCCGAGACCTCGTTGAGCATCGCGATCGAGCGCAGCAGCGGCTCGACGAACTGGGTGAGCGCGAGGATGACGACGATCGCGGCCACCTGGTTCCTGATGAGCGCGCCGAACCCGACGCCGATGACGGCCCAGAGCCCCATCCCGACGACCCCGCGGAGCACGAGCAGCCAGGTCTCCCCCGAGCCGAGAGCCGCGTCGCCCCCGGTGGCGGCGATGACCGAGCCGCCCGCCGCCATCGTCCCGAGGAACGCGACGACGCCGAAGACCATGCCGAGCACGAGCTGGACGATGCCCTTGGCCAGGAGCGCCACCCCGCGGTGGGGAACGACGAGGAACGTCGGCGTCAGGGTCTGGTGGCGGAACTCCCCGGTCACCGAGAGCGCGCCGAGCACGAGCGGGAACACGTACCCCATCGTCACGGCGAGGGAGTAGACCATGTGGGCGAGCGCGGTGTCGCCGAGCGGCAGCCCCATCTCCTCGTCTCCGGCGAAGGAGAAGGCGGCCCCGAGGGAGAGACCGATGAACGCCATGTAGACCAGCGTCACGATGGCGAGGATCCACCACATGCGCGTCGTGGTCACCTTGAGGACCTCGGCGCGGATCGCATCGAGCAGTCTCATCGCTCGCCTCCCGTCATCCGCAGGAACAGCTCTTCGAGGCCGCCGCCGAGCGGCGCGAGCAGGTGCAGCTCCTGGCCCGCCCGGAACGCGACCTGCCCGACGGTCTCGGGCATCGCGTCCACCAGCAGCTCGCCGCCGCCGTCGCGGACGCCGATGCCGGCCGCGGTGAGCGCCGCCGCGAGCGCCGCGGCGTCCGCGGCCCGCACGCGCGTCGTGACCTGCTCCCGCGAGGCCAGCTCCTCCAGCGTCCCGGAGTAGACCAGCCGGCCGTTCGCCAGCACGACGACGTCGTCGACCATCTGCTGCACCTCGGCGAGCAGGTGGGAGGAGACGAGGACGGTGCGCCCCGTGCCGGCGAACGCGCGGAGGAACTCACGCGTCCAGCGGATGCCCTCCGGGTCGAGGCCGTTCGTCGGCTCGTCGAGGACGAGCACGTCCGGGTCGCCGAGCAGCGCGGCGGCGAGGCCGAGCCGCTGGCGCATCCCGAGGGAATAGCCGCCGACGCGACGGTCGGCGTACGTCGTCATGCCGACCATCTGGAGCACGACGTCGACGCGCCCGGCGTCGATGCCGCCGCCGGCGGCGTGGACGCGGAGGAAGTCGCGCGCCGAGCGGCCCGGGTGGAAGCTCGCCGCCTCGAGCGCGGCACCGACGGTGCCGAGCGGGCTCGGCAGGTCGCCGTAGCGGGCGCCGCCGAAGGTCGCCGACCCCGCCGTGGCGGTGACGAGGCCGAGCAGGATGCGCAGCGTCGTCGTCTTCCCAGCCCCGTTGGGGCCGAGGAAGCCGGTGACGCGGCCGGGTCGGACGGTGAAGGTGAGGTCCTCGACGGCGCTCACCTCGCCGAAACGTTTGGTGACGCCTTGTATCTCGATGCTCACGGGCATGACTCGACCCTAGGCGAGCCGGCGCACCGGCCACCTCCCCCGCGAGGCGGAGACGCTCAGCGGTGCAGCGCCTTGCGGGCGAGGACGTTGGCCAGGAGCTGCGCGAGCTGGACGATGCCGATGATGACGACGACCACGAAGAACGTGACCGGCCAGTTGAACTGCTGGTAGCCGTACTTGATGGCGAAGTCACCGAGCCCGCCGCCCCCGACCATGCCCGCCATGGCCGACATGTCGATGACGCCGACGAACAGGAACGCGTAGCCGAGGATGAGCGGGGCCAGTGCCTCCGGGATGAGCACCGTCGTGATGATGCGCATCGTCCCGGCACCCATCGCGCGGGCGGCCTCGATGACGCCGGGATCGATCGAGAGCAGGTTCTGCTCGACCAGGCGCGAGAACGCGAACCCCGCCATGAGCAGCATCGGGAACGTCGCGCCGGCGGTGCCGATCGTCGTCCCGACGACGGCCTTGGTCACGGGGAACAGCACGAACAGGAAGATGATGAACGGGATCGGGCGGACGATGTTGACGAGCACGTTGAGTCCCGTGAACACCCCCGTGCTGGCGCGCATCCCGCCGCGCCGGGACAGGTAGAGGCCGATCCCGAGGACGAGCCCGATCAGCCCGCCGACGAGCATCGTCCAGCCGACCATGAAGCCGGTCTCGGCGACCGCCTTCCAGAACGGCGGTCCGAGGCGTTCCCAGTTCATCGCGTCCCCTCCGTCCATGGCGGCGGCGTCGGGTCGGCCGCCGTCCCCAGGTCCGTCGCCCCCATCGCGAGGGTGAGGTAGCCGACCAGCTCCTCCACCCGCGCCGGGTCGCCGTCGAGCTCGATCGTGAGCGAGCCGAACGGCCGCTCCGCCACCTCGGAGATGCCGCCGTAGATGATCGACCCCTCGACGTCGAACTCCCGCAGCGTCTTCGTCAGGTACCCGCCGGACCCGCCGTCGGACCGCATCCGGACCAGGACGAGCCGGCCGGGGTGGCGGTGGCGCAGCCGCTGGAGCACGTCCGGCGTCGGGGTGTCGTGCAGCGCGGAGCCGACGAACCGGGCCGTCGCCGGGTGGCTCGGGTCGGCGAAGACGCGGTAGGCGTCGCCAACCTCGACGATCCGGCCGCGCTCCATGACCGCGACGCGGTGGCACAGGGCGCGGACGACGTCCATCTCGTGCGTGATGACGACGATGGTGACGCCGAGCTCGGCGTTGACGCGGCGCAGGACGGCGAGCACGTCCGCCGTCGTCTCCGGGTCGAGCGCACTCGTCGACTCGTCCGCGAGGAGGAGCTGCGGCGACGTCGCGAGCGCGCGGGCGATCCCGACGCGCTGCTTCTGCCCGCCCGAGAGCTGGGACGGGTAGGCGCCGGCCTTGTCGGCCAGGCCGACGAAGTCGAGCAGCTCGGCCACCCGACGCTCGCGCTCGGCCCGGGGCACCCCGGCCAGCCGGAGCGGGTAGGCGACGTTCCCGGCGACCGTGCGGGAGGCGAACAGGTTGAACTGCTGGAAGATCATCCCGATGCCGGCGCGGACCCGGCGCAGCTTCCGCTCGGGCAGGCCGGTGATCTGCGTCCCGGCGACCGTGATGGTGCCGGCGGTGGCGGGCTCGAGGGCGTTGATGAGCCGGACGAGCGTGCTCTTCCCCGCGCCGGAGTAGCCGATGATGCCGAAGACCTCGCCCTGGTGGATGTCAAGGGTGACGTCCTCGACGGCGGCGACGGGCGCGTCAGCGCGGCGCCCCGGAAAGCTCTTCGAGACGCCGCGCAGACTGACGATGGACGTGGGCAAGATCAGCTCGCCGGCGCGTTCGCCTCGATGTCGGCCAGGATCTGCTGCAGCTCGGCCGCCGGGGTGTCGACGAAGATCGCCAGGCCGCCCGAGTCCTCCGTCACGGCCGCCTCGACCTCGGGGTCGTGCCAGATCTCGACGAGCTTGAGGTAGTCCGCGTCGTCCTTGTCCTCGGCGCGGGCGACGAAGATGTTGATGTAGGGCTTGATCGCATCGCCGGTCGGGTCGTCCGGGTAGACGATGTCGTCGTCCGTGAGACCGGCCTTCGAGACGAAGTCGTTGTTGATGACGGCGGCCTGGACGCTGCCGCCCTGAAGGTTGGTCGCGGTCTGCGCGGCGTCGACCGGCACGACCTCGACGCGGGAGCCCGGCAGGACGTCGGCCTCGGTCGAGAACGAGTTGCCGCCGTCGGCGAGCTCGATGAGCCCGGCCTGCTGCAGGTTGAGCAGGGCGCGGGCGAGGTTCGTCGCGTCGTTCGGCACGGCGATCGTGGCGCCGTCGGGGATCTCCTCGACGCTCGCGTACTCCAGCGAGTACAGGTTGAGCGGGTAGACGGCCGTGGCCCCGATCGGCTGCAGGTCCGACCCGGTGTTGACGTTGAAGTCGGCGAGGAACTGCAGGTGCTGGAACTGGTTGAGGTCCAGCTCGCCGTCGGCGAGCGCGCGGTTGGGCACCTGGTAGTCGGAGAAGTCGACGATCTCGACCTGGAGCCCCTCGGCCGCCGCCTTCTCCTTGAAGACCGTCCACTGGGAGTCCGCGGCGCCGACGACGCCGATCCGGATGGTGTCGCCGCCGCTGGCCCCGTCGGAGCCGTCCTTCCCGTCGCCGGCGCACGCGGTCATCAGGAGCGCCACGATGGTTGCGGGTGCGAGCAGCTTGACGAGACGACGTGACGTCATGATGGTGGACTTCCTTCGGTTCGAGGCCGGCTGGCCGGGCGAGACGACGTCGAGCCTGCGACTCGTGACCCCCTCCCCGCAAACCGACGCGGATCGTCTCGGATGCCGAGACGCGGTCGGCCTAGGATCGAGCCGTGACGCAGCCGCCCCCGCCCGTTGCCCCCGCCGAGGCCGAGCGGCTCTCGCGGCGGGTCCTCACGATCCCGAACGCGATCTCGTTCGCCCGGCTCGTCGTGCTGCTCCCGCTCGCCATGGCGCTCCTGCTCACGCAGCACTGGTGGTGGGCGCTCGGCACGCTCGTCGTGCTCGGCGGGAGCGACTGGCTCGACGGCTTCCTCGCCCGGCGCCTGGACCAGCGGACCCTGCTGGGGACGCGGCTCGACCCGGTCGCGGACCGCATCTCGATCATCGGCGTCAGCCTCGTGCTCGCCATCGGCGGCGTGCTGCCGTGGTGGGCCCTCGTCGCGATCGCGGCGGTCGACCTCGTCCTGCTCCTCCTCGCCGCGACCTGGTTCCGCGGGTCGCCCGACCTGCCCGTGAGCCGGATCGGGAAGTGGCGCACGGCCGCGCTGTTCGTCGCGCTGCCCACGCTCATCGTCGCGGCCGGGACCGACCTCGGCTGGCTGCGGCTGGTCGGGCTCGGGCTGCTGGTCGTCGGCGTCCTCGGGCACGTCGTGGCCGGGACGGGGTACGCCGTCGGGATGGCCCGGATCGCCCGTCGCCGCCGCGCCTAGTCGCTGCCCGTTAGCCGCGGCGGGTGGCCCAGAACGCGACCGCGCTCGCGGCGGCCACGTTGAGCGAGTCGACACCGTGCCCCATCGGGATGCGCACGATGACGTCGCTCGCCGCCACCGTGGCCGGCTTGAGGCCGTGCCCCTCGGCGCCGAGGACGAGAGCCAGCCGCTCGGGCGGGTCGGCCGCCAGCTCGTCCAGCGTCACGGCGTCGTCCGCGAGCGCGAGCGACGCGGTGACGAACCCGTGCGCGCGCAGCACGTCGATGCCGCCGGGCCAGGGGTCGATCCTGGTCCACGGGACCTGGAACACGGTCCCCATCGAGACGCGGACGCTGCGCCGGTAGAGCGGGTCGGCGCACCGCGGCGTCACGAGCACCGCGTCGACGCCCAGCCCGGCGGCCGAGCGGAACGCCGCCCCGACGTTCGTGTGGTCGACCACGTCCTCGAGCACCGCGACGCGGTGCGCCCCGGCGAGCACGTCGGCGAGGTGGGGCAGCTCCGGCCGGTGCATGGCGGCCAGCGCACCCCGGTGCAGGTGGAACCCCGTGAGCTCCTCGAGCACGGGCTCGGGCGCGACGTACACGGGCGCGTCCGGGTGCGCGCGCAGCACGTCGGCCATCGAGTCGAGCCACCGCGGCGCCATGAGGAACGAGCGCGGCCGGTGGCCGGCCGCCAGCGCGCGGCGGATGACGTTCGACGACTCGGCCATGTAGAGCCCGGCCTCCGGCTCGTACCGGGTCCGCAGCGCGACGTCGGTGAGGCCGGTGTACTCCGCGACCCGGGGGTCGGCGACGTCGGTCAGCTCGACGACCGGGAGCGACGACGCGGTCACTCCGCCTCGTCGTTCCCGCCGGCGAACTGGCTCTGGTACAGCCGCGCGTAGGGCCCGTCGAGCTTCAGCAGCTCAGCGTGGACGCCCTGCTCGACGATGTGCCCGCCCTCCATGACGACGATCGTGTCGGCCCCGGTGATGGTCGAGAGCCGGTGCGCGATGACGAACGACGTCCGCCCGACGCGCAGCGCGTTCATCGCCTTCTGCACGAGCACCTCGGTGCGCGTGTCGACCGAGCTCGTGGCCTCGTCGAGGATGAGGATCGGCGGGTCGGCGACGAAGGCGCGGGCGATCGTGACGAGCTGCCGCTCGCCGGCCGACAGCGTGCCGGCCTCGCCCCCGATGACCGTGTCGTAGCCGTCCGGGAGCATCCGGACGAAGTCGTCGACGTGCGTGGCGACCGCCGCGCGCATCATCAGCTCGCGCTGCTCGGGCGTGACCGTCTCCCCCGGCACGGTGGCCAGGGGGTAGACGATGTTCTCCGCGATCGTGCCCTCGAACAGCCAGGCGTCCTGGAGCACCATCCCGATGTTGCCGCGCAGCCCGGCCCTGGTGAGCTGGCGGGTCTCGACGTCGTCCAGCGTGATCGCGCCGCCCTGGATGTCGTAGAACCGCATGAGCAGGTTGACCAGCGTCGTCTTGCCCGCGCCGGTGGGTCCGACGATCGCGACCGTCTGGCCCGGGGTGGCGAGCAGGTCGAGATCCTCGATCAGCGGCTTGTCCTGGCTGTAGGAGAAGTCGACGTTCGAGAACTGCACCCGACCCTGGACGTGATCGAGCTCCGCGGCCGCCTCCGGCTCCGGGTCGGGCGTCTCGTCGGGGGCGTCGAGGAGGGCGTACACCCGCTCGGCCGAGGCGGCGCCGGACTGGAGCATGTTCATCATCGCCGCGATCTGCGTGATCGGCTGGGTGAACTGGCGCGAGTACTGGATGAACGCCTGGACGTCGCCGATCGACATCGTGCCCGATGCGACGCGCAGCCCGCCGAGCACCGCGATCGACACGTAGGAGAGGTTGGCGACGAAGCCCATCGCCGGCTGGATCGTGCCGGAGATGAACTGCGCCTTGAACGAGGACGTGAACAGGTCGCCGTTGCGCTGGTCGAAGACCTTCTGCGACTGCGCCTGCTGGCCGTAGACCTTGACGAGCGAGTGGCCGGTGTACATCTCCTCGATGTGGCCGTTGAGCTCCCCGGTCGTGCGCCACTGCGCGATGAACTGGGGCTGCGAGCGCTTGGCGATGAGCGTCGTGACGACGGCGGAGACGGGCACCGCGACGAGCGCGACGAGGGCGAGCACCGGCGAGATCCAGAACATCATGCCGAGCACGCCGACGACGGTGAGGACGGAGGTGACGAGCTGCGCGAGCGTCTGGCTCAGCGTCTGCGCGAGGTTGTCGATGTCGTTGGTGACGCGGGAGAGCACCTCGCCGCGCGTGTGCGAGTCGATGTAGGACAGCGGCAGCCTGGTCAGCTTGCGCGAGACCTCGGCGCGCATCCGGTACATGGTCTTCTGGACGATGATCGCCGTGATCCGCGCCTGCATCCAGCCGAGGAACCACGCGCCGACGTAGACCCCGAGCACCCAGGCGAGCGTCGTGAGCAGGAGGCGGGTGTCGAGGGACTGCCCCGGCACGAAGTCGACCGCGCCCAGCATGTCGGCGAACCGGTCCTGCCCGGCCGCCCGGAGCGCCTCGATCGCCTGCTCCCGCGTCGTGCCGGCCGGGAACTGCTGCCCGACCACCTGCGCGACCCACGCGCCGAACACGAGGTTGGTCGCGTTGCCGAGCAGCTTCGGCCCGAGCACCGAGAGGACGACGGAGACGGCGCCGATGACGACGGACGTCCACAGCGCGATGCGGTGCGGGCGCATCTCGTGCAGCAGCCGCTTGAGGGTGCCGACGAGGTCCAGCGGCTTCTCGGCCGGCATGCCCATCCCGCCGCCCGGGCCGCGACGGTTGCTCTGGCTCGCCCGGACGACGCTGGCGTCGTCCTTGCCGGGCGGCGTCGGCGCGTCGGCCGCGCCCGGCACGACCGAGACCCCCTCCCCCGAGGCCGTCCGCGCGGCGCCCACCGGGCCGTTCGCCGGGACGTCGCCCGTCGGGTTCTGCCCGCCCACCGGGTTCTCCCCGCTCACCGGGCCTCCTCCAGGCTCATCTGGGACTCCACGATCTCGCGGTAGGTCTCCGAGGACTCCAACAGCTCCGGGTGCGTCCCGCGCGCGACGATCCGGCCCTTCTCCAGGACGAGGATCTCGTGCGCGTGCCGGATGGTCGAGACGCGCTGGGCGACGACAATGACGCTGGACTCGCGGGTGACGGCCGCGAGCGCTGCGCGCAGGGCGGCGTCGGTGGCGTAGTCGAGCGCTGAGAACGAGTCGTCGAACAGGTACACCCGTGGTCGGTGGGCGATGGCCCGCGCGATGGAGAGACGTTGACGCTGTCCACCCGAGACGTTCGTCCCGCCCTGGGCGATCGGCGCATCGAGGCCGCCGAGCTCGCGGACGAAGTCGGCGGCCTGCGCCACCTCGAGCACGTCCCACAGCTCCTCGTCGGTCGCGTCGGGCCGGCCGAACCGCAGGTTGCTGGCGACGGTGCCGCTGAACAGGAACGACTTCTGCGGGACGATCCCGACCAGCTCCGACAGCACCTGCGGGTCGAGGTCGCGCACGTCGACCCCGTCGATCGACACCGTGCCGTCGGTCGCGTCGAACAGGCGCGGGACCAGGCCGACGAGCGTCGACTTGCCCGAGCCGGTCGCGCCGATGATCGCCGTCGTCCGGCCGGGCTCGGCGGTGAAGGTCAGCTCCTCCAGCACGGCCTCGGCCGCCCCGGGGTAGGAGAACCAGACGTTCTCGAACCGGACCCGGCCTTCGAGGACCCGCGGCGTCACGGGCTTCGCGGGCGGCACGACGGTCGGCTGGGAGTCGAGCACGGCCGTGATCCGGTCGGCCGAGACGACGGCGCGCGGCGCGAGCATCGTCATCATCGAGCTCATCATGACCGCCATGAGGATGTACATGATGTAGCTGAGGAACGCGGTGAGGGCGCCGACCTCCATCGTGCCGTCGTTCACGAGGTTCCCGCCGAACCACAGGATCGCAACGGTCGACGCGTTCATGACGAGCATGACCGTCGGGAACATGAGCGCCATGAGCTTGCCGGTCTTGACCGAGACGTCGAGCAGGTTGCCGTTCGCGAGGCCGTACCGCAGCTGCTCGTAGTCGTCCCGGACGAACGCCCGGATCACCCGGATGCCGGTGATCTGCTCGCGCATGACGCCGTTGACGGCGTCGATCCGGGTCTGCATCTGCCGGAAGTACGGCACCATCCGCATGACGATGAGCCCGATCACGATGATGAGCACGGGCACGATGACGAGCAGCACCGCCGAGAGCCTGACGTTCTCCTGCAGCGCGAGGATGACGCCGCCGACCAGCATGATCGGCGCCATCACGATGATCGTGAGCGTCATCATGACGAACATCTGCACCTGCTGGACGTCGTTCGTCGTGCGCGTGATGAGCGAGGGCGTGCCGAGCTCGCGCATCTCCTGCTCGCTGAACCGCTGGACGCGCTCGAACAGGCTCGCCCGCAGGTCGCGCCCGACCGCCATCGCGGTCCGGGCGCCGAAGTACACGGCCACCACCGCGGCGACCGCCTGGCCGAACGTCACGGCGAGCATGACGCCGCCGAGGCGCCAGATCTGGCCGACGTCACCGGCGGCGACACCCTCGTCGATGATGCGGCCGTTGAGGTTCGGCAGCCAGAGCGTCGCGAGCGTCTGCAGGAGCTGGAGCACGAGCACGATCCAGATGAAGCCCCAGTAGGGCTTCAGCGACGTGCGGAGCAGTCGGAAGAACACATGCAGACGCTACGCCACAAAGACTCGGGCGCGACCCCGCGCAGCCGCGCCGGATTCAGCCCTGCGCGAGGCGCCGCACGAACGTCTGGCCACCGCCGTCCGGCGGCAGCGCGTCGAAGCCGACCCGCGGGTAGAAGGCGAGCGCCCCGGCGTTCGCGGTGCCGGCCGTCGCGTGGACACCGGCGATCCCGCGCGCGGCGAGCTCGGCGCACAGCAGGTCCATGAGCGCCCGGCCGGCGCCCCGGCCCTGCGTCACCGGCAGCAGGTCGATGTGCAGGTGCGCCGGTGCGCCATCGGGCGCCCAGGCGTCCGGCCCCTGCTCGCCCCGCCCGAGGAGCTGACGCTCGAGCGCGTGGGCCGCGTCGTCGGGAACCTCCGAGGCGCGCGGGCGACCCAGTGAGGGCCACCACTCGCGGGAGAACCACTCGGCGAACGCCGCGGTGTCGTCCGTCGCGACGATGTAGCCAGCCGCGTCGCTCGCGTCGTCGAGCTCGACGACGAAGGCGAGGTCGGGGTGACGCTCGAGGTAGGGCAGCAGGTAGATGTCGGCCCAGAGGCGGTCGTCGGGCAGCAGCCCGGTCGCGTCGGAGCCGGCGTCCGCGGTGCGGACGCACACGTCGACCAGAGCGTCGGTGTCGGCGGGACGGAAGGCGCGCAGCCGCGCCGTCGAGGAGGCCATGCCCCCGATCGTAGGCACCGCCGGCTAGCCGTGCGCGACGATCGCGCCGACCCAGATCGCCGCGACGGAGACCAGCACGGTCATGACGATCTCGACGACGCCGATCGCCTTGACCGACAGGTCCCGGCGACGCGTCACGATCCACCAGGCGCGCAGCGCGAGCACGACCGCGACGCCGACGAGGAACCAGCCGGCAGCACCCAGGTGGCCGAGCAGCGTCCACACCACGGCCGCCGGGACGAGCACCGCGTGGTACCAGACGTCCGCCCGGCTCACCCACGGTCGGCGCCGCTCCCGGATGAGGGCCTTGACGTGGACGATCGTCCCGGCGAAGTAGAGCAGGAGGACGACAGCGCGCTCCCACGCACCCGGCACGTCGAGGCCGAGCGGCGGCCACGCGAACGGTGCCGGGGCGATGGTGAGGACGGCGACGGACGGGTCGTCGGCCAGCCAGACGCCGGAGCGCCGGCCGGTGAGGCCGGCCGAGACCAGCGTGAGGCACGAGCCGAGCACGACCAGGACGATGTCGTTCCACCACGTCCGGTCGGAGCGGCGCGCGGAGGCCAGCAGGCTCAGCGCCACCGCTGGCACGAACACCCAGCTCCAGGACAGCAGCCGCGGCTCGAGGGCGACCAGCCACGCGACCAGCGCCGCCGTCACGAGCGTGTGCACGAGCGCGGCGGTCCGGTAGCGCGCGCGGCGTCCCGACTTGAGCCAGAGCCCGACGGCGTAGAGCGCGCAGAACCCGGTGAGCGCGCTGACCAGCAGGAGCAGCGTGCGCCAGGTGAGGAACGGCCAGGCGCCGACCAGCACGGGGGCGAGCAGCATGGCCCACGCCCCGTGCTGGTTCGGCACCCACCCCGACCCCGGACGCCGACGAGCCCGGCCGCGCGCGGGGCGCGCGACCGGGCTCGGTTCGTCGGCAGACGTCACGGCGTGGGCGGGTAGGTCGGCGCGGTGCCGCCCGTTCCCTGCTCACCCTCGGTCTCGGCGGGCTGCTGCCCGGCCGCGACGGAGGGGTCGAACGGCTGCCCGGAGAGCGTGCCCGCGGCCTTGGCCTCGTGCGTCACCTCGTCCGCGGCACCCTGCGCCTTGCGCAGCGCCTCACCCGGGTCCTCGAGGGAGAAGTCGCCGAGGGTGTCGGCGAACGCCGACGGCTCGCGGCGCACGCGCTCCGTCGCCGACTCCCCGTCGTCCGAGCCGCCCGACGGCGCGTTGCCGACGCCGAACGCCCCGGCGACGCCCTGGAGCGCCGCGGTGAACTCGGTCGGGACGATCCACATCTTGGAGGAGGCGCTGTTGGCGATCTGCGGCAGCGTCTGCAGGTACTGGTAGGCCAGCAGCTTGGGGTCCGCGTCGCCGCGGTGGATGGCCTCGAACACCTGGAGGATGGCGCGAGACTCACCCTCGGCCCGCAGGATCGCGGCCTGCGCCTGACCCTCGGCCCGCAGGATGGCGGACTGCTTCTCACCCTCGGCCGTGAGGATCTGCGACTGCTTGACACCCTCGGCCGTGAGGATCGCGGCGCGGCGGTCACGCTCGGCGCGCATCTGCTGCTCCATCGAGCCCTGGACGGACGCGGGCGGGTCGATCGCCTTGAGCTCGACCCGGTTGACGCGGATGCCCCAGCGGCCGGTCGCGTCGTCGAGGACGCCGCGGAGCTGGCCGTTGATCTGGTCGCGCGACGTCAGCGTCTGCTCGAGGTCCATCGAGCCGATGACGTTACGCAGCGTCGTCACGGTGAGCTGCTCGATACCGGTGATGTAGTTGGCGATCTCGTAGGTCGCGGCCTTGGGGTCCGTCACCTGGAAGTAGATGACCGTGTCGATGCTCACGACGAGGTTGTCGGAGGTGATGACGGGCTGCGGCGGGAACGAGACGACCTGCTCGCGCAGGTCGACCCCGGCGCGGACGCGGTCGACGAAGGGGATGAGGAAGTGCAGACCGGCGTACATGGTCGAGTGGTAGCGACCGAGCCGCTCCACGATGAGGGCGACGGCCTGCGGCACGATCCGCACCGCGCGCGCGATCGCCACGATGATGAAGATCGCCAGCAGGCCGACGACGATGATCCCGACTACCTGTCCAGGTTCCACGCTGGAGTTCCTTCCTGTGATCCGGTGGCCCAGTGCCGGTCCGTGCGGACCGCGGCGCTAGGACCGGTGCATGCCGTAGGGGTCGGACGGGTTCGCCGCCACCCCGTCGACGAGGGGGACGACGACGGCGGTCGCGCCGTCGATCGCCGAGACGATGACCTTGGCACCGTCCGGCAGCGTGCCCCGGGCGTCGAGGCGGGCCGTCCAGACCTCGCCGCCGATCTTGACCCGACCGCCGTCGGCGGATAGCGGCATGACGACGACCGCCTCCTTCCCGATGAGCGCGTCGACACCCGTGGCGGTCCCCTGGCTGGTCGACTTGAACCGACGCAGCGCCCACGGCCGGATGGCCACGAGCAGCAGGACCGACACGACGCCGAACACCGCGACCTGGATGACGAGCGGTGCCCCGAGGAGCGCCGCGACCGTCGCCGCGAAGGCGCCTCCGGCGAACATGAGGAAGAGGAGATCGACGACGAGCACCTCGACGACCAGCAGCAGCAGGAACAGCGCGAGCCAGATGATCCACAGCTCCATGACGACCTCCCCTCCGGTGTGCCTCCCGGGTGATGTCACTCGGGTGGTGTTCTCTCGGTCAAGAACATTCAAACTTACAGCATGCGCGACGCGCCAGAGCACGTATCGCCGACTACTGCGCCCGCGCGCTCCACCGCTCGCCGTGCCGGTCGACGACGAGCGGCATCCCGAACGTCGCCGAGAGGTTCTCGGCGGTCAGCGTCTCGGCGATCGGACCCGCCGCGAGCACGGCCCCGCCGCGCAGCAGCAGGACGTGCGTGAAGTGCGGCGGGATCTCCTCGACGTGGTGCGTGACCAGCACGGTCACGGGCGAGGCCGGGTCGCCGGCGAGCTCGGCGAGCGCCGCGACGAGCTCCTCGCGCCCGCCGAGGTCGAGCCCGGCGGCCGGCTCGTCGAGCAGCAGCAGCTCGGGGTCGGTCATGAGGGCGCGCGCGATCTGGACGCGCTTGCGCTCGCCCGAGGAGAGCGTGCCGTAGGTGCGGTCGGCGAGGTGTCCGACGCCGAACGCGTCGAGGAGCGTCTGCGCCCGCTCGGAGTCGAGGTCCTCGTAGACCTCGCGCCAGCGCCCGGTGACCCCGTAGGAGGCGGTGAGCACGACGTCGAGGACGAGCTCGTCGCCCGGGACCTGCTGCGCGAGCGCGGCCGAGGCGAACCCGATCCGCGGGCGCAGCTCGAACACGTCGACCCGCCCGAGCCGGTCCTCGAGGATCTCGACGGTCCCGCTCGTCGGGTGCATGCGCGCGGACGCGAGCTGCAGGATCGTCGTCTTCCCGGCCCCGTTGCGGCCGAGGACGACCCAGCGCTCGCCGTCGTTCACCTCCCAGGTCACGTGGTCGACGATGTTCCTGCCGCCGCGACGCACGCAGACGTCGTCAAGGGAGAGCACTCCAGCCATGCCTCGACCCTACCGACCGCGCGGGGCTCCCGGCGGGTGTGACGCGGCCGCGCCGGACATTCGACCGGCCCGGCTTCCGTATCGTCGTCGCGTGCCCATCGACCTGCTCCCCCGCGCCGTCCGTCTCGCGCTCGCCTGGGAGGTCGGCGGCGGCGACGCGGTCGCGCCCGGCCTCGGTGCCGAGCTGCTGTGGGCGGCGCTGCCAGCCCCCGGCGACCCGCAGGGGCTCCCGCCCGCGGTCGTCCGGGAGACCGACGGGGACGACGCGGACGGTGCCGTCGTGGTCCGGGCGCGCACGGGCACCTGGGCGCTGCTGCCGACGGTGACGCGCTACGGCTCGCGGCTCGAGCCGGGCGAGAGCGTCGCCTGGCGGGTCATGGACGCGGGCGGGCCCGGCGTCGCCGTCCGCCCGCCGAGCCTCGCGCCGGGCGAGGCGCGGCTCGCCCTGGTCTCGGCGCTGCACGAGGCGACCGACACCCTGACGGAGCTCGATGTCGCGAAGGAGCGGCCCGAGCTGCGCGAGGCGTTCCTCGACCTCACCGGCCCGCCGGACCCCGACGTCGGGGAGCTGCTGGTCGCTCTCGACGACCGGCGGGCGGCGCTCCTGGTGCAGGCGGCGCGCGTCCTGCGGATCGTCGAGCTGGCGCGCGAGGACGACGGCGCGGCCGTGACCGCCGGCCAGGTCGCCGCCCGCTCCGCCGCGCTCGGACCGCTCGGGCACGCGGCGCGCTCGGCCGTCGCGGTGGCGACGCTGCGCCGCGTGTAGCCGGTGCGGCTACCGTCCGCTGTGCGCGGATCGGGTCCGCGCGAGGAGAGACGGGTGCGGAGTGTCCCGAGGGACACGCCGCACTGGACGCTCTGAGCCAGGGGCCGATCCGCGGAGAGCGGACGCCCCGGCTAGCCGTTGGCGCGCGCGAGCACCGTCTCGTAGACCTCGAGCGTGCGCTCGCCGATCGCCTCCCAGGAGAAGTGGTCCTCGGCCCGCTTGCGCGCGGCGATCCCCATGGTGGCCGCCCGCTCCGGGTCGGTCACGAGCTCGGTGAGGGCCGCCGCGAGGTCCGCCTCGAACCTCTCCGGGTCCAGCGGGGTGCCCGTGCCGTCGGTCTCCTGGTCGAGCTGGACGAGCAGACCGGTCACGCCGTCGTCGACCACCTCGGGGATGCCGCCCGTCGCCGACGCGACGACGGGAAGGCCGACGGCCATCGCCTCGAGGTTGACGATGCCGAGCGGCTCGTAGATCGACGGGCAGACGAAGACGGTGCTGGCGGCGAGCACGGCCACGAGCTCCTCGCGGGGCAGCATGTCCGGGATCCAGACGACGCCCTGGCGCTCCGTCGACAGCTCGGCGACGAGTCCCTCGACCTCGGCCTTGATCTCGGCCGTGTCCGGCGCGCCGGCGCACAGCACGATCTGGACGTCGGCCGGCAGCCGGCGCACGGCCCGGAGGAAGTAGGGCAGGCCCTTCTGGCGCGTGATGCGGCCGACGAACACGACGGCGGGACGGTCGGGGTCGATGCCGCGGGCGATCGCGAGCTCGCGGGCGCGCTCGGTGATCCGGCGCCCGTCACCGTCCTCGGCCACGGGCCGGGACCAGCGCTCGAGGTCGATGCCGTTGTGCACGACGAAGACCTTCTCCGGGTCGACCTCGGGGTAGGAGCGCAGGATGTCCTCGCGCATGCCGGCGCTCACGGCGATGATGCCGGACGCGGCCAGGTACGCGGTGCGCTCCACCCAGCTCGAGACGCGGTAGCCGCCGCCGAGCTGCTCGGCCTTCCACGGCCGCAGCGGCTCGAGGCTGTGGGCCGAGATGACGTGCGGGACGCCGTGCAGCAGGTGGGCCAGGTGGCCGCCCATGTTCGCGTACCAGGTGTGGGAGTGGACGAGGTCGGCGCCCTCGACGCCCTGCGCCAGCTCCAGGTCGACGCCGAGGGTGCGCAGCGTCGCGTTCGCCTCGGCGAGCTCGGGCAGGTCGGCGTAGCCGGTGACGCGCGGCAGGTCCTCCCCCTCGGGCGCCTCCGGACGCGGGCCGTCGAAGCAGCGGACGTGGACATCGATCCGACGGGCCAGGACCGCGGCCAGCTCAGCGACGTGCACACCGGCACCGCCGTAGATGTAAGGGGGGTACTCGCGCGTGAGCAGATCGACTCTCATGGCGGCATCTTGCCAGTGAATTGGGTCGTTGCCGACCACGTCACGGTCTCACCACGAGAGTTCCTTTGCGCTCACCAGACGGAACGCTTGGCGTCTGCGGGCGGTGACCCCCTACAGTCGGGCCATGGCAGCACCTCGCGTCCTTGCAATCGTCCTCGCCGGCGGCGAAGGCAAGCGCCTCATGCCCCTCACCGCTGAGCGGGCCAAGCCGGCAGTGCCGTTCGGCGGTATCTATCGCCTGATCGATTTCGCGCTGTCCAACATCGTGAACTCCGGGTATCTGCGCGTCGTCGTCCTCACCCAGTACAAGTCGCACAGCCTCGACCGACACATCTCCAAGACCTGGGACATGTCCCGCATGCTGGGCAACTATGTCGCCCAGGTTCCCGCGCAGCAGCGGATGGGCAAGAACTGGTACCTCGGATCCGCCGATGCGATCTATCAGAGCCTCAACCTCATCTACGACGAGCGGCCCGACATCGTCGTCGTGGTCGGCGCGGACAACATCTACCGGATGGACTTCTCCCAGATGGTCCAGGCGCACATCGAGTCCGGTGCGCGCGCGACCGTCGCGGGGATCCGTCAGCCGCTCTCCCTCGCGGACCAGTTCGGGGTGATCGAGGCCGACCCGGCCGACCCGCGCCGGATCGCCGCCTTCCGGGAGAAGCCCTCCGACGCCGTCGGGCTGGCCGACTCCCCGGACGAGGTGCTCGTCTCGATGGGCAACTACGTGTTCGACGCGGACGCCCTCGTCGAGGCGGTCCGCCGGGACGCCGAGGACGACTCCTCGCGGCACGACATGGGCGGCGACATCGTCCCGGGCTTCGTGGCCCGCGGCGAGGCCGCGCTGTACGACTTCATCGAGAACGACGTGCCGGGCTCCAGCGACCGCGATCGCGACTACTGGCGGGACGTCGGCAACATCGACGCCTACTACGAGGCGAACCGGGACCTCATCCACGTGGTCCCCGTGTTCAACCTCTACAACGACGAGTGGCCGCTCTACACGGGCTACACGGGCCTGCCGCCCGCGAAGTTCGTCCACTCCTCGGCCGACCGGATCGGCCTCGCCGTCGACTCGATCATCTCCCCCGGGGTCGTCGTGTCCGGGTCCGAGGTGCACGGCTCGATCGTGTCGCCCGGCGGTCGGCTGAACTCGTGGTCCCGCGTCACCGACTCGGTCCTGCTCGACGACGTGCACGTGCAGCGGCGCGCGCAGGTCAACCGCGCGATCCTCGACAAGAACGTCGTCGTGGAGGAGGGCGCGAGCGTCGGCCTCAACCGCGAGCTCGACCTGGCCCGCGGCTTCACCGTGACGCCATCGGGCATCACGGTCGTCCCGAAGGGGATGCGCGTGGGCGTCGACACCGTCACCCCGGACCCGCGCTGGTGACGGACCCGGAGCAGACGACGACGGCGCGGGGGGAGCTCCCCCCGCGCCGTCTCGTCGTGATGGACGTCGACTCGACCTTCATCACGGCGGAGGTCATCGAGCTCATCGCCGAGCGCGCGGGCACGCGGGAGCTGGTAGCCGCCGTCACGGAGGCCGCGATGCGCGGCGAGCTCGACTTCGCCCAGTCGCTGCGGGAGCGCGTCGCAACGCTGCGGGGCGTGCCAGAGTCGGTCCTCACCGAGATCGCCGACGAGGTCGAGGTCTCCCCCGGCGTCCCGGAGCTGGTCGCGTTCCTCGCCGAGCGCGACTGGCCGCTCGCGCTCGTCTCGGGCGGCTTCATCGAGGTCGTCGCCGTGCTCGCGCGCCGCTGGCACGTCGCGCACGCGCGCGCGAACGTCCTCGAGGTGGACGACGCCGGCCTGCTCACGGGCCGCGTCACGGGTCCGATCATCGACCGGGCGGCCAAGGAGGCGGCGCTGCGCGAGTTCGCCGCCCTCGAGGGGGTTGCCATGCGGGACACCGTCGCGATCGGCGACGGCGCCAACGACCTCGACATGCTCGCGGCCGCCGGGCTGGGGATCGCGTTCCGCGCCAAGCCGGTCGTCGCCGCCGCGGCGGACCACGCCGTGCACGACTCGCTGGTCGAGGTCGTCGAGCTGCTGAGCTGAGCCGGCCGCCGGGTCGTCCCCGGAGCGACGTCGGTCGTCCTCGGCGTCAGTCGGAGCTCTCCGGCGCGTGCCGGACGGCCACGAGGCGCGCCCCGCCGCGGTCGAGCTCGGACCACGGCCCGGGCACCTCGAGCACGCACCGCGCGGCGGTCGGCACGCCGACGCGCACCTGCGCGACCGCGGCCGGGTCGGAGTCGGGACCGGCGAGCACGGCGGCCGTCCCGCTCATGACCGGCTCGTGACCCACGACGATCAGCGTCCGGACCGCGTCGTCGACCCCGCGCACGAGGTCGAGCACCCCGCGCGGACCCGTCTCGTACAGCTCGTCCGTCACGACGCTCGTCACCTCGCCCGGCAGCCGGGAGGCCACGAGGTCCCAGGTCTGGCGCGTCCTGGCAGCGGCGGAGACCAGCGCATGGTCGGGCAGCCGGCCCTCGGCGGCGAGCTCCTCACCGACGGCCGCAGCCTGGCGGCGACCGCGCAGCGCGAGGGAGCGCTCGACGTCGGCTGCGGCGTGCGGCTCGGCCTTGGCGTGCCGCAGGAGGATCAGCGTCGGCATGTCGCGGACCGGCTCACTGGCCCATCGCGTGGAAGCCGCCGTCGACGTGGAGCATCTCCCCCGTCGTCGCCGGGAACCAGTCGGAGAGGAGCGCGACGACGGCGCGGGCGGTCGGCTCGGGGTCGGTGGAGTCCCAGCCGAGCGGCGCGCGGGAGTCCCAGTTGCCCTCCATCTGCTCGAACCCGGGGATCGACTTGGCGGCCGTCGTCTTGATCGGCCCGGCCGAGACGACGTTGACGCGGATGCCCGAGGGGCCGAGGTCGCGGGCGAGGTAGCGGGCGGTGGCCTCGAAGGCCGCCTTGGCGACGCCCATCCAGTCGTAGACCGGCCAGGCGTACCGGCCGTCGAAGGTGAGGCCGACGATCGCGCCGCCCTCGCCGAGCAGCTGCTGCGTCGCCACCGCGAGCGACTTGAGCGAGTACGCCGAGACCTCCAGCGCCGTGGCGACGTCCGCCCACTCGGCGGCGAGGAAGTTGCCGCCCATGACGGACTGCGGCGCGAACCCGATCGAGTGCACGACGCCGTCGAGGTGGTCCGTGTGCTCGCGGACCCGGTCGGCGAGCGCCGCGACGTGCTCGGCGTCGGTGACGTCGAGCTCGACGACGGGCGCCTCGACGGGCAGCTTGCGCGACGCGATCTGGGTCAGCTTCATCTGGCGCCCGAAGGAGGTGAGGATGACACGCGCCCCCTGCTCCTGCGCGAGGCGCGCGGTGTGGAAGGCGATGGAGGCGTTCGTGAGAACCCCCGTGACGAGCAGGGTCTTGCCCTCGAGCATGCCCATGGTGACTCCTTCGGTTCGTGGTCGGTGGCCGGTGGCGGGTGACGTGTCCTGGCGGGGCGCGGGCGGGCTCAGTGGCCCATGCCCAGCCCGCCGTCCACGGGGATGACGGCGCCCGAGATGTACCCGGCGTCGGGTCCGGCGAGGAACTCGACGACGCCGGCCACCTCGTCGGGCTGGGCGAACCGCCCGGCCGGGATGGCGCCGAGGTACTTCTCCTGCTGATCCGTCGCGAGGGCGTCGGTCATCGCGGTCTGGATGAACCCGGGGGCGACGACGTTCGCGGTGATCCCGCGTCCGCCGAGCTCGCGCGTGATCGAGCGGGCCATCCCGACGAGGCCGGCCTTGCTGGCCGAGTAGTTCACCTGTCCGGCACCGCCGTAGAGCCCGACGACCGAGGAGATGAGCACGATCCGGCCGCGGCGCAGCCGGATCATCCCCTTGCTGGCACGGCGGGCGCACCGGAAGGCGCCGGCGAGATTGACGTCGATGACGTCGTCGAAGTCGGCGTCGCTCATCCGCATGAGCAGGCCGTCCCGCGTGATGCCGGCGTTGGCCACGAGGACCTCGACCGGTCCGAGCTCGTTCTCGATCGCGGTGAACCCGGCGTCGACGGCCTCGGTCGACGTGACGTCCCCGGGAACCGCGAGGACCCCGTCCGGAACCTCCGTGCCGCGGGAGAGGGTGGCCACCCGGTCACCGAGGGCGACGAAGCGCTCGGCGATCGCGCGGCCGATCCCGCGCGTGGCGCCGGTGACGAGAACGGTGCGGGGCGTGTGATCGTGTGGCACCCGGTCAACCTAGCGGATCAGCCCTTCGGTGGGCACGACGGCAGGCGTACCCTCGGGGGATGACCGGCGTGCCCTCGATCACGAGTGCCCGTCCGTCGCGGACCCTCGACCGCGCGACGCGCAGCCGCCGCTACATGCTCACGATGGGCGTGCGGATGGCGTGCTTCGCGCTGGCCATCGTCGTGGACGGCCCCTGGCGCTGGGCCTTCGTCGTCGGCGCCGTCGTCCTGCCCTACTTCGCCGTCGTGCTGGCCAACGTCGCCTCCAGCGGCGGCGGCCCCGGGATCGACGAGGTCGTCGAGGCACGCCGGATCGAGGCCGGCGTCACCGTCCCCGAGCCGCTCGACGACGGCGGTGAGCACCGATGACGCAGGGCGCCGTCGTCTGCAGCGCGCGCGGCTGCCGCAGCGAGGCCGTGTGGGCGATCGAGTGGCGCAACCCGCGCATCCACGGCGAGGACCGGCGCAAGGTCTGGACCGCCTGCGAGGAGCACGTCGACTCGCTGCGCGAGTTCCTCACGGCGCGCTCGTTCCCGCTCGAGATCGGGCTGCTGCGCGAGGGCCACGGGGTCGCCAGGTGAGCGGACCCGGGGCGATGGGCCGCGGCCGGCTGGTCGGGCTCGTCGCGTTCCTCCTCGCGTGCTCGATCGCATGCGTCGGTCTCGGCTACTGGCAGTGGACGCGGCACGTGCACCGCGCCGAGCAGGTCGCGCTGGTCAACGCGAACCTCGGCGCCGACCCCGTCCCCGCCGCCGAGCTGCTGGGCCCGGAGCTGACGACCCCGGTCGACCCCGACGACGTGTGGCGCCCGGTCGGGCTGACCGGCGAGTGGGTCGCCGACACGGGCGTCCAGCTCCGCAACCGTCCCGTCGACGGGTCCAACGCCTCCCACTCCCTCGCCCTGCTCCGGACCGACGCGGGAACGGTCCTCGTCGTCGACCGCGGCTGGTGGGCCCAGACCGACACGGTCCCGGGCGGCGCGCTCGACCTGGCGCCCGGCGAGGTCGAGCTCACCGCCCGCCTGCGCGCGGCCGAGCCGGCCGACCCGCGCACGGGACCGCCGGGGCAGGTGTTCAGCGTGACGCCGTCGGCCGTGCTCGACACGCTCGTCGCCGACGGGCGCCTCACCGGCGCCGAGGCCGACGACGTCGCGGGCGACCTCGCCGCCGGCACGTACGTCATGCAGCTCGTGCCCGAGCCGGCCGCGCCGCTGCACGCGTTCCCGCACCCCGACACGAGCCTGCGCTCGCACCTGTCCTACGCGTTCCAGTGGTGGTTCTTCGCCCTGGCGATCCCGGTCGCCGGCGTCGTGCTCGCGCGGCGGGGCCGCGAGGACGACCACGGCGGCGTCGCTCGACCGCAGCGGGTCCGCCGCCGGCCGACGCTCGCCGAGGAGGAGGACGCCCTGCTCGACGCGCAAGCGGTCGTCCCCCGCGCTCCGGGGTCCCAGGCGCAGGACGCCCGGGCTCAGGCCAGCGAGACCAGCTCCGCGTAGTCGGAGTTCCACAGGTCCTCGTCGCCGTCCGGCAGGAGGAGGACGCGCTCGGGCTCGAGGGCATCGACGGCGCCCTCGTCGTGCGTCACGAGCACGACGGCGCCCGTGAATGTCCGCAGCGCACCGAGGATCTCCTGGCGGCTCGCGGGGTCGAGGTTGTTGGTCGGCTCGTCGAGCAGCAGCACGTTGGCCGCCGAGACCACGAGCATCGCGAGCGCGAGCCGCGTCTTCTCGCCGCCCGAGAGCACCCCGGCCGGCTTCTCGGCGTCGTCGCCGGAGAACAGGAACGAGCCGAGCACGCTGCGCACCTGCGTGTCGGTCAGCTCGGGCGCCGAGCGGCGCAGGTTCTCCACGACGGTCGCGCCGGTGTCGAGCGTCTCGTGCTCCTGCGCGTAGTAGCCGATCTTGAGGCCGTGGCCGGGCTCGACCTGGCCGGTGTCGGGCGCCTCGACGCCGCCGAGGATGCGCAGGAGCGTCGTCTTGCCCGCGCCGTTGAGGCCGAGGACGACGACGCGGGAGCCGCGGTCGATCGCCAGGTCGACACCGGCGAAGACCTCCTGCGAGCCGTAGGACTTCGACAGGTCGCTCGCGCGCAGCGGCGTCCGCCCGCACGGCGCGGGGTCGGGGAAGCGCAGGTGCGCCACCTTGTCCGCCTGACGGGTCTCCTCGAGCCCGGCGAGCATCCGCTCGGCGCGGCGGGCCATGTTCTGCGCCGCCACGGCCTTCGTGGCCTTCGCCTTCATCTTGTCGGCCTGCGCCAGCAGCGTCGCGGCCTTCTTCTCGGCGTTCGCGCGCTCGCGCCGCCGCCGCTTCTCGTCCGTCTCGCGCTGGGTGAGGTAGGCGTCCCAGCCGAGGTTGTAGAGGTCGATCACGGCGCGGTTGGCGTCGAGGTGGAACACCTTGTTGACGGTGGCGCGCAGCAGCTCGACGTCGTGGGAGATGACGATGAAGCCACCCGGGTAGGCGGTGAGGTAGTCGCGCAGCCACACGATCGAGTCGGCGTCGAGGTGGTTGGTCGGCTCGTCGAGCAGGAGCGTGCGCGCACCGGAGAACAGGATGCGGGCGAGCTCGACGCGGCGACGCTGTCCGCCCGAGAGGGTGCGGAGCTGCTGATCGAGCACGCGGGTCGGCAGGCCGAGGTTGCTCGTGATCCGCGCCGCCTCGGCCTCGGCGGCCCAGCCACCCTTCGACAGGAACGTCGCCTCGAGGCGGGAGTAGCGCTCCATCGCCTTCTCGCGCTGCTCGGGCGTGCCGTCGCTCATGAGCTGCTCGGCCTTGCGCATGTTGCGGATGGTCGCGTCGAGGCCGCGCGCCGAGAGCACCCGGTCGCGCGCGAGCACCTCGAGGTCACCCGTGCGCGGGTCCTGCGGGAGGTAGCCGACGTCGTCCGTGCGGATGACCTGGCCGCCGGTCGGCTGGCCCTCCCCCGCGAGGATCTTCGTCAGGGTCGTCTTGCCGGCGCCGTTGCGCCCGACGAGGCCGATCCGGTCGCCGTCGTCGATGCGCAGCGACGCGTCCTGCAGGAGCGTGCGGGCACCGATGCGGATCTCGAGGGCCTGGGTGGTGATCACGTGGGGAGAGTCTAGGTCGCCGCGGCAAGCCGAAATCGCCGGGCGGCCCGGCCGGCGACCCGGACGGCGGGCGCCGTGGTCAGCGCAGGCGGCCCACGAGCGCCCAGGCGCCCGGCAGCAGGGCCGCGGCGAGGAGGGCCTTGATCGCGTCGCCGACGAGGAAGGGCACGACGCCGAGGGCGAGCGCCGTCGGCAGGTCGACGCCGAGGAAGACCATGAGCCACGGCACGCCGAGCGCATAGACGACGACGCCGGCGAGGAGGCCGGCGAGCGTCGTGCGCCACACCGACCGGTCGACGCCGCGGCGCGCGAGGGCGCCGACGACGGCGGCCGCGAGCACCATCCCGAGCAGGTAGCCGAACGAGGCGAACTGCCAGCCGGAGGCGCCGCCGGCGAACCAGCCGACGCCGGCGATGCCGGCGAGGAGGTAGAGCGCCAGCGACACCGTCGCACGCAGCGGGCCGAGGGCGGCCCCGACGAGGAGCACGCCGAACGTCCCGAGCGAGAGCGGCACGGGCGTGAAGGGCAGCGGGACGAGCACCTGCGAGAGCCCGGCGACGAGCAGCGTCCCGGTGAGCACGAGGACGGCGTCGGCCACCAGCGCGCGGGCACGGGTGCCGGCGGCGGGCAGGAGGTCGGCGAGGACGGGGCGTGAGCCGAGCGCGATGGCGGCCGTGGGAGTTGTCGTCACGGCACAACCGTAGGGGCAGGCGACGCGGGCGGTGACGGCGCGCCACCTACCAACCGCGGGGGCACCGGTTGTGGGAACCCGACAGCGACTAGCGTGAGCGGATGGGATTCTTCGACGGCTGGCGCAAGAAGCAGAGCCCCGACCTGACGACGATGGTGGCGGACGAGCTCCGGTCCCGCGGGTTCACCCCGACCGTCGTCTCGCCGGACGAGCTCACCTACCCCGACGCCGCCGGCGGCACGCAGCGCTGCTACCTCGACAACCTGCGCAAGCGCCTGGCCGACGTCCCGACCGACGACTGGGCGGCCGAGGTGACGCGGTTCGTCGGCATAATGACCTCCCCGCCCGACTCCCCCGCGAACCTCGAGGAGGTGTGGGACCGGATCTATCCCCGGATCCTGCACCGCGCGACCTTCCAGGGCCTGCCGGCGGACGCCGAGGAGCAGGTCGCAACGGCGGGGATCCGGCTCACCGACGACCTCCTCGTCCTGCCGGCGATCGACCACCCGGACCAGGTCGCGACCGAGCTGGACGTCGCGAAGTACGGCGGCTGGGAGGCCGTCTGGCCGGTGGCGATCGAGAACCTGCGCCGGCTCCCGCAGCCGGCCTACCGCCGGTTCGACGCCGACGACGGCGACCCCGCCGGGGCCGTGCACCTGTTCGAGAGCGAGGACTTCTTCGGCGCGAGCCAGCTCCTGCGGATGGACGAGCTGCTCGCGGCGGCCGGGCTGTCCCTCGACCTGAGCAACGGCTACCTCGTGGTGCTGCCGGCGCGGACCGTCGTCGCGATCCACCCGGTCACCAGCGCGACCGGCGTCGTCAGCGCGATGAAGCCGCTGCGCTACATCGCCGAGGCCGACCTGCCCGGCGGCATCACGGACGTCGTCCACTACCGCGCCCCCGACGGCACGCTGGAGCCGGTCAGCCGCCGCGACGGCGCGGACTTCACGCTCACGGTGACCGGGCGGTTCGAGGACGCCATGCGCGCCATCGGCGCGATCGGCTGACGACTCCTACGATGGGCTCGGCCACACTCGACAGGGGGCGACGATGACGTTCAACAAGGACGCGGACATCTCGGGCAACCGGGTCCGCAGGGCCGGCGCCGGACGCGCGACCGGCGTCGCCGTCGGTGGCGTCGGTGGGATCGGGCTGCTCATCCTCCTGGTCGTGCAGCTCCTCGGCGGGAACGCCCAGGACATCGACCTGTCCGGGCTCACGGGCACCAACCAGGCCGAGTACGCGCCCGGCGAGGGCGAGGAGTCGCTCGTCGACTGCCTCGACGGCGCCGACGCGAACGAGCGCGTCGAGTGCCGGATGCAGGCGACGGCGCTCTCGCTCGACGCCTTCTGGGAGACGACGCTCCCGGACCAGGCCGGCATCCCCTACGAGCTGCCAGGGTTCGAGCTGTTCACCGCGCAGGTGAGCACGGCGTGCGGCGCGGCGACCTCGGCGGTCGGTCCGTTCTACTGCCCGCCCGACCGCACCGTGTACCTCGACACGTCGTTCTTCGCCGAGCTGTCGGGCAAGTTCGGCGCCGAGGGCGGGCCGCTCGGCGAGCTCTACGTCGTCGCCCACGAGTTCGGGCACCACATCCAGAACCAGCTCGGCACGATGGACGCGGTGAACCGGACCGGGACGGGCCCGACGTCGGACGCGGTCCGGCTCGAGCTCCAGGCCGACTGCTACGCCGGCATGTGGGTCCGCGGCGCCGTCGAGACCAAGGACGCCAACGGGAACTCCTACCTCCTGGCGCCGACCCAGCAGGAGGTCGAGCAGGCGCTCTCGGCGGCCGCGGCCGTCGGCGACGACCACATCCAGGAGACGTTCAGCGGTCAGGTCCAGCCCGACACCTGGACCCACGGGTCCTCGGTCCAGCGGCAGAACTGGTTCGTCACCGGGTACAACGAGGGGACGCTCACGGCGTGCGACACGTTCGCGGTGAGCGGCGACCAGCTCTGAGCCGGTGGCGGCCCCGGACCGGGGCCGCCGAAGTTCAGGACGGGGTGCCGCAGTCGGCGGCGGCCTGGGTGAACGCCTCGACGAGCGCGTTCCCCTCGGCCTCCTCGTCTGCCGGCGTGTAGTTCTCGTCGCCGTCCACGAGTGCGCGCAGCGTCTCGTCGCTCAGCTTCGAGTCGGCCAGGATGCCGGCGTAGCAGTCGGCCATCTCCTGATCCATCGTCGACCCGTTGGTCACGTCCGAGCCGGCGGTCAGCACCTTCGCGATCTCCCCCGCGCTGGGACGGCCGGAGGCGCTCCCGCCGCTCCCGTTCGAGCCGCAGGCGGCGAGTCCAAGAGCCGCGAGGAGCGGCAGGGCGAGCAGCGTGCGGGTGGTCGTGCGGGTCATGGCGCCTCCTGCTGGGTCGTCGGTTCGTCGCCGCGGCCGGCCTGGACACGAGCCGGCCACGAACGACGCTACGGTACCCGCCGGCGACCCTTCGATCCGTCGACGCGAGGCCGACCGAAAGCCACCGAGTCCTTCTCACCCCACCCCAGGACGCCCGGATCGGCCGCCAACAAAGCGCGTCGACGCACGTCTTCCGACCTTTTCGCACGCCCTCCGAGCATCACTTAGTTTCTCGCCGGGAGACTGGTAGAACGGGCGCATGCCACCCTCCCGTGATCGCGTGACGCACGCCTCGATCGCCGGAGTCGTCGATCGACCCCGCCTCTACCGGGTCATCGGTTCCCCGCTCGTGCGGGTCTGCGTCGTCCAGGGACCCTCCGGCTGCGGCAAGACGACGCTGCTGCGCAGCTGGCTGCTGCACGAGACCAACCGCGCCCCCGTCCTGTGGGTCTCGCTCAACGACACCATCACGAGTCGGCAGTCCTTCTGGCACCACGTCGCCACGAGCGCGGCCCGGCTCGGCGGCCTGTCCGAGGAGCAGATGCGCCGCACCCGGGCGCAGCTCGCCATGGCGGCCGACCCGGTCCGGATCGCGGCCGACCTGCTGACGAGCACCGATCCCGTGACGATCGCCCTCGACGCCTACGAGTACCTCGGCGCCGCCATGCCCGAGATCGACGCGGACCTGGCACGCCTCGTCGTCGCCGTCCCCGACCTGCGGCTCCTCATCACGACGCGGACGAGCACCGGGCTCGCCGACGTGGACCCACCCGGTGGGATCGCCCGCGTCATCACGCTGGGCGAGCTGGCGCTCACCACCGACGAGGTCCAGTCGCTCATCGAGGACCAGACCGGGCTGGACGACCCCCGCCTGGCTGCCTCCATCGCGAGCGCGACGCGGGGGTACGCGCTCGCCGTTCGCGCGGTCGTGCTCACCCTCGCCCAGCTCGGGACCGTGCCCCGGCTCGACTCGGCCGAGTGGAACGCCGTGGTCGCCTCCCGCCTGGAGTCGCTCCTGCCCGACCCGGTGGCCGTGCGGTTCGTCACCGACACCAGCGTCCCGCCGTACGTCGGGGTCGACCTCGCGACGGCCCTGAGCGACAACCCGGACGCCGCCGACCTGCTGGCGATGCTCGAGCGCAGCGGCTTCGGCCGGTGGATCCCCTACTCGCGGCGCGGCCCCGTCTTCCAGTACGTCGACGCCATCCGGGACACCTTCCGGGCGCGCGCCAAGGCCGACCCGGAGCGGTTCCGCCGCTCGTGCGTGACGACGGCGCAGTGGCTCCTGGAGAACGAGGAGGTCGTCGAGCAGGCGCTCCAGTTCGCGATCGACGGCGAGGACTACGCGCTCGCCGACCGCGTCTTCGTCTCGGTGGTCATCGGCAACCCCGACAGCTACATCACCGACCGGTTCCTCCCGGCGCTGCGGACCGTCCCGCCCGAGGTGCTCGATCGGTACCCGATGCTCGCCTTCGCGCTCGCGCTCGCCCTCCTGACCAACACGATGGTCCGCGCGCAGGGACCGTGGGCGGCCCGGATCGCCTACGGGTCGACGGCGCGACCCTCGTACATCGAGCCGACCGTCGACGCGTTCACGCTCGCCGGCATGCAGGCCATCGCCCGCCGGTTCGACGGCCGATTCCACGAGTCGGCCGACGCGGCGCAGGAGGCGCTCGCGCTGGTCGACGCGATCCCGCCGGACCTGCGCGTCCGCTACGGCGAGACCGTCGGGACGGTCATGCGCCAGCTCTCGTACTCCCTCCTCCAGCGGGGCCGGATCGAGGAGGCGCTCGACGCCGTCCACCGCTCCGTCGCGCTGCTGCCGACGCAGACCACGAGGAACTACTCGACCGTCTACGCGGCCGGCATCAACGCCTTCGCCGGCGACCTCGTCCGGGCGCGGGCGGCGTTCCGGGCGATCGACGACGACGCGTGGCCGGCCGGGCTGCGCAACACCTACCTCAACGGGCCCGGCCTCATCGCGGAGGGGTACGAGCTGCTGGACGCGCTCGACTTCGCTGGCGCTATCGAGCACCTGCGCGGGACGGTCCCCTACAACCACACGGCCGAGTTCTGGCCCTTCTTCGCCGGCATCTCGGTCTCGGCCCGCCACGGGCTGGGCCAGGCCCACGCCGAGGCGATCCGGATCAGCGCGGAGCTCGCGGAGCCGGTTCCGCCCCCGGGCGTCGGCGACAACGTCGCGACCGAGCGGCTCCAGGCGGCCATCGCCCTCGCCTGGCTGGCGGGCGGGGAGCACCGCGAGGCCGTCGGCGCGCTGGCGGACCAGCCGGCGACCAGCCCCTACACGGCGGCCGCGCGGGTCGCGATCCTGCTGGCCGAGGGCCGGGACGACGAGGCGCTGCGCCGGACGTCGGAGCTCCTCGACCTGGCGGGGCACACCATCCGGACGCGGGCGGAGCTGCAGACGTACGGGGCGGTCGCCGCCCTGCGAGCCGGGGACGCCGAGCGGGCCTGGCGGTGGCTCAACGCGGCGACGCTCGCGTGGGAGAGCTACGGCCCGCGGATGCACGTGGCCCTGCTGACGCCCAGCGACCGGCGGCTCCTGTACGACCTCGGCGTCGAGCGCGAGTCGCCGAGCATCCGGCGCTACCTCGACGTGCCGTCCTCGGCCGGACGGCCCTCCGTCGCGACGACGGTCAGCCTGACGAAGCGGGAGATGGTCGTGCTCGGCACCCTCGTCGAGCACGACGGCATCCGCGCGGTGGCGACCGCGCTCGTCGTCTCCCCGCACACGGTCAAGTCCCAGCTCCAGAGCATCTACCGCAAGCTCGGCGTCTCCTCGCGCCAGGCGGCCATCGCCGTGGCGCGCGAGCTGGGGCTGCTCGACCAGCTCCCGCGGCACTGACCGCCGGCCGACGGCCGGCCGCACCGACCGCCGGCCGGACGCCCTCCCGTCGCACCCGCACCGCGGGGTCTCTCGGCGACCCCGCGCGCCGGCCGACGGGGGCAGCTCGCGACGACCGACGGCGCGGCCCCACCCCGGCTCTCACCCGCGCGCTCACCCGGGACTAACCCCGGTACCAAATGCCGTCGTCGGGGGATGAAAAGGGGTCATCCAGCACGGTCGTCACTCTCTGGCTACGAAAGGATCACTGGGAATCCACCCGATCTGAGCGCCAGTTGTGGCAGCCCGGCGGCGTCCGTGCGCCGGTGGGGGGCAGGACGGGTGGATCGACCTCCAGGAGTGATCCGTGACCAACAAAGAACGCACTGCCGGACGCTGGTCCGGCCCGAACCCGCGACGGTGGCTGTCCAGCCTCGTCGCCCTCGTCCTCGCGATGGCCTCGGTCGTCGGCCTGTCCCAGGCCGCGAGCGCCGATCCCGCGGGCATCAGCTCGAACGTCCTCCTCAACGGCGAGACCTACGACGGCACGGCCGTCGTCAAGGAGGGCGACACCCTCACGCTCCGCGTCCAGTACAACGACGCCGTGGCGCCCGGCTCGACGGTCGTCTTCGAGCTCGGCGACAACGTCACCCTGACCGGTGTCCCCGCGGGCAACTCCGCGATTGTGGGCGTCGTCCAGGACGGCAACAAGGTCTCCATCACGTTCGCGAACCCGTGGCCGACCGAGATCAACCAGGGCGTCTTCGACCTGGACTTCAAGGTCAACCCGGTCGACGGCAGCGTCAAGGAGCCGATCACCTGGAAGGTCGGCGGCGACGAGCACTCCGTCACCGTCATCATCCGCAACGACGGCGACCAGTTCGAGAACGTCACCGACACCCAGGCCAAGAGCGTCACGCCGGGCAACCTCGACAGCTTCGTCACGGTCGTCGGCGGCGAGGTGAAGCTCAAGCCGGAGATCGCCGACCAGGAGCTCACCTACACGCTCCGCGTCGACTCGCCGACGGCACGCACCGGCTACACGATCGCCGACCAGCTCCCGGCCGGCCTCGGCTACGTCGCCGGCTCGTTCGTCGGCTCCCTCACGACGTGGGACACGAACGGCCTCAACCGGACGACCAGCCCGTTCACGTTCTCCCCGACCGTGTCCGGCTCGACCTTCTCCGGCTCGGTCGACGTCGCCGGCCCGTCCAGCCTCGCCCTCACCTACAAGGTGAAGGTGACCGACGTCGCCGCGCTCGAGGCTCTGCTCCAGACCAAGTACGACGCGCTGGCCGGCGGCTCGGGCAACTTCGAGATCAGCCAGGTCAACACCGCGACGTTCGGCGGCGAGGTCGCCAAGACCGCGTCGGTCCGCCTGCGCGGCAACGTCCCGGCGGCCCCGGGCCCGAACCTGGGCCAGGCCTTCGCCAAGAACGCCGACTGGACGACGAAGAACGTCGTGACGGGTGAGGACGGCACGACGCTGACCCCGCCGGCCGACATCGTCTACACGCTCCGGGCGAACCTGGCGCAGTGGAACGACAGCAGCGCGAACTTCACGCTGTCGCAGAACGTGGTCATCAGCGACGTCCTGCCGGCGCAGGCGCGCTGGAACGGCTCCGACGCCGCCTTCGTCACCGCCGAGGGCATCACGCTCACCCGGGCGGCGGCCTGCCCGGCGACGACGGCCGACTTCACGGCCGACGCCTACGTCGGTCAGTACTGCCTCGACGGTCAGCGGCTCCTCGTCAACGTCGGCAAGGACAGCGCGACCAACGCGACCATCCAGGTCAAGGCGCAGCTCCTCACGGTGGACGGCCTCGAGCAGACCGGCAGCACGTCGATCACGGACGCGGTGCCGTACCGCCTGCGGAACACGGCCAACTTCCACTACCGCGACGGCAGCCCGTACGGCGTGAACCGCGACGTCACCGTCGTGGTCCTGCCCGACACCTCGGGCGGCGTCAACGACTCGACCGTCTTCGCGAAGTCGGGCACGGCCGAGGAGACGACGGTCAAGCCGGGCGAGACCGTGACGGTGAACTACCGGTTCACTGTCGCCGCCGGCAAGGGCATCGACCTGAGCAAGAGCACGATCGTCGACTACGTCGACACGGACGTCTTCTCGCTCGAGGACCTCTCGGCGATCGGCGTCACCGGCACCTACGACGGTCAGGCGCTCACCGCCGCGCACTTCGTGCTCAGCACGAACGCCGACGGCGACCTCGTCATCGCGCTGAGCGAGACGGGCAAGGCCGTCGTCGAGGCGCGCGGTGCCGACAAGGCCTTCGTCGCGAACCTCGCGCTCACGAGCACGCCGTTCGTCGGCAAGGAGACCCGCACCATCACGAACCGGGCGACCCTGTTCGGCGAGGACGGCGACCCCGACTACTGGTCCGAGACCGAGGAGGAGGCGACGTCCTACGGCGACGAGGCGGAGGTGCGCAAGCGCGTCTACGACCGCAGCGCCGCGCAGTGGGTGGAGACCCTCAAGGCGTACATGGACGGCGAGGGCAACCTCGTCCAGGACACGTACGTGTACCGGATCGAGTTCATCCCCCACGGCAGCTACGACAGCGTCAAGATCATCGACGTCGTCGACATCCTCCCCGGCGCGACCGAGTTCCTCGGCTTCGTGACGCAGGAGAACGCCGCGACGGCCACGGACCCGACCAACGGTCCGGTGGACATCGGCGGCAACCTCGAGGCGACCTACGACGCCGCGAGCAAGACGGTGAAGCTCGTCCAGAAGGACGGCACGGTGCTCGACGCCGGTCCGTCGATCGCGGCGTACGTGGCCGTGCGGATCACCGACCCGTCGCAGACGGTCGTCAACCGGATCGGCGGCACGTCCGCGACCATCGAGCCGGTCAAGTCGGTCTCCGTCGGCGACTACGTGTGGGTCGACCAGAACCGCGACGGTCGCCAGGACGAGGGCGAGCCGGGCATCCCCGGCGTCGTGCTCACGCTGGTCGGCCCGGACGGCGAGCCGGTGACGGACGTCTTCGGCAACCCGGTCCCCCCGACCCCGACGGACGAGAACGGGCACTATACGTTCGACCACCTGCCGGCGCTCGAGGGGAACCAGACGTACACGGTCGTCATCGACCGCGAGGCGTCGCAGGAGCCGCTGAGCCCCTACGTCCCGACGGTGTCCGGCCAGGGCGACCGCGCCGGTGACTCCTCCACGTGGGAGGCCTCGACCGAGCCCGGCGACCTGCACGAGGACGGCGACCGCGACCCGACGCTCGACTTCGGGTTCGTGACGCCGTCGGTGTCGGTCGGCGACTACGTGTGGGTCGACCAGAACCGCGACGGCCGTCAGGACGAGGGCGAGCCGGGCATCCCCGGCGTCGTGCTCACGCTGGTCGGCCCGGACGGCGAGCCGGTGACGGACGTCTTCGGCAACCCGGTCCCCCCGACCCCGACGGACGAGAACGGGCACTACACGTTCGAGAACCTGCCCGCCCTCACCGGCGAGCAGACCTACACGGTCGTCATCGACCGCGAGGCGTCGCAGGAGCCGCTGAGCCCCTACGTCCCGACGGTGTCCGGCCAGGGCGACCGCGCCGGTGACTCCTCCACGTGGGAGGCCTCGACCGAGCCCGGCGACCTGCACGAGGACGGCGACCGCGACCCGACGCTCGACTTCGGGTTCGTGGCGAAGACCTACGCGATCGGTGACGTCGTCTGGATCGACGCCAACAAGAACGGGGTCCAGGACGACGGCGAGAAGCCGCTGCCGGGCGTCACGGTCGACCTGCTGGTCGACGGCGACGTCGTCGCGACGACCACGACCGACGCCGATGGCCGCTACGTCTTCGACAACCTGCCGGCGGGGACCTACCAGGTCCGCTTCACGCTGACGCAGGAGCAGAAGGCGATGTACGAGTTCACCGTCCGCGACGCGGGCGATGACGACGCCGTCGACTCCGACGCCAACCCGTCCGACGGCCTCACCCGGACGATCGTCCTCGACGACTCGAACGAGGCGCTGACCGGCGAGTACCCCTACCGGGAGATCGCCGCGTCGCAGGGCATCGACCCGACCTGGGACGCGGGCGTCGTGCTCAAGCCCGCGCCCTCCACGCCTGCCGGTGGGACAACCACCCCCACGGTCCCGCCGGCAACCCCGACACCTTCTCCGAGCCACGGGCCCCTCCCGAACACGGGCTCCGGGATCGGTGTCGGCGCCGTCGCCGCAGTGCTCGCGCTCCTCGGCGCGGGCGGCACCCTCCTCCTGCTCGCCCGGCGTCGTGACGCCGTGCGGACCGGCGGGTGACCTGCGGCTGACGCCCCCCAAAAGGAACGTGGGGCCGGTCTTCGGACCGGCCCCACGTTCTGTTCTTCCCGGCTGGTTCGTCCCGGCTAGCGGATGACGACGCTCGCCTCCGCGGTGTTGACCCGGAACGTGAGCGACTCCTGCGCGTAGAGGCGCACCCGCTCGGCGTCGTGCGAGAGGTAGCCGATCGAGACGTCCTGCCCGAGCGTGAGCGTGTAGTCGCCGCCGCGCAGCGAGACGACGATCGCGCCGCGCAGCGCCGGGGCGAAGACGATCTCACCCTCGGCCCCGAGGAGGCGGCGCAGGTGCTCCGCGATCGGGTACCCGTGGTCGGAGGACTCCGCCGCGAGCGTGTACAGCTCGGCGGACAGCAGCAGCGCGTACGGTCCCTGGACGCCGACGGTCCGCAGGATCGTCAGGGCGCGGGCGAGCGCGTCGGGGAGCTGGCGCGGGTCGTCGGGCAGCGCGATGTCCTGGTTGGAGCTGCTCGGCGCGATGCCCTCGACGTCGGAGGCGGCCGACCCCGTGAAGACGAGCGTGTCCTCGGCCGCCGCGAGCGCCTCGACGGCGTCCTTGACCGGCTGCCAGTCGGAGTCCTCGGAGCCGCGGTCCACGTCGTCGATCGCCGCGCGGGTGACCTCGAACGGAACGCGCAGCTCCACGAGCGGCTGGACCCGGCGCCGGCGCGCCTCGACGCCCGGGACGGGCGGCTCGACCTCGACGACGTGCCCCGTCCCGACGGCCGAGAGCTCCAGTCCCCCGGCGTCCGGCATGTCGACGACGCGGCGGCCGGCGATCCGCGTGACGAAGGTGCGCCGGGCCTCGTCGTCGATCTGCGCCCAGGCCGCCGACGAGATCGGTGCGAGTGAGCGGTGGAGGTTGTCCATGGCCTGACCTTTCCTGGGGGTTCCGTTGGGCTAGCTGGGGGTGGCGCCCGGGCTGCGGCGCAGGCTGCCGATGCCGAGGTCGCCCGAGCCGGCCGAGGGCGCCGGTGACACGGGAGCCGTCGGCGCCGGGGTCGCGTCGACGGGGTCCGGCGGGTCGTCGAGGAACGCGAGCGACGGGACGAAGAACAGGCTGCCCGTGACGGCGGTCGAGAAGTCGAGGATCCGGTCCGTGTTGCCGGGCGGCTCGCCGATGAACATGCGTCGGAGCATGAGCTCGATGATCCCGACGTCCGCGGCGTACCCGATGAAGTAGGTGCCGTACTCCCCCGCGCCGATCTCGCCGAACGGGAGGTTGTCGCGGACGATGTCGTGCTCGACCCCCTCCTCGTCGACGATCGTGTTGACGACGACGTGGGAGTTCGACGGCTTGACCGAGTCGGGCAGCTCGATGTCGTCGAGCTTGGTGCGGCCGATGACGCGCTCCTGCTCCTCGACGCTGATCGCGTCCCAGGCCGCCAGGTCGTGCAGGTACTTCTGGACGACGACGTAGCTCCCGCCGGCGTAGGCGGGGTCCTCGTCGCCGATGAGGACGACGGCGTCGCCGTCGGCGCCGCGGGGGCTCGCCGTCCCGTCGACGAAGCCGAGCAGATCGCGCTCGTCGAAGTACTTGAAGCCGTGCGTCTCGTCCACGACGACGGCGTGCCCCTCCAGCCGCGTGGCGACCTGGCGGGCCAGCTCGAAGCACTGGTCCATGCTCCGGGCGCGCAGGTGCAGGAGGAGGTCGCCCGGTGTCGCGGGGGCGACGTGCCGGGGACCCTCGAGCGCCTCGAACGGGTGCAGCTGCCGCGGTCGGGGCAGCTCGCCGAACAGTCGGCCCCAGACGTCGGCTCCGATCCCGACGACGAGGTTGAGGTCGTCGCGCGTGTTCCGGAAGGAGACGGCCTTGACGAGGTCCGAGAGGTCGCCGAGCAGGTCCCGGACGACGTCCTCCGAGCCGTCGTCGACCGTGAGGACGAGGAACATCCCCGCGCGCGCCGGGGGCGCCACCACCTGCTGCGTCACCATCGCGCCACCATCGACCCGTCTCCGTCCTGCCGTCCGTCGGTCTCCGTCCATCCTCCCACCGCGACGCGACGGCGGCGGGACCCGGTCGGCGCGAGGACGACGGGTCGTGGAGGATGGTGCGATGCGGATCCGGTTCACCGTCGAGCTCGCGTGCCCGAGCGACGCCGCGTGGGCGGCGCTGCACTCCCCCGCCGCCGTGGCCGAGCTGTACGGGCCGGTGTTCCGGCTCACGGGCCTCGACCCGCTGCCGGAGCGGTTCTCCGACGGCAGCCGCGTCCGGGTGCGCCTCGCGCTGCTCGGCCTGGTGCCGCTCGGGTCCCAGCTCATCGCGATCGCCGACGTCCTGCCGGACGGCCCGGTCGGCCCGGACGGCCCGGCGGCGCGCACGATGCGGGACGCCGGGCGGCCGCTGACCGGGCCGATGGCCCTGATCTCGCGGTGGCGGCACGAGATGACCGTCCTGCCGGTGCCGGGTGACCCGGACCGGTCGATCTGGCGGGACGAGCTGACGATCGGCGGCACCGCCGCGCCGCTCCTGTGGCCGGCCCTCGCGCTCGTCTGGCGCTGGCGCCGCGCCCGGATCCGTCGGCTCTCGCGGTCCTGGCGCTAGCCGAGCTCCTCAGGCGGTGACGGCGACCCCGACGCCGGCGATGGCAGCGACGAGGAGCGTCGAGAGCGCGGCGAGCGCGAAGGGACGCGGGCCGACCCGCAGGAGGGTGCGGACCCTGACCCCGCAACCGAGCCCGAACATCGCGGCGGCCAGCAGCCAGGTCTGCGCGATTCCGCCGGCGGCGACGACCCCGGCCGGCAGGGGCGCGAACGACCGCAGCAGCACCATCGCGAGGAAGCCGACGACGAACGGCGGGACGATCGGCGGCAGCCGCGTCGACCGTCGCTCGACGGCCTCCGCAGGTGCCGCGACCGTCCCGGCAGCGGCGCGCCCGCGGCGCCGCTGCCGGATGCTCAGCACCGCGACGACGGGGGCGAGCAGCAGCACCCGGGCGAGCTTGACGACGACCGCGACGGCGAGCGCTCCCCCACCGATGATGCCGCCGACGGCGACCACCTGGGCGATCTCGTGGACCGAGCCACCGGCCCACCGGCCCGCCGCCGCGGGCACGAGGTGGAGCAGGCTCGCCGTGAGCGGGACGAGCGCGATCATGAGCGTCCCGAAGATCACGACGAGCGCGACGGCGGTGATCGTGTCCTCCTCGGCCTCGTCGTCGGGGTCGGTGACACCGGCCGCGCCGGCGACGGCCGCCGCGCCGCAGATGGAGAAGCCGCACGCGATGAGGAGGGCCAGGCCGGCCGGGACGCGCAGCAGGCGGCCGAGGAGCACGGTCCCGAGCAGGCCGCCGGCGACGATGCCGACGACGACGAGGAGCACGGGCGCCCCGAGGCCGAGGATGTCGGAGAGCACGAGCTGCAGCCCGAGCAGGACGATCCCGGCGCGCAGGAGCTTCTTGGCCGAGAAGTCGATGCCGGCCGACGTCGCGCCCGGCAGCCGCCCGACGTTGGCCGCGAGCACGCCGAGGACGATCGCGACGATGAGCGGGCTGAGACCGGACACGAGCCGGCCGACCCCGAACGAGACGCCCGCGACGGCCAGGCAGAGCAGGAGCCCGGGCAGCAGACGGGTGAGCCGGTCGAGCCGCGCATGCGGGTCGCGGGACGGTGGGGTGGCGGTCGCGGGAAGGGCGGCGTGGGACACGTTCGCCATCGTGTGCGCCGCCGGCCTGCGGCGGTAGGGGCAGATCCCGCGTCGGTCACAAGCTACGGTTGTGACTGGTCACCGACCACAGCTCGACCACACCCCCGCCCGGGAGGCGCCGATGGGCCGCGAGCCCGACCTCGCCGCGCTGCGCGCGCTGGTCCTGGTCGCCCGGGAGGGCAGCATCTCCGCCGCGAGCACCCGGCTGGGCGTGAGCCAGCAGGCGGTGTCGCTGCGCATCCGCGGGCTGGAGACCGACCTCGGCGTGCGGCTGCTGGCCCGCTCGGCGCGGGGGTCGCGCGTGACGCCGGCGGGCGAGCTCGTCGTCGGCTGGGCGACGACGCTGCTGACGGCCGCCGACGAGTTCGCGACCGCCGTCGACGCGCTCCGCGACGATCGCGGCGGGACGCTGCGGGTCGCCGCGAGCCTCACGATCGCCGAGCACCTGGTGCCCGAGTGGATCGCGCGCTGGCGGATCGCGCGGGGGGACGACGGGCCCGTCGTCCGGCTGACGGCCGCGAACAGCTCGGCGGTGCTCGACGCCGTGCGCGAGGGCACGGCCGAGCTCGGCCTCATCGAAACGCCAGCGGTCCCGACCGACCTCGGCTCGGTGACCGTGGGACACGACACCGTCGAGGTCGTCGTGACGCGCGACCACGGCTGGGCGACGACGGGCAGGGTCTCCGCCCGGGAGCTCGCATCGACCGGTCTGGTGCTGCGGGAGCCGGGCAGCGGGACCCGGCGGGCGCTCGAGGACGCGCTGGCCGCGGTCGGCCTGACGTGCGCCGAGCCGGCGGCGGTGCTGTCCACGACGCTCGGCATCCGCAGCGCGATCATGGCCGGCGTGGCGCCAGGAGCGCTGAGCGCGCTCGCCGTCGCCGACGACATCCGCTCGGGCCGGCTCGCGCGCGTCCGCATCGGTGGCCTGCGGATCGAGCGCCCGCTGACCGCGGTCTGGGTCGGCCGTCCCTCGCGCCGCGTCCGGGACTTCCTTGGCGTCGTCGCCGCCGCTCCGCCGACCTGACCGGAGGAGCCCGGCGGCCCGGCGGCTACGCCCGCCACGCGGCGAGCTTGGCCGGGTTCCGCACGGCCCAGACGCGATCGACCCGGCCGGCGCGGTGGCGCAGCCCGATGACGGCGAGCACCGTCCCTGCGCCGATCGCGACGAGCCCGAGCTCGCCGTTGACCACGTCCTCCCGCACCGCGAGGTCGGGCTGGCGACCGCGGACGCCGAGGAGGAAGCGAGCGACGGCGTCGGGGCCGACCAGCGGGTCGAGCGCGGCCGAGACCAGCCCGCCGCCGTCCGTCACGGCGGTGACGCCGGGATCCAGCAGATCGACCAGCGTCCCGAGGTCGCCGGTCTCCCACGCGCGGCGGAACGAGCGCACGACGGCCTCGTGCTCCGCCGCCTCGACGGGTGCGGGGCGAGCCTCCCGCACGCGCCGGCGCGCCGCCGAGGCGAGCTGGCGGCAGGCCTCGGGGGTGCGGCCGACCACGGCGGCGACCTCGGGAAAGGTGTGGCCGAACACGTCGTGCAGGACGAACACGACCCGCTGCGCCGGTGTCATCGACTCCAGGACGACCAGCAGCGCCATCGACACGGACTCGTCCGTGCTCACGCGATCGGCCGGGTCGACGGGATCGGCCTGGACGCTGCTCGTCCACCGCCCGGGCCCCGGGAGCGGTTCCGGCAGCCACTCGCCGACGTAGCGCTCGCGGCGGGCGCGCGCGCTCGTGAGCATGTCGAGCCCGACCCGGCCGGCGGCCGTGACGAGCCAGGCTCGCGGGGAGACGATCAGCTCACGCTCCGCGTCGTCGAGCCGGTACCAGCGGACGTAGGTCTCCTGGACCGCGTCCTCCGCGTCGGCGAGCGAGCCGAGCAGCCGGTAGCACAGGCCGAGCAGCAGGCCGCGCTCGCGGGCCGCCGCGTCGAGCCCGGCCGGGGCGCCGCGTCGGTGCTGGGTGGCCATCGTCCCTCCGTCCGTCGCTCGCGGTCGACCCATCGGACCACACCGCTCGGTGAGGGGACGACGCAGCCGGGCGAACCGTGAGGTCCGCGCGACACCTCACGATCGAGGCCGCCGTCCCGTCCTTCCCCCGGGGCCCGCGACCGCGGGTCCCGACCACGCAGAGGAGTCCGCATGTCCAGTCACGTCACGTCCGGCCCCGTCACGTTCCTCAACGTCATCGACGTCGACCCGTCCCGGCAGCGGGAGGTGATCGAGCTCCTCGCGGAGGGCGTCGAGCGCGTGATGACCGGTCGCCCCGGGTTCCTCTCGGCGACCATCCTCGCGAGCGCGGACGGGGGCCGGGTCGTCAACGTCGCACGCTGGCGCACGGCCGAGGACGTGCGGGCCACCCAGGCCGACCCGGCCGCCGCGGCGTACGCCCGGCGCACGGCGGCGATCGGGAGCGCGAGTCCGGGTCTCTACCTGCCGGTCGGGGAGTTCACCGCTACCCTGAGGCCATGAACCTTGGTCGCCGCATCGTCGCGGTCGCCGCCCTCGGCGCGGCGCTCCTCGCCGCCGCCGGGTGCGCCACCGGCACCCCGTCCTCCGGCTCCTCCGCGAGCCCCGATGCGACCGACGCGTCGGCCGCCCCGCAGGTGGACGCCGCCTGGCTCGACGACGGTCGGCTCCTCGGCGTGGTGACGTGGGGATCCTCCACGTGCGTGCCCGTCGCCGACGAGGCGACGGCGTCCGGCCAGGACGTCTCGGTGACCCTGACGGATCCCGACGGCGACCAGCCCTGCACGGCCGACCTCGCGCCGCGCGCGTCGCTGACCGGCGTGCCCGCCGGCGTCGACCCGCACGAGGACGTCGCTCTCACCGTGAGCTACCTCGACGCCACGGCGACGGTCGACCTCGACGGCGACGACGACCTGTCCGGTACCCCCGGGGACCCGACCGACTACGCGGCGAGCGCCGGCTGGTTCGACGACGAGCGCGGGATCGTGCTGCTGACCTGGGGCTCGTCGACCTGCCCGCCGATGATCGAGGGGGTCGAGGAGAGCGACGAGGCGATCACCGTCACCTTCACGACGAACGACGGCCCGTGCACGATGGACATGTCCCCGCGCGCGACCGTGATCCAGGTCGCCGACGGCAGCGACGACCGCGTGCTCGTGCTCGTCGGCGACAACCTCGACGCGACCGTCCCGATCGCGGGCTGAGGGCCCTCAGCCCGCCTCGGCGGCCTGGTCCCGGCCCCCGCCGGGCACCGCACGCCTCAGCATCGCGAGCACCGCGCGCAGCGAGGCCTCCTCGATCGAGATCCGCTCGATGACGAGGTCCTCGCCCGACGCGTGGTACTCCTCCTCACCGGGCTCGTAGCGCGTCGCGGCGCCGACGGGGACGAGACCGCGAGCGCCCGAGAGCCGCAGCAGCAGGTCCTCGTCCTCCTCGTCCGGGAGACACGCGGCCAGACCGGGGAGCACCAGCCGACGCTCCTCGCGCAGCCGTCCCCCCGACCCGCCGACGTGGAACGGGTCGAACGGCTGGACGTCGCCCCGGCCGTCGACGGTGAGCTCGATGCTGCGCACGTCCTCGTCGAGGATCGTCCCGCCAAAGACCGCCCTCGCGGCGTCGCGATCGCCGTCGAGCGCCGCGACCAGGCGTTCGAGGTCCTCCGGTCGGCCGTCGTTCGCGTTGATCACGAGCCGCAGCCCGACGACGATCACGTCCCGCGGCAGGTGCTCCCCCGCCAGGTGCACGACCAGGCGATCGGGCGCCGGCGCGTCGGTGACCGCGGTGAGATCACCGGTCGCGCGCTCGGGGGCGCCGAGGAAGCCGCGACGGGTCAGCCGGACCAGGACGTCGAGGGCGGGTCGCAGCGCCTCGGCGCAGTCGCGCGCGTCACCCCGCGCCGCCGCGCGCGGGGCGTAGCCGACGACGATGCTGGCCAGCCGTGGCCGGCTGGGGACGGGCCCGACGCGCAGCCGGTCGATGGAGGCGTCCAGGGTCCTTCCTCCCGTCTCCGTCCGACCGTCCGGGCCGCGCAGGACGCCAGGTTACGGTGCCCCGCACCGCCCGACATAGGCTGGTCGGGCAGGGGCCGGTGCCACGATCTGGGAGGACCTGTCATGCGGACCATCGCCGAGGACATCGTCGAGATCATCAAGGACGCGGGTGTCACGCGGATCTACGGACTTCCCGGGGACTCGCTCAACGGGTTCACCGACGCCCTGCGCCGGGACGGGACGATCGCCTGGCAGCACGTCCGCCACGAGGAGGCCGCGGCGTTCGCGGCCGCGGCCGACGCCGCGCTCACGGGCGGGCTGGCCGTGTGCGCCGGGAGCTGCGGCCCCGGCAACACGCACCTGATCAACGGCCTGTACGACGCGAACCGCAGCCGGGTCCCCGTGCTCGCGATCGCCGCGCAGATCCCCGGTCCGGAGATCGGCAGCACCTACTTCCAGGAGACGCACCCGCAGGACCTGTTCCGGGAGGCGTCGGTCTACACGGAGCTGGTGAGCTACCCGGAGCAGCTGCCGCACGTGCTGGAGATCGCCATGCGCACCGCGGTGGAGCGGCGCGGCGTCGCCGTCGTCGTCATCCCCGGCGAGGTCTTCCTCCGGGAGAGCCCGAACGCCCGGCGCTCGGCCCCGATCGCCCTCGCCGGCCGCGTGACGCGGCCGGCCGACGCCGAGCTGCAGCGGGCCGCCGACCTGCTGAACGACGCCAAGAAGGTGACGATCCTCGGCGGCGCCGGGACCGAGGGCGCGCACGAGGAGGTGATCGCGCTCGCGAAGAAGCTCAAGGCGCCGATCGTGCACGCGCTGCGCGGCAAGGAGTTCCTCGAGCACGACAACCCCTACGACGTCGGCATGACCGGCCTGCTCGGCTTCTCCTCCGGGTACCGGGCGATGGAGAGCTGCGACGCCCTGCTCATGCTGGGCACGGACTTCCCCTACCGCCAGTTCTACCCGTCGAAGGCACGGATCCTCCAGGTCGACGTCCGCGGGGAGAACCTGGGCCGGCGCACGCCGATCGACCTCGGCCTGGTCGGCGACGTCCGGGACACCGCCGAGGCGCTGCTCCCGCTGCTGCGCGAGCGCACCGACGGCAAGCACCTCGACTCGTCGCTCGCGCACTACGCCAAGGCGCGCGAGGACCTCGACGAGCTGGCCGTGAACGACCGCAACCGCACGCCGATCCACCCGCAGTACGTCGCCCGGCTGGTCAGCGAGCTCGCGAGCGACGACGCGGTGTTCATCCCCGACGTCGGCTCGCCGACGGTCTGGGCGGCCCGCTACCTGCGGATGAACGGTCGGCGGCGTCTCATCGGCTCGTTCAACCACGGCTCGATGGCGAACGCGCTGCCGCACGCGATCGGTGCGCAGTCCGCGTTCCCGGAGCGGCAGGTCGTCGCGCTCGCCGGTGACGGTGGGCTCGCGATGCTGCTCGGCGAGCTGCTGACGCTGCGCCAGCTCGAGCTGCCGGTCAAGCTGGTGGTCTTCAACAACTCCTCGCTCAACTTCGTGGAGCTGGAGATGAAGGCGGCCGGGTTCGTGAACTACGGCACAGGGCTGGAGAACCCGAACTTCGCCGACCTCGCGAACGCGGTCGGCCTGCACGGGCAGCGGGTCGAGCACCCCGACGACCTCGAGCGGGCGCTCACCGCCGCGTTCGCGCACGACGGTCCCGCGCTGGTCGACGTCGTCACGGCGCGTCAGGAGCTCTCGATCCCGCCGGCGATCAGCGCGGCGCAGGCGAAGGGCTTCACGCTCTACGCGATGCGCACGATCCTGTCGGGGCGCGGCGAGGAGCTGGTCGACCTCGCCGACACGAACCTGTTCCGGCGGCTGTTCGACTGAGCGGCCGGGCGGATGGCCGGGACGGACGAGGCGGAGCCCGGAGCGAGCGGCGGACCGCGGCCGACGGCCGGGGACCGGGACGCGCCCTACCTGGTCGGCCTGTTCGCGCTGACCGTGGCCACGGGCGTGGTCGACGCGGTCAGCTACCTGGCGCTCGACCACGTGTTCACGGGGAACATGACCGGGAACGTGCTCTTCGTCGGGTTCGGGCTGGCCGGCGCGGGCGGCGTCCCGCTGCTCAACAACGCGGTCGCCCTGGCGGGGTTCCTCACAGGCGCGACCGTGGCCGGGCGGCTCGTGCGTGGCCGGGCGCACCGGACCCGGCTGCCGACGGCGCACGTGCTGATCCTCACCCTGACGGCCGTCGCGATCCTCGGGCTCGGGATGGCCTGGCTGCTGCTGGGGACGCCGACCGGTGGGCTGCTGCTCGGCCTGACGGCGCTGCTCGCCGCAGCGATGGGGATGCAGGCGATCGCCGCCCGGGGCGCGCGCATCCCGGACGTCACGACGGTGGTCATCACGAGCACGCTGATGAACCTCGCCCTCGACAGCCAGCTCGCCGGCGGGGTCGGTGAGCGCTGGGGACGCCGCGTCGGCGCCATCGCGTCCATGGCGGCGGGTGGTGCGCTCGGCGCGGTCCTGGTGCGCTCGTGGTCCGGCGCCGGTGCGCTGCTCGTCGGCGGCGTGCTCATGGCGCTCGGCGCCGGCGCGCTCGCGCGGGCGCGGAGCTCGTGAGCGCCGACGGGGCCGACGGCTCCGGCGCGACGGCCGGGCCGCCGCGTCAGCCGTCGTGAGGTTCGCCGGGGTTACGGTGGACGGGCAGGGACCGAGAGAGGAGCCCGCGATGGGTGAGGGTCGAGTCGTCGTGGTGACCGGGGCAGCGCGCGGGATCGGACGGGCGAGCGCGGTCGCGTTCGCCCGCGCCGGGTACCGGGTCGCTGGTGCCGACATCGCGGCGCTGGCGAGCGCGGCGATGGACTACGAGCCCGCGACGCCCGAGGACCTCGCCGAGACCGGTCGTCTCGTCGAGGAGGCCGGCGGCGAGTGGCTCGCCGTCGTCGTCGACCAGCGGGACACGGCCGCGATCCGCGAGGCGTTCGCCCGGGTCGTCGAGCGGTTCGGCGGTGTCGACGTCGTGTTCGCAAACGCTGGCATCCAGGGCTTCGCGCCGCTGCTGGAGATGACCGACGAGCTGTGGCACGACCAGATCGACATCAACCTCACCGGCACCGCCAACGTCCTCCGCGTGGCGGCGCCGCTGCTGGTCGAGCGTGGCGGCGGCCGCATCATCATCACCTCCTCGACCCAGGGGCAGCACGGCACCCTCGACGGCTCCGGCTACTCGGCGTCGAAGTGGGGGCTCATCGGACTGATGAAGTCGGCGGCCCTCGAGCTCGGGCGGTACGGCATCACGGTCAACGCCGTCATCCCCGGCCTCATCGACACGAAGCTGACCCGGCACGAGGACCGCTACGCGCAGATCATCCGCTCCGGCGGCAACGAGCCGACCGGTGACGTCGAGCGGGACGAGCGGACGGCGGCCGACGCGCAGCGCAGGAAGCTGCCGCTCGGCGTGCCGTGGGTCGAGCCGGAGGACGTCGCTCCGCTCGTCGTGTTCCTCGCGTCGGAGGAGGCCCGGATGGTCAGCGGCACCAGCTTCGCGGCCACCGGCGGCGACAGCGCCAACGTCACCGCCTGAGGGGCTACCGCCCCGGGGCGCGGTTCGCCACCATGGGCGGATGACGTGGACGACGTGGATGGCGGTGCCCCGCCGCCCTCGACCAAGCCGGGGCTGACCGCGGTGCCGCGGTTCAACCCGCCGCCGGGGTGGCCCTCACCGCCACCCGGCTGGCAGCCGCCCGCCGGGTGGCGACCCGACCCGTCCTGGCCGCCGGCACCGCCGGGCTGGGTGTTCTGGGACGACGACGCGTCCGTCGGGGCGGCCCGCGTCGCCGGGCCGCCGGTCGTCACGCCGCCCACGGCCGAGCCGACGGTCCTGCTGCGGAAGGTGGCGAACCTGCTCGTCGAGGATGCCCAGCTCGACCTGCCTCCGGCCCTCGGCGTCGCGCTGGACGTCGTCGACGTCGACACGACCCCGGCGGAGGTGGTGATCGACGTCTTCCGGGCCGCCTACGGGGGGCTGTGGGTCGGCGGCACGCTGATCGTCACCGATCGCACCGTCGACTTCCGGGCCAACGGGATGAACCGCGCGGTGCAGTCGGGGACACTCGACCTGTCCGTGCAGCTGCGGCACGTCGCCGCGGTCGAGGTGCTGCCGGGCGTCGTCACGAGGATCGTCGCGATGCGGGTGGGCGGACGCGTGGTGAAGGCGCGGACGTACGGCGCCGACAGGGTGGCCGAGACGCTCCGCCAGGCGATCGCGCGCGCCCGGTCCTGAGTAAGACGGCGGCGCGAGTCCTCGGCCCACGCTCGGCGGGGACGGGCCTGCCCGGGGTGCGTTCGGTGGGCTAGGAGGCGGGACGCGTTCCGGGGGGTGCCTGCTGGGCGACGTCCGCCCACACCTCGGTCATCTCCCGGATGAGCCCGTCCGCCATGGTGATGAAGGTGGCGCACTCGAAGTGACTCAGGCCCGTCTCCCCCTCGCCCGTGACGTGCGCGCGGCACGCGGCGGCGGTGTCGTCGCCGACGAGCTGGCGAACCGTCAGGTGATCGAAGCCCGGGTACTCCGCGTTGAGGCGGATCCACTCCTCGGCCGTGAAGACCTCGCCGGTGTGGCTGTAGCGGCAGCGGAACTCCGGGTGCAGGTACGCCGCCATGTCCGCCCACCGGCGCTCGTCGATCGCGGTCATGAGCCCGGACAGCGCCTCGACAGCCTTCATCGCGTCACTGTATCGACGGGGCACGGCGGCCAGCGCGGGACGGGCGCGCGAGGCCCGTCAGGGGCAGGTGTCATCGGCCGGCAGGCCGGCAAACCGGTCAGCCGTCCACCGCAGGAGCTCGCCGGGCAGGGGCGAGTCGGGCCCGACGACGCCGACGTGGTCCTGCCCCTCGTACGTCCGGTAGTCCACCGCCTGCCCCGCGGCGCACAGCTCCTCGACGTACGCGCGCTGCGCGTCGGGCAGGACGAGCGTGTCGGCGAGCCCCTGCGCGAGGAGCAGCGGCGCCTCGATCGGCAGCCGCGGGACGTTCTCCTCCAGCCGCTGCGCGAGCGGTCCCGCGTTCGGGTCGGTCCGCCAGATCGGGCGGTCGATCGCGACGGCTCCGACGACCGAGACGAGCATCGCGGGGTCGCTCCAGCAGCGCGCGAGGGTCTCCTCGTACAGCAGCGTGGCCTCGGGACGCAGGTAGTCGGAGACGCGGACGTCGTCGTACCGCTCCGCGAAGCCGGCGAGCACGAGCGGGCCGACGAGCGTGCCGGCGGTGTCGCCGGCGAGCGCGTCGATCATCGCCGGAAGGTTGGCGGCGGGGGCCATCGCGGCGACGCCGACGATGTCGAGCTCGGGCGCGTACCCGGGGGCGACACCGCCCGTCCAGAGCGCGGCGCCGCCGCCCTGGGAGTGACCCCAGACGACGGTCCGATCGCCGAGGCCGGCGTCGGGGAGCTGGTGCGCCGCGCGGACCGCGTCGAGCGTCGCCCGGGCCTCGCCCTGGCCGACCAGGTACTCGTGCGGCGGGTCGGCGCCGAGGCCGATGTAGTCGGTCATGACGATCGCCCAGCCGGCATCGACCACCGCCGCCGGGTCGGGCATCGCGCCCGAGGCGAGCGGGTCCGCCAGCAGCGTCGGTGCGCAGCCGACGGCCACGCCCGTCGTGCCGTGGTCCCAGGCGACGACCGGAGCCGCCTGCGCCCCGTCGGGCACGACGACCAGGCCGGACGCCACGGCCGGCATCCCCTCGTCGCGCGTCGTCGTGTAGAGGATGCGCCAGGCGGTCGCACCGTCGGGGACGGCGCGGGTGAACGGCTCGGCGCGCAGCAGCACGCCCGCCGCCTCGGGCACGTCGAGCGGCGGCGTGTAGAAGTCGTCCGGGTGCGGGGTGCCGAGGAGCCGGCCGCCGACGGCGGCGAGCAGGAGGGCCAGCACGAGGGAGGACGCCGCGAGCACGATCCGGGGACGGCCGCGGGACGCTCGGCCCTCCCGCGGTCGGCCGAGCCACCGCGGGCCGACGGTCTCGACGAGCAGCCGGACCCCGCGCACGAGCAGCCAGGCGCCGAAGGCGAGGCCGAGCACGAGCACCGTGACGTCGCGCCAGGTCAGCGCCAGCAGGCCGAAGATGATCGCCGAGGCCCCGCTGAGCAGGGTCGCGACGCGGTCGCGGGCGCCCAGCGAGCGGGACAGCGCCCCGGTGAGGACCTCGCGCACGCCCTGAGCGAGCAGCAGCAGACCGACCAGGAGCACGGTGAGCCGGAGGCCGAGGCCGGGGAGGAACAGCACGACGAGGCCGGCGACGACGAGCAGGGCCGCCAGCAGCCGGCGGACCCAGCGGTGCCGGGGCGCGCCGCCCGCGTCGTCGTTCCCGCGCAGCGCCTCGATCACGCCGGCGACGATCAGTCCGACCCCGAGCGCGAGCAGCAGCAGGCTCACCGACGTGAGCGGCCGCGTCACGAGGACGAGGCCGAGCAGCACGCCCAGCAGCCCGACGACCACGCGAGCCGCGGTCAGCCAGACGGCGTTCCGGTCCCCCGTCGGTCCGGGCGGGAGGCCGTCCGCAGCGTGCGTCGTCACGGTCCCGATGCTAGGCGGTCACGTCCCGGCACCCGCCACCGCCCACGACCGTGGTTCCGGCGATGAGCCCGAGGTGCCGTCGCCGACCTGAGCCGACGATGCACGGTGGGCCCAGAGGGGCTCGAACCCCCGACCTCCGCGGTGTAAGCGCGGCGCTCTGACCAGCTGAGCTATAGGCCCCGGTACGGCGCACCATCGTAGCGACCGCGCCGTCGGGCCGATCGCCCGTCAGCCGGCCGCCGCCATGGATCGCGCCCGCGTCGTCCCGGGCGCTGGACCTACCGCTCGGGCGGATACACGTGCCCCCGACCACCGCCGGCCCCACCGCTCCCGACCAGACCGTCGACCACGCCGTCCGCCGTGACCAGCGCCACCGGGACGAGCGTCACGGGCAGCGGGAGCGCGGGCGCCTGCGTTGACCCGGCCTCGGGCCACGGCGAGGTCCGCGCGATCCGCCACCGCCGCGCGGTGAGCTCGACGGCGATGCAGTAGCCGATCGTCGTGACGGCGCTGATGAGCACGCCGATCAGGGAGCCGCCGTCGGCGCTCTGCACCGTCGTGCCCCAGACCCCGCTCGCCATGAGCCCGAACACGACGACGTTGTTGACGACGTGCAGCGCGATCGACGCCTCGAGCCCGCCCGTCCGCAGCACCAGCCACAGCGCGGCGAGCCCGAAGATGCCGACGTCGAGCAGCCCCCACAGCTCGTACATGTGGCCCGAGACGAACAGCCCCGTCGTCACGAGCGCGATGACGACGCGCGCCCACCAGCGTCGCGGCAGCCACGACCCGAGCGCCTGCACCATCACCCCGCGGAACGCGTACTCCTCCGCGGCCGCCTGGAACGGGACGAGCAGCACGATGACGAGCAGCGGCAGCCACAGCCGGGACAGCGGCGTCCAGTCGGGCGTCAGCTCGTCGCCGGCCAGGAGGCCGACCCCGATGCTCGCCCCGATCGACACGACGATCATGACGACCGCGTAGAGGCCGCAGCGCAGCATCCAGCGCCAGCGCAGCCGCCCCACGACGCTCGACACGATCCACGCCGGCCGCAGGCGCATCACCCACATCCCGAACCACACGCCCGGGATGATGAATGCGAGCGACGCGAGCGCGACGACGAGCATCGGCACGTCGAGCGCGTCGAGGCTGGCGAGGCGCTGCTCGAGCCCGAGCAGCCCGCTCGGGTCACCGATCATCATCGGAACCAGGACGAGCACCTGCCCGACGCCGAACACCGCGATCGCGATGAGGATCGCGAGCGCGAGCCGCCACCAGGTGTAGCCGGCGAGCGTGCGCGGGAGCCGCTCGTAGGGCGTTGCGGCCTCGGGATACCCGGCGGGTAGCTCGGCGCCGCGCGCCCTGCGCGGCGGGGCCGGGCTCGTGCCCGCGGGGTACACGGGGAACTGCGGTGCGGCGGGAGTCGTCACGTCGTCACGTTACCGTCGGTCGCCGCGTCGACGCCGGTCGCCCCGGCGCGGAGCGCGTCGACGGCCAGGGCCAGGTGCTCGGGCGTGCGCGCCACTCCCCCGGCCGAGTCGGCGATCCACCGGACGACGCCGTCCTCGTCCATCAGCACGGTCCGGCGCCGCGCGGTGCCCCTGTGCGGGTGGAAGGCGTCGAACGCGCGCGCCACCTCGCCGTGCGGCCAGAAGTCCGAGGCCACCTCGACGTCCGGCAGGCCGAGCGAGGCGCGCCACGCGTCCAGGACGGGGGCGGAGTCGCACGAGACGACGACGAGCCGCGCCGACCCGAGGTCGAGCGCGGCGTGCGTCACGACCTCCTGCGTGCACACGGGCGTGAACGCCCCCGGGACGAACAGGAGGACGGCGGGTGCGCCGCGCAGGTCGGCCGACTCCAGCGGCAGCCCGAACGGCGCCAGCAGGGAGAGCTCGGGCGCGGGCCGCCCGATCGCGAGGCTCAGCGCCCTCGCCCCTTGGCGACGAGCCGCATGCCGAGCCAGCCCGGCGCGGCGGCGATGGAGGACGTCGGCTGCAGGCCGGCGGTGCGCGCCGACTCGCCCAGCTCGGACGGGGCGACGTGACCCGGCTGCCCCGCCTTGGGCACGAGGAGCCACACGAGACCGCCGTCGTCGAGTGCGGCGCCGACGTCGACCAGGAGGTCCTCGAGGTCGGTCGAGTCGCCGTCGTCGGAGCGCCACCACACGATGGCCGAGTCCGTGACGTCGTCGTAGTCCTCGTCCACCAGCTCGACCCCGAGGTCCTCGATGGCCTCGCGCAGGGCCGCGTCGACGTCGTCGTCGTAGCCCCACTCCTGGATGACCTGTCCCTCGGTGAAACCGAACCGCGCGGCTTCCGAGCCCGCCGGGCTCGTCGTCCCTGTCACTCCCTGCCCCTTCGTGTCTGTGCCGTCTGTCCGCTGCCGGGCCTGCGGCCCGGCCAGCCGTGTCGCGTGCCGCGGGACACCCGCGGTGCCGTGCGTCACATGCTCCCCGGAGACTACCGTCACATTCGGCTCCTGGGTCCGAGAACGAGCCCCGGCGTGGGTAGGCTGACAGTGGCGTGCCCACGATCGCGCGCCCCGACCCGCGGCAGCGTCGACCAGCGGCTCCTGCCCGACGCGGTCGTGACTGATAGCAAGGGAGCGGTAGCACTGTGACCACAGGTGACTCCAAGGCCGAGGGCGTCGGCGTCGTCGAGGACGTCGAGGAGCAGAACGAGTGGCTCGAGTCGCTCGATGCGATGGTCGACGCCCGGGGCGAGAAGCATGCCGCCGGCGTCGTCTCCTCGGTCCTCACGCACGCGACGAAGCGCGGGCTGCAGGTGCCGAACGTCGTGACGACGCCGCACATCAACACGATCGACGTCGCGGACGAGCCGGAGTTCCCGGGCGACGAGGCGATCGAGAACCGCTACCGCGACTACCTGCGCTGGAACTCGGCCGTCATGGTGACCCGCGCCCAGCGCCCCGGGATCGCCGTCGGCGGCCACATCTCCTCCTACGCGTCCGTCGCGACGCTGTACGAGGTCGGCCTCAACCACTTCTTCCGCGGGATGGACCACCCGGGCGGCGGGGACCAGATCTACTTCCAGGGCCACGCCTCCCCCGGCATGTACGCCCGCGCGTTCCTCGAGGGTCGCCTCTCGGCCGACCGCCTCGACGGCTTCCGCCAGGAGCTGAGCCACCCGGCCGGCGGGCTCCCCTCCTACCCGCACCCGCGCCTCATGCCGGACTTCTGGCAGTTCCCGACCGTCTCGATGGGCCTCGGCCCGTCCGGCGCGATCTACCAGGCCTGGACCAACAAGTACCTGCACCTGCGCGGCATCAAGGACACCTCGCAGCAGCGCGTGTGGGCCTTCCTCGGCGACGGGGAGATGGACGAGCCCGAGTCGCGCGGCATGCTCCAGCTCGCCGCCCAGCAGAAGCTCGACAACCTCACGTTCGTCGTCAACTGCAACCTCCAGCGCCTCGACGGCCCGGTCCGCGGCAACGGCTCGATCATCACCGAGCTCGAGGGCTTCTTCCACGGCGCCGGCTGGAACGTCATCAAGGTCGTGTGGGGCCGCGAGTGGGACGACCTGCTCGCCAGGGACACCGACGGCGCCCTCGTCGACATCATGTCGACGACGACGGACGGCGACATGCAGACGTACCGCGCCGAGTCCGGCGCGTTCATCCGCGACAACTTCTTCGGTCGCGACCCGCGCACCAAGGCCATGGTCGCCGACCTGAGCGACGACGACATCTGGGCCATGAAGCGCGGCGGCCACGACACGCGCAAGATCTACGCCGCCTACAAGGCCGCCGTCGAGACGACCGGCCGCCCGACCGTCGTGCTCGCGCACACCGTCAAGGGCTACGGCCTCGGCCCGCACTTCGCGGCCCGCAACGCGACGCACCAGATGAAGAAGCTCAAGCCCGAGGACGCGATGCTCCTGCGCGACGCGCTCGAGATCCCGCTGACGGACGCGCAGCTCCAGGAGAACCCCTACCTCCCGCCGTACTTCCACCCCGGCTTCGAGGCCGAGGAGATCAAGTACATGCTCGAGCGCCGCCGCGAGCTCGGCGGGTTCCAGCCCGAGCGCCGCTCCACCTTCACCGAGGTGACGCTGCCCGGCGACAAGGCGTACTCGATGCTCGCGAAGGGCTCGGGCCAGCAGGAGGTCGCCACGACGATGGCGTTCGTCCGGCTGTTCAAGGACCTCGTCAAGGACAAGGACTTCGGCCGGCGGATCGTCCCGATCATCCCGGACGAGGCCCGCACCTTCGGTCTCGACGCGATCTTCCCGTCCGCGAAGATCTTCAACACGCTCGGCCAGAACTACCTCGCCGTCGACCGCGAGCTGATGCTCAGCTACAAGGAGTCCCCGGCCGGGCAGATCATGCACACCGGCATCAACGAGGCCGGCTCCGCCTCGGCGTTCCAGGCGGTCGGCACGTCCTACGCCACGCACGGCGAGGTCCTCGTGCCGTTCTACATCTACTACTCGATGTTCGGGTTCCAGCGCACGGGCGACCAGTTCTGGGCAGCCGGCGACCAGATGACGCGCGGCTTCCTCATCGGCGCGACCGCCGGACGGACCACGCTCACGGGCGAGGGCCTCCAGCACGCCGACGGGCACTCCCCGCTCATCGCCGGCACGAACACCGCCGTCGTCCACTACGACCCGGCCTACGGGTACGAGATCCGCCACATCGTGCGCGACGGCATCGAGCGCATGTACGGCAGCAACGACGGGCGCGGCATCCTCGGCGACGCCCGACCCGAGGACGTCATCTACTACCTCACCGTGTACAACGAGCCGATGGTCCAGCCGGCGGAGCCGGAGGGGGTCGACGTCGACGGCATCCTGCGCGGCCTCTACCAGATCCAGGCCCCGCAGGACGGCGACGGTCCCGTGGTCCAGCTCCTCGCGTCCGGCGTCGCGGTCCCGTGGATCCTCGAGGCCCGCGAGATCCTCGAGCGGGACTGGGGCGTGCGCGCGGGCGCCTGGTCCGTGACGTCCTGGTCGGAGCTGCGTCGCGACGCGCTCGCCGCCGAGCGGGACGCGTTCGTCCACCCCGAGCGCGAGGTCCGCACGCCGTTCGTCACGCGAAAGCTCGCCGACGCCGAGGGTCCGTTCATCGCGACGAGCGACTACGACCACCTCGTGGCCGACCAGATCCGCCAGTGGGTCCCGGGCGACTACGCCGTGCTCGGCGCCGACGGCTTCGGTCTGTCCGACACCCGCCCGGCCGTGCGCCGTCACTTCCTCATCGACACGCAGTCGGTCGTGACGAAGGCGCTGCAGTCACTCGCCCGCCGCGGCCAGGTCGCGGCCGACGTGCCGGCCCAGGCCGTCGAGAAGTACCGCCTGCTCGACGTCACGGCCGGCACGACCGGCTCCGCCGGCGGCGACGCGTAACCACCGGTCCCGACCGCCGAGCGGTCACCGAACGCGCCGCACCCCACCCGGGGTGCGGCGCGTTCGCATTCCGTCCGACTTGTGGCACTCCCACAAAGGCGACGCGTAGGCTCGGCCCGTGAGACTCCAGGCCCAAGCCGAGACGATCCGGCGCCTGCGCCAGCGCAGCGACCTCCTCACCGCGGCGGCGATGAAGCGGCTGGACGCCGAGTCCGTCTGGTACCGGGCGCTGCCTGCCGAGGACCGCTCGTGGATCGGGCTGGTGGCGGCCTCCGGCATCAGCGCGTTCATCGACTGGTACGAGAACCCGGCGCCCACGACGTACAACGCCTCGGAGATCTTCCGGGCCGCGCCGCCCGAGCTCATCCGCTCGATGTCGCTGCAGCACACGCTGTCGCTCGTGCGGCTGCTGGTCGAGGTCGTCGAGGCCCACACGAGCGAGATCGCCTCCGGCGAGCGGGAGTCCGAGCTGCGCGAGGCCGTCCTCATCTACTCCCGCGAGGTCGCCTTCTCGGCCGCCGAGGTCTACGCGCGCGCCGCCGAGGTGCGGGGCGCGTGGGACGCCAGGACCGAGGCGCTCGCCGTCGACGCGATCCTGCGCGGCGACGACGACGACGCCCTGCGCTCCCGGCTCGCGACGCTCGGCTGGGACGCGACCACCCCCGTCGTCGTCGTGGCCGGCGCCCTGCCGAGCGCCGAGGACAGCTCGGTCGAGCTGCGGCGCACCGCCCGCCGGGCCGCCGGCGACGCGCTCGTCGGCATCCACGGGGACCGCGTCGTGCTCGTCCTCGGCGGGCAGGGCGACCTGCGCGCGGCCGCGACCTCGCTCGTGCCGCTGCTGGGCGACGGCCCCGTCGTGCTCGGCCCCGTCGTGCCGACCGTGCTCGAGGCCAGCCAGTCGGCGCGCGGCGCCCTCGCCGGCCTCGCGGCGGCTCGCGGCTGGCCCGACGCCCCGCGCCCGGCGCAGGCGAGCGACTTCCTCCCGGAGCGCGCGCTGTCCGGCGACACCGAGGCCGTCGAGGTGCTGCGCACGACCGTGTACGCGCCGCTCGCCGCGGCGTCCGGACCGCTCGTGGAGACGCTCGCGTCCTACCTGGAGTCGGGTCGCTCGCTCGAGGCGGCGGCCCGCGCGCTGTTCGTCCACCCCAACACCGTTCGCTACCGGCTGCGCCGGATCGCGCAGCTCTCGGGGTGGGACCCGACCGATGCGCGCGAGGGTTTTGTGCTGCAGATCGCACTCGTGCTCGGCCGCCTGCGCGAGCCCGCCCAGATCCGTAGGTTTCCTACAAAGTCGTGAGGACGGGTTCGTCGTCGTCGTGACCCGGTTCGGGGGTCCGGGGACCGGCATGCTTGTCACCATGCTTGCGATCGTCGCGCCCGGCCAGGGCGCCCAGACCCCCGGCATGCTCACGGCATGGCTCGAGGTCCCCGGCGCCGCCGACCACCTCGCCGCCGCCGCCCGGGCCAGCGGGATCGATCTCGTCGGCCACGGCACGACGAGTGACGCCGACACGATCCGGGACACCGCGATCGCGCAGCCGCTCATCGTCGCGACGTCCCTCATGGCGCTGCGCGCCGTCCTCGACGGGCGGGACGTCGCCGAGGTCGCCGGCGTCGTCGCCGGGCACTCGGTCGGCGAGTTCAGCGCCGTCGCCGCCGCCGGGATGATGGCCGACGACGAGGCGGTCGCGCTCGTCTCGCGCCGCGCCGCGCTCATGGCGCAGGCCGCGGCCGAGAACCCCTCCGGGATGGCGGCGGTGCTCGGCGGCGACAGCGACGAGGTCGAGGCGGCCATCGCGGCCGCCGGCGCCTGGCCGGCGAACGTCAACGGCGGCGGCCAGGTGGTCGCGGCCGGCGCCCACGAGGCGATCGCGGCGCTCGTCGACGCCCCGCCGGCCAAGGCGCGGATCATGCCGCTCCAGGTGGCCGGCGCGTTCCACACCCCGCTCATGGGCAGCGCCCGCGTCGCGTTCGAGGACATCGTGACGGGCTGGCCGGCGAACGACCCGCGCGTCGCCCTGCTGTCGAACGCCGACGGCACCGTCGTCACGGACGCGGCCGAGGCGCTGCGCCGGCTCGCGTCGCAGATCACCTCCCCCGTGCGGTGGGACCTGTGCCAGGAGCGCCTGGCCGAGCTCGGCGTCACGGGCATCCTCGAGCTCGCGCCCGGCGGCGTCCTCACGGGCCTCGCGCGGCGTACGCTTCCGGACGTGGCCCGGCTCGCGATCAAGGGTCCGGACGACATCGACGCCGCCCGCGCGTTCGTCGCCGAGCACGCGGCCGAGCACGGCTGAGCACGCGACCGACCGCACGATCCGATCCAGCAGCACCCGACCTCCCCCGTACCCGATCGAGGACCGAGTCATGACGACGATCACCCCCATCCAGCCGATTGCCGGGACGCGCATCCTCGGCGTCGGCGGCTTCCGCGGCGAGCGCGTGGTGCCGAACGAGGAGATCGTCGGCCCGATCGACTCCTCGGACGAGTGGATCCAGCAGCGCACCGGGATCCGGACGCGTCGCCGGGCGAACCCGGAGACGTCGATCCTCGACATGGCGGTCGCCGCAGCGAACGACGCGCTCGAGGCGGCCGGGGTCACGGCCGACCAGATCGACGTCGTCCTGCTCGGGACGGTCACCTACTTCGAGCAGACGCCGGCCCTCGCGGCCCGGGTCGCCGCCGAGATCGGCGCGACGCCCGCCGCCGCGTACGACATCTCGGCCGCCTGCGCCGGCTACTGCTACGGCGTCGGCCAGGCCGACGCCCTGGTCCGCTCGGGCCAGGCGCGGCACGTGCTCGTCGTCGGCGTCGAGCGGATGAGCGACTACATCGACCCGACCGACCGCTCCATCTCGTTCCTGCTCGGCGACGGTGCCGGCGCCGCCGTGGTCGGCCCGTCCGACACCCCGGGCATCGGCCCGACGGTGTGGGGGGCCGACGGCACGCTCGCCGGGCTGATCCACCAGACGCGGACCTGGCTCGAGCTGCGCGGCGAGACGCACGAGGACGCCGTCGCCGACACGATCGCCACCGAGTGGCCGACGATCCGCCAGCAGGGACCCAGCGTGTTCAAGTGGGTCATCTCGAACGTCCCCGAGATCGCGCGTCGCGCCGTCGAGGCGGCCGGCCTCTCGCTCGAGGACGTCGACGTGTTCATCCCGCACCAGGCGAACATGCGGATCACCGACCAGGTCGTGAAGATGCTGGGGCTGCGCGAGGACGTCGTCGTCGCCCGCGACATCGCCGAGACGGGCAACACGTCCGCCGCCTCGATCCCGCTCGCGACCGAGCGCCTGCTGCGCGAGGGGCAGGCCCGCTCGGGCCAGGTCGCCCTGCAGATCGGGTTCGGCGCCGGGATGGCCTTCGCGGCGCAGGTCGTCGTCCTGCCCTGAGAGACTTGTCCCCGTAGCATCCGCTCGACAGCTAGACCGTTCGACCGTGCCGCGAGAACCCGCGGTGCACCACTACAAGGAGAGAACATGGCTCTGAACAACGATGAGGTCCTCGCCGGCCTCGCCGAGATCGTCAACGAGGAGACGGGCCTCCCGGTCGACTCGATCGAGCTCGACAAGTCCTTCACGGACGACCTCGACATCGACTCGCTGTCGATGATGACGATCGTCGCGCAGGCCGAGGAGAAGTTCGAGGTCACCATCCCGGACGACGAGGTCAAGAACCTCGTGACCGTCGGCGACGCCGTCAGCTTCATCGTCGGCGCCCAGGCCTGAGCCAGCGCGTCCTTGCCGCTGGGGCCCCGACCGGGGCCCCAGCAGGCACCTCGTCACCCTGACCTGACACTCTCGACCCCCTGAGCCAACGGAGAGCACCTTGAGCGAGCGCAACGTCGTCGTCACCGGACTCGGGGCGACGTCCCCTCTCGGCGGGAACGTCGCGGACACCTGGAGCGCGGCGCTGGCCGGCACCTCCGGGATCGCCACCATCGAGCGGGAGTGGATGGAGCAGCACGAGCTGCCCGTGCGGTTCGCCGGCGAGCTCGCCGTCGAGCCGGCCGAGACGCTCTCGGTGCCCGAGACCCGGAAGATGGACCGCTCGGCCCAGGTCGCCATGGTCGCCGCCCGCGAGGCGTGGGCGCACGCCGGCGAGCCCGAGGTCGACGGCCTGCGGCTCGGCGTCGTCATCGGCACCGGCCTCGGCGGCCTGTGGACCCTGATGAACGGCTGGGACACGCTCAAGGAGAAGGGCGCCCGCCGGGTGCACCCCCTGACCGTCCCCATGCTCATGCCGAACTCCGCCGCCGCCTACGTCTCGATCGCGCTCGGCGCGAAGGCCGGCGCCCACGCCACCGTCTCCGCCTGCGCCTCCGGCGCCGAGGCCATCGCCTACGCCGCGCAGATGATCCGCGACGGCCGCGCCGACGTCGTCGTCGCCGGCGGCACCGAGGCGTGCATCCACCCGCTGCCGATCGCCGCGTTCGCCCGGATGCAGGCCCTCTCGACCCGCAACGACTCCCCCGCGACCGCGTCCCGGCCCTACGACGCGACGCGCGACGGCTTCGTCCTCGGCGAGGGCGCCGGCATCGTCGTCCTCGAGAGCGAGGAGTACGCCCGCGCGCGCGGCGCCACGATCTACGGCCGCATCGCCGGTGCCGGGATCAGCTCCGACGCCGGCGACATCGCCGCCCCCGACCCCGACGGCCAGTCCCGCGCCATGCGCACCGCGCTGGAGGCGGCCGGACTCACCGGCGCCGACATCGTGCACGCCAACGCGCACGCGACGTCGACGCCCGCCGGCGACATCGGCGAGGCGCAGGCGATCGCGAACGTCATGGGTGAGGTCATCGTGTCGGGCACCAAGTCGATGACGGGGCACCTCCTCGGCGGGGCCGGCGCGCTCGAGACGGTCTTCACCGTGCTCGCGGTGCACGACCACATCGCTCCCCCGACGATCAACCTCGAGACGCCCGACGCCGGGCTGCCCGCCGAGATCCAGGTGTCGACGACGGCGACGCAGCTGCCGGACGGCGAGCTGGCAGCGCTCAACAACTCGTTCGGGTTCGGGGGGCACAACGTGTCCCTCATCGTCACCAGCGCGTAGCTGCTCGCGCGCCCGGCTCACGCGTCGAGCGCGGGCCGGCGGGCACCGCACACCTCGCGGACGGGGTCGGCGCCGCGCCCGCGATGTCGGTCCCAGCAGGCGGCGGTGCCGGCGTCCCGGCGACTAGCCGACGCGGTGCAGCCAGCGCACGGGCGCGCCGGCGCCCGCGTAGCGGAAGGGCTCCAGCTCGTCGTCCCAGGCCTGGCCGAGCGCCAGGTCGAGCGACTCGGCCAGGCGCAGCGGGTCGCCCAGGTTCGTGAGCGCGTTGCGGATGCGGTCCTCGGGCACCACGACGTTGCCGACGCGGTCGGTCTGCGCGTGGAAGATGCCCAGGCTCGGCGTGTGCGACCAGCGCGAGCCGTCGGTCGTCAGCGTCGCGTCCTCGGTCACCTCGTAGCGCAGGTGGTCCCAGCCGCGCAGCGCCGACGCGAGGCGCGCACCCGTCCCGGCCGTGCCGACCCAGGAGATCTCGGCGCGGAGCATGCCGGGAGCCGCGGGCTGCTCGGTCCAGTCGAAGACCGGGCGCATGCCAAGGACGGACGCGGCGGCCCACTCGACGTGGGGGCTCAGCGCCCGGGGTGCAGAGTGCACGAAAAGAACACCGCGGGTCTGGTGTCCCGACATGTCGACCTCCCAGTCTCGAGATACGTCTTCCCCAACGAATCTCGCTGCCTGGCGGTGCCATGTACGACGGCGTGGTCCCAGTGTGCCGCATGAGCGGCGGAAACGGTAGCCCGGGGCCTCTCTCGGCGTCCCGGGCCGTCGTCTGGAGCGGTCAGAGGGTGCGCAGCGCGCGGAGCGCCTGGCGGCGGGTGTCCTTGTCCAGGCGGTCGAGGTAGAGCAGGCCGTCGAGGTGGTCGACCTCGTGCTGGAGACAGCGGGCCATGAGGCCCTCCCCCTCGACGACGACGACGTTCCCGTCGAGGTCCGTCCCCTCCACCCTGGCGTACCAGGCGCGTCGGGTCGGGAACCACAGCTTCGGGACGGAGAGGCAGCCCTCGTCGCCGTCCTGGAACTCGTCGTCGCTCAGCTCGACGATCCGCGGGTTGAGCACGTACCCGAGGTCGTCGACGTTCCACGAGAACGCGCGCAGGCCGACGCCGATCTGGTTCGCGGCCAGACCGGCGCGGCCCTCGGCGTCGACGGTCTCGAGAAGGTCCGCAACGAGCGTGCGGACCCTCTCGTCGACCGTCGTGATGGGCGCGCAGGGCGTCCGAAGGACCGGGTCACCCACGATCCGGATGTCACGGAACGCCATGTGTCAGCGGATCCTCCAGGCCGGGTCCGGCCCGTAGAAGCCGAGCGTCGGGCTGTAGGCGAGCCACACCGTCTCGGGGCTGAGGTCGAGCATGAGGTTGCCCGTCGCGGTCGCCCCCGGCTGGAGGTCGTCGGGCAGCGCGTCCGGCACGTCGCAGAACAGGCCGCCGATGCCGACGTCGACCGAGTAGCCCTCGGCGTACGCCTCGAAGTAGAACTCGTTGATGTTGAGCGCCTCGGTGGCGTCGGCCGCCGCGGTGACCGTCACGTTGACCAGCACGTAGCTGCCGTCCGGGTCCGAGGACATGAAGCCGTCGCACTGCGCGTCCCACGTCACGCTGTTGAGCGCCATGGTGCACGACGGGATCGGCCGAGTAGGGCGCCGGGGCCGGGGCGTAGCTGCCGCCCGGGTAGACCGACGAACCCGTCCCGGGCGCGCCGGAGGTCGCCGAGGGGATGGTGGGCATCGAGGGGCCGGTCGGCTGGGGGCCGGTCGTCGGACCGCCCGGCTGACCGAACGACGCCTGGGGCGCGCCCGGCGCCGCGGGAGGCGGCGGCGTGGTGGGGCGCGACGTCGGGATGATCGTCGTCGGGTCGGCCCCGCCCGGGAGCGAGACCGGCGAGGTCGACGGCGTCGGGGCCGTGTTCCCGCGGCCCGGACCGGCCGGGCTGCCCGGGGCCGCAGGCGGGGTCGGGGCCGCAGGCGGGGTCGGGGCCGAGGGCGGGGTCGGGGCCGAGGCACCGGGCGCGGAGGGCGGCGGCGGGGTGGCGGCGGAGCCCGACCCCGGGATGCGCGTCGTCACCGCGGAGGCGGGGAACGCCGGGCCGCTCGGCGGCGGCGGGGTCGAGGAGGACGGCGGGGCCGTCGGGACCGAGGGAGCGGTCGGTGCCGACGGCGTCGTCGGGGCGGACGGCGGGCTCGGCGTGAACGGCGCGGCGGGGGCCGGCGGCGTCACCGGGACGGAGCCCGTCGACGGCACGGCCGGAGGCGTGGGCGCCGGGGGCGGCGTCGGGACGGCGGGAGCCGCGGGGGCGGCGTCCTCCACCCAGAACTGCCAGCCCGCGGGCGCGGCGGGCCAGGTGGGCTCGGGCTGCCAGCCGGCAGGGGGCGTCCAACCCGCGGGCGGAGTCGGCCATCCGGGCGGCGGGTTGAAGCGGTACGTCACGAGATCCTCCTGCTGTGGCTTACGAGCCCATCATTCCAGCCGCGACCGACATCGGGCATCGGATGACCGCATGACGGAAGCGAACCGGCGAGTATGGCACAGAGCGCGCGCGGCGGGCGAGCGCACTACGATCGACGCGCCGCCCACCGGCGGCACGGCCCCCTTAGCTCAGCCGGTCAGAGCAGCGGACTCATAATCCGTCGGTCGTGGGTTCAAGCCCCACAGGGGGCACGGGTCAGAAGGTAGTTCTCGAACATCGCTGGAGCCCGACGTGGGCCAGACGTGGGGCACGGCTAGACGACCCGGAGCTGCGAGGCACCGCCGAGGCCGAGCCGCGCGGCCGGGTTCACGTCCCGGCGATGCTGGCTCGATACCGGGCCGGCGTCGTCCCACATGCCCGGCCGAAGTGGTCGTAGAACTGGCTCTGCGACCCGAAGCCGGCGGCGTGCCCGACCTCGGCGGCCGACAGCCGGGTGCTGGCCAGCAGGCGCTGCGCCTCGGTGACTCGGCAGCGAACCAGGTACGCCCCGATCGTGCAGCCCATCACCGATCGGAACACCGTCATCGCGTAGCTGGGGTGCAGGTGGCTCGCGTCGGCGACCTGCGCCGGAGTCAGAGGATCCCGGAAGCGCTCGGCGATCAGCCGAGTCATCAGCATCACCGCGTCGAGGTGCTCGGGTGGGCTCGTCGGCGGCGAGTCCTGCGCGGCTGAGCACAGCACCCTGCGCACGAGGGCCTGCAGCTCCAGGAACGCCAGGGCGTGGTCGCCGCGACCGATGTCACCGTGCCAGCGTCGGACGGCGGTGGCCGCGTCATAGTCCAGCGCAGCCGCGGGCACCACAACGGGGCGAGGCTGCAGCAACCCACCCAGCTGGGCGGGCGAGAGCTCCCACGAGAGCACCGTCACCAGCGGGACGTGCAGCCACAGCACGTCGCTGAGCTCGGCGGTTCCGGGGCGCACCAGTCGATGCGGAGTCGTCCCCCAGAACAGGGCGATGTCACCGGCGTTCACGTCGACCCGCGAGCCACCGAACAGGTACCGCAGCCGACCCTCGCGCACCACGTTCAGCTCGACGTCGTCGTGTCGGTGCTGGTGAGCCATCACCGGCGGAGCCCCGCGACGCGTCCACAGGCCGGAGCGCTCGGTGATCACCCCGTCGGCCATGTCTCATCCAACCAGGCGACACCCAGCCGCGGAGACACCGGGCCAAGATTCCCGGAGAAAGTCCGATACGTCCCGGAGGTGGCGCTACGCACGCGTGCGTAGGTTCGCAGCATGACAACGATTGCCATCATCGGTGCCGGCGGTTTCGTTTTCCCGTTCCGGCTCTTCGGGGACCTCGTCAGCTTCCCCGCGCTGCAGGACAGCGAGATCCGCCTCATGGACATCGACCCGGGACGACTCGAGGGGGTGGCCTCGGCGGCGCGCGCGCTGGTCGCCCACCACGGCCTTCCCACCCGTGTGGTCCCGACGACGGACCGGCGAGAAGCACTCGCCGGGGCCGATGTCGTCATCATCACCTTCCAGGTCGGTGGGGTGGCCTCGTACCGGCACGACGTCGAGATCCCGCGCCGCTACGGCGTCGATCAGCCGGTCGGCGACACGGTCGGACCGGGCGGCGTGTTCCGCTTCCTGCGGTCGGTGCCCGCCTACCGTGAGATCGCCGCCGACGCGCTGGAGCTGTGCCCGGACGCCACCGTCATCAACTACGCCAACCCCATGGCGATGGCGACCTCCTACCTCAACGCCCTCGGGCTGCGCACCGTCGGCCTGTGCCACAGCGTGCAGGGGACCACACGGATGCTCGCCCGCACCCTCGAGGTTCCGTACGAGGAGGTCAGCTACCGCTGCGCCGGCATCAACCACCAGGCGTGGGTGCTCGAGCTCCGACGGGGACGGGAGGACCTCTACCCGCGGCTGCGCGCTCTCATGGCCGAGCGGCACCGGATCGGCCGCGGGGCGGGCGGGCTTCGCAGGGACGACGGCGACCACTCCGGCGCCGCCGACGACGCCAGCACCTACGAGGGCGGCAACGAGCAGGTGCGCACCGCGATCATGGAGCAGTTCGGCTACTTCCAGACCGAGTCCAGCCATCACGCCTCCGAGTACCTGCCGTACTTCCGCAAGTCCGCCGACATGGTCACCGAGTACATCCCGCAGCGGTGGGACTACTACGAGATCTGCGCCGCTCACGACGTCCCCGGCGACCTGACCGACCAGCTCGAGTGGCTGAAGGCGGAGCTGAAGCCCTCCGTCGAGTACGGCGCGAGCATCGTCAACTCGATCGCGACCGGTGTGCCGAGCGTCGTCTACGGGAACGTGCCCAACGCTGGCGCGCTGATCACCAACCTGCCGGCCGACGCATGCGTCGAGGTGCCGTGCCTCGTCGACGCGAACGGCGTCCAGCCGGTGGCTCAGGGCGAGCTCCCGCCCCAGCTCGCCGCGCTCAACCGGACCAACGTGAACGTCCAGACGCTCGCCGTCCGGGCGGCGCTGGAGGGCGACGTCCGGCACGTCCACCACGCCGTGGCGCTGGACCCGCTCACCTCGGCGATGTGCACCCTCCCCCAGATCCGCTCGATGACCGAGGAGCTGCTCGCCGCCCACGCCGACCTGCTGCCGCCGGAGCTGGTGACGACCCCCTAGGACCCGCGGCCGAGCCAGAACGCGACACCGTGGACCGGGCGGTGCTGCGGTCCGGCTTCCCGCGCCCAATCGAGAAGGACCATCGAGCGTGCCGACCCGTCCTGGACCGACCGCCCGGTCGTCCCCGACGTCAGGTCGCCGCTGCTCGGCGGCGGACGGCGAGAGCCGTCCCGATCAGGACGAGCGCGACGGCGGCCGCCGCGAGCCAGGGCGATGCCTGGACACCGGTGGTGGCCAGCCCGCTGCCGCTCGTCCCGGCGCCGGTGGGGCTCGCACCACCCGGCGTCGCCGTGGTCGGTGCGGTGGTCTCGCCGGGGCTGGACCCGCCGGGAGGCGTCGAGGTCGGCGTCGGCGTCGTGCCGCTGCTCGACCCCTCACCCGGCTCCTGCGACCCGACGCAGTCGGCACCGTCGGCGACTCGGAGCGAGACACCCTCGTGCGGTGAGTCCGAGATCCACATCACCGTCGGCCAGGCGTCGGCATCCAGCGCGCACCACAGGAGCGCGATGCCCTCGTTCGTGTACGAGGCGTTCATCCCGGTGGGAGCCGCGTACTCCACCTGCCGGGTCAGCACGCCTTCGTCGAAGGCGAAGACCGCGGTGCGGTTCTCGCACACCTCGTCGCACAGCGCCCACAGCTCGTTGCCACCCGCGCGCCAGTCGAGGCCCATCACCGACGACACGGCCTCCGAGGCGTTGACCGTCTGCAGCCGCGTGATGCGTCCGTCCTCCTCCAGCACGACGAGGTGGATGTTGCCCGTCTGCTCCACGCCCACCGCGAAGATGCCGCCGGTGTGAGCGCCAAAGGCCGCGGGGTCGTAGACCTCGCCGTCGGAGCCGCGCACGCCGAGACGAGTGGCGTCGGCGTCGGAGATCCACTCGACTCCCTCGAGGCCGCCGTTCGCCCCGAGGGGTCCCGTGACCTCGCTCAGGTTCCACTCGTGGGTCGTGGTGGACCGGCCGTCGGCCCCCAGCTCGACGCGCAGCACCGACGGTCGGCTGACCTTGCTCGCGCGGTCATCACGCTCGGTCGCGAGGTACACCGCGCCGTCCCCGCCGACCGTGATGCCCTCACCGTCGGGCTGGCCCGCGCCGCCCGGGTAGGTCGCGAGCCACGAGGCGTCGACCGTGTACGTGCCCGGCCCGCCGGCGAGCCGGAAGATCTCGCCGCTGCCGTTGTTCACGGCGACGATCGTGCCGTCCGGCGCCACGTCGATGCCGGACATGTCGTCCCCCCACGTGCCAGGGGCGACCGCGTCCCGGACATCGTTCTCGAACGGCCAGGCCTCGACGTCGACGTCACCGCCCGGCGGCTGCGAGCAGTCGTTCGCGAGCTCGAAGGTCCCGCCGCCCGTGTCCGTGAACGGACCGGTCATGTCGGGGCAGCGGCCGAGCGTCGTCGCAGAGTGCTCCTCCCAGGCACGTGAGGCCACCACGATCCCGGCGGCATCCCGCACCGTGATCTCGTCGCGGCCGCCAAGCCCGAAGCTCGGCTCGGTGAGGACGCCGAGGTAGCCACCCGACTCGATGGTCGTGCCCTCGGGCAGAACGATCGGGTCGTGGCTCGGGTCACTGTCGATCAGCGTCCACCCCGACACGTCGACCGTCTGCTCCAGGTCCGTGTTGGCCAGCTCGACCCAGTCCCCACGGGCGTCGCCACTGGTCTCGACCTCGTTGATCACGACCGGGGTTCCGCCGCCCCGAGCCACGTTGGCGCTGCGCGGGGTCGGCTCGGTCGGCACGAACTCCCCCGTGCCGTCGGGGACCCGACCCTCGCTGGCCACGTGATCGGTCCACGAGTGCTCATCGACGAGACCCCGCCCGTCGGCGAGGAACAGCCGGATCTGGTCCACGCGCCCGAGGCCGAAGCCGTTCGCGGGTGTGTCCGTCTCCACCACGAGGAGTGCGCCGGGCTCCAGGACCGTGCCCGCGGCGATCCGCAGGTCCCGCTGGTCGTTGTCGTCGCGCAGCACCCAGCCCGAGACGTCCACCGCGACGCCACCCGTGTTGGTCAGCTCCACCCAGTCGGCACCGCCGGCCGGGTCGTCCGACATGACCTCGTTGACGACGATCGTGGCGTCAGCCTCGTAGAAGGCCCCCTCGTTGCGCGCCACGTTCGCCGCCGCCGGGGTGGGTTCGGTGTCGACGAACTCACCGGTGCCGTCGGGGATCCGCCCCTCGCTGAACGCGTGATCGGTCCACTCGTAGGAGTCGACGAGCGTCGTCCCGTCGGCAGCGTAGAGACGCGCCATGTCGCGGCTGCCAAGACCGAAGCCAGCATCAGGATCGGAGTCCGGCTCGATCACGAAGAACTCCCCGGGCGCGATGATCGTGCCCGAAGCGATCCGCAGGTCGCGCTCGTCCTTGTCGTCGCGCAGCACCCAGCCCGAGAGGTCGACCGGCTCCGACCCCGTGTTCACGAGCTCGACGAAGTCAGGCGCACCGACCGCGCTGTTCGACTGGACCTCGTTGATCCGCACGGCGGCTCCGGCTGCCGTGGCGGGCGCCACGACCCCGAGCGTTCCGGCTACGGCCACGACGGCGAACGCGGCAAGGACAGGACGTCTCATTGTGCCTCCAGGATTGATGCCCTCGTGGAGTGAAGTCGACACAGACGGCGATGGGCCGACCGGCGAGTGAACGCGGGCGAAACACCGAACGCCGGGACGAGCCGTTCCGCAGCGATCCCGACCAGGAACCTCGCGCGGAGCTCTCGACTCGTCCCGTCCGCGGGGCCGGCGAGTGCACGGCGACGAGACCACCGCGCGAGATCCCCTCCTGCACGCGTCGCGCCGGGCAACCGTCGCCGGAACGAGACCGGCCAGCCACCGCCAGGCCACCCCGATGTCACTCGCAGCGGGAACAGTTGGCACTCCCCGGGCAATGTCGGACCCGAGGCATGCCATCTTCTCGAACGAAAGTGACCCCTTCGTGAGAACCTCCCACCATCCCTCTACCCGCCGCTCCCTCAGCCGCCTCACGAGCGCCCTCGCCACATTCGGACTGGCCGCAGGAATCGTCGTCGCGGGCGCCTCGACCGCGTCCGCGGCCCCTTCCGATGACGATCTCGGATCGCGTTTCACATTTGCGGTCCTTCCAGACACGCAGTTCTACTCCCGCTATTCCGAGGATCAGTTCGTGCCCCGCTACGGAACGGACCCGTTCGAGACGCAGACGACCTGGCTGGCCGAGAACGCGGACGAGCTCCGGATTCCGTTCACGGCGCACCTCGGGGACATCGTCGACCGCGCGGGGACGACGCGCGAGTGGGAGGCGGCCGACCGCGCCATGGCGGTCCTCGACGACGCGGGCCTGCCCTACTCGATCCTTCCCGGCAACCACGACGTCACCAACAGCGCGGTCTGGGACAACCAGCTCGACGCGGCGAGGGAGCCCTTCACCACCTGGTTCGGGGCCCAGCGCGCGAGCGGTCTGTCGACCTACGAGGGAAGCGACGCGACCGGGCTGAGTCAGTACCACGTCTTCGAGGCCGAGGGACAGCGCTTCATGTCGCTCGCGATCTCGTGGAACGCCTCGGACCAGACGATCGCGTGGGCGCAGGGGGTGCTGGATGCGCACCCCGACGTCCCGGTGATCCTCTCGACGCACGCTCTGATCAACGTCGGTGCGGACCAGGTGTCTCCGATCGAGACCGGTGACAGCGAGCGGCTGTGGAATTCCCTCATCCGCAGCAACGACCAGATCTTCATGACGTTGAACGGCCATTTCCACGGCGCCACCCGTCAGGTCAAGCAGAACGACTTCGGCAACGACGTCCTCCAGGTCCTCCTCGACTACCAGATGGCCTACGAGGGCGGTAACGGATACCTCGGACTGTTCGAGTTCGACCTGAGCAACGACTCGATCTCTCTGGAGACCGTGTCGCCGTGGGTCGTGGCCAAGCCGCAGGAGGGGCTCACCTCCTACGACCAGCCGACTCTCGAGGGTCAGCACCAGCGCTTCACCGTCACCATGGACTTCAGCGAACGCTTCGGTGGTTTCGCACCCGGGTTCACCGCGGGCTCCCCCGACGAGCCGAAGCTCACCGAGCTCGCCCGCAGCCTCATCCTCGACGGGTTCGAGGGCCCGGAACCCACCACCACGGAGGCGCCCGGGAACACGCTCGACCACGTGAGCGTCGATGGGACTCTCGCCCACTGGCGCTTCAACCAGCTCGACGGGGTGGTCGACGCCGACACCGTCGTGACGGACATCGCGGGCGACAACGACCTGACCCGTCCCGCCCCCGCCGACACGAACGCGGTCGACGCGACGTGGGAGGACGTCGTGATCGAGTCGGGCAACGCGCACGGGTTCTCCTCCGACGGTGCCGCCGTGTGCTTCGACAGCTCCACCGGCTCGCGCTACTCCTACCTCACGACCGCGGCCGATGCCGCCATCAACGAGGCTGACCTGAGCAACGGCTACACGATCGAGACGTTCGTGAAGATGGACGCCGACTGGGACGCCTCTCGGAACGGCTGGTCGAAGGCGCTCACCAGGACGGGCAACCGCTCGCAGATCGGCGTCCCCGAGACCCGGTGGGACTGGACCGCCTCCCCCAGCGCTCTCGGCATCTCCAACCTCCGGGAGTTCCAGTGGACCAGCCTCGACGCCGACGCGTCGAAGGGCGACCGGGTGAACTGGTCGGGCGAGATCATGACCGACGTGTGGCAGCACGTCGCCGTGGTGAACGATCCCGCCACCCGGACCACGACCATGTACGTCGACGGCGCGCCCGTGCTGCGCAACGCCAACGACGTGAGCGGGATGGCGTGGCACGAGGGTCACTCGTGGATCCTCGGCGCGGACTGGGTCGACGATGCTGCCCGCAACGGCTGGTTCGGCTGCATCGGCGAGACGCGCATCATCGACCACCCGACGGACGCCTCGCAGTGGCTGACGCAGCGTGCGGACATCTCGGGGCTCACCATCACCCGAGCCCCCGAGGGGGAGCTCCCGAACGGGACCCGGGCGGTGACCTTCGCCGGAACCGGCTTCCCGGGTGCCGAGGTGCGGCTCGCGCCCGCCGAGCAGGTCGCGCAGGCTCGGGTCACGACCGCCGATCCGGCGGTCGCGATGCAGGCGGCCACCGCCGCCGCGTCGACGACCGTGGCGGAGGACGGCACGTGGCTGATCGAGGTGACCGACGGCCTCACCAGCGGTGAGCACACCGTCGCCCTCGCTCAAGCGCTCGGCAGCCGGACCGCCGAACCGCTGACGGTGAGCTTCTCGGTCGCCGCCGACCCGGTCGATCCCGAGCCCACCCCCACGCCGACGGACCCGACGCCGACGGACCAGCCCACGACGCCGTCGCCCACGGCCTCACCAACGGGCGGGCCGACGACTGGCTCCCCTGCCCCCACGGCAGGCTCCCCCTCCCCGACCCGGTCCGCGAACCCGTCGCAGACCGACGCTCACGGCCTCGCCTCGACCGGCGCCGGAACCGCCGGGGTGATCGCCCTGTCCGGCGTCGCGATCCTCGCGGCCGGGGGCACGCTGCTCGCGCTGCGGCGACGGACCTCGTCCACCGGCTGACGACACGCCGCAGCGGCGGGTCGCGGTCTCCCGACCGCGGCCCGCCGCCGCGAGAGTCACGAGTCGCCGCGGGTCACGATCGGCCGGCGGACGCGGTGGGCGGCACGGCCGCCGGGCACGGCTCCGCCGTCCCGCGCTCGACGCCCGGCCGGACGTACCGTTGTCCCATGGGCATCCTCCGCCGCACGCCGCAGCTTCCCGACCAGGTCCGCGCCGCGCTCCCCGACGCCAAGCCCCTCGCCTGGGCGACGGCGGCTGGCGGGGAGACCGGCGTCGTCACCGTCGACCACCTCGCGATCGTCGCGAAGGACGGTGCCGTCCGCGAGATCCCGTGGACGCTGTTCGACGGAGCCGACTGGGACGACGAGACCGCGACCCTCACGCTGCGCGAGGTCGACGGCGGCACCCACGCCCTGCGCCTGCCGGACGACCCGCGCCGGTTCACCCAGGCGGTCCGGATGCGGATCGAGGCCTCGCTGGTCCATGTGGTCCAGCGCCCGGTCCCGGGCGGCGGGATGGTGCGGGCAGCCGTGCGCCGCGACCCCGCCGGCACCCTGTCGAGCCAGGTGAGCATCCTCGGCACCGCGCGCGAGGACCGGGAGGTGCTCGACCTCGCCGCCGAGGTCGAGGCGGAGGCCCGTGGCGCGGTCGGGCTGCCCGTCTAGACCGCGTTCCGACCGCACCCGGGAGCCGTCTGCCGCGCTCGGTCACGGTTACGCGACCACCCGGGAAGGCTGGTAAGGTACTGCGGGCGGTCGGCCGCAGGAGCGGACGCCGCACACGACCGATCCCGCATAGCTCAATTGGCAGAGCATCCGACTGTTAATCGGACGGTTGTTGGTTCGAGTCCAACTGCGGGAGCACGTGAAGGGCCCCTGACCAGCGGAAACGCCGGTCAGGGGCCCTTGCGCATCCCCCACCGGTCTGCGCCCGGTCCCCCCGGCCATCGTGTCGGACCCCCTCGCTACGCTCGCCTCACGAACCATCGCGGCCCGAAGGAGTGGCGCATGTACGTGGAGCTGAACGCCGCGATGCCGGGCGAGTGGTCGGACGACCTGGACGAGCGGCGCCCGAACGAGCTGGCCGGGACGACGGAGATCCGCGTCCACGGCGTCAGCAACACCCCGCCCAGCGCCATGCTGAGCGACCCGCACCCGCGGCAGGTGGGCGGCGACGCCATCGCGGGCTTCTACCGCACCTCAGACGGTCCGGGCGGTCGCCACCGCGAGGCCTACTCCTGGGGCGGCCTCACCTCCGCCGCGCGCACTCGGGCGCTGTGGGTCGTCATGCTGCCGGCGATGCTCGCGAACATGGCGGGCTGGATGGCGCGCGAGCCGCACGAGGCACCGGGCACGCCCGGCGCGACCGCCGCACCGGGCAGCCCCGCATCGAGCGGCACGAGCCGCATCTTCCAGGCCTGCGCCCGCCTCGCGGCACTCGCCCTCTCGGTCACCGCCGCGACGTCGCTGGCGTACCTCTGCGTCGACGTCCTCGGCGTCCGCTGGCTGGCCGGCGGATGCACCGGCGGCGGGCCGTGCGTCCTGGCCGACCACCTCGGCGCCCGGGCGGCGCTCGGCGCGGTCGTCGCGGCGGCGTTCGCGCTCGCGGTCTCCTGGCTGGGCCGGCGCAGCCGCAACCGGTACGAGGAGACGTGCGACGCGGCCACGTCCGGACGCACGGCCACCGGCGAGCCGCGCCCGCCAACGAGGCTCGCGGCGTCGGAGGTCGCCGACGGTCTGCGCAACCGCGACTTCTGGGCGACCTCGCCCTTCCACCGCCAGCTCTCGGCCGCGCACCTCGCGGTGGGGCTCGCGATCCCCGCCGTCGTGACGGCCGCGGCGCTGGCCCACCCCGCCGGCGCCCCGTCGGTCGGTCCGGCCGGGTGGGCGTCCGTCGTCCTCGGCGCCGGGCTGCTCGTCCTCGCCCTTGCCGGCGCGCTCGTCGTGAGCGGACGTGGCTCGCTCCTCCACTACCGCAGCACGTGGATCCTTGCCGCCCTGACGCTCGCCGGTGCGGTCGCGGTCGGTGTCACATCCGGGCCCGACGCCACCCGCACCGCCCTGCCCGAGACAGCCGATGCAACTGCGTGGCTGTGGGTCGGCGCCCTCGCCCTGCTCCTCCCGCTCGTGGTCCAGCAGCTCCTCGGCTCGCCCCGCCGGAGACGCGGCGACTTCTTCCCGTGGCCGGCGCCGGCCGTGCTCTCGTTCCTCGCGCAGGTCGCGCTGCAGATCGTCCTGCTCGCGATGATCGCGCTCGCCGGGACGTGGGTCGACGACGCGGCTCCCGGGTCTGCGAGCGACGACGCAGGCGACGCGGTGCTGGCCGCGCACACGGACCTCGTCCCGATGGCGTTCACCACGGTCAAGCTGCTCGTGCTGGCGTGGGTGGCCGCGCTCGCCGTGCTCGCCGTCGTGTTCCTCGTCGGCACGTGGCTCGTCACCCCCGCGACCCCCGCCGCCGTCCGCCCGGACGCGGTGCGCACGAGCCTGGCGGCGGCGTACGCGAGGCGCGAGGCATCCGACGTCTCAGGCTCGCGCCCGCCGTCGGGCCCCGACGCGTCGTTCTGGCGATCCGCGCTGGCTCCGACGGACGACGGACGACGCTGGGTGCGCACGGTGGCGCGGTTCCGCCGCATCGCCGGCGTGTCCCGGACGCTCGGCCGCGCCCTCGCGCTCGCCGGCGTCGTGACGTTCGCCGGTCTCGCGCTCGGGACCGTGCTGACGCTGCCCGGGCTGCGGGAGAGCGCGGCGGGCGCCGACTGGGCCAGCCGCTCCGTCGGGTCGCTCGGGTTCCTCGCCTGGGTCGCGCTCGCCCTGCCGCCCGCCACGCTCGTCCTGCTCGCGGCCCTGTGGCGCAACCGGAACCTGCGCCGGATCGTCGGGGTCGCCTTCGACGTCGGCACGTGCCTGCCCCGCTCGTTCCACCCGTTCGCCCCGCCGAGCTACAGCGAGCGGGCCGTCCCCGAGCTCGGCGAGCGGATCAACCGCCTGGCCGCCAACGGCGGCAGCGTCGTGCTCGCCGCGCACTCCCAGGGCAGCGTGCTCTCGGCGTGCGTGCTCACCCGCGACGGGCTGCTCTCGGCCCGCGCCCGTGAGCGGATCGCTCTCGTCACGTACGGCAGCCCGCTCACGAAGCTCTACCGCTGGGCCTTCCCGACCGTCTTCACCCAGGCCGTGCTCGACGACCTCGCCGCCGGGCTCACGCCGTCGCGGAACGATGCCGTGCCCCCGGCCCCGCGGTGGCGCAACGTCCACTACCTCACCGACTACATCGGCGGTCACGTCCTCCTGTCCGACGCGCGGCTCGACGCCCTGGTCGACCGGGAGATCGTCGACCCGCCCCGACGCTGGTACGTCCGCGGCGAGCAGCTCCCGCCGATCCTGACCCACACCGGCTACGGCACCGACGACGCCCTCTGGTACGAGGTCGACGCGATGGCGCGCGAGCTCGTCGAGCAGCCGGACGGCACCGGGCAGCCCGGCCCCGGCGCCTAGCCGAGACCGGTCCGAGCCGGCCGAGGACCGGCCCGGGCGGCGGCGCCGGTCGAGCCGTCCGTGCTACTGCGCGACGAGGTGCAGCAGGACCGAGTGCTCGGGGTGCTGCAGCGGCACCTGGACGCCGACCTCCGCGAGGGAGCGCCCGCTCAGCCGTGCGCCCTCCGGCCACCACGCCGGGGCCCACGAACCGCCGCCACCCGGGATCCGGTCGCCGGGAGCGAGCGGACGGACGCGGTAGGTCCGCTCGGGGTCGAGCCCCGGGATGCGGACGCGACCGGGCGGGTGGTGCGCCGACGTGGTGAGCTGGACGACGGCCACGATCGCCTCGCCCCCGTCCTCGGCGACCACCCCGTGCACGCGGATGGCGGGGTCCGGCGAGTCGACGCGCAGGACGTCGCCGCCGTGCAGCAGGTCGCGGTGCTCCTTGTAGGCCGCGACCCACGACCCGAGCTCGGCGAGGTCGGCCTCGGACGCCGACGTCAGGTCCCACTCCACGCCGAGGTGACCGAACATCGCGGTGGCGGCGCGGAAGGAGAGGTCGTGGCGCCGGCCCGTCGTGTGCGAGTGCGGCGACGCGATGTGCGAGCCCATCAGCTCGGGCGGCAGGAGCAGCCCCGTCCCGGCCTCGATCGTCTGCCGCTCGAGCGGGTCGATGCAGTCCGACGTCCAGATCCGGTCGGTGAGCGCGAGGATGCCGAGGTCGGCTCGCCCGCCGCCGCCGGCGCACGACTCGAACTCCACGTCCGGGTGCGCCGCGCGCAGCGCGCGGAGCAGCCGGTAGGTGGCGAGCGTCTGCTCGTGGTACCCGGCCGACCCCGTCGCCTGCCGCCCCGCGTCGACCAGGTCGCGGTTGAAGTCCCACTTGACGAAGGAGATGCGGTACTCGGACAGGATCGCGTGCATCCGGTCGTAGACGTACTGCCACGCCTGCGGCACCGTGAGGTCGAGCACCTGCTGCTGGCGGGCCGGCGGCGGCATCCGGTGCGGCGTCCGGAGGATCCACTCGGGGTGGGCGCGCGCCACGTCGGAGTCCTCATTGACCATCTCGGGCTCGAACCACAGGCCGAACTCCAGGCCGAGGCCCGTCACGTGGTCGACGATCGGGTGCAGGCCGTCGGGCCAGACGCCCTCGTCGACGTACCAGTCGCCGAGCCCGGCGTTGTCGGTCCGCCGGCCGCGGAACCACCCGTCGTCGAGCACGTACCGCTCCAGGCCGACCGAGGCGGCCGCGTCGGCGAGCGCGACGAGCTTCGGCAGGCTGTGGTCGAAGTAGACCGCCTCCCACACGTTGATGAGCGCCTTGCGCGGCCCGCGCGGGTGGGAGTCGCGCGAGCGGAGGAAGTCGTGGAACCGTCGGGACAGCTCGTTGATCCCGCGCCCGTAGGACGCGTACACCCACGGCCCCTCGTAGGACTCCCCCACCTCGAGCCGCACCTCGCCGGGCAGCAGCAGCTCACCGCCCCCGAGCAGGCGCCGGCCCGACGGCATCTCCTGCTCGGCGAACGTGCGCACGTTGCCGGACCACGCGACGTGCGTGCCCCACACCTCGCCGGCGGCGTAGGAGAAGCCCGGCTCGCCCGCCAGGAGCAGGAGCGTCCCGTCGTGCGCCCGCGCGCGCCGGGTCTCGCGCAGGTGCGTCCCGGCCGTGAACTCGTGCCGCTGCGGCGAGCGCTCGCGCAGGTGGCGGCCCGTGAAGTCGAGGATCTCCCGCGCCTCCCGGGGCAGCGGGAGCACCACGTCGAGGCCCGACAGGTCGAACGGCGAGCCGGCCTGGTGCTCGACGCCCAGGTTGGTCACGCCGGCGCGGTGTCGCAGCAGGCCGTCGGCCAGGAGCTCGAGCCGCCACGCGAGCCGCAGCCCGGCGGCCTCGTCCTCCGCCTCGACGGTGACGCTGGCCGCGAGCGGCGCGCCGTCCTCCGCGGTCGCGGTCGACCCGTCGGCGTCGCGACCGGCGTCGACCTCGACGCCGGTCGTGACGAACGCCGAGGAGAAGGCGGTCCCGCCGCGGTGCCCGCTGAGGCCCGGTGTCCCGAGCCAGCCCGCCGTCATCTCGGGCACGACGGAGAGCCGGTAGGGCTCGTCCGCCGTCCCGCCGGTGAGGGGCTGGACGCTCACCCGGACGAGCTCGGCGAGCTCCGCCTCGGGGAGCTCGCCGAGATCGGCGCCCCAGTGCACGACCCGCGGCAGCTCGGGACCGGTGGTGTCGAGGACGAGGCTCACGCCGGCGGCGCGGAGGTGGACGATTCCCATGCGGTGGCTCCCGGGTTCGGAGGCGGATCGGAGACGGACGAGCGGTGGAGCTACTTGATCGAGCCGCGCATGACGCCGGAGATCACCCAGCGCTGCGACACGACGTACACCAGCAGCAGCGGCGCCATCGCCATGAGGTAGGAGGCGAAGGCCGTCGTGTAGTCGGTGTTGTACTGACCTTGCAGCACGTACTGCGCCAGCGGGAGCGTACGCGCCGACGGATCGGTGAGGACGACGAGCGGGAGGATGAAGTCGTTCCACGCCCAGACGCAGGTGAGGATGCCGACGGTCGCATTCATCGGGCCGAGGAGCGGGAACACGATCTGCCAGAAGACGCGGGCCGAGCTGGCGCCGTCCGTGCGGGCGGCCTCCTCCAGCTCGATCGGGATCGAGCGGATGAACGCGACGTACAGGAACATGTTCATGCTCAGCCCGTACACCGTGTAGAGCAGCGCGAGCCCGAGCTGGTTGTCCAGGTGCAGGACCGACGTCACCTTGACGACGGGCAGCATGATGATCGGGAACGGGATGAACATCGCGGAGAGCACGTAGAAGAAGCTCGCCTTGAAGAACCGGCGGTGCATGTTCCGCGCGATGACGTAGGAGACGACCGAGTTGGTCACCAGCGTGAGCGCGACCGTGACGACCGTGATGAGCGCCGTGTTGACGAGCGCCCGCGGGAAGTCGGTGACGTTCCACGCCTTGGCGAAGTTGTCCCACTGGACCGGGTTGGGCAGCTCGAAGCCCGTGCCGCCCTGGAGCTGGCCGGGGGTCTTGAGCGAGACCGCGACGGCGAAGTAGAGCGGCGCGAGGACGGTGAGCGAGCACACGGCGATGAGGGCCGTCAGCCAGCCGTTGATCCGGCCGGGTCGGGAGGCGCGGATCCGCCTCGGTCGGGCGGGCAAGGCCTTCTCGAGCAGGCCCGTGTCGAGGGTGGTGGTCATCAGAAGTCCGCCTGACGTCGGTTGAGGATCCGGAACTGGACGAGCGAGACGAGCACGATCACGATGAAGTAGATGACCGCGTTCGCCGTCTGGTAGGCGTACTCCCCGCCCTGGAAGCCGCCGCGGAAGATCAGCATGGTGATCGACTGCGTCGAGGTGCCGGGACCGCCGTTGGTGAGGGCGACGACCTGGTCGAACACCTGGAGGAAGCCCTTGAGGCTCAGCACCATGTTGATGGTGAAGAAGCCCGAGATGAGCGGGAAGGTGATCTTCCAGAACTGGGTCCAGCCGGTCGCGCCGTCGAGCGCCGCAGCCTCGTAGACCTCGCCCGGGATGGTCTGGAGACCGGCCAGGTAGAGGATCGTGGCGAACGCAGCGCTCTGCCAGACCGTCACGATCACGATCGGCACCCAGGCCCACTGCTCGCTCGCGAGGATGTTGTTCGCGAACACCGGGATGCTGGGCAGGAGCTGAGGGAGCGTGTTGCTGAACAGGTAGGAGAAGACGTAGCCGACGATCAGCACCGACAGCACGTAGGGCGTGAAGAAGATCGCCCGGAAGCCCGATCGGAACCCGATCCGCGCGTTGAGCCCGAGCGCGAGCAGCATCGCGATGACGTTGACGAGCACCGTCGAGACGATCGCGAACAGGAACGTGAACCGGTACGCGGCCCAGACGTTCTCGTCCAGGAAGAGCGAGCGGTAGTTGTGCAGCCCGACGAAGCTCCACGAGCCGTAGCCCCGGTAGTTCGTGAAGCTGAAGAAGACCCCGATGAGCGCGGGCAGCGTGTGGAACACGAAGAACAGCCCGAGCGCCGGCAGGAGCATCCAGTAGAAGAAGCGCTGCCCGGTCCGGCCGAGCGAGCGACGGCGGGCCGGCGTGCCCACGCTCGCTGGGGTCGGTTCGGACGCGGCCGGGGTGCCGACCGACGGCACGGCGTTGGCGGTCATGAGTCCTCCGAGTAGCTGCGGGCGGCGAAGCGCGCCCACTCCTTGTCGAGCCGCTCCATCGCGGCGGTGGCATCGGCGTCGAAGAAGAACTGCTGCAGGATCTGCTGCAGCGGGAACGCCGCGGGGATCTGGTGGTCGAGGAAGCCGGAGATCTTGCCCGCCTCGAAGAACGGGGTGATCTCCCGGAGGGCGTCGAAGGACGGGGGCGGGGCGTCCGCTAGCGGCGACAGCGCCACCTGTGACTCGGTGTACCGGGCGACCGTCTCGGGCGAGAGCAGGTAGTTGACGAACCGCAGCGCCTCCTCGGGGTGCGCCGTGTCCCGCCCGATCGTGACGGCGACGTCGACACCCGTGACGATGAGCCGGTCCTCGGGGTCGTCGGTCCCCGGCATCGGGAACATGCCGAGCTCGATGTCCGGGTCGTTCGCGAGGATCTGGCTGAACGACCAGATGCCCATGACGTACATCGCGGACTCCCCGCGGGCAAAGGCGGCGTTGCCGTCGTCGTACCCGCGCGAGCGCCAGCCGTCCTGGGCGTACTGGTCGTAGAGGACGCCCATCTTCTCGAACACCTCGGGGTAGTCCTTCTGGAACGAGACCGAGGAGTCCGGGCCGACGGACGCACCCTCCTCGCGCAGCCGCGGGAAGAAGTCGTCGGGCTGGATCTCGGGACCGAGCGTGAGGAACGGCTCGAGCGTCGTCCACGCGTCGGCGGCCGTCGCGTAGAACGGCGCGACGCCGGCCGCCTTCAGCCGCTCGCACACGTCCATCAGCTCGTCCCAGGTCGTGGGGACCTCGAGACCGTGCTCGGCGAAGATCTCGCGGTTGTAGATGACGCCGAGCGCGTTGTTCGCCATCGGGAGCGCGTTGATCTCCCCGGGGGCCGCCGTGCCGAGCGCGTCGAGGATGTCGAGGACGGCCGGGTTGACCGTGTCGACGATCGGCTCACCCGAGAAGTCGTAGAAGATGCCCGCCTTGGCGAGATCGCCGTAGTAGGCGCTGCCGTTGACGGTGAGGACGTCCGGGACCCGGTCCTTGACCAGCAGCGTCCGCAGCGCCGTGTCCGGGTCGGGCACCTGGTTGATGACGACGTCGATGTCGGGGTTGGCCGCCTCGAAGTCGGCGACGATGTCGCGGAAGTCCTGGGCCGCCTCGCCCTTGAACTGGAAGAAGTCGAGCTGGACCCGACCGTCGTCGGCCGGCCCGCAGCCCGCGAGCGCCGCCGTGACGGCGAACAGCGTGGCGACGGCGACCACCCCTCGGCTTCGTGGGGTTGGATGCATCTAGTCCTCCTGACGTGTGCTGGACGGATTAGTTCTACCAGAAAAGTAAACCGGCTGTACATAGGCTCTTGTCAGCCTGATGACGCCGGCGCGCCCGGTTGTTAGTATCGAGGCAGAAGTAAAGGAGGCCCATGAACAGCTCCGAAGCCCTCGTCCGCGAGGTCCTCGTGCACGGTCCGATCTCCCGCACCGACCTCGCCCAGCGGCTCGACCTGTCCGCGCCGAGCCTCACCCGCCTGGCCCGCCCCTACCTGGAGCACGGCGTGTTCCGCGAGCTCGACGACGTGGTCGACGGCAGCCGCGGTCGTCCTCAGCGCCCCCTCGACATCACGCCGGACCTCACCCGGTTCGTCGGTGTCAAGATCACCGGCGACGCCGCCTTCGGCGTCGTCACGACGATGCGGGCGGAGGTCCTGGACGAGCAGGTCCTCCCCCTGGAGGGCGCGTCCCCCGAGGCCGTCGCGGCCCGGGTCGCCGGGCTCGTCGAGATCCTGGTCGGCCGGACCGGGGGTCGCAGCGTCCACGCCATCGGCGTCTGTCTCGGCGGCAACGTGCTCGACGAGCGCCTCGTGACGCGGGCCCCGTTCCTCGGCTGGCGGGACGTCGACCTCGCCACCACGCTCGAGCGCCTCACCGGGCTGCGGACCGTGGTCGCCAACGACGTGGTGGCCCTGGCGGCCGCCCACCAGTGGTTCGGGCTCGCGCGCAACGTCGCGGACTTCGCCGTCGTGACGATCGGGGCCGGCGTCGGGTACGCCCTGGTGTCCGCCGACCGCCTCGTGCTCCACCCCGACACGGGTCTCGGGCTGGCCGGGCACCTCCCGCTCGGCGACGCCGGGCCCATCTGCGACCGCGGGCACCGCGGCTGCACGTCGGTGCTGGCCTCGATCCCGGGCATGCTCGGCCAGTACGAGCTCGCGACAGGACGTGCGGTCGGCTACGACGAGCTCCTGGACGAGGCGGCCTCGGGCCGCGAGCCGGCGGTCGCGATCGTCACCGCCGCCTCGCGCGCCCTCGGCCAGCTGCTCGCGCTGGTCTCCAGCCTCGCCATGACGACGACGATCGTGCTCGGCGGCGACGGCATCGCGCTCTGGCAGCGGTTCAGCGATCCAGCGCTCGACGTCGTCGCCCACGGCCGGGACCCCGACGCCTCTCCGCTCGACCTGCGCGTCGACCCCATGGGGTTCGGCGCCTGGGCGCGCGGCGCGGCCGCGATCGCCATCCAGGCGAGCCTCGGCCGGCTCGCAGCCCGGTAGGACGGGCGACCCGCCGACCCGGCCGGCCGGCGCGGCCTACCCCTCGGCCTCCGGCCGTGCCGGGTACTCGACCGTCCCGTCGGCGAGGCGGGCGCCCGGCGTCGGCGTCGCCGGGACGAGCCGGCCCTCCGGCATGAGGTGGACCACCTCGACGCCGCGGGCGAGGAGGTGGTCGGCGATGATCCGGCGGTGGCAGCGCCACCACACGGCCTCGGCGCACATGAGGGCGATCCGCCGGGGCGTGCCGTCGGGCCGCAGCGACCGGGCAAGCGCCATCACCTCCGCCAGTCCGGCACGGAAGTCCTCGCCGAGCGCGTGGTCGGCGTAGCGGTGGAAGCTCGCGTTCCGCCAGAGGCCGTTGACGTCGGGCGCGACGTCGCGCGAGGCGCCGCGCCGACCCCCGAGCCGTTCCTCGCGCCGGTAGCCGATGCCGGCCCCGGCGAGGGCGGCGGCCAGCGCGTCCCGGTCGAACTGCGGGTTGCGTCGCGAGCCCGGAAGCTTGCGGACGTCGACGACGTCGGTGACGCCGGCGCCTCGGAGCAGGTCGATGAGCTGCTCGATCGGGTGGGTCGAGTGACCGACGGTCAGGATGGGCTCGCTCACCCCACCATCGTCGCCCACGCGCGCGTCACGTCCCGGCGAACATCTCGCGGAACACGGCGACCGCTGGCCAGGCGCCGCCGGCCGTGTTGGCGAGCACGGTCGCGGTGAGTCCCGAGCCGGGGTCGTGGGCGCTGTGGAACGAGACGCCGGCGTCGCACCCCTCGAGCACGAGGGCCGGGCCCGAGGGATAGCGCCAGAAGCCGAGGCCGTAGCGCATGTCCTCGCCCTCGTCGAGATGCCGCGGCGCGGTCATCGTCTCCAGCATGGGGCCGGAGACGATCTCGCCGGCGACCAGCGCACGCCAGAACCGGCGCATGTCGGCCACGTCCGTGTAGGCGCCGCCGTCGCCCCCACCCAGCAGCGGCAGGTGGTGGATGTTGGTCCGGTCGCCGGTGTCCTCGAGATACCCGAGCGCGACGTCGCCGGGCAGCCGGTCGCTCGCCAGGAAGTCGGTGCGGTGCAGGCCGGCGCGGGTGAGCACCTCGGTGCGGACGAGCTCGTGGAAGTCCCGCCCGCTCGCCCGCGCCGCGACGAGCGCGAGCACGAGGTACCCGCCGTTGTTGTAGGCGAACGTCTCCCCCGGCGCGCTCACCTGCGGGTGGCCGTCGAGGTCGGGCAGGAACGACTCGGCGTCGACGTAGGTGTGGATCGGCCGGCCGAGGACGTGGTCGGCGACGTCCAGCTCGTCCTCGTCGAGGTAGTCGCCGATGCCCGAGGTGTGGCCGAGCAGGTGCTCGACCGTGACCGCGTCGTCGATCAGCGGCAGGTCGCCGCCGAGGTGGCGTCGCACCGGGGTGTCGAGGGCGAGCACGCCCTCCTCGATCAGCCGCGCGACGGCCAGGGCCGTGAAGCCCTTGCTGCCGCTCGCCACGGCGAACCGGGTCGACGGGGTGTTCGGGACGCCGAGCGCGCGGTGGGCGAGGCCGCTCGCGGCCTCGAACACGACGTCCTCCCCCGTCGACACGCTCACGACGCCGGAGAACCCCTCGGCGGACACGACGGGCTCGAGCAGGGCGGTGGCGGTGGCGGGGTCCATCCCGTCACGGTAGGCGGCGGACGGCGCCCGCGACCAGCGAATATGCACCCGCGCCCCGCGCCACCGCGGTGCCGAGCCCCGCGCGCACCCGGCTCAGAAGTAGACGGCGATCGGCCCCTGCGGCCCGTCGACGATCTGCACGGGCGTGTCGAAGACGTCGGTGAGGACGTCGCCGGTGAAGACCTCCTCCGGCGCCCCGAACCGCGCGACGACGCCGTCCTTCACCGCGCAGATCCAGTCGGCGTAGTGCCCGGCGAAGTTGACGTCGTGCAGCACGACGACGACGGTCCGGCCCAGCTCGCGGGAGATGCGCCGCAGGTGCTGCATCATCTGGACGGAGTGCCGCATGTCGAGGTTGTTGAGGGGCTCGTCCAGGAGCACGTACTCGGTGTCCTGCGCGAGGACCATCGCGACGTAGGCGCGCTGGCGCTGCCCGCCGGAGAGCTGGTCGAGGTAGCGGTGCTCGAGCTCGCCGAGGTGGAGGAAGTCGATGGCGCGGTCGATGATCTCCTCGTCGAGGACCGTGAGGCGTCCCTTGGAGTAGGGGAACCTCCCGAACGCTACGAGCTGGCGGATCGTGAGCCGTGTGATGAAGCCGTTCTCCTGGCGCAGGATCGACACGATCCGCGCGAGGTCCTTCGACGCGGTCGACGCGACGTCGTACCCGGCGATCTCGATCGCACCGGCGTCGAGGCCGAGCAGGCGGCCGATCATCGTGAGCAGCGTCGACTTGCCGGCGCCGTTCGGCCCGATCAGCGCGGTCACGCCGCCGGCGGGGATCCGCAGGTCGACGGGACCGATCCGCACGTCGGGGGCGTAGTCCTTGCGGACGGCGGACAGGGTGATCACAGGCGACCCCTCCGGAGGATGACGACGAGGAACAGCGTGCCGCCGACCAGCTCGACGATGATCGACACGACGCCCTGGGCGTAGAAGACGTGCTTCATCACGACGTACGCGCCCGACAGCACGACGTAGCCGATCCCGATCGCGAGCGGGAAGACGTGGCGGTGGTCGTGGGTGTCGGCGAGGACGTAGGCGAGCGTCGCGACGAGGAAGCCGAGGAACGTCATCGGCCCGACGAGCGCGGTGGAGACCGCCATGAGGATGGACACGAGGAACAGCGTCACCAGCGTCTCGCGCCGGTGGTCGATCCCGAGGTTGGTCCCGACGGCGCGGCCGAGCGCCACGACGTTGAGCCGGCGCGAGCGCACGAGCAGGACGGTGCCGGCGACCGCCGCCAGCGGGATGGCGACGGGCAGGTAGGACGCGTCGGCGTTCGACACGCTGCCGAACATGCGCGCGACGAGCACGTCGAACTCGCTCGGGGTGAGCAGGCGCTGCATGAACGCCGCGACGGAGCCGAGCCCGCCGCCGATGACGATCCCGATGAGCAGCATGAGCTGGACGTTGCCGCTGCGCCGCGACAGCAGCCAGCCGTAGAGCGCGACGGCGAACGCCACCATGACGGCGGTCTGGAGGAGGAACTGGGTGGTCCCCTGGAGCGCGACGATCCCGGCGACGCCGAGGAAGTAGACCGCGCCGGTCTGGATCGCGACGTAGAGCGAGGAGAACCCCATGATCGACGGGGTGACGATCCGGTTCTGCGCGACCGTCTGGAAGCTCACGGTCGCCACGGCCTGGCAGAACGCGACGACGCCCATGACGGTGACGGAGGTGATGCGTCGCCGCGCGATGCGCCACCAGCCGTCGGAGCCGGCGGGCATCGGGTTGTCGACGGCGAGCAGCACGTAGGTGAAGGCGAGGGCGAGCAGCGCGAGGGCGACGAGCACGAGGACGTAGCGCCGGCGCGCGCGGGCCGTCGGCAGCGCGCGGGAGGTCCGCGCGCGGGGCACGCGCGACGCTGACGGCTGGGCCGGGCGGGCGTCGAGCAGGTCAGCCACGACGCTCCTGCCGCAGGAGGAGCGCGACGAACGCGAAGGCTCCGACGACCCCGAGCACGAGCGAGACCGGGACCTCGAACGGCATGATGACGAGGCGCCCGATGAGGTCGCAGACCGTGACGAGGCCGACGCCGAGCAGGCAGACCCACGGCAGGTTGCTGCGCAGGTTGTCCCCGCGCCACAGCGAGACGACGTTCGGCACGATGAGCCCGACGAACGGCAGGTACCCCACGACGACGGTCACGACGCCGGTGACCAGCGCGATGAGCGCGGTCGCGAGCAGCATGACCCGCCGGTAGTCGATGCCGAGGTTCGTCGCGACGTCCTCGCCGAGCCCCGCAGCGGTGAACCGGTCGGCGGCGATCGTGATGACGACGACGGCGACCACGACGATCCACAGCACCTCGTACTGGCCCTTGAGCACGGAGGTGAAGCTGCCGGCGAACCACACGCCGAGGTTCTGCAGGAGGTTCGTCTTGAGCGCGATGAACGTCGTGACGGCCGAGACGATCGCGCCGAGCATGATCCCGACGATCGGCACGATGAGCGAGCTGCGCAGCTGCACCCGGCGCAGGAACGCGAAGAACACCATCGTCCCGACGAAGGCCGCGACGATCGCGCCGACCATCCGGACGAGGATGCTCGCCCCCGGCAGGAGGACCATGACGAGGAGCAGCCCGAGGCCGGCCCACTCCGTCGTCCCCGTCGTGGTCGGCTCGACGAACCGGTTCTGCGTGATGAGCTGCATGACGAGGCCCGCCATCGCCATGGCGGCACCGGACAGCACGAGCGCGACCGTCCGCGGGATCCGGGTGATCGCGAACATGCGGGCGCCGTCCTCGGCGCCGACCACGTCGTAGACGCCCGTGAACAGCGAGGCGACGAGCAGGGCGAGGACGAGGACGGTTGCGACGACGAGGGGGACGTCGACCGATCGGGGACGCCGAACGCCCCCTCGGTCGGTGACCGAGGGGGCGACGGCGGTGTGGCCGGACCTCACGCAGCGCTTACTTCGCGGCCTCGAGCGCGTCAGCGAACGAGTTGAGGAACGTCGTGTACGTCTGGATGCCCTCGTTCGTGTACGTGTCGGCGGGCATGTAGACGATCTGGCCCTGCGTCACGGCCGTGACGCCGGCGAGCGCCTCGTTCGACTCGAGGATCTCGGCGGCGGGCGTGTACTCGGGGTCGTCGGCCGAGATGGCGGCGTCGCGGTCCATCACGAGGATCCACGACGGGTTGGACGTCGCGATGGCCTCGACCGAGATGTCGTCGCCCTGGTGGTTGTCGCTCGCGCCCTCGACCTCGAGCGCCGGCGTCAGGCCGAGGATGTCGAAGACCGGGCCGAGCGTGCGGCCGACGCCCGGGGCGAGGTAGCCGATCTCGCCGCCGGAGGTGTTGACGGCCATGACCGTGTCGGCCGGGTCGTAGGCGGCCTTGACGCGGGCGATGGCGGCGTCGAGGTCGTCGACGAGCTTCGTAGCCTCGGCCTGCTTGCCGAAGACCTCGCCGAGGACGGTGACCTGGCGCTTGAGCTCGGCGTCGAACGGCTCGCCGTCCCGCGGGTCGAGGACGAGGACGGTCGCGTCGGGCACCAGCTCGACGATGTCGTCCTGGAACTGCGTGAAGCGCTGACCGTTGATGACGACGTCGGGGTCGGCCGGGACGAGCAGCTCGAGGTCGGGCTCGTTGTGCGTGCCGACGTCGGCGATCTCGGCCTGGTTGGCGAACGTCACGGTGCTCGGCATGAGCGAGACGGCCGCGACCGTCGGCTCGATGCCCCAGTCGGCGAGCGTCTGGAACGAGCGGTTGTCGAACACGGCGACCGAGACCGGCGGGGTGGCGATCTCGTAGGTCCCGTTGTTGTCGGTGATCTCGACGACGCCGGAGCCGGCCTCGTCGGACGTCTCGTCGGCGGCGGGGGTCTCGGCGGCCTCGGTGGCGGACTCGGTGGAGCCGTCCGGCGTCGCCGTCGAGTCCGACGGCGTGCTGCAGGCGGCGAGGACGAGCGCGGCGAGCGCGAGGGCCGGCACGGCGCGCATGGCGCGGCGGGTGGAAGACACGGGTGTTCCTTGGGGGTCGACGACAGGGAGCAGAACCGGCGCGGACTCACCGATCGGCGAATTACGCAACGCTCGTGTTTTGCTAACCCCGAGCGTAGCCCGAGTAAGGGCAGCCTTGGCTCATCAGTTCACCATGTGAGAACCTCATCCCACCATGTGACCGGCGGTCCGCCCGGTCCCGCGCCACGACGGTGGGGGCGGCCCGCCCGGGACCGCCCCCACCGTCACGCCTCACGCCCGACGCCTCACCAGGTCGCGTCGCCGCGGATGACGACGTCGCTCCCGCCGTCGATGAAGACCACCTGGCCGCACAGGTGGGTGTTCTCCTCGGAGGCGAGCCACGCGAGCAGCCGGGCCACGGTGATCGCCTCGGCGAAGCCGTTGAGCGGCATCGGGACGAGCTCGAGCAGGGCCGTGCGCTGCTCCGCCGTCTCGACCATCGCCGCCGTCATCGGCGTGATGATGACGCCGGGCGCGACCGCGTTGAGCGGGATGCCGGCGCCGGCCCACTCCGGACGCGCGGCGTTGCGGCGGACCCATCGCGCGAAGGCGGCCTTGGTCGAGCCGTAGATGAGGGCACCGGTCGTCTCGGGGTCGGCGGCGAGCACCTCGGCGCGGGCGAGCGCACCCGGCTCGTCGCCGGCCAGCAGGAGGTCGACGAGCTCCGCGTCGTTCGGGTGGAGGCTCGCCATGGACGCGACGCCGACCGCGCGGGGCGCCGGCGAGCCCGCCAGCAGCGGCCGGAGGCCCTCGAGCGTCGCGACCATGCCGAAGTAGTTCACCCCGACCGTCGCCGGGATCGGGAGGGCGAGCCCGGCGACGGCGACGATCGCGTCGATCGCGCCGCCCGAGCGCTCCGCGACCTCGGCGACGAGACGCTCGCGATCGGTGGGCGCGGTGAGGTCGACGGTGATGTCGGCATCGTGCAGGTCGACGCCGATGACGTGGTGGCCCTGCTCGCGGAGCAGCTCGGCCGTTGCCCGGCCGATCCCCGAGGCGGAGCCGGTGACGACGTACGTGCGAGCCATGGAAACTCCTTCGTCCCACGGGCCCGGGCCCGTCCCGGACCGTGCTTCAACGCTGACAGCGTGGCGGCGGAAAACCAGGGGACCTAGGTCCCCGCCGACTGGCAGGCTGGTGGGATGACGACTCCCCTCGACGACCAGGGCCGACCCGACCCGGAGCCGTCGGCCGACGAGGTCCGCACGCTCACCCAGTTCCTCGCCTTCCAGCGCGCGACCCTCGCGTGGAAGACCGACGGGCTCGACGACGCGGGCCTGGCCGCGACGCTGCCCCCGTCGACGATGACGCTCGGCGGGATGCTCGGGCACCTCGCGTGGGTCGAGGACTACTGGTTCGCCACGGTCCTGCTGGGCGACGAGCCGGCGCCGCGCTGGCGCGGGACCGACTGGAGGGCCGATCCCGACGCCGACTGGCACGTCGGGCTGCCCGGGGACGAGGTGCGCGCGCTGTGGCGGGAGGCCGTCGCGGCGTCGGACGCGATCGTGGCGCGGGTCCTGGCCGGACCGGACGGGCTCGACCGCCTCGCCGTCGTCGCGCGGCACGACCGGAGGGTCTCGCTGCGCTGGATCCTCGTGCACATGATCGAGGAGTACGCCCGGCACAACGGGCACGCCGACCTCCTGCGCGAGGCGATCGACGGCACGACCGGCGAGTAGCCGGCGGCCCCGACGAGGTGCCGCGGCTCAGGCGAGCTCGGCGACCGCGTCGCGGACGGCGTCGAGCAGGGCGCCGACGGCGGGCACGCCGAGCAGGTCGGGGCTCGTGACGGCGTGCACGGAGCGCGGGGAGACCCCGGCGACCTCGCGCAGGACGACGCCGTCGTGCGCCCGCGCGATGGGCCGGACCATCCCGGGCAGGAGCCCGACGCCGAGTCCCTCCCCCACGAGCCCGAGCACGGCCGAGGGGTCGTCGGTCGCGAACGTGATGTCGGGCGTGAAGCCGCTCGCCCGCGCCGAGGACATGAGGTGGCCGCGGCACCGCGGGCAGCCGGCGATCCACCGCTCGTCCCGGGCGTCGACCAGGCTCAGGTCCTTCCGTCCGGCCAGCTCGTGGTCGCGCGGGAGCGCGAGGAGCACGGGGTCCTCGAGCAGGTTCTGGACGCACAGGCCGGTCAGGTCGTCCTCGCCCCGTCCGAGGTCGGTGCCCTCGTAGGCGAAGGCGAGCGCGACGTCGACCTCGCCCGTGCGCACCATCGCGAGCGACTCGGGCGGCTCGACCTCCTCCAGCCGCACGGCGACGCCGGGGTGGCGCTCGCGCAGGATGGCGAGCGCGCGCGGGACCAGCGCGGAGGAGGAGGACGGGAAGGCCGCGAGCCGCACGAGCCCGGACTGCAGCCCGGTCAGCGCCACGATCTCCGCCTCCGCCGCGCGCAGCGCAGCGCTCACGCTCTCGCCGTGCCGCGCGAGCACCTCGCCGGCCTCGGTGAGCCGGACGCTGCGGCCCGCGCGGACGAGCAGCGGGGTGCCGAGCCGCCGCTCGAGACGCTGGATGTTCTGGCTCACGGCGGGCTGGCTGACGCCGAGGGACTCGGCGGCAGCCGTCAGCGTGCCCTGGTCCCGGATGGCCTGGAGAAGGCGCAGCGCGCTGAGGTCGATCCCGGTGCTCATCACGCGAGGTTATAGGTTTCCGACGCCAGACGCAGGTGGGCGGTGGTCCGTCGCTCGCTCGCGCCCGCGATGACGCGCGTGCGCCCGACGCGGCGACCCGCCGACCGGTTCAGGACTCCGAGGCCGCGTGCGGAAGGTGCGGACCGCGGTTCCAGGCGAGCACCGCCGGCTGCTCGCGGTAGAAGCCCAGCACCGAGATCGAGCCGGCGTCCAGCGCCAGCTTGGCGCCGAAGCGCGGGGCGAGCCGCAGGAACACGGCGGTGAGGATCCGCAGGTAGTGCCCGTGCGCGACGAGGGCGACGTCCCCGTCCGCCATTGCGGGGAGCACCCGGGTGAGCACCCGCGAGGCGCGCGCCGCGACCTCCTCGACGGTCTCCCCCGGCGTCTCGCCGCGGACGACGCCGTGCGTGAAGGCGTCCCAGCCGTAGCCGAGCTCGGCCCGGATCTCCCGCGTCGTCCGTCCCTCGTACCCGCCGTAGTCCCACTCGACCAGGAGGGGGTCGATCGCGGCCTCCAGCCCCGCCAGCTCGGCCGTGTGCCGTGCGCGCCGCAGGGGCGAGCTGAGGACGAGCCGGAAGTCGTAGTCGGCGAGCAGCACGCCGGCGGCCCGCGCCAGGGCCTCGCCGTGCTCGGTGAGGGGCACGTCGGTGAGCCCGGTGTGCCTGCCGGCCCTGGACCACTCGGTCTCGCCGTGCCGCAGCAGGACGAGCGTGCCCGAGGGATTGTCGGGCGCTGGCCGCCGCGGCAGCTTGTCCATGCTCACCCCCAGCTCCACGTCCACCGCGTCCCCTCGTCGAGCCATCGGCCTACTCCACCGCGACCAGCCGGTGCCGCGCCTCCTCCAGCGCGTACACCTCCGACCACAGGGCGCTGCTCTCGGGATCGGACGCCGGCGTCGCGCGGATCCGGCCCTTGAGCGCTGAGATCCGCCGCGTCAGGCCCATCCGGCGCAGCTCGGTCACGATGCCGCGCACGTAGGCGTCGAGGCGGTCGGCGTTCACCGGCACCTCGGCGACGCTGAGCTCGCGGACGAACGACGCCACGTCGGTGGGGACGCCGTCGATGACGTCGGCGACCCACGCCGCCTCGTTGCCGACACCCGCGCCGGCACCACCGGCGGCGACGATCGCCGTGTGCACACCGCGGTGCAGCGGCACGTCGAACGCGTCCGGGTCGAGGTCGTCGAAGCCGCCCGTGGCCGCGGCGCCGGGGCTCTGGAGCGCGGCCTCGAGCACCTGGCGCTCCAGGCGCGCCAGCGGGTCGGTCGGCACCGGGGTCCGCTGCGGGCGGGCGGGGACCGCTGGACCACCGGCATCGTCGTCGCCGTGCTCGCCCGACGGACGGTCCGGGCCGCGGTACTCCTCGCGGCGGGGCTGCAGCCGCGGCGCGTTCTTGACCTCCCAGCGCACGTCCGCCGGGTCCATCCCGAGCCAGCCGGAGAGCTGGCGGGCGTACTCCCCGCGCAGGGCGCGGTCGCGGATCGTCGCGATGACGGGGGCCGCGGCCCGCAGCCCGGCGACCCGTCCCTCTGCCGTCGACAGGTCGACGCTCGCGAGCACCGAGCGGATCGCGAACTCGAACAGCGGCGTCCGGCCGGCGACGAGCCCGCGCACCGCCGCGTCGCCGCTGGCGATCCGGACCTCGCACGGGTCGAGCCCACCGGGCGAGACCGCGACGAACGTCTGCGCGGCGAACGACTGGTCCTCGCCGAACGCCCGCAGGGCGGCCTTCTGGCCGGCGGCGTCGCCGTCGAAGGTGAAGATGACCTCGCCGCCGATCGCCTGACCGGTCGAGAGGATGATGCCGTTCGCGCCCGTCGCGACGTCGCCGAGCAGCCGCCGCACGATCCGCACGTGGTCCGACCCGAACGCGGTGCCGCAGGTCGCGACGGCGGTCGTGACGCCGGCGAGGTGACAGGCCATGACGTCCGTGTAGCCCTCGACGACGACGACCTGGCGCTGCGTGGTGATCGACTTCTTCGCGAGGTCGAGCCCGTACAGGACCTGGGCCTTGTGGTAGATCGAGGTCTCGGGGGTGTTGAGGTACTTGGGACCGGGGTCGTCCTCGTAGAGCTTGCGCGCTCCGAACCCGACGACGTCGCCCGTGATGTCCCGGATGGGCCAGACGAGCCGGCCACGGAACCGGTCGTAGTAGCCGCGGTTGCCCTGCGAGACGAGACCGGCGGCGGCCAGCTCCGCCTGCGTGAACCCGCGACCGGACAGGTGGCGCAGGAGGGCGTCCCAGCCCTTGGGCGCGTAGCCGACGCCGAAGGTCGTGGCGGCCGCGCGGTCGAACGCGCGCTCGGCGAGGAAGGCCCGCGCGGTCGCGGCCTCGGGCGACATGAGCTGCTCGGCGTAGAACTCCGCCGCGACGCGGTGGGCCTCGACGAGCCGCTGGCGCCGGCCGGGCTCCTCGCGCGGACGGGACGGGCCGCCGCTGCCGTCCTCCTCGTAGGCCAGCGTGACGCCGTACTTCCCGGCGAGACGCTCGACCGCCTCGGCGAACGGCAGGTGGTCGACCTTCTGGACGAACGAGATGACGTCGCCGCCCTCGCTGCAGCCGAAGCAGTGCCACAGGCCGAGCTGGGGGCGGACGTGGAAGCTCGGGGTGCGCTCGTCGTGGAACGGGCACAGGCCCTTCATCGAGCCGACCCCGGCCGCGCGGAGGGTGACGTGCTCCGCGACGACCTCCTCGATGCGGGCTGTCTCGCGGACCTGCGTCACGCTCTCGCGACGGATCCGGCTCATGCGGTCAGTCTAGGTCGCGCGGCGGGACCGAGCCGGGTCGGGCCGCCCGGCTGTGGACGATCCAGGCGCCGAGCTCAGCCGCGCGTGCTGGCGTCGCGCCAGGCGACCCACTCGGCGGCCAGGTCGAGGTCGTAGTCCGGCCCCGAGGACTCGACGGTGAAGAGGGTCGCCCCCGCGTCGAGCAGCTCCTGCCCGACCTCGGACGGGCGGCGTCGCACGTCGATCGAGCGCTCGATCTCGCCGACCGGACGGCCGACCGCCTCGGCGTGTCCGGCGAGGATCGCGGAGCGCTCGCGCAGCGCGTCCGCGTCGCCGAACGAGTGCCAGACGTCGGCGTGCTCGGCGACCAGTCGGAGCGTGCGGCGAGGGCCGGAGCCGCCGATGAGGATCGGGATGTCCCGCGTCGGGGCCGGGTTGAGCGCGGCCCAGCGGCTCCTGATCCGGGGCAGGGCCTCGGCGAGGTCGGTGATCCGCGACCCGGCGGTGCCGAACTCGTAGCCGTACTCGGCGTAGTCGCGCTCGAACCAGCCGGCCCCGATGCCGAGGATCAGCCGGCCCGGGGCGTCACCGCGCGCCGAGATGTGGTCGATCGTCCGGGCCATGTCGGCCAGCAGCTCGGGGTTGCGGTAGGAGTTGCAGGTCACGAGTGCACCGATCTCGACGCGCTCGGTCTGCTCCGCCCACGCGGCGAGCATGCTCCAGCACTCGAAGTGCAGCCCGTCCGGGTCGCCCGAGAGCGGGAAGAAGTGGTCCCAGTTGAAGAGCACGTCGACGCCGAGGTCCTCCACGCGGCGCGCCGCGTCGCGGATCGCCGAGTAGTCGGCGTGCTGGGGCTGGATCTGGACGCCGATGCGCACGGGGAAGGTCACGGACCCCAACCTACGCCCGCGGCCGGCGCGCACCGCCGGGCGCCCGCCCTCACTCGCCCGGTGCGACCAGCCGCGCGTGCCACGCCATCGCCGAGAGGTCGGTGAGCGAGGCCACCTGGTCGACGACGACGCGCAGGCGGGCGGCGTCGTCCTCGGCGTCGAGGAAGTCGGGCAGGAAGACCGGCTCGAGCGCGACCTCCGCGCGTTCGAGGACGACCTCGACCAGCTCGGAGACCACCTGGCGCTGGTAGTGGTAGAGCGGCTCGTCCTCGCGGGGCGCCATGACGTAGAGCGCCGCGATCCCCTTGAGGACCGCGATCTCGGCCCGCGTCGTCCGCGGCACCTCGAGCCGTGCCGCGTACCGGTGCAGGTCGCCGTACCCGTGGACGGCCCGCGTCGCGTCGACCGACGACCCGGTGAACCGCCCGATGAGCTGCGACGTCATGTCCTTGACGGCGGCGAGCGACTCGCGCGTCCCGTCGAACTCGGCGACCCAGTCGGGCAGCGCGAGCAGCCGGTCGAGCGCGGCACCGAGCTCGTCGTCGGTGAGGTCGGGGTCGTACCAGGCGCGCACCTGCGCGACCACGCGGTCGGGCTCCCCCGCCTCCCGCAGCCGCCGCGGCTCGACCCGCCACCCGACGATGGCGTCCTCGACGTCGTGCACCGAGTACGCGACGTCGTCGGAGAGGTCCATCACCTGCGCCTCGAGACAGGTCTGACCGACCGGGGCGCCCTCGCGCAGCCAGTCGAACACGGGCAGGTCGTCGGCGTAGACGCCGAACTTGCGGGAGCGACGACCGTCGACGCGGCGCGGCGCGTCCACTCGCTGCCACGGGTACTTGGACGCCGCGTCGAGGCTCGCGCGGGTGAGGTTGAGCCCGACGCACCGCCCGTCCGACGCGAACATCTTCGGCTCGAGCCGGGTGAGGATGCGCAGCGTCTGGGCGTTGCCCTCGAACCCGCCGGCGTCCTCGGCGACGACCGCGAGCGCCGCCTCGCCGTTGTGCCCGAAGGGCGGGTGCCCGAGGTCGTGGGAGAGGCACGCGGCGTCCACGACGTCGGGGTCGCAGCCGAGCTGCTTGGCGATCTCGCGCCCCACCTGCGCGACCTCGAGCGAGTGGGTCAGCCGCGTGCGGACGAAGTCGTCCGTCGACGGCGCGAGCACCTGGGTCTTGGCCCCGAGCCGCCGCAGCGCCGAGGAGTGGAGGACGCGGGCGCGGTCGCGCTCGAACGGCGAGCGGCGCGGGTTCTTGGAGACCTCGGGCACCCACCGCTCGACGTCGCTCGACCCGGTGGCGTCGGTGAGAGGTGGCTGCCAGGACATCGACGCCAGCCTAGTGGCGACGGGCGGGCGCGGGCCGCACCGTCGCGCGGCTGGATCGCGCACGCGCGCGCGATCCCTATAGCCCGGTTTGTTATCGCGTGCGCCAAGGGGAAGGATGCCTCGGGTGAACAACGCCACACAGCTGTGTCGCACCAGCCCCGTGTCAGCTCCGCGGTCGGAGCCGCACCTGTGGTGGCAGACGGCGGTGGTCTACCAGGTCTACCCACGCTCCTTCGCCGACTCCGACGGGGACGGCTACGGCGACCTGCCCGGCATCACGAAGCGGCTCGGCCACCTCTCCCGGCTCGGCGTCGACGCGCTGTGGCTCTCGCCGTTCTACCGCTCCCCGCAGCACGACGCCGGCTACGACGTGGCCGACTATCGCGACATCGACCCGCTGTTCGGCTCGCTCGCCGACGCCGACGCCCTCATCGAGCGCGCGCACCAGCTCGGGCTGCGCGTCGTCGTCGACCTCGTCCCGAACCACACGTCCGACGAGCACGTCTGGTTCCAGGCCGCGCTCGCGGCCGGCCCCGGCAGCCCGGAGCGGGCGCGCTACATCTTCCGCGACGGACGCGGCGAGCACGGCGAGCTGCCCCCGAACAACTGGCGCTCCGTGTTCGGCCAGGACGGCTGGACCCGCGTCACCGAGGCCGACGGCCGGCCGGGCCAGTGGTACCTCCACCTGTTCGACGTGCACCAGCCCGACCTCGACTGGGGCAACCCCGAGGTGGTGGAGGAGTTCCACGACATCCTGCGGTTCTGGATGACCCGCGGCGTCGACGGCTTCCGGGTCGACGTGGCGCACGGGCTGGTCAAGGCCGACGGCCTGCCGGACTGGGACGGGCACTCGGCGATGGTCTCGGAGACCGAGTCGGGCTCGGTCGACCTCGAGGCGCTCGATCGCGACGCCACGACCGACGACGACGGCCACGCCGATCATGCCGACGGGTCGGCCGGTCCCGCCGCCGACGCGGCGGAACGCGCGGACCTGCCCGAGGGCGCGGCCGAGCCGCCGGCGAACGACGGGCCGATGTGGAACCAGCCCGGTGTGCACGAGATCTACCGCGGCTGGCACCGGGTGCTCGAGGAGTTCGACGGGGACCGGATGCTCGTCGCCGAGGCCTGGGTCGAGCCGCTGAGCGAGCTGGCCACGTACGTGCGGCCGGACGAGATGCAGCAGACGTTCAACTTCGCGTTCCTCTCCGCGCACTGGCACGCGGACACGATGCGGTCCGTCATCGAGGAGTCGCTCCGGCTCAACGACGAGGTCGGCGCCCCGACGACGTGGGTGCTCTCCAACCACGACGTCGTGCGGCACCACTCCCGGTTCGGCATGCCGAGCCGCGGCGGGAACGTCGAGGCGATCGGCCCCGACGACCTCCAGCCCGACCGCGAGCTCGGGCTGCGCCGCGGGCGCGCGGCGACACTGCTGGAGCTGGCGCTGCCCGGTTCGGCCTACCTCTACCAGGGCGAGGAGCTCGGCCTGCCCGAGCACACGACGCTGCCCCGCGAGGTTCGCCAGGACCCGGTCATCCTGCGGGGCGACGGGCTCGGGCGCGACGGCTGCCGCGTGCCGATCCCGTGGGAGTCGGCGAGCCCCGCGTTCGGGTTCTCCCCCACCGGCGAGTCGTGGCTGCCGCAGCCGGAGGACTGGGCGTCGTACGCGCTGGACGCGCAGAAGGGCGTCGAGGACTCGACGTACGAGCTCTACCGGCGGGCGCTGCGCCTGCGCCGCGACTTCCACCTCGGCTCGGGCGGGCTCGCCTGGCTCGACACGGCCGAGCCCGACGTGCTCGGGCTCGTCAACGGCGACCTCATCGTCATGGCGAACATGGGCTCGGCGGACACCGCGCTCACGGAGGACCTCGAGGTGCTCCTCGCGAGCGGCCGGCTCTCGCAGGTCGACGGCCTCACCTGGCTGCCGCCGGACACGACGGTCTGGGCGCGCCGCGTCTCGGTCGACCGCTCGCGCAGCCCGTTCGGGCCCGACTGAGCGGCCGCGGCGAGCGCCACGGGCGCCGGCCCAGGCCGGCGCCGGTCGAGCCCGGGACTCAGCTGCGATCCTTGAGCGCCTCCAGCAGCGTCCGAGCCGGGAACAGTGCGACGAGGACCACTCCTCCCGTGGCTGTCGCCAACGCCGCGACGGCGTGCGCGGTGATGTGAACGAGCGACACCCGAGTGTCCGCGCCCAGACCGATGGCGAGACAGACGGCGGTAGCCCATCCCCAGACAGCACCGACGCCCGACAGCGTGCCCCATTCGGCCAGGTGCATGAGGACTCGCGCGCGGGCGTGGACACCAAAGGTCGCGTAGATCGCCTCCCGCCCCCGCCGCGTCCACTGTGCCGTGCTCCAGAGCAGAACGAGCAAGGCCGACCCGAGGGCCCAGCCGAACGCCAGTGTTCGACTCTCGTACGCGTCCGCGAAGTCCGTGCGATAGGCCGAGTCCGCGAGGCGCGGAATGACGAGAGGGGGGACGTCGGTCTCCCCCGTGAGCGCATCAGCAACGTAGCTCTTCACCGCATCGGCGTGAGCTGGATCCGTTCGCACGTAGCACTGACTGGAAGAACCGGAGATCGCATCGGGGAGCAGATAGGTCCCCGAGAGGCGCTCCGCGACACTGGCGCCGTCGAACAGCACTGCCACCACGTCGGCGGGGTAGGAGGACCCACCCCGATCGTGCATGACGAACCGAACTGCTTCTCCGGCGCCGATACCGCTGGTCGTCGCGCTGTCGACGGACACCAGAACACCTGGTCTCGACGGTGGCGTCAGGCAGAAGAAGTCGTACGCTCCCGGCGACACCCGAGTCACGGTCGCCTCGGTGCCCGGGGCCCAGTCCGGTCCTCCCGTCGTGTCGGTGACATCGGCCGAGAACGCCGCATCGATACCGTCCACCTGGGACAACGCATCGCACCGGCGCACGTCGATCGCCGCACCCGCGTCCGTTGAGGCGGGCTCGACGACGAAGACGAAGGCCCCGTCGTCGATCCACCGCTGCTCCGCTCGAACGATCGTGGACACCTCCATCGCGCTCGCCACTCCGATGACGCAGACGACCATGGCAACGGAAACGGAGAGGAGCAGGGACGAGCGGCGCCCGGCGCGAGCGTTCTCAGCCCCCTCTCTCACTGCGAGCAGGTCCGGCCACGCGCGCGTCATGCCGACGCATCCTCTGCCGCGACGAGACTGCCCGAGCGGAGACGAAACCTCATGTCGCAGCGTCGGGCCGCCGCCAGGTCGTGAGTGACGAGCACAACCGTCCGACGCGAGGCGCCCATCATGGCGTCGAGCACCCCGTCCGTCGTCCGCGCATCGAGCTGCCCGGTGGGCTCGTCAGCCAGGAGGACCGGCCGTCGACTCGCGAGGGCACGGGCAAGGCCGACCCGCTGCGCCTCCCCTCCTGACAGAAACCTCGCCGGGGTCGCCGCAAGACCCTCGACGCCCATGTCCCTGAGTCGTTCCATCGCGACCTCGCGCGCCTGCGCACGCGTCGCTCCGTCGAGAAAGGCACCGAGGCAGACGTTCTCCAGAGTCGTGCGGTCCGGAAGGAGCGAGACCGTCTGCAACGCCCAGGTCGCCACCTCCGAGACGCGATGAACCGATCCGTCGGAGCTACGTGCCACGATCCGCCCGTCCTGTACCGGAAGGAGTCCTCCCAGGAGAGCCAGGAGCGTGGTCTTGCCCGAGCCCGAGGGACCGACGATCGCGACGGTCGTCCCCGAGGGAATCTCGAGCTCCACCCCGGAGAGCACATCCGTATCGCTACCCGGGTAGCGATACGTCAGTCCCCTCACGCTCAGCCGCACGCGAGCTCTGCTCTGGTCTCGCGTGGATTGACGAGCACAGGCGACCCGATCTGCGACGCATCGATGTAGACGACACCGGTGCGTCCCGTGGTCACGGTGACGGAGATGGGGCTACCTGTCACGTCCGGGAAGTAGCAGAAGCTGCCCCTGTCGTCCGCGACGATGGCGCTCGCCGGGACGGCTCCCACCGTTGACGGCTCCCGAAGCGTGACCGAGGCGATGACCGAGGTCTCGTCGCCCATCACCTCCGCCAGGGCGGCGACGGCGCCAGCATCGTGGATCTCGTCTTCTCCCGCTGCCAGGAGAACAGATGCCGTCCCAACGGTGACGGTCCGATCGGTCGGCGCTCGCTCGATGTCCACGGCTATCGCGTCCGCGCCGTCCGGGGCGGAGTAGAGCTCCGTCTGAGGCTCGATCCGTTCGCCGGGCTCGACGAGGACGACCTCGGGCGGACCGACCCAGCGCGGTATCCAGACAAGCGAGTGAAGCACCAGGGTCGAGCCCTGGCCCCACCCGTGGTCGTCGTTGAAGGTGCGAATCGCCTCGGCCGCGCCCTGGTCGAGACTCTCGTCGGCGACGTCCAGGTACCCGAGGTCGACGAGGAGGCGCTCCGCGACAGCAACGTCCGCCCCGCTCGCCCCTGGTTCGAGATCACGGTGAAGCGGTGTCTCAGCGAGATACGCGACCACGGATGCCCCGTCGACCTCGAGCAGGACGTCCCCCTGGCCCACCGGAACACCCCCCTCGACGAGCACCCTCGTGACGAGCCCCGAGGACGAGCTGCGGATCGGCACGGACGGTGCCTCGATCAGTGTGGCCGTCGTCGTGATGGCTGCGTCGGGCGTCGCGCTGAGCACCTCCGAGATGACCGGCGCGGGTGGTTCCGCCGACGTCACGGGCGAGATCGCCAGAGCCCAGAGAGCCAGGACGACCGCAACGGCGAGCGGGACCGCGAGCACGAGGACGAGCACCGTCGGACCATCTCGGCGCGTGCGCCCTACCACGTGTCGATGCCGACGTCGGCAAGGCAGCCCGACTCGCCGAGACCGAGCGCTTGCTCGACGAGATCGGTGCCCGTGGAGTCCGGGTCCGTCGTCACCCCGATCCGTTCGAGACAGGCGCGCAAGGCGACCTCCTGGCGGTTCGCGAACTCCTCGTTCGCCTCGATCGAGCTCGGCTGCACCTGGTAGAGCTGGTTGATCCAGTAGAACTCGAGACGATCGCAGGACTCGATCAGGGCGTCATCCGTCGGGTCGAGCACCTCGACCTCGTAGCCCGGGACGACGACGCCGCTGTAGGTCGTGTGCTCGACGTACCGCGATGCCAAGCCAGCCTCGCTCATGCAGTCGGCGGTCCGACGAGCGGCGGCCCGCACCATCTCCACCGTCGCGTTCCCCGCGCGTTCGGCCTGCTCGAGCGCCTCGATCTGCTGCGCGCCAGCGCCTTCGACCCGCGCTTGCGCGAGTGCTCGGGAGAACTCGGAGTCGGTTGTCTCGACGGGCGGCGTTCCTTCCGAGCACGCGGAACACACGAGCAGCACAGCGATCAGGGCAACCACGCGGGTACCGAACCATCGTTCCCTCGCCACGCTCGACCTCCTCAGGTCCGTACCTGCGCGAGGACCTAGTGGTGCACCCCGACCTGCGCGACGGAGGTCCTGTCGACCCGCGCATAGGTGGCCCCCCACGTGATGCTGGAGGTCTCGAGGTTGCTTCCGGACCCGTACTTGACCTGCACGCCGACGGAGCCAGCACACGAGGACGACTCCATCGCGCTTCCGTAGTTGGTGTGACCCGACTGGATCATCTCGCACGAGCTGAGCTTGATGGTGCGGCTCATGTTGTTGACGTACCAACAGCTCGCGGCCGTGGCGCCCGTCGCTACCCCGAACGTGGCGATCAGTGTGATGAGCCCAATAGCCAGTCTGCGGACACGCATGAGATCCCCTGTCTCTGATTGAGTCGGCGAAACACCGCTTGCAGCGGAGGCTAACAGAAAAACAGAGGGCGCTCAGTCTGTTTGAGCAGGAAGAGGTCCGCTGACGTCCGTTACCCGCGCAGCAGCACCGTCCAGCCCCAGGCCGGCAGGGTGATGGTCGAGCCCGGTTCGAGCGTCACCCCGTCCGCCGGAAGGTCGGCCGCGCGCTCGGCGTCGATCTCGAGCGGCACCCAGCGGCCGGCCACCGGACCCGAGCGCAGCTCGACCTCGCGCTCGTGCGGCGAGAGGTTGACGACCGTGAGGACGCCGTCCGGTCCGCTGGAGCGCGCGAAGGCCAGCACGCAGTGCGGGTCGGAGGTGCGCACCTCGATCATCCGGCCGCCCCAGGCGCCGGCGTCGAGCGCGCGGGTCCGGGTCTTGAGCGCGAGCAGGACGCGGTAGAACTCCCCCATCCGGTGCTCGCGCCACTGGATCGGGTCGCGGTCGAAGAAGTCGAGCCGGCGGTCGTTGCCCGCCTCCTGGCCGTTGTAGACGAGCGGGATGCCGGCGGTCGCGACCGAGAGGACGATCGCGGCCTCGAGCGCGTCGCCGAACTGCTCGTACTCGGTTCCCTCCCACGAGTTCTTGTCGTGGTTCGTCACGAACAGCATCCGGATCGCGTCCCGCGGGTAGAACTTGTCGTTCCACGCGTAGTACGTGCGCAGCGGCGTCAGGTCGGCCCTGCCCATCGCGATCTCGTGCAGCGAGCTGTTCCACGACCAGCCGTAGCTGGCGTCGAAGGCGTCGTCGTGCAGGTCGCGCGACTCCCACTCCGCCAGCATGAAGACCGGCTTGATCTCCTCGAGCGCGGCGCGGGCGCGGGCCCAGAACCACGTCGGGACGAGTCCGGCGGTGTCGCACCGGTAGCCGTCGATGCCCACCTCGCGCACCCAGTAGGTCATCGCGTCGACCATGTAGTCGGCGACGGCGGGGACGTTGTAGTCGAGGTCGACGATGTCGTCCCAGTCGTACCACATGGTCGGCTGGGGGTTGCCGTCCTCGTCGAGCGCGTAGAACTCGGGGTGCTGCTCGCGCAGCACGCTGTCCCACGACGTGTGGTTCCCGACCCAGTCGAGGATGACGCGCAGCCCGAGGTCGTGCGCGCGGTCCACCAGGGCCCGCAGGTCATCGACCGTGCCCAGCTCAGGGCTGACCGAGTAGAAGTCCCGCACGGCGTACGGGCTGCCGAGTCCGCCCTTGCGGCCCTCGACGCCGATCTCGTGCACCGGCATGAGCCACACGATGCTCGGCCCGAGGTCGCGGATCCGCTCGAGGTGCTCGGCGGCGGCCGCGAGCGTCCCCTCCTGGGTGAAGTTGCGCGTGTTGACCTGGTAGATCGACGCGTTGCGGCACCAGTCGGGGTGGACGAGGGCCGGCGTGTGGGGCTGGGTGCGGGGGGTGGTCATCGAGGTGCTCCCGTGCAGAGGGGTCGAACCGGACGTGCGGGTGGGTCGAGTGGTCGAGACCGCCGGACTACCGCAGGACGACGGCGGCCGCGTCGCCGGGCAGCGCGCCGCCCGGGGCGAGGAGATCGTCGATCGGCACGCTGGCCGCGACGACCTCGCCGGGCGGCAGCGCGACCGGGTCGGTGCCCGTGTTGACGACGACGACGGCGCTGCCCCCGGCGCCCTCCCCCTCGCCGGCGCCCTCACCGTCGAGCGTGAGGCGGAAGGTCAGGACGTGGTCGTCGTCGCCGGGGAGCCAGTCGAGGGTGCCGCGGCGCAGCACCGGCGTGGCCCGGCGCACCGCCAGCAGCTCGCGGTACAGCGCGAGCATCGAACCGGGGTCGTGCTCCTGACGCTCGCGCGTGAGGTCGGCGAACACCTCGGGCTGCGGCAGCCACGGCGACGACCCGGCGGGGCCGAACCCGTACGGCGGTTCCGCGTCGGCCCACGGCAGTGGCACGCGGCAGCCGTCCCGGCCCCGCGCCGCCCCGCCCGTGCGGTGGAAGACCGGGTCCTGGCGCACCTCGTCGGGCAGGTCCTCGACCTCCGGCAGCCCCAGCTCCTGGCCCTGGTACAGGTAGACCGCGCCGGGCAGCGCGCACAGGAGCACGGCGGCCGCGCGGGCGCGCCGGGTCCCCCGCGCGAGCACGGCGGCAGCGTCGGCCGGCTCCGGCAGCTCCTCCTCGACCTCGGGCACGTACTCCCCCGCCAGCTCGACGTCGTTCCCGTACCGGGTGACGGCGCGCGGCAGGTCGTGGTTCTCGATCACCCAGGTCGCCGGCGCGCCGGACAGGCGCGAGACGGCGAGCCCCTCCTCGACCGCCTCGCGCAGCGCCGGTGCGCTCCACCGGGCTCGGGTCAGCGCGAGGTCGAAGGCGAGGTGCATCTCGTCCGGCCGCAGGAGCAGCGCGACGTCCTCGGCGGGGGCACCCGTCTCCAGGACCGCCATCCGGTCGCCGTCGTAGTCGTCCATCACGCGGCGGAACCGGCGGTAGTGCTCGTGCAGCGGCGAGTCGGCGCCCTTAGGGATGACGGGCGAGCCGTCGGGGGTGTCGCCGGCGTCGAAGTCCTTGACCAGCGCGTCCGAGACGTCGATCCGGAACCCGTCGACGCCGCAGTCGAGCCAGAACCGCAGGATGCGCTCGAACTCCTCGGGCACCGCCGGGTCGTCCCAGTTCAGGTCGGGCTGCGTCGGGTCGAACAGGTGGTAGTACCACTGACCGTCGGGCAGCCGCGTCCACGAAGCGCCGGAGAAGACGCTGCCCCAGTTCGTCGGCGGCTCGGCGCCGTCGGGGCCGCGCCCGTCGCGGACGAGGAACCGGGCCCGCTCGGGCGAGCCGGGCGCGGCGGCGACCGCGGCGCGGAACCAGGCGTGCTCGCTGGAGCAGTGGTTCGGCACGAGGTCGATCGTCACGCGCAGCCCGGCCGCGTGCGCGGCGGCGAGCAGCCGGTCGACGTCCCCGAGGTCGCCGTAGCGCGGGTCGACGTCGGTGTAGTCGGCGACGTCGTACCCGCCGTCCACCATCGGCGAGGGGTAGAACGGCGTGAGCCACAGCGCGTCGACGCCGAGCGCGGCGATCGCGTCGAGGTGCGCGACGAGGCCGGCGAGGTCGCCCTCGCCGTCGCCGTTCGCGTCGGCGAACGAGCGCGGGTAGACCTGGTAGAAGACGGCGTCACGCCACCACGGCGTCGCTGCGTTGGTCACTGGTCGTTCCTTTCGTCCGGGCCGGGGAGCCCGGCCACGGTCCGGTTGAGGCGTTCCGACATGACGAGGCCGACCGCGACGAACACCGCGAGGAACAGCGGGAAGGTCCACATCCCGGCCCAGGACGAGAGGGCGCCGAACAGCGGCGGCATGAACGTGGCACCGCTGTAGGCCGCGGCCATCTGCACCCCGATGATCGCCTGGGAGCTGCGCCGGCCGAAGTTGGTCGGGGTCGAGTGGATGATCGCCGGGTAGATGGGGGCGCTGCCGAGACCGGCGACGACGAGTCCGGCCAGCGCGAGCACGTCGGTCGGCAGCGGGAGCGCGATCATGACGACGCCGACGCCGACCGCGACGAAGCCGCCCCGGATGAGCGCCCGGTCACCCACCCGGTCGGCGACGAAGCCGCTGAGGAACCGGCCGCCCGTGATCCCGAGGATATAGAGCGAGGCGAAGGCGGCCGCGGTCTCCGGCGTCACCCCGCGGTCGGCGACGAGGTACGTCGAGGCCCACAGCATCGCGGTCGTCTCGAGGGCGCAGTAGGCGAAGAACGCCGCCAGGACCATGACGACGCCGGGGATGCGCAGCGCCTCGCGCAGCGGCACCGGCCGGCCGCCGCGCCCGTCGGCGGCAGGGGCACCGCTGGCCGCGTCCTCGGCCGCGTCGTCCGCGCGCCCCAGCGGGACGCGCGGGTTGACCCGGCCCCACAGCGGGAGGCTGAGCAGCAGCACGCAGGTGAGCACCGCCTGGGTGATCCCGACGATGCGGTAGGCGCCCGACCAGCCGAGCCCGGACGTGAGGGCGTAGCTCATGATGAACGGGCTGATCGACGCGCCGACGCCCCAGAAGCTGTGCAGCCAGTTCATGTGCCGCGCCGCGTAGTGCAGCGCGACGTAGTTGTTGAGCGCCGCATCCACCGCGCCGGCCCCGAGGCCGTACGGGATCGCCCACAGGCACAGCAGCCAGAACGAGCCGGACGTCGAGAAGCCGATGAGCGCCGCCGCCGTCAGCCCGACGCTGACCGCCGTGACCAGCCCGGCGCCGAGCCGGCGGGTGAGCCGCTCGGAGGCGAGGCTGGAGACGATCGTGCCGCCGGCGATGAGCATCGTGACGATGCCCGCGTAGCCGACCGGGACCCCCAGGTCCTCGTGCATGACCGGCCAGCCCGATCCCACGAGGGAGTCGGGCAGGCCGAGGCTGACGAAGGCGACGTAGACGATGGCCAGGAGGAGGGAGTACACGCGTTCTCTCGAGCGTCTTTCTCGACGGGGTCGTCGGGGTGGTCAGGTCCAGGCGAGATCGTCGCCGGGCAGGAGCCAGAGGTGCGCGCCGACCGACCCGGGCAGCGCCAGGACCGGCTCGTCGCCGTCATCCAGCCGCACGAGGCCCTCGCCGCGCAGCGTCACCGCGTCGGCGGCGTCGCCGCCGAGCACGGCGGCGGGCAGGCGGACCTCGCCGTCGCGCGGGGCTGCTCCGTCCGGCCGCGGACGCACGGCGTGGACGAGCACGCGCCCCGCGGGGTGCTCGCGCACGAACGTCAGGTGGTCGACCCCGGCCGACAGCCAGCGCAGGCCGCCGCGCCGCAGCGCCGGGTGCTCGCGCCGCAGCGCGACGAGCTCGCGGTAGGCGTCGAGGGTCGCCGCGTCCCACGTCTCGCGGGCGTCCCACGGTATCGGGGTCCTCGCGTGCTCGCCGGTGGTCGCGGTGAGTCCGAGCTCGTCGCCGGCGAACAGCGCCGGGACGCCCGGCAGCGTGAGCTGCAGCCCGGCCCCGAGCAGGTGGCGCGCGCGGGCGAGCCCCGAGTCGGAGCTCCCGTCGTCGACGCCGCCGTGCTCGCCGCCCCCGGCGAGCGTGCGGAACCGGGCCGTGTCGTGGGAGTCGAGGTGCACGGTCGACGCGGTCACCGCCGCCCACGGGTAGCGCGCGTGCACCTCCCGCATCGTCGCGACCACGTCGCGGGCCGGGAGCGGGTCGATCGGGAGCGGGACGGTCGCGTGCGGGCGCGCGCCGGGGGCGGCGAGCCACCACCACAGCGGCATCGACGCCCCCGCGTAGTCCATGACGCCGTGCCAGCCGTCGCCGACGAGGTCGGCCGAGGCGTCGAAGAAGTGCTCGGCGAGCAGCCAGGTGTCGGCGTTCACCCGCGTCATCGCCTCGCGCACGCCGCGGGCCACCTCGCGGGTCAGGTCGACGCCGCCCTGGCGCCCGGTCATGTTCGCGACGTCGATCCGCCAGCCGTCCAGCCCGGCGTCGACCCAGCGCGCGACGACGGAGTCCGCGCGGCCGTACATCCGCTCGCGCAGCTCCCGGCCGCGGTAGTCCAGCGTCGGCAGGCTGGGGTGGCCGAGCCAGCAGTGGTAGCCCTGGTCATCGAACAGGTAGAAGCCGGCCTCGACCCCCGTCGGGTCGGCCGCGGCCGCGCGGAACCACTCGTGGCCCGAGCCCGTGTGGTTGGTCGTCAGGTCGCCGAGGACGCGCAGGCCGCGCGCGTGCGCCGCGTCGATGAGGCGACGGTAGGCGTCGTCGCCGCCGAGCACCGGGTCGACCCGGTCGAACGACACGGCGTCGTAGCGGTGGTTGGACCGACCCTCGAACACCGGCGTCAGGTAGAGCGTCGTGACGCCGAGGTCGACGAGGTGGTCGAGGTGCTCCGCGATGCCGTCGAGGTCGCCGCCGTAGAGCTGCCGGGCGACGGGACCGCCGGCCGCGACGACCGGCTCGTCCCACGCCTGCGGCACGGCCCAGTCCGGGAGCTCGCGGTCCGCGGCCGCGGCCGAGCGGGCGAACCGGTCGGGGAAGATCTGGTACGCGACCTGGTCGGCCACCCAGTCGGGGGCCGCGTCGCTCGCGTCGAGCACGAAGTCCGACCGGTCCGACACCTCCCGCTCGCTCACGCCCTCGGCGGTCAGCCAGCGGTGCCGCGCCCCGTCCGGCCCCTCGATCAGGAAGCGGTAGGACGTGCGGGCGTTGACCAGGGGCAGCTCGCCCGTCCACCACTGCCCGTCGAAGGCCGGCGTCGGCGTCAGGTCGCGCAGGCGCGGCTCGCCGTCCTGGCCCCAGCGCACGCGCACGCGGCTCGCGCCCGGCGCGGGGACGTGGACGCGCAGGCGGACCGAGCCGCCCGGCCGCGTCGGGACGGGCCCGAGGTAGGTGACCGAGCCGTCGTGGTGCGGGGCGCGCGCCAGCGACGGGGAGGAAGACGACATGGGCGATCCGTCCTGCGGTTCCGGGTGACTACTGGACACGCTTGAAGGGCTCGTACCCGCCGGGCTCGGCCGTGCGCGGGGTGAGGACGAGCACGCCGTGCGGCTCGAGCTCCACCTCCACCATGCCCTGGACCGGGTGGAGCCGGGCGCCCGAGCCGAGCGCGTCGACCAGGACGTGCATGAGCTTGGAGTCGACGAGCTGGACGAGCTCGGTGACGGGCTCGTCGCCCGGGTTGGCGAGGACGACGACGGCGTCGGCCACCCGGTCCGTCGAGCGCTCGAACCCGATCAGCTCGTCCGTGTCGAGCCAGCGCAGGTCGCCGACGCGCAGCGCGCGGCGCGTCCGGCGCAGCTCGACGAGCCGACGGGTCAGGACGAGCCACGGGTTGTCCGGCGTCAGCAGGTCCCAGCGCATCGGACCGCGCATCTCCGGGTCGTCGCCGCCGGTCATCCCGACCTCGCTGCCGTAGTACACGACCGGGCTGCCGGGCAGCGTGTGCTGCAGGACGCGGGCGAGGCGCTGCGCTGCCGGGTCGGGCACCGCGTCCGGCAGGCGCGCGGTGTCGTGGTTGTCGACGAACAGCCACGAGCGGAGCATGTGCTCGTAGTCGGCGTCGGCGTAGACCCGGGCGAGGATCCGCTGCGCGTGGCGCGCGCTGAGCCGGCCGTTCGCCAGCTCGACGAGCACGCGGCGCAGGTTCCAGTGCAGGAGGCCGTCCAGGGGGCCGAGCCACTCCGGGGCGTACGCCGAGACCTCACCGACCGTGAGCGAGCCCGGCTTCTCCGCGTGCGCGGCCCGCGTGAGGTCCTCGAGGAAGCGGAAGCCGAGGTCGGAGGCGACGTCGAGCCGCCAGCCGTCGACGCCGTCGCGCAGGTAGCTGCGCACCACGGAGTTGGGCCTCGTCCACAGGTAGTCCGTCACGGCCGGGTTCTCGTGGACCAGCTCCGGCAGGCTCTCCGCCAGCGCCCACGCCCGCACGCCGCCCGGGAACCGCTCGCCGAACTCGAACCAGTCGCGGTAGGGCGAGGCCGGGTCGGCCTCGGCCGCGCGGAAGATCGGGTTCGCCCGGCCGACGTGGTTGAACACCCCGTCGAGCACGAGCCGCATCCCGCGGCCGTGCAGGTCGTCCGCGAGCCGCGTCACGTCCTCGCGGCTGCCGAGCCACGGCGCGATCCGCAGGTAGTCGATCGCGTCGTACCCGTGGTTGGTCGAGGCCTCGCAGATCGGGTTGAGGTAGAGCACGTCGGCACCGAGATCGGCCACGTGGTCGAGCCTGTCCCGCAGGCCGGCCAGGTCCCCGCCCCAGAAGTCGATCTCGTGGCTCCACAGCCGCACGTCCTCGACGTACTCGCCCTTGGTCGGCGTCTCGTCCCACGCGTGCAGCCGCTTCGGCGCCTCGTAGAGGTGGCGTCGGGCGTCGAGGTCGGCGGGCGGCGCGAACCGGTCGACCATCACCTGGTAGACCACCGCGCCCTGGCGCCAGTCGGCCTCGCGTTCCTCGTACCGGCCCGCGCGGGCGCGATCCTCGGCGTTGGCGTACCGCGTCGACCGGTCCTGCTCAGTCATCCCACGCCCAGTCGCCGGCCTCGAGCCGCAGGACGTGCGCGCCGACCGCGGTCGGCAGGACGAGGTCGCCGCCGTCCCGCGTCGCCGTCTCGCCCGCGAGGCTCTCGGGGGTCAGCCCGTCGGACAGGCCGAGGGTCGCGGCGGGGAGCCGGACCGGGCGGCCGGTCGCGACGTTCGCGGCCTGCTCGTCGTCCGCTCGCACGCTCGGGCGGACGACGTGGACGAGGACGACCTCGTCCGGGTGCTCGCGCAGGAACGTGAGCGAGTCCTCCCCCGCGTCGAGCCAGCGCAGGCCGCCGCGGCGCAGCGCCACGTGGTCGCGCCGCAGCGCGACCCAGGCGCGGTAGGCGTCCCAGGTCGGCGTGTCCCACACGCCGGTGTCCCACGGCATCGGCGTGCGCGCGTGCTCGCCGTTCGCGCCCGTCAGCCCGATCTCGTCCCCCGCGAAGACGGACGGCACGCCGGGCATCGTCATCTGGAGGGCGAGCCCGAGCAGGTGGCGCGTGCGTCCCCTCCCCTCGACGTCGACCCAGCCGTCCGTCCCGCCGCCGACGACGGTGCGGAACCGGGGCGTGTCGTGGGAGTCGAGGTGCAGGGTCGAGGCGCTCTGCGCCGCCCACGACATCCGGGCGTGCACGTCGCGCATCGTCCCGACCGCGCTCGTGGCCGGCAGCACCGGGATGTCGATCGGCAGGCCGAGGAAGTCGAGGCCGTGCGGGACCGCGTCGTCGTCGACGCCCGTCCGGGCGCCGCCGTTCAGCCACACCCACAGGGGCCGGGTGAACCCCTGGTAGTCCATCGTGCCGTCCCAGCCGTCCCCCACGAGGTCGGCCGAGGCGTCGTGCCCGTGCTCGGCGAGCAGCCAGGCCTCGGGGTTGACCTCGTGCATCGTGCGGCGGATCCGCCGGGCGACGTCGTTCGCGAGGTCGTCGCCGCCCATCCGGCCCGTCATGTTGGCGACGTCGATCCGCCAGCCGTCGAGGCCGGCCCGCAGCCAGCGGGCGACGATCGAGTCCCCGCCCTCGTAGAGGCGGCGGCGCAGCTCGGGGTTGGCGTGGTCGAGCTTGGGCAGCGACGGGATGTCCCACCAGGCGACGTAGTCCTCCGGGTGGGAGCGGAACCGGTAGAAGCCAGCCTCGGGGCTGGCGGCGTCGGCCTGCGCGGCGAGGAACCACTCGTGCCCGGCCCCGGTGTGGTTGGTCGTGAGATCCCCGAGCACGCGGATGCCCCGCGCGTGCGCCGCGACGATGAGCCGCTCGAGGGCCTCGTCCCCGCCGAGCACCGGGTCGACGCGGTCGAACGACACGGCGTCGTAGCGGTGGTTGGACCGGCCCTCGAAGACCGGGGTGAGGTAGAGGACGGTCGCCCCGAGCTCCTCGACGTGGTCGAGGTGCTCGATCACGCCGTCGAGGTCACCGGCGAACCAGTGGTCCTCCACGTGCTTTCCGCCGTTGCGGACGGGACCGGACCACTCCTGGCGCACGGCCCAGGCCGGCGTCTCGCGGTCGGCCGCCGCGGCCGAGGCGGCGTAGCGGTCGGGGAAGATCTGGTAGGCGACCTGGTCGGGCACCCACGCCGGGGGCACGTCGTCGGCGCGGACGACGAAGTCCCCCGCGTCGGACAGGTCCCGGTCGAACAGCCCCTCGGCGTTGAGCCAGTGGTAGCTGCCGTCCGTGCCCGAGAGGAAGAAGCGGTAGCGCGTCGTGCGGTTGACCAGGACGAGGTCGACGTGCCACCAGCGACCGCCGGGGCCGCGCGGGCCGGGGACGGCCGCTGTCAGCTCCGGCTCCCCGTCGCGGACGGAGCGCAGGACGACGTGCTGCGCCGCCTCCGCCCCGTCCTCGCGATCAGGGACGAGGATCCGCAGCCGCACCACCTCCCCGAGGGCTCGAGTGGTCGGGTCGACGTAGGCGGCTGACCCGTCGTGGTGCGGACTGCGGATCGAGGTCACGAAGCTTCTAGCCCTTCACGGAACCGGCGGTGATGCCGCCGACGATGTACTTCTGGAGCCACTGGAACAGGACGACGACCGGGATCGAGACGACGAGCGCGGCGGCGCAGAACCAGCCGAGGTTGGCCGACCGGTCCGAGGTGAGCACGCCGTAGAGACCGACGGCCACCGTCTTGACCCCGTTGGAGCGCAGGAAGATCGACGCCAGGAGGAACTCGCCGATGACGCCGGTGAGTGCGAGCAGGCCGTTGATGACGAGGATCGACTTCACCAGCGGCATGATGACCGTCGCGTAGACGCGGAAGTGGCCGGCGCCGTCGATCTTCGCCGCCTCGTCGAGCGAGTCGGGGATCGAGTCGAAGATGCCCTTCATGAGGAACACGCCGCCGAGCGCGCCACCGAGCATGACGAACGTGTAGCCGGCGAGGGAGTCCAGACCGAGCCACGGCACGATGTCGCCGATGATCCCGAACATCCGGAACAGGGCGACCATCGTGAGGATCCCGGGGAACATCTGGATGAGCAGCAGCGCGAGCAGGCCGCTACGGCGTCCCTTGAACCGCATCCGGGAGAAGGCGTAGGCCCCGAACGACGAGAGCAGCGAGTTCACCGTCACCACGACGAGCGCGACGAGCAGCGAGTTGCCGAACCACTTGAAGAACGGCCGCGCCGGGTTGTTGCCGAGCGACTCGAAGTGGGTGAACGAGATCTGCTTCGGGATGAGGGACGTCGAGGAGACCGACCCGATCGGGTTGAGCGAGGCCGAGACGATGTAGAGCAGCGGGATCACGACGATGACGGTGATGCCGATGCCGACGACGTAGCGCCAGCCGAGCTCGCGCCACCAGCGCGCGCCCTTGACGACGTCGCGCGACGGCTTGTCCAGGACGATCGAGGGCTGACGATCGGTGGTTGTCGTAGTCATCTCAGTAGATCTCCTCGAGCTTGCGCGTGCCGCGGAACTGGATGGCCGCGATGACGGCGGTCAGGATGAACAGGAGCACCGAGACCGCCGAGGCGAACCCGATCTGTTCCCCGACCCCGCCGAAGGCCAGTCGATAGGTGTAGGACACGAGGATGTCCGTGCCGCCCGCCGTCGGGTTGTCGGCCGTGAACGGGCCACCCTGGGTGAGGAGCTGGATCGCGTTGAAGTTGTTGAAGTTGAACGCGAACGAGGCCACCAGCAGCGGCGCCGTCGAGACCAGGACGAGCGGGAAGATGATCCGCCAGAACTGCGAGACCCCCGTGGCGCCGTCGATCGATGCCGCCTCCTTGAGCTCGGAGGGGACCGACTGGAGGGCGCCCGTGCAGATGAGGAACATGTACGGGAAGCCCATCCAGAGCTGGGTGAGCAGGACGGCGGCCCGCGCCGAGAACGGCGATCCCTGGAGCCAGTCGATGTTGAGCCCGAGCAGGTTGTTGACGAGACCGAAGTCCCGGTTCCAGAACGAGGCCCACACCATGAGGAGGATGAAGCCAGGGATCGCGTACGGAAGGATGATGACCGAGCGGAAGAACCGCAGGAACCTCAGCCGGTCGTCGTTGAGCGAGATCGCCAGGAGCAGCCCGACGAAGTAGGTCGACGCGACGACCGTGACCGCGAAGACGAGCGTCCACACCGCGATGCTGAGGAACGGTCCGGTGATGCGCGAGTCGGTGAACAGGCGCTTGTAGTTGAACATCCCTACGTCCTCACCCCAGGACTGGTTCGACAGGCGCGTGCCGTCGTCGGCCGTGAAGTAGGAGCGGTCACCCGTGCCGGAGCGCTGCGGGGTGTAGACGACGCCGGTGTCGACGTTGGTGATCGTGTCCGCGTCCTCGTCGTAGAGGAGGGGCGTGCGCATCTCCATGGCGTTGAAGCCCTGGAGCTTGATGACCGTGTCCTCGCCGGCGGGGACGACGAAGCCGTCGAGCGGGCCGCCACCGGCGGTCAGCGGGTTGATCTCGTTCTTGGTCAGGAGCGTGTAGCCGGGCGCCTCGGTGATGACGCCGTTCTCGACGACGGCGTCGTCGAGCTCGACGAGACCCTCCGGGTCGCCGGCGTAGGCCTTGTCCGTCGCCTGGTCGACCAGGAGCAGGCTGAACGGGCCCGTCGTCGTCGAGCCCTGGGTGCCGACGGCCGTGGTGAAGGTCCGCGCGTCCGGGGCCGGGACGGCGGCGTTGCCGAGGATCGTCGCGACGGCCTCCGCCTTGGTCGAGCGCGTGCCGTCGCCGTAGTTCGTCGTCGACGTCTGGATGGTCAGCAGGATCGGGTAGATCGTGAGGACGATCAGCAGGAGCGCGCCGGGCAGGAGGTACTTGAGCGGGACCGCGCGGCCGGTGAGGTACACCGCGACGATGGAGATCGCGATCGCCCAGATCGCGACGAGGAAGAACCAGTTCTCCAGGGCGATCAGGGTCGGCGTCAGCACGATCGCCGCCGAGAGGACGAGACCGAGACCGATCACCTTGGCGATGAGCACGGCGGGCGTGGGAGCGAGGATCTTGAGCGGGTGCTCCCCGGGCTGACGCCTGCGGGTCGGGGGCGCGGAGGTAGAGCTGACTGCCACGGCGACACTCCAGTGTGTAGGCCGATCCGTACGCCGGATCGGATGTGGGCTCTGTGGAACGGACGACGGAATGCGTGACGAGCGTCGACGACGGACGTCGGAGTGCCATGCCCGTCACTCGCGCGGCTGCGCGCGCTCCGCAGCGACGGGGACATGGGCCGGCCCCGGTGGCCGGAGGCGTGCGCCCCCGGCCACCGGGGCTCGGGCTCAGGAGGCGGCGATGGCCTCTTCCATGGCCTTGGCGGCGGCCGCCATGGTCTCCTTGACGTCAGCCCCACCGATGATGGAGTTCCACGCCTGGCCGGCCGGCGACCAGACGGCGTCCATCGCCGGGACGGCGGGCATCGGCTGGGCGGCCTGGGCGGCGGCGATGAAGATCGCCATCGACGGGCTCTCCGCGCCGGCCTTGTCGGCGATCTCGTTCATCGCCGGCGGCTGGGCCAGCTCGTCGAACAGGACCTGCTGCGCCTCGGCGGTGTTGAGACCACCCGGGGCCGTGCTGGTGACGAAGTCCTGCGCGTACGCCTTGTTCTTGCCGTTCGAGGCGACGTAGAACTGGTTCACCCCGAGGAACGGCGTCGCCGGGTTCATCCCCTCGAAGCCGGGGACGGGCTGCATGGTGAAGCCGTCGTCGCCGAACGTCGAGCTGATGTCGTTGTAGTTCCACGGACCGGAGACGAAGCAGCCGGCCTTGCCGTCGAGGAAGATCGAGGCGGCGTTCGTGCCGTCGATCGACGTCTTGAGGACGCCGCTGCCCGCCTCGCCGAGCGTCGCGATCTTCTCGGCGGCAGCGACGCCGGCCTCGGACGCGAAGCCGAGGTCGGAGACGTCCCAGACGCCGTCGTTGTAGCCGAAGATGTACCCGCCGGCCGACGAGTACAACGGCTGCATGTGGTAGGCGTCCGACGTCTGGAGCACGAGCGGCGTGTCCAGCGTGGCGCCCGAGCCCTGGGCGGCGGCGATGGCGGCGTCGATCGTGTCGAACGGGGCGCCGGGGGCGGTCTCGTTGTTGCAGTACAGGACGAGCGACTCCATGCCGTAGGGCACGGCGTAGAGCTGGCCGTTGTAGGTCGCGGCGGCGACGGCCTTCTCGTTGTAGCCGTCGAGGCCGGCGACCTGCAGGGGCTCGACCGCGCCGTTGGCGACGAGCTGGCCCAGCCAGTCGTGCGCGCCGACGATGATGTCCGGGCCGTTGCCGGCCTGGTTCGCCGTCACGAAGTCCTTGCGGACGTCGACGATGGTCTGGACCGTGACGGTGATGTCGTTGGCGGCGCCGTAGGCGTCGGCGACCTTCTGGACGGCCTCGGAGCGCACGGCGTCGGCCCAGATGACCAGGTCGGCGTTGGGGTCGCGGACGGCCGGGGCCGAGGACTCCTCGCCACCCTCGGCCGGCGTCTCCTCCGCCGAGGCGGTGTCGTCGGCGGTGGGGGTCTCGCTGGCGTCGGTGCCGCCGCCCGAGTTGCCGCCGCAGGCGGCGAGCAGCAGGGCCGCCGACGCGATCGCAGCGGCCGAGATGAAGCTCTTACGCATGTAACTCCTCCGGTTTCCGGTGGTCAGGCGCCCGCCTCGTTCCCCGATGGACGAGGCGCCCGTGGCGCCTGCGATGCTCGTCACAGTAGTGCAAGTTTCTGCAACGGTCGCGGACGGCGACAAGCACCGGGTAAACCGTGACCTAATCGTGATCGTCCCGCAACAAGCCGCGGATTTCAAGCCCTGAACCACCCCGGGGAGCCGGAGGAAATAAGGCCTGCCCGGCCGAACCGTTTGCAGTATCGTTGCAACATCGAGACAGTCGGTCCCACGAGACCGGCCCAGTCGGCACAATGTCGGCCGAGGCACGCACCCGTGCCAGTCACCGTTGAGAGGGGGCTCGATGACGAGCACGGACGAGCAGCCGCGCACCCGGCTGGCGGATCTCGCGGCGCTGTCGGGGGTCAGCACCGCGACCGTCTCCCGGGTGCTCAACCGGCGTCCCGGCGTCGCCGACGCCACCCGGCAGGCCGTCTACAACGCGATGGACATGCTCGGCTACGAGCGCCCGCGCCGCAGCCCGTCGCAGTCCGCCGGTCTCATCGGGCTCATCGTCCCGGAGCTGTCCAACCCGGTCTTCCCCGCGTTCGCTCAGGCGATCGAGACGGCGCTCGCCCACCACGGCTACACGCCGCTCCTGTGCACGCAGACGGCGAGCGGCGTCTCCGAGGACGAGTACGTCGAGACGCTGCTCGCCGCGAACGTCGCCGGCATCGTGTTCGTCAACGGGCTGCACGCCGACTCCCAGGCCCCGACCGCCCGGTACGAGCGCCTCGTCGAGCTCGGTGTCCCGTTCGTGCTCGTCAACGGGTACCGGGAGGAGCTCCAGGTGCCGACCGTCTCGGTCGACGAGGTCCTCGGGATGGACATCGCGGTCCGCCACCTCACCGCGCTCGGCCACACGCGGATCGCGCTCGCGGTCGGGCAGGAGCGGCTGGTGCCGTCGATGCTCAAGCGGCAGGGGTTCGTCACGGCGATGAAGCGCTACCTCGGCCCGACGGCCGAGCACCGCGTCATGACGTCGCTCTTCACGGTGGAGGGCGGCGAGGCGTCGGCGTGGGCGCTCATGCGCGAGGGGGTCACGGCCATCATCTGCGGCAGCGACCTCATGGCGCTCGGCGCCGTGCGCGCCGTCACCGCCGCCGGGCGGTGCGTTCCGGAGGACGTGTCGGTCGTCGGCTTCGACGACTCGGTGTTCCTCGGCTTCACGGACCCGCCGCTCACGACGCTGCGCCAGCCCGTCCCCGGGATGAGCCAGGCCGCGGTCGACCTGCTGCTGCAGTCGATCCGCGGTCGTACGCAGGCGACCGAGCTGCGGTTCGCGCCGGAGCTCATCGTGCGCGGGTCGACGACGACGGCCCCCGCCGGCGGCACCGACCGGTCCTGACCCGCGGCGTCCCGGCCGCGCGGCACCGGGCTCACGCCGCGGCGCTCAGCCCGCGGCGCTCACGCCGTGGGCCGCGCGTCGGGTGCGAGCGCGACGACGGCGAGCGACGGAAGGACCAGCTCGGCGACACCGTGCTCGTCCACCGCCACGACGCCGCCGACGCACTCCCCGTCGACCACGGGACCGGCGCCGAGGTCGCAGTAGTCCCCGGCGGGCAGACCGGTCGCGAGCCGGACGCTCGCCTCGTCCCGCGAGCCGTTGGCGGCGAGCACCGCGTCGCCGCGGTGCAGCGTGAGCACCCGGTCGGTCGTCGTCGCGTCCTCGACCGGCGCCCCGTCGGCCGCCCGGCGCCACTCGACCATCCCCAGCACGGCGTCCCAGCGGTGCTGGCAGATCCAGTCGCCGTTCTCCCGCTCGACGTCCGGCCCGACCTCGCTCGCGCACTCGGCGCCGAGCACGGCCCCCTCGGCGTCCTGGTTCGGCCCCAGGTCGCGGTCGAGGTGACCGAACTCGTAACCGGAGAGGATGACGGGGGTGCCGTAGGGGCTCGCCAGCAGCAGCGCCATCGCGAGCTGGTAGCGCTCGCCGTCGCGGAAGCTGAGCGTCGTCCCGTTGCGCTCGGTGTCGTGGTTGTCGACGAAGACGACGGCGCCCTCGCTCGTCAGACCCGTGTTCGCCCCGTCCGGGTGGACCACCTGCTCGAGCGTGCCGCCCGTGACGGCGCCGGTGAGGAACCCCGCGTAGTAGAAGTCGAAGACGCTGCCGATGTCGGCGTAGTCGGCGGGCTGGATCGGCTCGCCCCGCGAGCCGATCACCTCCTGCATGACGATCGTCCCCTCGGGGAGCGGCTCGAGGATCGCCGCGACGTCCTCGGCCGCGATGTGCTTGGCCGCGTCGATCCGGAACCCGGCGACGCCGAGGTCGAGCAGGTCCTCGAGGTAGCCGCGGATGCTCGCCTGGACCTCGGGGTCGGCGGTGTCGAGGTCGGCGAGGTTGACGAGCTCGCAGGTCTGGACCTGGGCGGCGTCGGAGTAGTCGGCGATGTCGTCGTTCGGCGCGAGACCGCAGTGGTGGAAGTCGTCCTCGGTGTAGAGACCGGGGTAGGAGTAGTGCTCGTAGGGACTGCCGGCCCAGCCCGTGCCGGGCGCGTCCTGGCCGGTCATGTGGTTGACGACGGCGTCCGCGATGACGTCGACGCCGGCCTCGCGGCAGGCCGTGACCATCGCGGCGAACTCCTCGCGCGTGCCGAGGCGGGACTCCACGAGGTAGGACACGGGCTGGTAGGCGGTCCACCACGCCTCGCCGAGGACGTGCTCCTGCGGCGGCGACGTCAGCACCCAGCCGAAGCCGGCCGGGCCGAGCACGTCCGTGCACTCGCGCGCGATCGAGTCCCAGGTCCACTGGAAGAGCTGGACGCCGACGTCGCGCCCGTCCGCGCCGGGAGCGCCGTCCGTCGATCCCGAGGGTGACGACGGCGCGCACGCGCCGAGCCCGACGGCGGTGAGGGCGAGCGTGAGCAGGGCGACGAGCCGGCGGCGAGGCATGCGACGACGCTACCCGCGCCCGGTGCCGTCCGCTCTGCGCGGATCGGTCGCGGCCGCTCGGTGCTCGACGCGGCGCGTCCCGGACGACACGCCGCGTCGACGAGTGTGGCGGGCCCCGCGATCCGCGGAGAGCGGACGCCGGGCGGTGTCAGCCGCCGGAGACGCTCAGCTCGGCCTCGGCCAGCAGCGTCGCGAGCCGATCGTCGATGTCAGGCGAGGTGAGCCAGCCGTCGGGCAGCGCCGGGGTCCGCGGGCTGCCCGCCCGGCCGCGCTGCCCCTCGGCCGCGGCGCCCGGGTAGGGGGCGTCGAGCTCGAGGGCCGCGGTCTTCTCGTCGAGGTCGGCGAGCGAGTCGACCATGGCGAGGGCGCGCCGTGCGTCGCCACCGGCGGGGTACCCCTTGAGGTACCAGGCCATGTGCTTGCGCAGCTCGCGCAGCGCGCGGCCCTCCTCCCCCATGTGCTCCACCATGAGCTCGGCGTGCCGGCGCAGCACCCGCGTCACCTCGCGCAGCCCGGGCCGCACCCGCAGGTCGCTCCCGGCGAAGGCCGCCACCAGGTCGGTGAACAGCCACGGCCGCCCCTGGCAGCCGCGCCCGACGACCACGCCGTCCGCCCCGGTCGACTCGACCATCTCGAGGGCATCCTCGGCCCCCCACACGTCGCCGTTGCCGAGCACGGGCACGGTCCGGACGGCCTCCTTGAGCCGCGCGATCGTCTCCCAGTCGGCCTGGCCGGAGTAGTGCTCGGCGGCCGTGCGCGCGTGCAGCGCGACCCAGGCGACGCCCGCGCGCTCGGCGATCCGGCCGGCGTCGAGGTAGGTGAGGTGGTCGGCGTCGATGCCCGTGCGCATCTTGATCGTGACGGGCACGTCGTACGGGGCAGCCTCCTCGACGGCGCCGCGGACGATCGCGTCGAACAGGTCGCGCTTCCACGGGAGGGCGGCACCGCCGCCGCGGCGGGTCACCTTCGGGACCGGGCAGCCGAAGTTGAGGTCGACGTGGTCGGCGCGGTCCTCCGTCACGAGCATCCTGACGGCGGCCCTGACCGTCGCCGGATCGACGCCGTACAGCTGGATCGAGCGCAGCTTCTCCCCCGGCGCCGCCTGGATGAGCCGCATCGACTCCGGCGTGCGCTCCACCAGCGCGCGCGACGTCACCATCTCCGAGACGAAGACGCCCTCGGGCACGTCGGTCGCGTGGATCGCCGGCGCGTCGTCGGCCGACGGCAGGCCCGCGAGCGCCGCCTCCTGGCAGAGCTGCCGGAAGGGCGCGTTCGTCACTCCCGCCATCGGCGCGAGGACGACCGGGGTGCCGATCGTGTACCGGCCGAGCTGGAGCGTCACCCGGCGATTGTCCCATCCGGGCCGGGGGCTCGTTCTCGGCTGGCGCTCGCCCCCGCGCTGGCGATCAGGACGGCGAGCATCGTCGGGTGGCTCCACCGGGGCCGCTCGACCGTGGCAGCCGGGCTGTCCGGTGCGTCGGAGGTGTCAGGGTCCGAGGGTCCCGCCGCCGTCCCCGGCGTGCCGGGCGGCGGCGTGCCGGGCGGCCCTGGAGGGCGCTCGCCGCGGTCCTGCGGCACCTCAGCAGCCGATCTGCTTGACCGTCCCCGAGACGTTCTTCCAGCCGCCCGGGTCCTGGGCGGCCACGAAGATGACCCCGTTGAGCGCGACCACCACGCCGCTGCTGCGGGCGTTGGCGATGGAGCCGACGGACGGGAGCGCGGTCACGCTGTGGCTGCCGCAGGTCGAGAACGTGAGCTTGCTGCCGGTCAGGTTCGAGCCGCTGTACGCGCAGTACTTCCCGCTGGCACAGCTCCCGACGGCTGCGAACGGCGTGATCCCACCGACCGCGTCGGGGGCGAGCGTCAGGACGGTGGCCCCGCCGTCCCACGACACCTCGTTCCACGCGGTCTGGGTGCCGCCGTGCTCGGCGATCACCGCGTCGACCAGCTGCTGCACGGTGCCGCGGGCGACGGCACCGGCCGGGCCGGCGGCTGCCGCGGCCGAGCAGCCGACGGCCAGGGCGGCCGCCGCGATCGCCGCGGCAATGACACGTCTCATCAGTCGTTCTCCCAGGTGTGGTACTCGACGACGGCGCCCGTCGCCACGTCGGTGCGGTCGCTGCCCGTGTAGGTGGTCTCGATCGCGAGGACGGCGCCCGACTCGGGATCGAGCAGGATCGCGTTGACGAAGTCGTCGGCCGATCCCTGCGCCTCGATGACGACGGCCGGCCGGTCCAGCCGGTCGGTGGACAGCCCGGCGACCTTGAAGTCGGGCAGGGTCCCGATGAAGGTGACGAGCGCCGCGGCCTGCGCCGCGTCGAGCCGCTGCTCGTTCAGCAGCAGGTGGATCGCGTGGAAGGCCTCGTCCGCGCTCCCGGACACGTCGCGACCCAGGCCGCGGGAGAGGAACGCGCCGAGCGCCGCGGCGTCCGTCGGGGCGGGCTCGTCGAACACGAGCTGACGCTCGAGCCGGCCCTCCTCGCGCGTCCACAGCAGCGTCCCCGGCGCCACGTCGCTCGACGCCGGCGTCCCGGCCGAGTCGTACGGCTCGCCCGCGCGGACCGTGGTCAGGACGGATCCGTCGGGCCGGAGCGCGATGGTCCAGACCTCCGGCTGCACGACCGTCGCCGCCGGGTCGACCCGGCCGCCGTTCTCCTCCATCGTCAACACCCAACTGTCGATCGTGATCGTCTCCGTCGCACCCTCGTCGACGGGCTGGTCCGGGACCGCGGCCGCCCTCGCGGCCAGGTCGTCGAGCACCTGCGGCCCCGGGACCGCGAGCTCGTGCACCACCAGCGGGGGCGGCGTCGCGGTCGCGGCGGACGACGGGGCGCCCGGCCAGTTCAGGACGACGCCCGTGAGCACCGCGAGCCCGCCCGCCAACGCCAGCAGCGACCACCGGTGCCCACGGCGCGGCTGGCCCGGCGTCCACCGGGGGGCGGCGACCGCGCTCGCCGCGCGTACCGGGGCCGGCGAGCCCGTCCGGCCGGTCGAGCCGACCGGCGCCTCCGACATGAGCAGCTCGGCCAGCTCGCGCTTGGCGCGGTCGGACAGGGGCAGGTCGCGGTTCCCGCTCATCGGTCGCGCCGCACGCAGCAGGCGCTCGACCTCACGGTCGTCCATCACGTACCTCCCCCTCGAGCGATGCGAGCGCCGCCGCGAGCCTCGTCCGCAGCCGGGCGCGGGCGCGGTGGAGCCGGACCCGGACCGTCGCCGTGCGGCAGCCGAGGATCGCGGCGATCTCGTCCGGACGCAGGTCCTCCCAGAACGCCATGTAGAGAAGCTCGCGGTCCCGCTCGTCGATGGCGGCGAGCTCGCGCCGGACGACGACGCGGGTGTCGATCGCGCCGTCGTCGTCCCGGACCAGGGCGAGCAGCTCCTCCTCGGCGCCGGTGATCGGCGCGCGCGACCGTCGGCGGTACTCCGTCCCGACGACGTTCCGGAGCGTCTGGTAGACCCACGGGAGGGTGATCTCGCCGGTCTCCTGGTAGCGCAGCCAGGCGACGCGGAACACCTCGGCGGTGACGTCCTCGGCCTCGTGGAGACCACCGAGCCGCTGCTGCGCAATGGTCAGGACGAGGCGGTAGTGCTCCCGGTAGAACACGACGAACGGATCGGGCACCACGCCACCTCCGTCCTCGCGAGCGCTCCTACCCGGTCTATTGCCGCGGACCCCGGTTTCGTTACACCCGGGTTCCGCGGCCCGCGCCGGGCCGGCAGCCGATCGCTACGGGCGCGAACCCCGCACCCGGGACAGCAGCACGATGGCCATGGTGGTGAGGACCGGGCCGAGCACGAGGGTGGCGACCTCGGCCGGCATCACCCGCCCGCTGTTGCCCGGCTGGTCCGCCAGATCGAACTCCACGCTCCACGTGACCCAGCCGGCCGCGAACAGGATCACACCGGCGACCATCGCGACGACGCACAACCGGCGGACCGACCGCACGACCTGGTCGGCCGGGGCCCGTCCCATCCCGGACAGCAGCATGGCGGCCATGGTGGTGAGGACCGGGCCGAGCACGAGGGTGGCGACCTCGGCCGGCATCACCCGCCCGCTGTTGCCCGGCTGGTCCGCCAGATCGAACTCCACGCTCCACGTGACCCAGCCGGCCGCGAACAGGATCACACCGGCGACGATCGCGACGACGCACAACCGGCGGACCGACCGCACGGAGCTCTCCGGGGGCGCTCCCGGGAGCAGGCTCGATGTGCTCGTGGACACCACGGTTGCCTCCATCCGTCGACCGGAACAGTCTCTCAGTCTGCGACCGGTCGCGACGTCCCGCACCGCGATCGAGCAGGTCCGAGTGGCACACGCACCCGACGACGACGCAGCGACCGCACGATCCGAGCGGCCACTCAGTTCCGAGAGGTTCTCGCCCGATGACCGCTCAGGCCTCGACCGGCGTCGGCTCGCCACCGACGCGTCCCGCGCGGGACGTCCGCACGAGCGCGGCGGCGATCGCCGTCGTGATCGGGATGGCGAGGATGAGGCCGATCGAGGACACGAGCGTGCGCACGATCTCCTCGGCGAGCGCGCCCGAGGTGAGCAGGGCACCGAGCGAGCGGTCGTAGATCGCCATGACGAGCAGCAGCGGGAGCGCCGTGCCGACGTAGGCGAACGCGAGCGTGTAGACCGTCGAGGCGATGTGGTCGCGCCCGATCCGCATGGCCCGGCCGAACACGCTCAGCCGGGTCGCCCCGGGATCCGCCCCGTGCAGCTCCCACACGGCCGAGGCCTGCGTGATCGTCACGTCGTTGAGCGCGCCGAGGCCGGCGATGACGAAGCCACACACGAGCAACGCCCGCAGCGACATCTCGGGGAACGTCCCGGCGACGTGGTAGCCGTCCTCCGACCCGGTGCCGATGAGCCGGGTGGCGTCGGCCGACCAGAGCGCGAGGAGCGTCGTCACCGCGAGGCCGGCGAACGTGCCGAGCAGGGCGGTCGTCGTCCGGATCGAGATGCCGTGCGCCAGGTACACCGAGACGAACATCATGGCGCTCGAGCCGACGAGCGCGACGAGCAGCGGCGACGTCCCGCCCATCAGCGCCGGGAGGACGAACAGCCCGATGACGCCGAGGGACGCCGCGAGCCCGACCATGGCCGCGAGCCCGCGCCACCGCGCGACGGCCGCGACGCCCACGACGTAGATCGCGACGAGCCAGAGCAGCGGGACGTCGCGCACGTAGTCGACGAAGATGAACGGCGCACCCGAGTCCAGCCCGGACCGCTCGAAGATCACCTGGATCTTCGCGCCGATCGGGATCGGCTGGGCCAGCACCTCGGGCGGCACCCCGACGGGGATCTCCGCGCCCGTCCCGGGTCCGGTCAGCAGCACGGCGCGCACCGCGGGGTCGGCGTCGAGATCGACGGAGGTGACGCGGGCCGTCTCGAACGAGACCCCCGGCGCCGTCATCGCGACGGTCCCGGCGATCGTCTCCCCGCGCGGCCACAGCGCGAACAGCCCGGCCACCGTCGCCAGCAGCAGGGGGAGGACGATCGCGCTCAGGAGGATGCGCGCGCGGCGACGCTCCGCCTCGGGGAGCACGAGCTGCTCGCCGTGACCGTGACCGACGTGGGCGTGTCCACCGTGGGCACCACCGTCACGACCGGCGCCACCGCCGCGCGTCCGGCGTCGACCGCCAGCGAGCAGGCCGCCGCCGGTGCGCGCCGCGTCGTCGGCGCCGTCCCCGCCGCCGGGGACGGCCTCCCGCTGGTCGTCCGGGTCGTCCGGACGCGCGTGCGCGCCGCCCATCAGGCCCCGCGCAGACGCTCCGCCAGGTAGGCGTGGACGCGGTCCAGCGCCACGCGCTCCTGGCTCATCGTGTCGCGCTCGCGGATCGTCACCGCCTGGTCGGTCGCCGTGTCGAAGTCGACCGTGACGCAGAACGGCGTGCCGATCTCGTCCTGGCGGCGGTAGCGCCGGCCGATGGCGCCGGCGTCGTCGTAGTCGACGTTCCAGTCCTCGCGCAGCTCGGCCGCGAGCGCCCGCGCCTTCTCCGGCAGCTCCTCGGACCGCGAGAGCGGCAGGACGGCCGCCTTGACGGGCGCGAGCCGCGGGTCGAGCCGGAGCACGGTGCGCTTGTCGACGCCGCCCTTGGTGTTGGGCGCCTCGTCCTCGGTGTACGCCTCGACGAGGAAGGCCATGAGCGAGCGCGTGAGACCGGCCGCCGGCTCGATGACGTACGGAACCCAGCGCTCGCCCGTCGCCTGGTCGAAGAAGGACAGGTCCTTGCCCGAGTGCTCCGAGTGCGTCGTGAGGTCGAAGTCCGTGCGGTTGGCGATGCCCTCGAGCTCGCCCCAGTCCCCGCCGGCGAAGCCGAACCGGTACTCGATGTCGACGGTGCGCGTCGAGTAGTGCGAGAGCTTCTCCTGCGGGTGCTCGTACAGGCGCAGGTTCTCGCGGTCAATCCCGAGGTCGACGTACCAGTCCGTGCGCGTGTCGATCCAGTACTGGTGCCACTCGGCGTCCGTCCCGGGCGCGACGAAGAACTCCATCTCCATCTGCTCGAACTCGCGCGTGCGGAAGATGAAGTTGCCGGGCGTGATCTCGTTGCGGAACGACTTGCCGATCTGCGCGATGCCGAACGGCGGGCGCCGGCGGGCGGAGGTCGAGACGTTGCCGAAGTTCACGAAGATGCCCTGGGCCGTCTCGGGCCGCAGGTAGTGCAGGCCGGACTCGTCCTCGACGGGGCCGAGGTAGGTCTTGAGCATCATGTTGAAGTCGCGCGGCTCGGTCCACTGGCCGCGGGTGCCGCACGCGGGGCAGGGCACCTCGGCCAGCCCGCCCTGCGGCGCCCGGCCCTTCTTGTGCTCGAACTCCTCGATGAGCTGGTCCTCGCGGAACCGCTTGTGGCAGGACAGGCACTCCGTCAGCGGGTCGGTGAAGACGCCGACGTGGCCCGAGGCCACCCACACCTGACGCGGCAGGATGACGGCCGAGTCGAGCCCCACGACGTCCTCGCGGCGCTGCACCATCGCGCGCCACCACTGCCGCTTGATGTTCTCCTTGAGCTCCACGCCGAGGGGCCCGTAGTCCCAGGCCGAGCGGGAACCGCCGTAGATCTCTCCCGACTGGAAGACGAACCCCCGGTGCTTGGCGAGGGCGATGACGGAATCGAGACGGCTTGCGGCCACGTTTGCTCCTAGTTCTCACGCCCAGCGCTGGCATGCCTGGGCGGTCCCCCAACCTACCCCGACACCGGGCGGGACGGCCCCGGCGTCTACGATGGGGGACGGTGTGTCGGGAAGCCTGGTCGACGTCCCGTCCGCATCCCCGCGGCCGGTCCGACGACGAGAGGCCCAGCCCGTGAGCTCCTCCCCCACCTCCACCGCGCCCGTGTCCTGGCTGCGTCGCGAGACGACCAGCGGCATCCTGCTGCTCGCCGCCGCCGCGATCGCGCTCGCCTGGGCCAACTCCCCGTGGCGGGACGGCTACGCCACCCTGTCCGGCCTCACGCTCGGCCCGGCCTCGCTCCACCTCGACCTCACCCTGGCGCAGTGGGCGTCCGACGGGCTGCTCGCGATCTTCTTCCTCGTCGTCGGCCTCGAGCTGTCGCACGAGCTGCGGGCCGGGGCGCTGCGCCATCCGCGGACGGCCGCCGTGCCGATGCTCGCGGCGGTCGGCGGGATGGTGGTGCCGGCTCTCGTCCTCGTCGCCGTGGTGACGCTGCTCGGCGATCCCGGCGCGCGGCACGGCTGGGCGATCCCGACGGCCACCGACATCGCCTTCGCCCTCGGCGTCCTCGCCGTGTTCGGCCGCGGTCTCCCCCGGGCGCTGCGGCTGTTCCTGCTGACGCTCGCCGTCGTCGACGACCTGCTTGCCATCGTCGTCATCGCGGTCTTCTACAGCTCGGACGTCGCGCTCCTCCCGCTGGTCGGCGCGGTGGGCTGCGTCGCGGCGTTCGCCGTCGTCGTGCGCCGGACGTGGGCGCGCTGGTGGCTGCTCACGCCGCTCGGTGTCGCGGCCTGGGCGCTGCTGCACGCGTCGGGCGTCCACGCGACGGTGGCGGCCGTCGCCGTCGGGCTGTGCGTGCCGGCCGGCTCCGTGCCGGGCGAGACGGAGCCGCGGACGCTGCGCTACGAGCACCTGGTCCGGCCGTGGTCGACGGCGCTCGCCCTGCCGGTGTTCGCCTTCTTCGCCGCCGGGGTGAGCGTCGTCGGGACCGGCGAGGGTGGTGGCGTCGTCGCGCAGCCGGTCGTCGCGGGCGTCGCGGCGGGTCTCGTCCTCGGCAAGGTGAGCGGCGTCCTCGGGACGACGTGGCTCGTGACGCGGCTGACCCGGCTGCGGCTGCCCGACGCCGTCGGCCTGCGCGACCTCCTGCCGGTCGGCCTCCTGTGCGGCATCGGCTTCACCGTGTCGCTGCTCATCGCCGAGCTCTCCTTCCCCGACGGGGAGCACACGGCCGGGGCGAAGATCGCGGTGCTGATCGGCAGCCTGGTCTCGGCCGTGCTGGGTGCGGCGCTCCTGCGCTGGGACGCCCGGCGCGCGCGCTCCGCCGACATGAACGAGGACGGGGAGCCGGACACCGACGCCGCCGTGCTGTGAGCGCCGCGGGCGACGCGCGCACTGTGAGTCCGCGCACGTCGGGCGCCCTCGGTTTGACAAGGGTTCTCGACAGTCCTGAGAATCGTTATCATGTCTGCTCCGCCCCGCTCGTCCTCCCACCGCCCCCTCCGCCGCCTCGCGGCAGTCGCGATCGCCACCACCGTCGCCGCCGGCACGCTCACTGCGTGCGGCTCGGGCGGCTCGGGCGGCTCCGGTGACGCGACGGTGAACGTGGTGACGGAGCTCTACCCGTTCACCTGGCTGGTCGAGGAGATCGGCGGGGACCGCGTCGACGTCACCCAGCTCATGCCCCCGGGCGGGGAGATCCACTCGTTCGAGCTCTCCCCCCGCCAGGTCGACCAGCTCGGCCGGGCCGACCTCGCCGTCGTCACCCGGGGCGCCGCAGCCGCCGTCGACGACGCTCTCGCGGAGAACACGCCCGGAGTCGTCGTGGACGTCGCCGACATCGTGACGCTGCTGCCGGCCGTCGCACACGACGACGAGCACGACGAGGACGAGCACGAGGGCGAGGGCGAGGCGGACGAGCACGACGGCGACGCGGATCACGACGAGCACGACCACGGCGACTTCGACACGCACACGTGGCTCGCGATCCCGGAGCTGCCGAAGGTCGCCGAGGCGATCGGGGCGGCGCTGGCCGAGATCGACCCGGACGGCGCCGCCGAGTACGAGGCGAGCGCGGCGGCGGTGAGCACGCGGCTCGCCGAGCTGGACACCGCGTACCGCGACGGGCTCGCGAGCTGCTCGAGCACCGCGTTCCTCATCACGCACCCGTCGTTCGGCTACGTCGCGAACGCGTACGGGCTGGAGCAGATCGGGATCGGCGGCATCGACTCGGAGACCGAGCCCTCCCCCGCCCGCATCGCCGAGGTGAGCAAGATCGCCGTGGCCGAGGGGGCGACGGTCGTGTTCTTCCCCGGCACCTCCAACCCGAAGGTGGCGGACGTCCTCGCGGAGGACCTCGGCCTGCGGGTCGACCACCTCGACGAGCTGACGGCCGCCGAGCCGGGCACCGACCTCGTCGGCCTCGCCGAGGACAACCTCGCGACCCTGCGCGACGCCCTCGGGTGCTCGTGACCGCCGCGTCCGGGGCGCGCGCGACGTCCGCCTCAGCGGCTGTCCCCGGATCCGCGACGCCGGCGCTGGCCGCGCGCGACGTCTCCGTCGTGCTCTCGGGTCGCCGGATCCTCTCCGGCGTCGACCTCACGGTCGGTGCCGGGGAGGTCGTCGCGCTGCTCGGCGCCAACGGGTCGGGCAAGTCGACCCTCGTCAAGGCGTGCCTCGGCATCGTGCCGCTCGCCGCCGGGCGGGTCGAGCTGTTCGGTGATCGACAGGGCGACGCGCCGTGGCCACGGATCGGGTACGTCCCGCAGCGCCAGGCGGCGGCGACCGGCGTGCCGACGACGGCGCTCGAGGTCGTCCGCGCCGGCGCGCTGTCCGACGGGGCGCGACGCGGGCTGTTCGGCGGGCGCTGGCGTCGCGCGACGCGCGACGCGGCGCTGGAGGCCCTCGCCGCGATGGACCTGGCCCACGCGGCCGACCGACCGGTCCAGGAGCTCTCCGGCGGGCAGCACCAGCGGGTGCTCATCGCCCGGGCGCTCGTCCGCCGGCCGGACCTGCTCGTCCTGGACGAGCCGACCACGGGGATCGACCTCGCCACGATCGAGGCGTTCGTCGCCACGATCGGGCGGATGCGCGCCGCGGGCACGTCCGTGCTCGTCGTGCTCCACGAGACCGAGGCGTTCGCCCCCCTGCTCGACCGCGCCGTCGTGCTGCGGCACGGCCGCGTCGTCCACGACGGGCAGCTCCCGCCGGCCCACCCGGGTCACGGCGGGGCGCCCGGGCACGTGCACGAGCACGCCCACCCGCACGCCGAGCCGTACCGCGCGGAGCCCGTCATCGGCCTCTCGGACGTCGCGCCCGACGCGATGGGGGGCGAGGAGTGATGGAGATGATCGTCGAGATCCTCACGTCCCAGCTCATGCAGCGGGCGCTCGTCGCGGCCGTCCTGGTCGGCGCCGCCGCGCCGGTGGTCGGGACGTTCCTCGTCCAGCGCCGGCTCGCGCTGCTCGGCGACGGCATCGGCCACATCGCCCTCACGGGCGTCGCGGCCGGCTGGCTCGTCGGCGCGGTCGTCGGGCTGACCCCCCGCGACGTGCTGGCCCTGCCCGGGGCCATGGTGGCGGCCGTGCTCGGCGCCGTCGCGATCGAGTGGGTGCGCGCCAAGGGCCGCATCACGGGGGACGTCGCCCTCGCCATCCTGTTCTACGGCGGCATCGCCGGCGGCGTCCTGCTCATCCAGATCGCCGGGGGCACGAGCTCCAACCTCATGAGCTACCTGTTCGGCTCGATCGCGACCGTCTCGACGGGCGACCTGGTCTGGACCGCCGGCCTCGCGCTGCTCGTGCTCGCCGTGGGGATCGGGCTGCGCGGACCGCTGTTCGCCGTGAGCAACGACGAGGACTTCGCGCGCGCCTCGGGTCTGCCGGTCCAGCTCCTCACGTCGCTCCTCGCCGCGCTGGCCGCCGTCACCGTGACGGTCGCGATGCGCGTCGTCGGCCTCCTGCTCGTCTCGGCGCTCATGATCGTCCCGGTCGCCACCGCCCAGGCGTTCGCCCGCTCGTTCTCCCGTACGATGGCATGGGCCAGCGGCATCGGTGTGGTCGTCTCCATCGCGGGACTGTGCCTCACCTACGCCTACGACCTGCCACCGGGCGCCCTCATCGTGGTGCTCGCGATCGCGCTCTACGCGATCGCGTCCGCGGTGGCGCACCACCGCCGCGCCCGGCTCACCGCGCCGGGCGACGACGGGGCACCACCCTCGGAGGTGGACGACGTCCACCTCCGAGACCACGACGATGCCGACGGAGAACAGGGGGAGGCATGCCGGACCTGAGCGGCCACGCGGTCGGCCAGCCCCAGCGCATGACGACGCAGCGACGCGCCATCGCCGAGGTGCTCGGGTCGGTCGAGGACTTCCGCTCAGCGCAGCAGCTCCACGAGCTCCTGCGCTCCACCGGCAAGCGCATCGGGCTGGCGACCGTCTACCGCGCGCTCGCGGGGATGGCCGAGACCGGCGAGATCGACGCGATCCGCGGCCCCGACGGCGAGACGCGCTACCGCCGGTGCGAGCTGCGCGTGCACCACCACCACCTCGTCTGCCGCTCCTGCGGCGCGACGGTCGAGCTCGACGCCCGCACCGTCGAGGGCTGGGTCAACGCGCTCGGCGCGCAGCACGCGTACACGGACGTCGAGCACACCGTCGAGCTGTTCGGGCTCTGCCCGGCGTGCTCCGCGCGCGCGTGAGCCACGCGTGAACCGTGGGCCGGGTGTGAGCTGGGTCGGATGACCGGGGCGGTGGTGCTCGCCGAGGAGTCGGTGCTCGCGGCGTACGGCATGGCCGACTTCCCGTTCGGCATCGCCGTGGCCGCGCTCTTCCTCATCGTCCTGCTCCGCGCGCAGGGGACGTACTGGCTCGGCCGGGGGGTCGCCGCCGGTGCGCGCACCCGCCCCGCCGTCCGCCGGATCACCGAGGGCCCCGGCGTGGTGCGGGCGATCGCGCTGCTGCACCGGTGGGGTCCCCTGGCGGTGACGCTCTCGTTCTTCACCGTCGGGCTGCAGACGGTCGTCAACGCCGCGGCCGGGCTGGTCCGGATGCCCTGGCTGCGCTACACGCTCTTCATGGTCCCCGGCTGCGTCGCGTGGGCGTTCATCTACGCGACGATCGGGCTCGCCGCGTTCCTCGCCATCGTCTCGGCCGCCGCCGGCTCCCCGTGGGGGCTCGCCGCCGTCGTCCTCGCCGTGGTCGCGGTCGGCGTCCTCGTCGTGCTCCGGCTGCGTCGCCCGCGGCCGGACGACCCGCGCGGCTGACCGGTCAGGTCGTCCGGGCGTCCGGGCGGACGCCGGCTCCGGCTAGTCCTGCGCGGCCGGCGCGAGGCAGAACTGGTTGCCCTCGGGGTCGGCGACCGTGATCCAGCGGAAGTCGTTCTCGACGTGCTCGGCGACGAGGCTGCCGCCGGAGGACACGACGCGACGGACCGCGGCCTCGAGCCCCTCGTCTCCCCCGCCCTCGACGCCCAGGTCGAGGTGGATCCGGTTCTTCCCCGGGGTCACCTCGTCGACCTTCTGGAAGGCCAGCGTGGCGACGGGGCTGGCGACGATGACGAACCAGCCGTCGTTCTCGGCCACCACCTCACCGCCGAGCAGCTCGGTCCACCAGCGCGCCAGCGGCAGCGGGTCGGTGGAGTCCGTGGTGATCATGCCGAGACCGAAGGTCACGTCTGCGCTCATGGCTCAACGCTACGTTCCGACGACGCGCTGGGGAAGCCGTTCGGCGCCGTCCCGGGGGACGAGACCGCGTCGGTCGCTCCCCCGTACCGGCGGTCCCGGGCCGCGTACTGCTCGACGGCGCGCCACAGGTCGCGGCGATCGACCTCCGGCCAGGGCTTGGCGAGGAACACGAACTCGGCGTACGCGGACTGCCAGAGCAGGAAGTTGCTCGCGCGCTGCTCGCCGCCGGTCCGGATGAACAGGTCGACGTCCGGCATGTCCGGCTCGTCCAGGTGGCGCGCGACGGTCCGCTCGGAGATGTGGTCCGGGTCGAGACGTCCGGCGGCGACCTCTCGCGCGATCCCGCGCATCGCGTCGACCAGCTCGGCCCGTCCGCCGTAGTTGACGCACATCGTGAGCGTGCACGTCGTGTTGCCGGACGTCAGCTCCTCGGCCGCCTCGAGCTCGCTGATGACGCTGCGCCACAGCCGCGGCCGACGCCCGGCCCAGCGCACGCGCACGCCCCAGTCGTTCATGATGTCCCGGCGGCGGCGCAGCACGTCCCGGTTGAACCCCATGAGGTAGCGCACCTCCTCGGGGCTGCGCTTCCAGTTCTCGGTGGAGAAGGCGTAGGCACTCACGTGCGAGACGCCGAGCTCGATCGCGCCGGCGACGACGTCGAGCAGGACGGCCTCCCCCGCGGCGTGGCCCTCGGTGCGCGGGAGACCCCGCGCGTTCGCCCAGCGGCCGTTGCCGTCCATGACGAGCGCGACGTGCCGCGGGACGGCTCCGGCCGGGATCGCCGGCGGTCGCTCGCCACCGGGCAGCGACGGGGGCGGCACGGGCTCGTGCGGCTGCCAGGTCAGGTCCTGACGGCGCCGCAGCCCTCTCACACGCGGCCCCTCACGCGACGTGCCCGCGGTCGACGTGGCGCAGCGAGCGGAGCTGGCGCTCGAGGTGCCACTGGAGGAAGACGGCGACGAGGCCCGAGGACTCCCGGCGGCTGCGCTCGTGGCTCGCGTCGGCCACGTCCCAGTCGCCCGAGAGCAGGGCCCCGAGCAGCTCGAACGTCTCCGGGGCCGGCGCGGCCGAGCCCGGCGGGCGGCAGTCACCGCACACGGCGCCGCCCATCGGGGCGGAGAAGGCGCGGAGCTGGCCGTCGCTGCCGCACTGCGCGCACTCGGCGAAGCTCGGCGCCCAGCCCGCGACGGCGAGCGCGCGCAGGATGTAGGAGTCGAGCACGAGGGTCGCGGCGTGCCGCCGCCTGGCCAGCGCCGCCAGCGCCCCGGTCAGCAGGAGGTACTGCTGGGGGGAGGCCTCGCGCTCCTCCTCCGTCAGCCGGGCGGCGGTCTCCACGATGGCGGTCGCCGTGGTGAACAGCGAGTAGTCCGCCATGAGCTCGCGCCCGTGCGGGGCCAGCGTGTCCACCTGCGTCACGATGTCGAGGCTGCGGCCGGGGTGGATCTGCACGTCGATGACGCCGAACGGTTCCAGCCGCGCCCCGAACCGGCTCTGGGTGCGGCGCACGCCCTTCGCGACGGCGCGGACCTGCCCGTGCTCCCGCGTGAGGAGCGTGAGGATGCGATCGGCCTCGCCGAGGTCATGGGTGCGCAGCACCACCGCCTCGTCCCGGTACGTCCGACTCACCAGAGCATCATCCCCCACACCACCGACATCCACCCGCGGCCACGCCGTTCCCGCCGAGCGGGAGCGAGCCGTGCCGGCCGAGCGCGGGTCCCGGCACCGCGTCGGGCACCGGGATCCGCGCTCGGCGGGACGGACGGGTCAGCGCACGGCGCGGTTGACGGCGGAGACGATCGCCTTGAACGACGCCGTCGTGATGGACGGGTCGATGCCGACACCCCAGAGCACCTGGCCCTCGACCTCGGCCTCGATGTACGCGGCCGCCACCGCGTCGCCGCCCTCCGAGAGCGCGTGCTCCGCGTAGTCCATGACGGCGACGTCGATCCCGCGCTCGGCCAGCGCCGCGGTGAACGCGTCGATCGGGCCGTTGCCGTGCGTGGTGATCTCGTGCTCCTGGCCCTCGTCGACGAGGTGGACCCGCAGCTTCTCCCCCGAGCCGTCGCCCGGCGAGGTCACCCGGGTGCCGCGCAGCGCGAACCGGCCCCACGGCTCGAGCCCTGAGCCCTCGGGGGCCGGCAGGTACTCGTCGACGAAGATCCGCCACAGGTCGTCGGCCGTGACCTCGCCGCCGCCGGTGTCCGTGTGCTGCTGGACGATCCGGGAGAACTCGATCTGCAGCCGACGCGGCAGGTCCAGGTGACGCTCGGTCGACATGAGGTAGGCGATGCCGCCCTTGCCGGACTGGCTGTTGACCCGGATGACGGCCTCGTAGGAGCGGCCGACGTCGCGCGGGTCGACCGGCAGGTACGGCACGTCCCACGGCACGGCGCCCTCGTCGCCGAGCGCGGCCGCCACATCCTCGGCGCGCTTGGTCAGGCCCTTCTTGATGGCGTCCTGGTGCGAGCCGGAGAAGGCCGTGTAGACGAGGTCCCCGCCGTACGGGTGGCGCGGGTGGACGTCCATCTGCGTGCAGTGCTCGACCGTGCGGCGCACGTCGTCGATGTCCGAGAAGTCGATGCCGGCGTCGACGCCCTGGGAGACGAGGTTCATCCCCAGCGTCACCAGGTCGACGTTCCCGGTGCGCTCGCCCTGGCCGAACAGGCAGCCCTCGATCCGGTCGGCGCCGGCCATGACGGCCAGCTCGGCCGCCGCGACGGCGGTCCCCCGGTCGTTGTGCGGGTGGACCGAGAGACACACGAACTCGCGCCGCGACAGGTGCCGCGACATCCACTCGATCTGGTCGGCGTAGACGTTCGGCGTCGCGCGCTCGATGGTCGCGGGCAGGTTGAGGACGATCTCGCGCCCCGCCTCCGGCTCCCACACGTCCATGACGGACTCGCAGACCTCGAGCGCGAAGTCGATCTCGGTGTCGATGAAGATCTCGGGGCTGTACTCGTAGCCGAGCACGATGTCGTCCCCGTCCAGGTACTTCGCGTAGAAGTCCATGACGTCGCGCGTCCCCGACGTCGCGATCTCCTTGGTCCCGGCGCGGTCCGTGCGGAACACGACGTTGCGGAACACGGGAGCCGTCGCGTTGTAGAGGTGCACCGTCGCGTGGTGCGCGCCCTTGAGCGACTGGACGGTGCGCTCGATGAGGTCGGTCCGGGCCTGGGTGAGGACCGAGATCGTCACGTCCTGCGGGATCGAGTCGGTCTCGATGAGCGAGCGGACGAAGTCGTAGTCCGTCTGGCTGGCCGACGGGAAGCCGACCTCGATCTCCTTGTAGCCCATCCGGACCAGCAGGTCGAACATCTGGTGCTTGCGCGCGGGGTCCATCGGCTCGATGAGCGCCTGGTTGCCGTCGCGCAGGTCGGTGGAGAGCCAGCGGGGCGCCTGCGTGATGACGCGGCTGGGCCACGTGCGGTCGGGCAGGTCGATGCCGTTGACCCGGTGGAACGGGCGGTACTTCGTCAGTGGCATGGGGCTCGCGGCGGGGCGAGCGGGAACGTTGCCGGCGGTGGTGTTCATGGCGTCCTCGGTGTCGGTGCGAACGTGCCGGCCGGGCGCATCACAATCGCCGCGACGAGGAGCCGGCCGTCAGTTGGCCTCGTCGCGGCACCGAAGGAGGAGGCCGGAGGTCGGCCGAGGCGCTGGCGGTGTCGCGGTTCGCACCCGTTCACCCTAACGCACCCGGCGTCGCCCGCCGCGCTCGGGTCAGGAGATCGGCGAGAAGGCGCCCCAGTAGGCCGCGACGAACAGGAGGCCGCCGGCGCCGAGCAGGATCGCCCAGCAGCCCGCCTCGCGCACGCCCGACGCCGCCCGGGCGACGGCACCGGGGCGCGGCCCGGTGACCTCGCCCGCCTCGAGCGCCGCCTCCCACTCCTCGGCCGCCTCCTGACGCGCGCGCGCGTGCCGGACGAGCGCCCGCACCGTGAGCACGGCGCACAGCGCGCACGCCACCGCGAGGAGCTGGACGAGCGCCCAGCCGCCCCAGACGACCCAGCCGTTGCGGGAGTAGTCGAGCGCGAGCTGCGCCACCGCGACGATGTACGCGACGAGCGCGACGAGGAGCACCAGCGTCACGACGGAGAACCGGACCGCGGCGACGACGGGCGCGCGGACGGACGCGGGCACCTCCAGCGGGCCGCGTCGGCGGGGCACGAGGAAGGCGCGCAGCCCCCGCGAGGACTGCGCGCGACCGATGATCGCGCCGGCGAGGACGACGAGGAACCCGCCGATCACCACCGCGGCCGAGATGCCGGGGACGCGCAGGAGCATCTCGCCGTCGGCGTACCAGCGCGGCTGCGGGACGGCCGAGGCCATGTGGACCTGCCGCGGGGTGGCCCCGGCCACGACCGGACCGGCGGCCTGCGCGGCGACCGGGTCGATCATCCAGGCCGCCAGCCCGGCGAGGAAGTCCGGCACCACGGGGTCCGTGCTCGACCCGATCCGGATGCCGTGGTTCGCGTCGGCGTAGTAGCGCACCATGAGCTGCTCGACGCCGCCGGGCAGTGCGCCGGCCACGATCTGCGGGCCCTGGACGGTCGGCATGGAGGCATCCTGCGTCCCGTACGCCATGAACACGGGCTGGGTCAGCTCGCGCAGGTAGGGCAGGACGTCGAAGTCCGCGTAGGCGAGGATGCCGCCGGGCAGGTGGGCGCCGGTGGCTCGCGGGATGGCGCGCAGGAAGGAGCGGGGGACGCCGACCTCGCGTAGGTAGGCGTCGACGGCGAAGGCCCCCTGCTCGCGCGGCGTCACGACCGGGGCCGAGACGAGCGCGACGAACGCGATCGCGGGGTCGTCGACGGCCAGGATCGGCGCGATCCACGTCCCCTCGCTCTCGGCGTAGAGGCCGACGCGGGCGGGGTCGACCTCGGGCAGCTCGCGCGCGAGCTGGACGCTGCGCGCGTAGTCGGCCGCCATCGCGACGTAGTCGCGGTGCGTCGTCGTGTACGTGTCGAGCCGCTTGCTCGGCACGACGGCGACGACGCCGGCCGACGCGAGGGCCTGGGCGTGCTCCGCGAAGGACTCGGCCAGGCCGGTCCCGGCGCCGTGGAGGAAGACCGCGGCCGGCAGGCCGGCATCGGCGAGCGGCTCGGGGACACCGAGCGGGGAGACGATGAGCACCTGCGTCGTGGCGCCGTCGAGCTGGAGGTCGACGAGCCGGCTCACCGTGTCGTACCGGCCGAGCACGGTTCCGGGCGTGCTGCCGAGCACGGAGACCGACTCCGTCTCGGGCTGCACGCTGGTGCTGACGGGCTCCGGGTTCCACCGCGGACCGGCGAGGACGCCGACCACCGCGTAGGCGAGCACCACGACGAGCGTCCACACCGCGAGCCGCCAGCGGGAGCGCGCGAGCGTCCCGGGGGCGAACCGCTCCCGGACCCGGTCGAGTCGCGGCGTGCTCAGCTCCACGCCGTCAGAACCCCAGCCGCTGGAGCTGCTTCGGGTCGCGCTGCCAGTCCTTGGCCACCTTGACGTGGAGATCGAGGTAGACGCGCGTGCCGAGCAGCGCCTCGATCCCCGCGCGGGCGCGGGTGCCGACCTCGCGCAGGCGCGAGCCGCCCCGGCCGATGACGATGGCCTTCTGCGAGTCCCGCTCGACGTAGATGATGACCTGGACGTCGAGCAGCTCCTTGCCCTCCGGCCGGCCGGGCCGCGGGCTGATCTCCTCCACGACGACGGCGAGGGAGTGCGGCAGCTCGTCCCGCACACCCTCGAGCGCCGCCTCCCGGACGAGCTCCGCGACCATGACCTGCTCGGGCTCGTCGGTCAGCTCGCCCTCCGGGTAGAGCGGCGGGCTGACCGGCAGGAACGAGCACAGGACCTCGGCCACGACGTCCACCTGGTACGCCTCGAGCGAGCTCACCGGCACGATGGCGGCGAACCCGTCCGCCGCGTGCGCCCGGCCCAGCTCCTCGATGTCGATGAGGTGCTCGATCAGGCGGGAGGGCTCGACGGTCTGCGCCTTCGTCGCGATCGCGACGACGGGGGTGCTCACCCCCTCGAGCATGCGCGCGATGAAGTCGTCGCCCGGTCCGATCTTCTGGTCGGCGGGAAGGCAGAAGCCGACGACCTCGACCTCGGCGAGCGTGCCGACGACGAGGTCGTTGAGCCGCGTGCCGAGGAGGGTCCGCGGCCGGTGCAGGCCCGGGGTGTCGACGAGCACGAGCTGGGCGTCGGGCCGGTTGACGATGCCGCGGATCGTGTGCCGCGTCGTCTGCGGGCGACCGGACGTGATCGCGACCTTGGTGCCGACGAGCGCGTTGACGAGCGTCGACTTCCCGGCGTTGGGTCGCCCGACGATGCAGGCGAACCCCGCGCGGTAGGTCTCCGGGTCCTCGACCGTCGGGAAGGTCAGCGGGACGTAGCCGCCCGCGTCGCCCGTCGGGTCGGTCGTCTCGTCGCTCATCGCGTCGCCAGGAAGGTGAGCAGGAGGGTGCGCTGGAGCTCGAACATCTCCTCGCGCTCCTCGGGTTCGGCGTGGTCGAACCCGAGCAGGTGGAGGATGCCGTGCGTCACGAGGAGGAGCATCTCCTCGCCGGCCGAGTGCCCGGCGGCCGCGGCCTGCGCGGTCGCGACCTCGGGGCAGACGACGATGTCGCCGAGGATCCCCTCGGCGCTCGGCGAGTCCTCCGTCCCCGGACGAAGCTCGTCCATCGGGAAGGACATGACGTCGGTCGGCCCGGGCTCGTCCATCCACCGCACGTGGAGCTCGGTCATGGCCGGGACGTCGACGAAGATGATCGACAGCTCGGCCTGCGGGTGCACGTGCATCTGGTCGAGCACGTAGCGCCCGAGCGCCGCGAACTCGGTCTCGTCGACCGGGTACTCGGTCTCGTTGCTGATCTCGATGCTCACCGGTCCTCCTTGTCCCACCGAGCGTAGGCGTCGATGATGTCGCCGACGAGGCGGTGGCGCACGACGTCGGCCGAGGTGAGGCGGCAGAACGCGATGTCGTCGATCCCGTCGAGGATCTCGGTCACCACGCGCAGCCCCGAGCGGGTCCCGCCCGGCAGGTCGACCTGCGTCACGTCGCCCGTCACCACCATCTTCGAGCCGAAGCCGAGGCGGGTGAGGAACATCTTCATCTGCTCGGGGCTGGTGTTCTGGGCCTCGTCGAGCACGATGAACGCGCCGTTCAGCGTCCGACCGCGCATGTACGCCAGCGGCGCGACCTCGATGACGCCGGAGGCCATGAGCCGCGGGATCGAGTCCGGGTCGAGCATGTCGTGCAGCGCGTCGTAGAGCGGGCGCAGGTAGGGGTCGATCTTCTCGGTGAGCGTGCCGGGCAGGAAGCCGAGCCGCTCCCCCGCCTCGACCGCCGGACGCGTGAGGAGGAGGCGCGAGACCTCCTTGTTCTGGAGCGCCTGGACGGCCTTCGCCATCGCGAGGTAGGTCTTGCCCGTTCCGGCGGGGCCGATGCCGAAGGTGACCGTGTTGCGGTCGATCGCCTCGACGTACTCCTTCTGCCCGACGGTCTTGGGGCGGATCGTCTTGCCGCGCGCCGAGAGGATGTTCGTCGTCATGACGCTCGCCGGCGACGTCGCGGCCGGCGAGCGCAGCATGGCGATCGCGCGGTCGACGGCGTCGGCGGACAGCGGCTGGGCCGCCATCGAGATCTGCGACAGCTCCTCGAGCAGGCGCGCGGCCAGCTCCACCTCGCCGCGCGGGCCCTCGAGCGTGAGCAGGCGGTCGCGGGCGTGCACGTCGACGGCGGGGAACCCGCGCTCGACGGCGCGCAGCACCTCGTCGGCCGGCCCCAGGAGCGCGCGCGGGTCGACGCCGTCGGCGAGCTCGAGCCGGTGCACCACCGGCGTGCGCGACTCCGCGCCCGGCTGCCCCGAGCCGCCGCCCGGCTGCGCCGTCACGAGCGCCCCGCCAGCTTGTCGCGCAACCGGGCGAACATCCCGGCCCCGACGGGGGCCAGGCGCGCGGCCGGCGACTCCTCGCCGCGCAGCCCGGCGAGCTCGCGCAGCAGCTCCTGCTGGCGCTCGTCGAGCTTGGTCGGCACCTGGACGTCGAGGTGGACGTGCAGGTCCCCGCGGCCGTGCCCGCGCAGCCGGCCCATGCCCTTGCCGCGCAGCGTCAGCACCTCGTCCGGCTGCGTGCCGGGCGCGATGTCGAGGTCGAGCTGGCCGTCGAGCGACTCGACCGTCAGCACCGTCCCGAGCGCCGCCGCCGTCATGGGCAGGCTCACGGTGCAGTGCAGGTCGTCGCCGCGGCGCGTGAACACCGGGTGCGGGAGCTCGCGCACCTCGACGTAGAGGTCACCGGCGGGACCGCCACCCGGACCGACCTCGCCCTGCCCGGTCAGCTTGATCCGCGACCCGGTCTCGACGCCGGCCGGCACGTCGACGCCGATCGTCCGCCGCGTGCGGACGCGGCCCTCGCCGGAGCACTCGAGGCAGGGCTCGGGGATCGTCGAGCCGTAGCCCTGGCAGGCGTCACAGCGCGCCTGCGTCATGACGTTGCCGAGGAAGGAGCGCGCCACGCGCTGGACCATGCCGCGGCCGCCGCACACGCTGCACGGCCGCGGCGAGGTGCCCGGGCGCGCGCAGGAGCCGTGGCACGTGCCGCACACGACGGCCGTCTCGACCGTGAGGTCCCGGTGCACGCCGAACGCGGCCTCGGCCAGGTCGAGGTCGATCCGCACGAGCGCGTCCTGGCCGCGCCGCGAGCGCGGAACGGGGCCGCGGGCCGTCGCGCCGGCCGTGTTGAACAGCGTCTCGAACAGGTCGCCGAAGCCGAAGCCGCCCATCCCGGGGCCGCCGGCTCCGCCGGCGCCGAACGCCGAGGGTCCACCGAGGTCGTACATCCGGCGCTTCTCCGGGTCCGTGAGGACCTCGGCCGCCATCGTCACCTCCTTGAACTTCTCGGCGGACTCCTCGCCGGCGACGTCCGGGTGGTACTGGCGCGCCAGCTTCCGGTAGGCGCGCTTGATCTCCTCGGTGGTGGCGTCACGCGAGACGCCGAGGATCTCGTAGTAGTCGGTCACGAGCGATGGGCTCCTGTAGTGCGAGGGAACGGACGGTCGGTCGAGCTGGTGGCGTCGGTCGGGCGAGCGGCCGGGTAGTCGGGGCTCACTCGAGCGGCGAGACGAATCGGGACAGGTAGCGTGCGACGGCTCGCACGGCCGCCATGGTGCCGGGGTAGTCCATCCGGGTCGGCCCGAGCACGCCGAGGTAGGCGAGCGCGTCCCCCGTGCCCTCGCGGCCGTAGGGGGCAGCGACGAGCGACGCGTGCGCGAGCGGGGAGTAGCCGTTCTCGGCGCCGATCCGCACCGTGACGTCGCCGCCCGCCTCGCCCTCCGACGCGACGTCGGCGAGCAGGTTCATGAGGACGACCTGCTCCTCCAGCGCCTCGAGGACGGGCTGGAGGCCGTGGTAGAAGTCGAGCGGCGAGCGCGTGAGGTGGCTGTGGCCCGCCATGACGAGGCGGTCCTCGACCTCCTCCGTGAGCGTCTCGACGACGACCTCGGCGATCTGTCGGGCGAGCTCCGCGACGCCGGGCGCCACGACGTCCGGGACCGCGCGCAGGCTGAGCCCGAGCTCGGGCATCCGCCGGCCGGCCGCGGCGACGTTGAACCGGACCCGCAGGTCGGCCACCTCGGCCTCGTCCGGCGCCGCGGCGCCGTCCGGCAGCGTCACGGTGCGCTGCTCGACGCGGCCGGAGTCGGTGATGATGACGGTCATGACGCGGCCGTTCGCCAGCGGCACCACCTCGAGGTGGCGCAGCGCCGAGCGGCGCAGCGACGGGTACTGCACGACCGCCGCCTGCTGCGTGAGCTGCGCGAGGAGCCGCACGGTGCGCTCGACCGCGTCGTCGAGGTCGACCGCCTCGAACAGGAAGGTCTCGATCGCGCGCCGCTCGGCCGGGCTGAGCGCCTTGAGCGCCGCGAGGTGGTCGACGAAGAGCCGGTAGCCGGCGTCCGTCGGGATCCGCCCGGCCGACGTGTGCGGCTGGGCGATGTACCCCTCCTGCTCCAGCGCGGCCATGTCGTTGCGGATGGTCGCCGGGGAGACGCCCAGTGCGTGCCGCTCGACGAGCGCGCGCGAGCCGACCGGCTCCTGGGTCGAGACGTAGTCGGAGACGATGGCGCGCAGGACGTCGAGCCGACGGTTCTTCGTGCTCATCGCTCCTCCTCGCTGACGCTGACCCGACGCTCACCCGACGCAGCGCGGCGCGGTCAGCACTCACCGACCGCGAGTGCCAATTCTACGCCCGCGTGCCAGCGCGCCTCCCGGCGCGCGCGACATCGGGCGGGTTAGCCTCCAACGTGACCGATCGGACCCTCTCCTTCCCCGGCGACCCGTACGGGGCCGACGTGCTGGCCGGCGGCGGGCGCGGCCAGGCGGCCGACCCGCGCGTCCGGACGGGAGCGCGTCGGCCGACGCGGGACGAGCTCGCCGTGCCCGGCCTCGTGGTCGAGGACGTCGCGACCGGGTTCGTCGGCGAGATCATGGCGCTGGAGCGCACGAACGGCGGCGACGTCGTCGTGCTCGAGGACCGCGCCGGGCGTCGCCGCTCGTTCGCGCTCGGCGCCGGGTTCTGGCTCGACGGGGCACCCGTCCGGCTGGTCCGGCCGCCCCGGGTGGCGGAGTCGGCGCCGCGTGCGCGGACGGCGTCGGGATCGCTCGCTGTGGCGGGAGCGAGGGCGCGGGTCGCCCGCGCCTCGCGGATCTGGGTCGAGGGCAAGCACGACGCGGAGCTCGTCGAGAAGGTCTGGGGCGACGACCTGCGCCTGGAGGGGATCGTCGTCGAGCTGCTCGAGGGCGCCGACCACCTGGCCGAGGTGCTCACCGGCTTCCAGCCGGGGCCGACCCGCCGGGCCGGCGTCCTGCTCGACCATCTCGTGCCCGGCTCGAAGGAGCGGCGTCTGGCCGACGACGCGCTGCGCGCTCTCGGACCGGCCGCGGCGCACGTGCGCGTGCTCGGCCACCCGTACGTCGACGTCTGGCAGGCCGTGCGACCCGAGCGGGTCGGGCTGCGGGCGTGGCCGGACGTGCCGCGCGGCACCGACATCAAGGTCGGGACGCTGCGGGCGCTGGGCTGGCCGACCGGCTCCCCCGCCGACGTCGCGCAGGGCTGGCGCCGGATCCTGCGCCAGGTCCGCGACTACCGCGACCTGTCGCCGGCGCTGCTCGGCCGCGTCGAGGAGCTCGTCGACTTCGTCACGGTCGGCGACGGGGACTGACGGCGGCGGGGCTTGCCGCACGGCGGGCTTGCCGCACGGCGGGCCCGGGGCGCCGTCAGACGATGACGACCTCCTCGCCGCGGATCGCGACGTAGAGCCGGGCGTAGGCGGTCACGGCCACCGGGATCGCGACCACCAGGCCGACGAAGCACGCCAGGGCACCCAGCGCGAGGACCACGAGGCAGAGCAGCGCCAGCAGGAGCGTCTGGCCGAGGTTCTCCCGGACGAGACGGAGGGAGGCGCCGATCGCGGCACCGGCCCGGCCGGGGTCGTCCGAGAGCGCGAACGGCGCGAACGCCAGCCCGAGCGACGCGACCAGGCAGACCAGGGCGACGGCCGACGACACCGAGACGGGCGACGTGCTCGACGCCGGCGCGAGCGCCGGCAGCAGGGTGAGCACGGCGATCACGCCGGCGTAGCCGAACCAGCCGCGCGGCAGCGACCAGCAGTCAGCGAACCGCAGGGCACCCGTCCGCACCACCCGGAGCGCGCCGCGCGCGAGGAGGAGCGTGAGGACGCCCGTGACGAGCCCGGAGAGCAGCATCGCGGCGGCACCGACGAGGTAGGTGCGCCAGCCGGACCACGTGCCGAGGAGCACCGCGCCGTTGGCGAGGAACCCGGGGTCGCCGGTGAGAAGCCGGAGCGGGAGGCTGAGCGCCGCGAGCGCCACCCAGACGACCGCGACCAGCCCGCACAGCGTGCCGACGCCGCGCGGGAACATGCTCAGCGCGTCGGACACGGCCCGCGTCGCCGACACGGGGACGACGCCCGGCGGGCCGGCGAACCGGCCGACCGGCGGGCCCGACACGAAGCCGACGCCGTCGCCGACGGCGTCGAGCACGGGTCGGTCAGCTGGAAGGGGTGGCAGAGACGGACCAGCCGGGCCCCCTGAGGGACCCGGCTGGCTCGGGCTGCCGTACGGACCGGGCGGCGGCGGTGCGCCGTAGGGATCCTCTGGCGTCGTCATGCGATGGCGCTCAGGGAGCGACGTAGCCGCCCGTGAGGCGGCGGTACTGGTAGGTGAGCGCGAGGTAGGCCCACGGCATCGTCACGAGGAGACCGATGAAGCAGACGATCGCGCCGAGCGGGGCGACGAGACCGACGATGAGGAGGATGAGGATCGTCGGCACGACGAACTTGAGCGCGAGCTGCGCGCTGTTCTTGAGCGCGTCCTGGAAGCTCTGGCTGCGGTCGATCACGAAGAACATGGCGTAGATCGTGAAGAACAGCACGACGTAGTAGCCGATGTAGGTGAAGGACACGAGACCGGCGGCGACACCCACGATGAGGCCGAGGATCAGGGCCTGGCCGACGTTGCGGAACTTGAAGAAGTCGCCGATCGCGACCTTGCGGCCGTCGGTGATCGCCAGGTAGCCGTTGATGAGGCCGATCTGGGCGAGCGAGGCGAGGACGAACGTCGCGATGCCGAGCACGATCGTCATGCCGATGCCGAGCGAGCCGGCGGCGGCGAACCCGGCGTCGGTGCTGGTGTTGATCGTCATGGACGGGAGGACCGCCACGAGTGCGATGATCCAGACGACGACGCCGATGCCGAGGCCCCACAGCAGGTGCGAGACGATGAGCGCGCCGGCGTTCTCGGAGAACTTGCGCCAGGCCCAGCCGAGCGACTGACCGATGTCGTTGGGGTCGGCGGCGGGCGGGACGGCGCCGTAGCCGGAGACGGGCGGGGGCGGCGGGAAGCCGTCCTGCGGGCCGTAGCCGGGGGCGGGGGTACCGGCCTGGTAGCCACCGGGGCCGGCGGGCGGGTACGCGGAGGCCGGCGGGGGCGGGGTGCCGTACGCGCCGGGCTGCGGCTCACCGGCCGAGGGAACCCCGTAGGGGTTGGACGTCGGCTCGGACGGACGCTGGTCGTCGGGGTTGATCGGCTCGCTCATGCGCGGGCTCGTCCTCTCGAAGGGTCGGGCGGGGTGCGCGGCAGGAGCCGCACGTCCGGGCAGCGACGAACGCCGCTGAACGTTGCAACTGAACCGTTCGGCACCGTCGATGTCAAGAAGCGCCCGGGGCGCGTCATCTGGTGGGCGGCGGCGGGGTGGGGGGACGCGGGGCGGGCGGAGGTGAGGTCGGACGACGAAGCTGGCGGTGAGGTCAGGCGGTGAGCCGGTGCACGACCGTGTCGGCGAGCAGCCGCCCGCGCAGCGTGAGCCGCAGCCGTCCCCCGTCCGCCGGGTCGAGCGTGGCCAGCCCGTCCCGGACCAGCCCGGCGACCTCGGCCCGCGCGGCCGGGCGCAGGCGCGCAAGCTCGTACCCGTCGGCCAGGCGCGTGCCGAGCAGGACGTCCTCGAGCACGCGGGCATCGTCGTCGAGGATCTCGCGCGCGGCCGCGGGCGAGCGCCCGGCGGCCAGCCGGCCGGCGTAGGCGCGCGGGTGCTTGACGTTCCACCAGCGCACGCCGCCGACGTGGCTGTGCGCGCCCGGCCCGATCCCCCACCAGTCGGCGCCGCGCCAGTACGCGAGGTTGTGCCGGCACCGGTCGGCCGGCGTGCGCGCCCAGTTGGAGATCTCGTACCAGTCGTACCCGCCGGCCGCGAGCAGGCCATCGGCCAGCTCGTACTTGTCGGCCTCGTCGTCCCCCGTCGGCGCCGGGAGCTCGCCGCGCGCGACACGGCGGTGCAGCGCCGTCCCGGGCTCGACGGTGAGCGCGTAGGCCGAGACGTGGTCCGGCTCGAGCGCGAGCGCCCCCTCGAGGCTGACCCGCCAGTCGGCGAGGCTCTCCCCCGGCGTGCCGTAGATGAGGTCGAGCGAGACCGAGAGGCCAGCGTCGCGCGCCCACCGCAGGACGAGCGGGACGCGCGCTGGGTCGTGCGTGCGGTCGAGCGTCGCGAGCACCTCGGGCACGAAGGACTGGACGCCGAACGAGACGCGCGTGAACCCCGCGGCGGCCAGGGCCTCGAGATCCGCCGCGTCGACCGAGTCGGGGTTGGCCTCCGTCGTGATCTCGGCCCCGGCCACGATCCCCCACGCGTCGCGGACGGCGCCGAGCATGGCCGCGAGGTCGCGCGGCGGGAGCAGCGTCGGCGTCCCGCCGCCGAGGAAGAAGGTCGACACGGGACGGTCGGGGACGCCGCTCGCGCGCAGCGCGCGCGCCGCCAGGGCCACCTCGGCCGACGCCGTCGCCGCGTAGGAGTCCTGGTCGGCCCCGCCGCCCAGCTCGCGCGCCGTGTAGGTGTTGAAGTCGCAGTAGCCGCAGCGGACGCGGCAGAACGGCACGTGGAGGTAGACCCCGAAGTCGCGCTCGTGCGCCCCGACCGCCGCGCTGGCGGGCAGCGTCCCGTCCGACGGCGCGTCCTCGCCGTCGGGCAGCCTCACTTGCGCGCGTCCTTGTCCTTGCCCGTGGGGGCGTCGGAAGAGAGCGCGGCGATGAAGGCCTCCTGCGGGACGTCGACCCGGCCGATCGTCTTCATCCGCTTCTTGCCCTCCTTCTGCTTCTCCAGGAGCTTGCGCTTGCGGGAGATGTCGCCGCCGTAGCACTTGGCGAGGACGTCCTTGCGCATGGCGCGGATCGTCTCGCGGGCGATGATCCGGGAGCCGACGGCCGCCTGGATCGGGACCTCGAACTGCTGGCGCGGGATCAGCTCCTTGAGCTTGCCGGCCATCATGACGCCGTACGCGTACGCCTTGTCCCGGTGGACGATGGCGCTGAACGCGTCGACCGTCTCGCCCTGGAGCAGGATGTCGACCTTGACGAGGTCGGCCTGCTGGTCGCCCGTCGTCTCGTAGTCGAGCGACGCGTAGCCGCGCGTGCGGGACTTGAGCTGGTCGAAGAAGTCGAACACGATCTCGGCGAGCGGCAGCGTGTAGCGCATCTCGACCCGGTCCTCGGACAGGTAGTCCATCCCGAGCATCGTGCCGCGCCGGGACTGGCACAGCTCCATGATCGCGCCGACGAACTCGTTCGGCGTGAGGATGGTCGCCCGGACCACCGGCTCGCGGACCTCCTTGATCTTGCCCGCCGGGTACTCGCTCGGGTTGGTCACGACGTGGCCGGTGCCGTCCTCCATCGTGACCTCGTAGACGACGTTCGGCGCCGTCGAGATGAGGTCGAGGTTGAACTCGCGCTCGAGCCGCTCGCGGACGATCTCGAGGTGGAGCAGCCCGAGGAAGCCGCACCGGTAGCCGAAGCCGAGCGCGGCCGAGGTCTCGGGCTCGTAGACGAGCGCGGCGTCGTTGAGCTTGAGCTTGTCCAGGGCGTCGCGCAGCGCCGGGTAGTCGGAGCCGTCGATCGGGTAGAGCCCGGAGAACACCATCGGCTTCGGGTCCTGGTAGCCGCCCAGCTCGGCCGACGCGGGCTTGTGCGCGTTCGTGACCGTGTCGCCGACGCGCGACTGGCGCACGTCCTTGACGCCCGTGATGAGGTAGCCGACCTCACCGACGCCGAGGCCCTTCGTCGGCGTCGGCTCGGGCGCGGACACCCCGATCTCGAGCAGCTCGTGGGTGGCGCCCGTCGACATCATGAGGATGCGCTCGCGCGGGTGCAGGTTGCCGTCGACGACGCGGACGTAGGTGACGACGCCGCGGTAGGTGTCGTAGACCGAGTCGAAGATCATGGCGCGGGCCGGCGCGTCCGAGTTGCCGACCGGCGCCGGGATGTCCGCGACGATCCGGTCGAGCAGCTCCTCGACACCGGCGCCGGTCTTGCCGGAGACGCGCAGGCAGTCCTCGGGGTCGCCGCCGATGAGGTTGGCGAGCTCCTCCGCGTACTTCTCCGGCTGCGCCGCCGGCAGGTCGATCTTGTTGAGGACCGGGATGATCGTGAGGTCGTTCTCGAGGGCGAGGTAGAGGTTCGCCAGGGTCTGGGCCTCGATCCCCTGCGCCGCGTCGACCAGGAGGATCGCGCCCTCGCACGCGGCGAGCGAGCGGGAGACCTCGTAGGTGAAGTCGACGTGCCCGGGGGTGTCGATCATGTTGAGCGCGTAGGCGCGCTCGACCGGGCGGCCGTCGACCTCCTCGATCACGGCCCACGGCATGCGCACGGCCTGCGACTTGATCGTGATGCCGCGCTCGCGCTCGATGTCCATCCGGTCGAGGTACTGCGCGCGCATGGCCCGCTCGTCGACGGCACCGGTCTTCTGGAGCATGCGGTCGGCGAGCGTCGACTTGCCGTGGTCGATGTGGGCGATGATGCAGAAGTTGCGCAGCAGGTGCGGCGCCGTCGCCGACGGCAGGATGCTGGCGGCGAGCTCGCGGGACGGAATGGGCACGCTGACTCCGGGACGAGGACGGGGACTGCTCATGGTCCCACGACCCGCGAGGGAATTGCGCCCCGGCGTGTGCGAGCCTTGGTGCATGAGCAGCCAGCAGGGACCCGACTGGGCCTCGTTCGGTCGCAGCGGCAGTCGAGCGATCGCGACGCCGACGCTCGTCGTGCTCCTCATCGGCGCCGCGATGGTGCTCCTCCTGCTCCTGGCCACGCTCGGCATGGACGGGGTCGGCGCGTGGGTGCTGCGCGGGATCGGGGCGGTGCTCGCGGTTCCCGTCGTCATGCTCGCGATCCGCCGGACGCAGGTCCTGGGGCGGCTGGCGCAGATGGAGCGGACGGGCGAGCACCCGGACAACGTCGTCCACGCGACGACACCCGACGGCCAGGCGATCGAGGTCATCGTCCCGGGGGCCGAGCGGACCGTCATGCCCCGGCTCGGGCTCGGCGGCCTGACCGGGTACACGCTCGCGGCGATCGCCTCGGGCGGCGCGGCGTTCGGTCTGTTCCTCATCGTCGGGATCGCGCGGCTCGTCTCGTCGTCGTAGGGACGACCCGGACGACCCCCTCCCACCTCCACCCGACTCGAACCGAGCCGGACCGACCCGGACCACCCCGGCTGGTCTAGGCTCGACGGCGACGCTGCGCACTCGGCGCAGACACGGACGCAGGGGGCTGCTGACATGGGTCGTTACTCGCACACACCCGAACGACGCCGCTGGCTCACGCCGGAACTCATCGGACTCGGCGTGCTGGTCGCGTCGACGGCGGCGACGGTCGTCGTCGCGACCGCGGTCGGCGGCGACCGCGCGGCGACCGGGGACCCGGCGTCGCCGTCCGCGCGGCCGTCGGCGACCGACCCCTCCGACGGGGCGGGTGCGGGTGCCACCGACGGCGTGGTCGACGCGGGTGACGTCTGCGCCGAGCGGTCGCAGCTGCGCGTCGCCGCGGTCGACGCCGTCGCGCCCGTGCTCGAGGAGCTGGCCGACGACGCCTGCGTCACGCTCGACGTCACCGTCGTGAGCGGCGCGGAGGGGGCGGTGCTGCTCGAGGCCGGGACGGTCGACGCCTGGATCCCGGACTCGCGGGAGTACGCGCTCGCGGCGAGCGCCGAGCAGGCGGTCGCCGCCCCGTCGACGGCGTGGAGCCCCGTCGTCATGGTGGCGGAGCCGGCCACCGCCGGAGCGATCGCCGCGGCGGGTGCCGAGGCCGGGACGCCGCTCGCGTGGGGCGTGCTCGCCCGGGACGGCGGCACGGTCGGCGGGCTGCCCGTCGAGCTGCCGGACGCGAGGTCGGCCGTCACGATGTCGCTGGCCGGGCTCCTGTCCGCGGCGACGCAGGCCGCGACGGGTGACCAGTACCTCGGGCTCGCCGCGGCGGCCGGCGCCCTCGCGACCACGACCGAGGTCGCCGATGCCGACGTCGCCGGACCCGTGCCGCCCGGGATCGTGCGGGTGATGGAGCAGCGGGACGTCACCGCGGAGACCGGCGTCGTGCTCGTGACCGCGGACGGGGCGCCGGTGCTCGAGCACCCGTGGATCGGGGACACGGGGCTTCCGGGGGCGGTCGCGCTGCTGGAGGCCCTCGCCTCGCCCGAGGGGTCGGCGGCGCGGGCCGCGGCCGGGCTGGTCGACCCCGGGGTCGCGACGGTCGCCCTCGGCGCCGGTGGCGCGGGCGGCGTCGACGGGGCGGGCGGGGCGGGCGGCGCCGGTGGCGCCGACGGGTCGCGCGGCACCGTCGAGGTGCCCGCGCTGCCGTCGGCCGGCGAGGCCGTGCTCCGGCCGGCGTTCGCGCTCGGCGGCGAGGGGAACCTGCCCGGCAACTCGCTCACCGTGCTCGACGTCTCCGGCTCGATGGGCCGCACGACGCAGGACGGTGGGACGACCCTCATCCAGACGGTGACCCAGGCGTTCGCCACGCTCGTCCACACCCTCAACCCGATCACGAGGGTCGGGCTGTGGGAGTTCTCGTTCGACATGGAGCCGGGGGTCCACCACCGCGAGCTCGTCCCGATCGCCGAGACCGGGGAGAACCTCGACGCGCTCATCGCCGGGGCGACGCAGGCGCAGGTCGTCGGCGACGCCGGGACCGCGCTCAACTCCACGACCGTCGACGCGGTGCGTGCCGTGCGCGAGGCGTGGGACCCGGAGCGGACGAACCTGGTCCTGCTGTTCACGGACGGCCGCGACGAGGACGCACCGGGGGCGCTCAGCCTGGAGGAGGCCGTGGCGGCGCTCAGCTCCGAGCTCGACCCCGACCGACCGGTCGCCCTCATGATGTTCGGCATGGGCGAGGCCGACACCGCGGCCATGCAGCAGCTCGTGGACGCGAACGGCGGGGACGGCGGGGTCTACTCCGCGACCTCGACCGCGCAGCTCCTCGGCGCGTTCACCCAGGTCGTCGGTGACACGCTGCTGTTTCCGTGAACGTCGCTCGTCCTAGGGTGTTCGCGTGCGACTCGTCGACCTGATCACGTCCGTCACCCGCGCGCTGACCCGCCCGGCACGTCCCGCGAGCCGTCCCGCCACGTCCCGTCCGGGCAGCCGGCCGGGTCCGTCGCGCACCGGCCCGAAGCCGGGGGCGCCGGGCGGGTCGGGTGCGCCGGACCGGGGCTCCGGCCCCACCGCGACCGCGACGCCCACGATCCCGGCGGAGGCGCCCTCCCGGGAGGCCGCGCCCCAGGTGGCGGCGCCCGGGGCCGGCGGCTACCCGCCGCCCGTGCTGGGAACGATCGAGTACGACCTGCTGACGATGCCGGCACCGCGCCTGTCCTACGCGCCGGAGGACGACGGTGACCCCGACCCGGGCGAGATCGTCTGGGGCTGGGTGCCGTACGAGGACGACCCGACGCAGGGCAAGGACCGTCCGATGCTCGTCGTCGGGCACGGCGGCCCGGACGGCCACGGCCTGGTCGGGATCCAGCTCACGTCGCAGGATCGCGCCGACCGGGGCGTCATCCGCCAGCGGGACGGCAAGGTCTGGATGGACATCGGGACCGGCGAGTGGGACCGCAAGGGGCGTCCGAGCGAGGTGCGGATCGACCGGCTGCTGCTCGTCGACGCGAGGGCCGTGCGGCGTGAGGGTGGCGTGCTCCCGCGCGACCGATTCGACGCGGTCGTCCTCGTCCTGCGCGAGCATCACGGCTGGTAACGGTCGGTAGCGGGCGCCCCCGAGTTCTACTGGTACGATCGTGGGTCGAGCCTGGCGCCCGCACGGGTCGGCCGGCTCGCTCCCTGTGGCTTCTCCGAGGTGCCCCACGCCTTGTCCCGGCCGCTGGAGAACCCTCGCCGACCCAGTCAGCCGAACCGGAAGTTCACACACGTGGCAAACATCAAGTCGCAGATCAAGCGCAACCGCACCAACGAGAAGGCGCGCCTGCGCAACAAGGCCGTCAAGTCCGAGCTGAAGACCTACGTGCGCAAGACGCGCGAGGCCATCGCCGAGGGCGACAAGGACAAGGCCACCGAGGCCCTGCGCGTCGCGTCCCGCAAGCTCGACAAGGCCGTGAGCAAGGGCGTCATCCACAAGAACCAGGCCGCGAACCGCAAGTCGGCTCTCGCGCTCCAGGTCGCCGCTCTCTGACGATCAGCACCTCGGCGCACACCGCGCCACCGCCGAACGGCGCCGCTTCCCTCGGGGGCGGCGCCGTTCGGCTGTGAGCGTCTCGGCGTCGAACGGCACCGAGGCACGACTCGCGGGAGGTCGCGGGAGGTTCGCGGGAGGTCGACCGGCGCCGAGCTGGGGGACCTTCCAGCGGCGCCGGCGCCGTCAGCGTGTACCGCGAGCCTGGGCGACGCGGCGGACGGCCCGCTCGATGGCGAACGACGCCGAGCGTCCCTCGCCCTTGACCTCCGCGTCGGCGGAGGCCACCGCGAGGATCGCGGAGGCGAGCCCCTCGGGAGTCCAGCCACGCAGCTCCTTGCGGGCGCGGTCGATCTGCCACGGCGCGACCCCGGCCAGGGCACCCGGGCGACCGCTGGAGCCCGCGACCTTCGCCATGGTGCGCAGCTTGAGCGCCATCGCGGCGACCAGCGGCACCGGGTCGGTCCCGCTCGCCATCGCGTGCCGCACGAGCGCGAGCGCCTCACCCTCCTGCCCCGCCACCGCCGCGTCGGCGACCCGGAAGCCCGTGGCCTCGACTCGTCCGCCGTAGTAGCGGTTGACGACGTCGACGTCGACGGTCCCCGTCGTGTCACTCACGAGCTGGGCGGCGGCGGCGGCGAGCTCGCGCAGGTCGGAGCCGACCGCCTGGACCAGCGCGACGACCGCCTCCCCCGCGATGCGTCGGCGCGCCCGGGCGAACTCGCCCGAGACGAAGGATCCCTTCTCGCGCTCGGGGATCTCGTCGCACTGCACGACCACGGCGCCCGCGGCGGTGACGGCCTCGAGCACCTTCTTGCCCTTGACGCCGCCGGCGTGGGTGAGCACGAGCGTGACGTCGGGCGCCGGGTCCGCGAGGTAGCCGATCAGGTCGGTGGCACAGGCGTCGTTGAGCGCTTCGAGCCCGACGATCTCCAGGTGCCGTGGCTCCGCGAACAGCGACGGCGATGCGAGGACCGCGAGCCGGCCCTGCTGGTACTGCGCCGCCTCGATCCGAGTCACCTCGACGGTCGCCCCCGGGTCGGACTCCGCGGCGCGGGTCCTGGCCTGCCGAGCGAGGCTGGCGACGGCGCGCTCGGCGAGCAGACCCTCCTTACCCCGGACGAGGACGAGCGGGGAGAGCTCGACCCGGTCCCAGGTGGTGGTGGCGACGGAGGCGCGGCGGGCTGGAGGCACGCGTCAAGACTGCCAGACGCCACCGACATCGACGCCGCCGGATCCACAGCCGCCCGCCCCGGGCCGACCATTTCTTGACTCACAGGTACAAAAATGGGATAGCCTTGCCCCATGGGACGACCGCGCAAGATCGACGAGGACACCGCGATCGACCGCGCCATGGACCTGTTCTGGCGCCAGGGCTATCGCGGTACCAGCCCGCAGGACCTCGTCGATGCGGTCGGCATGGGCAAGGGCAGCCTCTACCACGCCTTCGGCAGCAAGCGGGAGCTGTTCGGCCGGGCGCTCGACCGCTACCGCGACCAGCAGGCGATCCTCGTCGACGAGGCGCTCGCTCGACCGGGACCCGTCAAGGAGCGCATCGCGAACGCGCTCGTCCTGATGGTCGACATGAACGCGGCCGACCCGGACCGTCGGGGCTGCCTCGCCGTCAACACCGCGGCCGAGCTGGCCGGGTTCGACGAGGACGCGACCGATCGCGTGCGTGCCATGTTCGAGCGGACCACCGCGACCTTCCTCGACGCGATCCGCACCGCCCGGGCCGCCGGCGAGCTGCGCGACGACCTGGACCCGGAGGCCGTCGCGACCCACCTGCTGACGACGCTGGTCGGCCTCCAGCTCCTGTCGAAGGCCCGGACGGACCCGTCCGCCCTCAAGCGATCGATCGCCGTCGCACTCGCCCCTCTCTGACCACCCCCGAACCGTCGCGCTGCGCGACTCCTCACGTCGCTCCCTCGCGTCCAAGTTGTGTACCTGTAGTTCAACTAAGGAGAAGAGACATGGACCTGGACCTCGCCGGGAAGATCGCCGTCGTCACCGGGGCGAGCCGTGGCATCGGGCTCGCGACCGTCCGCGCGCTCCGCGACGAGGGAGCCGTGGTGGTCGCGGCCGCCCGACGTCCCACCCCGGACCTGACGGCCGCCGCCACGACCACCGTCGCCACCGACCTCGCCACCGCCGACGGGGCGACCCAGCTGATCGAGGCCACGAGACGCGAGCACGGGCACGTCGACCTGCTGGTCAACAACGTCGGCGGAGGCGCTCGCCTCAGCCTCGCCCCGTTCGGCGAGCTCGACGACGAGGACTGGGCGGACGCCCTCGCGACGAACCTCATGAGCGCGGTCCGGGTCACCCGCGCCGCCCTGCCCCTGCTGGGCAGGAACGGCGGCGCGATCGTCAACGTGTCATCCATCGGCGCCCGACGGCCGGACGGTCCGCCGCTCGCCTACAACGTCGCGAAAGCGGCGCTGTCGGCCCTGACGGCTGGGCTGGCGGCCGAGCTGGCGCGGTTGGGCGTCCGCGTCAACACGGTCTCCCCTGGGCCGACCCGCACCGCGATGTGGCAGTCCGAGCACGGCCTCGGCGGCCAGCTCGCGGCGGCCATGAACGTCCCGATCGACGCCGTCGTCGCCGGAGCGCCGGCACAGGTCGGGATGGTCACGGGCCGGCTCTCGGAGCCCGAGGAGGTCGCAAGCCTCATCTGCTTCCTGCTCTCCGGGCGCGCCGACAACATCACGGGGGCCGACCATCTCGTCGACGGCGGCGCCATCCGCTCGCTCTAGCCTCGGGCGCACGCGTGGGCGCAGCGGCGGTGCTGGTCCTCGATGTCGGTGTCGGCGATCCCGGCGCGCGCGCCGGCGTCTGCGCGTGCGGGACGCACCGTGTCACCTCGAGCCGTCCGCCGTCCGCGCGCCGGACGGTCACGGTTCCGCAGAGATCGGTGCGCACGGGCAGGCTCCCCGCCTCGTCGATCGCGGTCAGCACCCACGGCGCGGGATGACCGTAGCGGTTGTCGGCGCCGACGCTCACGAGCGCGACCCGGCCGGACGCGGCGGCGAGGAACGCGGGATCGGCGTCCGGGGAGCCGTGGTGCGCCACGACCGTGACGTCGGGGGCTCCGGCGTCGAGCACGGCCGCGAGCGCCGGGGTCCGCAGGAGCGCGGCCTGGGCTCCCGCCCCGAGGTCGCCGACCGCCAGCACGCTCGTCCCGCCCGCACGCACGAGAACGGCGAGACTGAGGCCGTTCGCCTCGCTCTCGTCGACCTCGCCCCGCAGCTCGACCGCCCGCCGGGTCGGCCAGAGGAACTCGAGCGTTGCCGCTCCGCCCGCGACCGAGGCGACCGGTCCGGCCGGGATCTCGTCGGCCACCACGACGTCGACGACGGGGACGTCAGCTGCCACGAGAGCACGCCTGACCTCGGCCAGCCGTTCCTCGGGCACGTCGGGGAGATAGGCGCGCTCGACGCTCGCGACGGCGAGCAGCTCGTCGAGCCCGCCGACGTGGTCGAGGTCCGCGTGCGAGAGGACGAGCGCGACGACGCGCGAGACCCCGGCGGCGCGCAGGCAGGGGCCAAGACCGCTGTCGGGCGGCCCGACGTCGAGCACGACCGCGCCAGCCTCTCCCCCGCCCTCGGGCGCAGCCGAGACGAGCACGGCGGCGCCCTGCCCGACGCCGCAGGCGACGACTCGCCACCCGGGAGCGACCGATGTCGCGCTCCACACGGGCCGCACCACGTCCCCGACACTCTGCCGGGTGGCCGGGACGACGACGGCGACGAGGACCAGCGCGAGCCCGGCTGCCGTCGCCACCCGGCCGTGCCGCCGCCACCACGCGCGCCCACGCCAGGCCGCGCCGGTCAGGACGACGGCGAGCAGCAGCCCGCGCCACCCGACCGGCCACGGCAGCCGCGCGAGCGGAGCGGACGCCAGCCGTGTCGCGACCTGGTCGATCCACCACGTGCCGGGGGTCGCCGCGAGCAGCAGGGCGTGCGCCCCGGCGGGCCAGACACCACCGAGGACGGCGGCACCGAGCCCCAGGAGCGTCACCGCGGGAACCACCGGCGCCACGAGAGCGTTCGCCGGCACGGCGTACGTCGCAACGCCCGGGTCGACGAGGAGCAGGACGGGCAGACAGGCGATCTGGGCCGCCAGCGGGACGGCCAGCGCCGGGGCCAGGGCGGCGGCCCGACCGAGGCGGTCCGCGATCGCCGCGGTCAGGCGTCCCGACCCCAGCACGATGCCGGCCGTGGCACTCACGGACAGCGCGAAGCCGATCGAGCCCGCGATCCAGGGATCGAGCAGGACGAGCACGCCGACAGCCGCCGAGAGTGCTGCCATGGCCTGACTCCGGCGCCCCAGCGCGAGGGCCAGGAGCAGCACGACACCCATGGCGCTCGCTCGGACCACGCTCGGCTCCGGACCGACCAGCAGCACGAGGCCGCCGAGCACGAGCACGCCGATCGCGAGGCGGATCGCCAGCGACAGGCCGCCGGCGAGCGTCATGACGAGGCCGAGCACGATCGCCACGTGGGCTCCCGACACCGCGAGCAGGTGTCCGAGCGAGGTCGCGGACATGGCATCGGCGAGGGCGACGGGGACGCGGTCGTCGTCGCCGACCGCGATCCCGGGCAGGAGCTGGGCATGGCCCGGCAGGCCGGCCGTTGCGCCTCGCAGGTCCGCGCGGACGCGCGCCGCGAGGACCTGCGGCGGCGGGGGCACACCGCGCGGGACCGGATCGCCTCGAACCAGCACGAGCGCGGTCGGGCGCCCGCTCGGCGCGGTGGGCCGGAGCGTCGCCGGAGCGCTCACGCGCGCGCCGGGGACGAGGTCGCCCCAGCCGCCCCCCGGGGCCAGGACGCGCACGGGTGAACGCATCGAGGCGACCGAGGTCTGCGACCCGACCTCCTCCAGCGTGGCGGCGAACGAGACGCGCCCTCCGCCGTCGAGACCTGCGGCGGCACGGGAGGGCGGAGAGTCGACGCGGAGCACGACCGTCACGGACCCCGACTCCACCGCGGCGAGCAGTGCCGGTGGGCGCCGGACGGCGTCCTGGACCACCACGGACCCGTCGACCGCGAGCATGGCCGCCGCCGTGAGCAGGAGCATCGGAACGGGCGGACCCCACCCGGATCGATGAGCGCCGCCCCCGCCGCGGGATCCCCAGCGCACGGCGAGCAGTGCCAGCAGGGTCGCGGCGGCGGCAACGCCACCCCTCACCACCGCTCCGCCCGCGGTCGCGACCACGGCGACGGCCCACGCCGCGAGGGCCGGGACCGCGAGACGAAGGTCGAGCGCTCTCAGGCGTCCGCTCATACCGTCACCAGATCCCGCAGGCGCTCCATGACCGTCGGGCCGATGCCCGAGACCTCCTCGACCTCCGCCACGTCCTGGAAGCCACCGTGCTCCTCGCGCCACGCAATGATCCGGTCCGCGAGCGCCGGGCCGATACCGGGAAGCGTGTCGAGCGTGGCGGCGTCGGCGGAGTTGAGGTCGACGACGCCGGGCGTGCCAGCGGGCGACGTCCCCGCCGCCCGCGCCGTCCCGCTGAGGGCGGGCGGAAGCTCCTCGCCGAGCGCCGGGACGTAGATCTGCTCCGCGTCCGAGACGGGTCTCGCGAGGTTCACGGCGTCGAGGTCCGCGTCCTCCCGCGCACCGCCGGCCGCCTCGACCGCGTCCCGCAGCCGCGCGCCCGGGTCGAGCTCGACCACGCCGGGCTCGTTGACGTGACCGGCGACGTGGACGACGAGCGTCACCGACCCGGCAGAGGCGCCGGACGACGCCACGGCGGTGGGATCGGTCGAGGCGGGCCCGAGCTGTCCGTCGACGACCGCGGAGTCCGCGGCTGGGTCGACGACGGGATCGCTCACCCCCGGGGACATCGCGACGACGTCGGGGGCGTCGGGCACGGCCACCACATCGGGGGTGAGCGCCACCGCACGCACCGCGACCAGCGCGACGAGAGCGAGCAGCGCGACTCCAGCACCCGCGAGCGCCCGCCGGTCCAGCCGTCGCCGACCGCGCGACTGCGCCGGGCCGCGCCTGCGACGCTCCGACATCGCACGCTCCGCGCTCCCGGCGCCCTCGGGCGAGGCGGGCTCCGCGTCGCCGGTCGCGTCGGAGTCCCAGGCGGCCACCCCCTCCGAGGCGAGGTAGGCCACACGGGTGAGGCGGTGCAACCGCTCCTGCTGGGCGCGCTGACGAGATGACATGGCGGGGACGTTAGGCCCGTCGGCAGGGCCTCCGCTGACCGGGTGTGAACGGGGCCGAGAGAACGGCATCTCGCCCACCTGTGGACAGCCAGCGCGCACGACGGATCGCCCGACCCGGCCGATGTCCACACCGGTCTCCACGATGTCGGCCGGTGGTCCTAGGCTCGGACGCAGACCGAGAGCCGTCGCCACCGCGCACGGCGTCGAGAGGAGTCAGCGATGACCGTTCCCACCCCCGAGGAGCTCGCCCGTCTGCGCGCCGATGCGGCGGCGGCCGAGGCCGCGGCAGCCGAGGCGAAGGCGGCCGCGGCACGAGCAGCTCTCGCCGCAGCCGAGGCGGCGGCCGCCTCGTCAGCGACGTCCGCTGGCACCGAGGTCGGCGCCACGACCGGCGCCGACGACGCTCACGCGGGCGGCACCGCAGCGACCACCGGCGGGACGACCACGACCGGGGGTGCGGACGAGTCAGCCGGGGCGCCCGGCGTCACCGCGACGGACGAGGCGACGGGCGCGGTCGTGCCGGCACCCGAGGAGGCCGAGTCCTCCGCCGAGCAGGAACCAACGGCCTCCGAACCGACGGACGCACCCGCCGGCGAGGTGTCCGTCGCACCCGCCCCAACCCCTGGGAAGGAGCCGGCCGCCGTGCAGGACCCGGCGGCAGCCGCATCCCCGACCGCGGCGGCCCCGGAACCGTCAACGGGCCAGGAGGACCTCACCGGCTATCCGGCCGAGGTCGCGAACGCCTACGCCTTCCCCGGCACGATGCCGCTGGGCGCGCTGCTCGTCGACGGCACGCCAGAGCCGCGGGCCCAGGTCGGGCTGGCGCTCGGCATGCTCAACCGGCACGGGCTCGTCGCCGGTGCGACCGGAACAGGCAAGACGCGCACGCTCCAGGTGATGGCGGAGGGCGCCAGCACGGCTGGAATCCCCGTCTTCCTCGCCGACATCAAGGGCGACCTGTCGGGGCTGGTCGAGCCCGGGACGGCGTCGGAGAAGCTGCTCGCGCGGACGTCGTCGCTCGGCCAGGACTGGCAGGCGACGGGGTTCCCGGTCGAGTTCTACACGCTGGGTGGCCTCGGCACGGGTGTGCCGATCCGGACCACCGTCACCGAGTTCGGCCCGCTCCTGCTGTCGAAGGTGCTCGGCCTCAACGCGACGCAGGAGTCCAGCCTCGGCCTCATCTTCCACTGGGCGGACACGCGCGGTCTCGCCCTCCTCGACCTCAAGGACCTCCAGGCGACGATCGCCTACCTCACCTCGGACGAGGGCAAGAACGAGCTCAAGGGCATCGGTGGCGTCTCGACCGCGACGGCCGGCGTCATCCTGCGCGAGATCGTCGCGCTCCAGGCGCAGGGGGCCGACGCGTTCTTCGGCGAGCCGGCCTTCGCCGTCTCGGAGCTGCTGCGCGTCGCACCGGACGGCCGCGGCGTCATCTCGTGTCTGGAGCTGCCAGCTGTCGCGGACCGGCCAGCCATGTTCTCGACGTTCCTCATGTGGCTGCTGGCCGAGCTCTACGGGGAGCTGCCGGAGGTCGGTGACCTCGACAAGCCCAAGCTCGTCTTCTTCTTCGACGAGGCGCACCTGCTCTTCAACGACGCGTCGAAAGACTTCCTCGCGGAGGTCGTCAAGACGGTTCGGCTCATCAGGTCCAAGGGCGTTGGGGTCTTCTTCATCACGCAGACCCCGCAGGACGTGCCCGCCGACGTGCTCGCCCAGCTCGGCAACCGCGTCCAGCACGCGCTGCGCGCCTTCACCCCGCAGGACGCGGCGGCGCTGCGCGCCGCCGTCCGGACCTACCCGACCTCGCCCTACGACCTGGAGAAGCTGCTCACGTCGCTCGGCACCGGCGAGGCCGTCGTCACGGTGATGTCGGAAAAGGGCGCGCCCACCCCCGTCGCGTGGACGCGCATGCGCGCGCCGGAGGCCTCGATGGAGCCGGCGGACGCCAGTCGGGTGGAGGCCGTCGTGGCCTCCTCCCCCGTCCAGGCGCGCTACGGAACGGCGATCGACAACGAGTCCGCCTACGAGATCCTGCAGCGACGCTTCGCCGAGCAGGAGGCGGCCCAGGCGGCCGAGGACGCGCGTGTTGCGGCCGAGAAGGCGGCGGCCGAGCACGCCAAGACGGCGGAGAAGGAGGCGCGCGAGGCCGAGAAGGTCGCGAAGGAGCGCGCCCGTGAGATGGAGCGGATGCGCAAGGAGCTGGAGCGGGAGGCCAAGACCTCGGCCGGGTCGAGCCGGTCGTCGTCGCGCACGTCGAAGTCCTCGGGCGCCTCGGCACTTGACAACTTCCTCAAGTCGGCCGGCACACAGCTTGGGCGGGAGATCACGCGGTCGATCTTCGGGACGCGCCGCCGCTAGGACACCGGGAGCGCCCGCGCCCCCTCGGCTCGGAGCCGTCGCCGCCCGTGTCGCGGCGCGCGGTCACCGTGTCGGGGTTGCGTCACCGACACGGCCCCCGGCCCCCAACCCCGGGTGAATGCATGACTATGCAGCCACCTGTATGCTTGACACCCATGGCCAAGGTCCTTACTGAGCTTCCCGTCGGCGAGCGCGTCGGCATCGCCTTCTCCGGGGGTCTCGACACCTCCGTCGCCGTCGCCTGGATGCGCGAGAAGGGTGCGATCCCCTGCACCTACACCGCCGACATCGGGCAGTACGACGAGCCGGACATCGACGGTGTCCCCGCCCGCGCGCTCGAGTACGGCGCCGAGATCTCCCGCGCCGTCGACTGCAAGCAGGCGCTCGTCGAGGAGGGTCTCGCGGCCATCGCGTGCGGTGCGTTCCACATCCGCACCGGCGGCCGCACGTACTTCAACACGACCCCCATCGGCCGTGCGGTCACGGGCACGCTGCTCGTCCGCGCCATGGCCGAGGACGAGGTCTTCATCTGGGGCGACGGCTCGACCTTCAAGGGCAACGACATCGAGCGGTTCTACCGCTACGGCCTGCTGGCCAACCCGGCCCTGCGCATCTACAAGCCGTGGCTCGACGCCGACTTCGTCGCCGAGCTGGGCGGCCGCGCCGAGATGAGCCAGTGGCTCACCGAGCGCGACCTGCCCTACCGCGACTCCAAGGAGAAGGCCTACTCCACCGACGCCAACATCTGGGGCGCGACCCACGAGGCCAAGACGCTCGAGCACCTCGACGTCGGCCTCGAGACGGTCGAGCCGATCATGGGCGTCAAGTTCTGGGACCCGAGCGTCCGGATCGACTCCGAGGACGTGACGATCGCCTTCGAGAACGGCCGCCCCGTCGCCATCAACGGACGCCGGTTCGAGGGCCCGAACGGCGCCGTCGAGCTCGTCATGGAGGCGAACGCGATCGGCGGCCGGCACGGCCTCGGCATGAGCGACCAGATCGAGAACCGGATCATCGAGGCGAAGTCGCGCGGCATCTACGAGGCGCCCGGCATGGCGCTGCTGTGGATCGCCTACGAGCGCCTCGTCAACGCCATCCACAACGAGGACACGGTCGCGAGCTACCACAACGAGGGGCGCCGGCTCGGCCGCCTGCTCTACGAGGGCCGCTGGCTCGACCCCCAGTCGCTCATGATCCGCGAGTCGATCCAGCGGTGGATCTCCTCTCTCGTCACGGGCCAGGTGACGTTGCGGCTGCGGCGCGGGGAGGACTACTCGATCGTCGACACGCGCGGCGACAACTTCTCCTACCACCCGGACAAGCTCTCGATGGAGCGCACCGAGAACGCCGCCTTCGGCCCGACGGACCGGATCGGTCAGCTCACGATGCGCAACCTCGACATCGCCGACTCGCGCAGCAAGCTCGAGCTCTACGCCGCCCAGCCGCTCGACCAGGGTCAGGTGCTCGTCGAGCACGGCACGCTGTTCGGCGGCCTTCCCGCCGGTGGCGCCGCCACGATCACGTCCGGCTCGCGCGGCGACGACGCCGAGGAGGCCGCGCTCGAGTCGGCGTCGTTCGACTTCGGCGCCGACTGAGCCGACCGATCGGCTCACCGGCTCCGGGCGCCCCGACACGGGACCGCCCGGAGCCAAGGCACACACCCCGGACGGCTAGCGCCCGGTGAGCCAGAGCGTCATCGCGCGCCGGAACGCCTCGGGCTGCTCGACCCAGGGGTAGTGGCCGCAGTCCTCGAGCTGCACCAGCTCGGCCCCGAGCGCCGCGGCGAACGCGCGGACGGGCGCCACCCCGCTGAGGATGTCCTCGTCACCACCCACGACGAGCGTCGGCGGCCGGGTCGCCCGCAGGATGCGGTCGGCGGCATCGGCGGGTACCCCGCGGAACCACGAGCGCGCTGCCGCCAACGTCATCGCGCCGCGCGCGGCGTGCCGGCGCTGCTCGGTCCCCCAGCGCGCGTAACCCAGTGGCGACTCCACCTCGACGGCGCGCCGGAACGCCTCCTCGTCGATCGGCTCGCACTCCGCCGAGGCGAGGGCGGCCGCCACCTCGGGCTCCGCCCGTCGGCTCGCGATCTCGACGCCGTCGTGCGGCACACCCGTGAGCCACGCCGCCGCGGGAGTCACGAGCGCGAGCGAGCGCACGCGTTCCGGGAACCGGACGGCCATCGCGAGCGCCAGCCGCGTGCCGGCGGAGTGCGCGACCACGTCGGCGGCGTCGATCCCGAGCCGGTCGGCGACGGCGACGGCGTCGGCCGCGTCCGCCCACCACCCTCGCGACAGCCCTCCCGTGGCGGGCGTGCCCCGCACGTGCAGGATCGCGAGCCGCCGGCTCCCCGCGGCCCCGGCCAGGTCGCCGACGTACGAGGGATCGCGGCACGGGCCGCCCGGCAGGACGAGCACGGGGTCACCGGCATCGAGACCCGCGCCGATCAGCTCGAACCCGATCGGCACCCCGTCGTCCGACTCGATGAAGTCCACCGACGGACCCTATCGGCCCCGGGCCGAGCGGCCCGCGCGGCCGGTCAGCCGAGAGGCCGTCCGCTCTCTGCGGATACGCGTCACGGCGGCCCACCCGAGGACGGCGCGTCGAGCAAGACACGCCGGGCGGACGGCGACCGGAGGGACGCCCGACCGCAGAGAGCGGACGGCACCGGCCGCACCGCACCACCACCGGCCAGCACCACCACCGCCACCCGGCCGCACCGGCCCGCGTCGCGGGCTCAGCCGAGCTCGACCCGCCGACCGTCGGCGCTCTCGACCACGAGCGTGAGCGTCGGCTCGTCGCCCGCCGCGACCGCGAGGTCGACCCCGAGGACGCCGTACGCCGCCTCGATCGCCGCCGGGTCGGGGTGCGTCACCCGCAGCTCGACCAGCTCGAGCGTCGGCAGGTCGGCGAGGCCGGGGTGCGGTGTCGTGCCCCAGTCGATGAGGAACGGGATGACGCGCTCCGGCGTCCGGTTCGGCCCCGACGTGATGCGCCACTCCAACAGGTCACCCGCGGGCGTCCGCCGGGACAGCGGCTGCACCTCCCCCAGGACGATCCCGGCCGCCGCGGCGGCGGCCGCGGTCGCATCGATGTCGTCCGGGTGGATCGCGAACGTGCGGACGCCCGGTCCGGTCAGGCCGGCGATCCCGAACGTCGCGACCTCGGACGCCGCGACGCCGCGCGCCGGGTCCGGCCCGATGATCTCGAGGTAGTGCGGCACGCGCTGCCCATCGACCGTGAACGCGACGAGGTGGTTCGCCGTCCCGGTCGGGTGCTGACCGCCGGGGGCACCGCGCACGCCCGTGAGCCGTTCGACGTGGTCCACCGCCTCCGCGAGGTCGGGTCCGGCGAGGACGACGTGGTCGAGCGTTGACGGGAACTGGGACATCGGGGCTCCTCCGGGGATGGGTTCGTGCTCGGCTGGCGGGTGGTCGTGCTCGGCGTCACTCGGTCGGGAACGTTGGCCACGGTGCCAGCGGCACGAGGTCGCCGACGCGGACGGGCTCGCCCGCCGCCCGGAACTCGGCCCACGCCGCGGCCCGCAGGTCGTCGTCGACCAGCACGTCCGCCGCGGTGAGCGCGAGCGCCGTCGCCGAGTCGAGGATCGCCCGCCGCCCGTCCGGGGTGAGCGTGGAGTCCGCGCGCTCGCGCGAGTGGCCGGGGATGTCCGGGGCGCCGATCGCGACGATCGGCTGGATCGTCGGCAGGAGCTGACTCACGTTGCCGACATCGGTCGACCCGGCGGGCTGCCCGGTGTCCTCGACGGCGACGACGACGGACCGGCGCGGCGCCGAGCGCTCCGAGAAGCGCTCGGCCAGCACACGGTTGAGCCGGTGCGGCAGGTAGATCGGCTCGGTGTCCCAGGCCACGTCGACCTCGACGTCGGCCGCGAGCGCCGCCCCGCGGAAGGCGTTCTCGACGCGGCGGGACAGCGCGAGCAGCGAGTCGACCGACCGCGAGCGGAGGAAGAACTCCAGCACGGCGCGCTCGGGCACGATGTTCGGTCGCGTCCCCGCCTCGAGGAAGACGCCGTGGACGCGGTCGGTGTCGACGATGTGCTGACGCAGCTGGGCGATCGCCTGGTAGGCGGTGACGGCGGCGTCGAGGGCGTTGCGGCCGAGGTGCGGGTTGGCGGCCGCGTGCGCGGTCGCTCCGGTGAACGTGGCGACGACCTGGCGCTTGGCGTTCGCGACGACGGCGGCCGCGTCGACCGCGCCGGGGTGGATCATGACGGAGGCGTCGAACCCGTCGAACGCGCCCGCCTGGATGAGCAGCTCCTTGCCGCCGCCGCCCTCCTCGGCCGGCGTGCCGAGCAGCGTGACGCCGCCGGGCAGCCGGCCGTCCGCGACCAGGGGCGCGAGCGCGAGGAAGGCGCCGATCGACGACGCGGCGATGACGTTGTGACCGCAGCCGTGACCGACGCCGGGAAGCGCGTCGTACTCGGCCGTCACGACGACCTGCGGTCCCTGGCTGGAGCCGATCCGCGAGCGGAAGGCGGTCGGGATGCCGCCGACCCCGGTCTCCAGGTCGAGACCGTGGCGCGCGAGCAGGTCACCGATCGCGCGGACGCTGCGGAACTCGCGGAACCCGACCTCGGGGTGGGCGTGGAGGTCGCGGGAGAAGGCATCCAGCTCGTCCGCGACCGCCGCGACGGCCGTCGTCACCGCCTGCTCGATCCAGTCGTTCGTGGTCATCCCTCGACGCTAGGACGGCGAGGTCGGCGACGACGCGCGTCGCCCACCCGTCTCAGCAGGCGGGACGCGGCCAGCGTCAGCCGAGCCGCACCCGCAGCCAGTCGAGGCACACCTCGCCCTGCGCCCGCTGGAACGCGCGGACGTGCGGGATGCCCGGGGGCGGCGGCTGCAGCGAGCTGTGGACGAAGTATCCGGCGATCGCCACGACGAACGCCGTCACGGCGTCGGGGTCGGCGGCGCGGCCGACGGGATGCGCGGCCAGCATCTCCTCCGGCTCGGGGCCGCCCTCGAGACGCAGCGCCGGCAGCCACCCGACGAGGTCGCAGAACGCGGCCCCGCGCCGCGCGTGCGGCCAGTCGACCACGAGGGCCGGCGACCCGTCGTCGGGGACGAGAACGTTGTCCCCGCGCAGGTCGTTGTGCACCAGCCGGTCCCCGCGCACGGCATCCGGCGCGGTCGCCTCGATCGCCGCCAACGCCTCCAGGTTCGCCGTCGCCCACGGGTCGTACGAGGCGAGGCCCGGGTCGGGCGCGGCCGCGAGCGATCCCCAGCCGTCGTACACCCCGTCGGCGTAGTCGACGAGCAGGGCGGGGGCCGGCGCCTCGGCGACCCGGGTGACGAGCCGGCCGACCGCCGCCAGCTCCTCGGGACGCCAGGGCACGCGCGGGTTCCGGCCGGCGACGGCGTCGAACGCCAGCGCGACCCACTCCAGGCCGTCGGCGTCCACGACCTCGAGCGACCAGCGCAGCCGCGGGGTCGGCACGTCGTCCGACAGCGCGGCCGCCACCTCCGCCTCGCGCCGGTGGAACCGGACCGAGTCGGGGTTGCGGGTGTCCGCCGCCTTGACGAAGACGCGGTCACCCTCGGCCGTCGTCAGGGTGAGCGCCGGCCCCGGCGAGTAGCCGGCGTCGTGGCTCTCCCACGTCGCGACGACGGCGCCGAGCCGTCCCTCGACGGCCCGGCGCAGCTCCCCCGGCAGGTCGGGCCAGGTCGGGCGTCGTCGGCTCACGGGACGTCCATCGTCAGGACACGTTCGTCGTCAGGGGACGACGTTGACGAGCCGCGGCGCGCGGACGATGACCTTGCGGGGCTCGGCGCCCTGGAGCGTGCGCTGGACGCCCGGGGTGGCCAGCGCGAGCGCGGTCAGCTCCTCCTCCGAGACGTCGGCCGGGACCTCGATCCGGTCGCGGACCTTGCCCTGCACCTGGACGATGCACGTCACGGTCTCCTCGACCAGCAGCTCCGGGTCGGCGACCGGGAACGCCTCGTACGCCAGCGAGCGCGGGTGGCCGAGGCGGTTCCACAGCTCCTCGGCGACGTGCGGCGCGACCGGCGCGACCATGAGCACGAGCGCCTCCGCCGCGGCCCGCGGCGTGGCGGGCAGCGTCGTCAGGTGGTTGTTGAACGCGATGAGCTTGGCGATCGCCGTGTTCGGGCGCATCGCCGCGTACTCCTCCGTCGTGTCCGCGATCGTGCGGGCCAGCAGGCGGGCCGTCTCCTCGTCGAGGTCGGAGTCGACGACGACCAGCTCGCCCGTCTCCTCGTCGACGACGTTGCGCCACAGCCGCTGCAGGAAGCGCTGGGCGCCGACGACGGCGCGGGTCTCCCACGCGCGGGACTGGTCCAGCGGCCCCATCGACATCTCGTACACGCGGAACGTGTCGGCGCCGTAGGCGGAGTACATCTCGTCGGGCGTCACCATGTTCTTGAGGGACTTGCCCATCTTCCCGTACTCGCGGGTGACGGGCTCGCCGTTCCAGGTGAACGTCGCCTCGCCGCCGGAGCCGGGCGCAGCCGGGTGCTCGACGACCTCCTCGGCCGGGACGTACACCCCGCGCGGGTCGGTGTAGGCGTAGGCCTGGATGTAGCCCTGGTTGAACAGCTTGTGGAACGGCTCCCGGCTGCTCACGTGGCCCAGGTCGAACAGGACCTTGTGCCAGAACCGCGAGTACAGCAGGTGCAGCACCGCGTGCTCGACGCCCCCGACGTACAGGTCGACCCCGCCCGTCGCGCGCCGGCCGGGCGCCGGGTGCTCGCGCTGCGGACCCAACCAGTAGCGCTCCAGCTCGGGGTCGACGGCGTACTCGGTGCTGTGCGGGTCGAGGTAGCGCAGGTAGTACCAGCACGAGCCGGCCCAGTTGGGCATGGTGTTCGTGTCGCGGTGGTAGGTCTTCTCGCCCTCGCCCAGGTCGAGCGTCACCTCGACCCAGTCCGTGGCCCGCGACAGCGGCGAGGACGGGGAGCTCTCGGCGTCGTCGATCTCGAACGTGCGCGGCGAGAAGTCCGCGACCTCGGGCAGCGCGACGGGCAGCATCGACTCGGGCAGGGCGACGACGCGCCCGTCCTCGTCGTACACGACCGGGAAGGGCTCGCCCCAGTAGCGCTGACGGCTGAACAGCCAGTCGCGCAGGCGGTACGTCGTGGTGCCCCGACCCAGCCCCCGGCCCTCCAGCCACGCGATGATCGCGGCCTTGGCCTCGGCGACGGGCAGCCCGTCGAGGGAGATCTCGTCGTTGGCGGAGTTGACGGCCACGCCGTCGCCCGTCCACGCGGCCGTCGCCAGGCCGTCCGGCGAGCCCGTCACGACCTCGCGGATCGGCAGCCCGAAGGCGGTGGCGAAGGCGTAGTCGCGGTCGTCGTGCCCCGGGACAGCCATGATCGCGCCCGTTCCGTAGCCCCACAGGACGTAGTCGGCGACGAAGACCGGCAGCTCCTCGCCGTTGACCGGGTTGATCGCGGTGACGCCGGTGAACACACCGGTCTTCGCGCCCGCGTCGGCCTGGCGCTCCTCGGCCGTCTTGGCGATGGCCGACGCGACGTAGGCGCGCACCTGCGCCACCGTGTCCGGCGCGCCGTCCGGGTCGGCCAGGACCTGCTCGACGAGCGGGTGCTCCGGGGCCACGACCATGTAGGTCGCGCCGAACAGCGTGTCCGGCCGCGTCGTGAAGACGGTGAGCGAGTCGACGCCGCCCGTCGTCCCGCCGGCGGTCTGCGTGCCGGCGGCCGGGATGGCGAAGTCGACGTGCGCGCCGGCCGAGCGACCGATCCAGTTGCGCTGCATCGACTTGACCTTCTCGGGCCAGTCGAGGTCGTCCAGGTCGTCGACCAGGCGGTCGGCGTACGCCGTGATCCGCATGACCCACTGACGCAGGTTCCGCTTGAAGACGGGGAAGTTGCCGCGCTCGGAGCGGCCGTCGGCGGTGACCTCCTCGTTCGCCAGCACCGTGCCCAGCCCGGGGCACCAGTTGACGGGGACGTCGGCGACGAACGCCAGCCGGTAGTCGGCCAGCACCTCCTCGCGCTGCAGCGGCGTGAGGTCGGCCCACGCCCGGCCGGCGTACGGCTCGGGCAGCTCGCGCTCGCCCGAGGCGAACCGCGCGACCAGCTCGGCGATCGGACGGGCCGCACCGCGCTCGCCGTCCGGTGCCGTCGCCTCCGGGTCGAACCAGGAGGAGAAGATCTGCAGGAAGATCCACTGGGTCCAGCGGACGAACTCGGGGTCGGTCGTCGCGAACGAGCGGCGCGCGTCGTGCGCCAGGCCCAGCCGACGGAGCTGACGGCGCATGATCGAGATGTTCTGGTCGGTCGTGACCGCCGGGTGCTGACCGGTCTGGACCGCGTACTGCTCGGCCGGCAGCCCGAACGCGTCGTAGCCGAGGGCGTGCAGGACGTTCTTGCCGCGCATCCGCTCGAACCGGCCGGTCACGTCCGTGGCGATGTAGCCCAGCGGGTGCCCGACGTGCAGCCCCTTGCCCGAGGGGTAGGGGAACATGTCCATGACGAAGAACGTCTCCGCCGGGACGCTCGCGTCGCCGGTGTCGGCCGGCGCGAGGTCGCCCGTCGGGTTCGGCGCCTCGAAGGTCCCCTCGCTCTCCCAGACGTCCTGCCAGCGCAGCTCGATCTGCTCGGCGAGCCGTGGCGTGTAGCGGAACGGCGGGGTGTCGGTCGTGCTGGGCGCGGGGATGTCGGTCGTCATCACGGTTCCTTCGGGGAAGCTGCTGGGGGTTGCCCGTACCGGTGGCAAAGAAACGACCTCCGGGCCGGGTGGCAGGGAGGTCGGCCGCGCTGACAGGCTCGGCCGGTCGGCCGGGCGCCCGCTGAGGTCAGCGCGGCGGGCTAAGCAGCTCCAGGTGGGTCACCCGCCCAGCCTACTCCGACCGCCCGCCGTCCTCCGGGCCGTCCGGCGACACCCCCGCGGGGTCCTCGTCGACGGGCGGGTGGCTCCGCCTCAGCTCAGGTGGGTCGCGAGCTCTCCGCCCGCGCGCTCGATCCGGCTCGCCAGCTCCGGCACCGGCCGCGTGCCGAGGACGAGCTCGTCGGGCGTCGCGACGACGGTCGTCGGCAGCGTGAGCGCGCCGAGGTAGGACAGGAGCGGGCGCAGGGCGTGCTCGGTCACCAGCGTGTGGCGAGCCGTGCCGCTCGTTGCGGCGAGCACGGTCGGGATGCCGCGCAGCGAGCCGGCCTCGAGGAGGTCGAGGACGGTCTTGAGCACGCCGGCGTACGAGCCGCGGAACACCGGCGTCGCGACGACCAGCCCGTCCGCGGCCTCGATCGTCCGCATCGCGGCGTCCAGACGCGGCGTGCGCAGGCCGCCGAGCACCTCGTCGGTCGCGTCGCGGGCGATCTCGCGAACCTCCACGACGTCGACGTCGACCTCGTGGCCCTGCTCCCGCAGCCGGCGCGCCGCCTCGGTGAGCACGAGGTCGACCAGCGTCGTCGTGCTCGACGGCTCACCGACGCCGCCGGAGAGCCCGACCAGCCGGAGCGAGCGCGCGGGGGCGGGGCCGACGGCCGCGTCCCGCGCGGACCGGTCGGGCGATCCCGCGGGGACGGCCTCCGCGACCACGGCAGCGAGGCTGGCGGGCAGTCGACGGGGCGTCGGGTCGGCGGGGTGGTTCATGATGCGTCCCTCTTGAAGGTCTGGTGGTCGCCGGCACCGGCCAGCTCGGCGTGTGCCCGCAGCCGGGCGACCAGGTCGGTCAGCAGCGCGAGCTCGTCGACGGACAGCGGCGCGAGCGCCGCCTGGATCGAGCGGACGTGGCGCCGCCCGACGGCGCGCTGCGCGGCCCGCCCGGCCTCGGTGAGGCAGACGAGCGTCCCGCGTCCGTCCCCCGGGGAGGACTCCCGGGCGACGAGCCCGCGGCCCTCGAGCCGCTCGACGAGCCGGCTCATGCTGGGCTGCGGCAGGTAGGTCGCCTCCGCGAGCGCCCCGAGCCGCAGCCCGCCGCAGGCGTCCGCGCCGCCGCTCTCGGCGAGCGCCCGCAGCACGTCGTACTCCCGGACGGACAGCTCACCGAAGTCGCCGGCGGCCTCGAAGTCGCGCAGCAGCACCGTCGAGGTCCGCAGCAGCTCGCGCCACGCCTCCTGGGCGACGCGGACGGGCGGCAGTCCCGATCCCGGCCCGCTCGGCCGCGTCGGCCCGCTCGGCCGCGTCGGCTCCGTCATCGCTGCCCGACGACGTAGGCGTCGTCGACCAGGCCGGGGGTGTCGTGCTCGTTGCGCTCCTGCGCCGCGACGTCGTCCGAGACCGCCTCGCCGACGACGGACGCGGCGGCGTACCGCGCCGCCACGCGGGCGCCGTGCGTCGGGCCGCCCGGGACGTCCGCCGGCCGCATCGCGTCGAGCTCGCGACGCAGCACGGGCACGACCTCACCGCCGAGCAGGTCGAGCTGCTCGAGCACGGTCCGCAGCGGCAGGCCCGCGTGGTCGAGCAGGAAGAGCTGGCGCTGGTAGTCCCCGAAGGTCTCGCGGAACGTGAGCGTCTTGTCGATGACCTCCTGCGGCGAGCCGACCGTGAGCGGCGTCTGCGAGGTGAACTCCTCGAGGCTCGGGCCGTGCCCGTACACGGGGGCGTTGTCGAAGTAGGGCCGGAACTCGGCGACGGCGTCCTGCGAGCGCGGCCGGAGGAACACCTGCCCGCCGAGGCCGACGATCGCCTGGTCGGCGCGGCCGTGCCCGTAGTGCTCGTACCGCTCACGGTAGAGCCCGACGAGCCGGGCGAAGTGCTGGCGCGGCCAGAAGATGTGGTTGGCGAAGAAGCCGTCGCCGTAGAACGCGGCGAGCTCCGCGACCTGGGGCGTGCGGATCGAGCCGTGCCACACGAACGGCGCGACGCCGTCGAGGGGTCGCGGCGTCGAGGTGAACCCCTGCAGCGGGGCGCGGAACCGGCCCGACCAGGTGACCGTGTGCTCGTCCCAGAGGCGACGCAGCAGCTCGTAGTTCTCGATCGTGAGCGGCAGCGCGTTGCGACCGTCCTGGCCGAACCACGGGTAGACGGGCGGGGTGTTGCCGCGGCCCAGCATGAGGTCGACGCGGCCGTCGGCGAGGTGCTGGAGCATCGCGAACTCCTCGGCGATGCGCACGGGGTCGTTCGTGGTGATGAGCGTCGTCGACGTCGAGAGGATGATCCGCTCCGTCACGCCGGCCAGGTAGCCGAGCATCGCGGCGGGCGAGCTGGGCACGAAGGGCTCGTTGTGGTGCTCCCCCGTCGCGAACACGTCGAGGCCGACGTCCTCCGCGTGCTTGGCGATGGTCATCATCGCCTTGATCCGCTCGTGCTCGGTCGGGGTGCGACCGGTGGTGGGGTCGGCGGTGACGTCGCCGACGGTGAAGATGCCGAACTGCATGCCGGTCATCGTGACCTCCTGGGTGCGCCGGGATCGGCGCTGTCGTCTGTCCTCGTCAATTTACATGCATCTGCATGGACTAGTGAGGACAACGGCGACTCCGGGCGTCCTATTCCCGGTCCCGCGTCGCTCTCCCCGCGCGCGCCGGCGGCGGGACGAACCGCGGGATCCAGCGGCGGAACCCGACCGCGCCGGCGAGCCCGATGACGCCGACGAGTCCCACCGCGAGCGAGATGGAGCCCAGCGCCGTGACGGCCGAGACCATCGCCGGCGTGAGCGCTCCGCCCGCGGTCTGGAGGGTGCGCCACGACCCGAGGAACGGAGCCGGGTCCTCCCGCGGCGCCAGGTCGGCGCCGAGCGTCATGAGGCTGCCGCTGGACAGCCCGTTGCCGAGCCCGAGGACGATGCCGAGCGCGAGGAACCACCTTGGCGCGCCGGACACGTCGTGCGTCAGCGCCAGCGCGAGGAACCCGACGCCCATGAGGAGGCAGGCCGGCAGCGTCGCCCACAGCCGCCCGAACCGGTCCATCACCTGGCCGCTCGCGTAGAACAGGGCGAAGTCGACGGCGCCGGAGACACCGACGACGAGCGCGATCGACCCCGCGTCCATCCCCAGCGACACGCCCCACAGCGGCAGCACGATCTGGCGCGCCGAGCGGACGGCCGACAGCGCCGCGGCCGCGAGGCCGAGCCGGCTCAGGACGTCGCGGAAGTGCCACGTCGTGCGCCACACGCCGGGACGTGACCCGGCCCGCGCCGGCGATCCGGTGCCGTCAGCCGGCGCGACCGGGGCAACCGGCACGACCGGCCCGGACGCCGCCGGCACGACCTGCACGGGCACGGCGCGCTCGGGATCGGGCCCCAGCAGGACGAGCAGGACGACGCCAACGAGCAGCGCGGCGAACAGCCAGAGCGTCGCCGTGTCGGACCCGGTGAGCGCGAGCAGTCCGGCCGCGATGAACGGGCCGAGGAACAGCCCGAGCCGCCCCGTTCCGCCGAGCAGCGAGAGCGAGCGGGCGCGGAAGGAGAACGGGACGCGCAGCGTCATGAACGCGAGGCGCGCGACGCCGAAGGTCGCCGAGCTGAGCCCGACGAGGAGCGCCGAGGCCAGGAGCACCGGCACGCCGGGCGACCACGCCATGAGCAGAACGCCGACGAAGGCGACGGCAGCGGCGATCGCCATGCTCCACCGCTCGCCGATCCGCGTCACGGCGACCCCGGCCGGGATGCTCCCGATGAGCTCGCCGACCACGAGCATCGTGCCGACGAGGGCGGCCGTCGCGACGTCGGCGCCCAGCCGCGTCGCCAGGACGGGCAGCAGCGGCAGGACCGCGCCCTCGCCGATCGAGAACAGCAGCGTCGGACCGTAGATCATCGGGGCCAGCCGGCCGACGACGGACGCGGCGCCGAGGCCGTCGCTCGCCGCCGTCGCCCGTTCTCCCACGGACCCACCGTAGAGGCCACCGGGCCGACGAACCCGACCCGCCGGGAGGTCGCGTGCGGAACAATCGGGGGTGGGGAGGGCGTTGTCCCGACAGCGGCCACCCCGCGACCGATCCCTACTCAAGGAGGAACCGTGTCCGAGAAGAAGACCCCCGAGATCGTCGCCGCGAGCCTGCAGCAGGCCCTCGTCGACCTCATCGACCTCTCGCTCCAGGCGAAGCAGGCCCACTGGAACGTGTACGGCCCGCAGTTCCGCTCGGTTCACCTCCAGCTCGACGACGTCGTGGCCGAGCTGCGCGTGTGGTCCGACGACGTCGCGGAGCGTCTCGCAGCGCTCGGCGAGCACCCGGACGGTCGCGCGGCCACGGTCGCGTCCACCTCCGCCGTCGAGGCCTACGAGGCCGGCGCGGTCGCCGCCGACAAGGTCATCCAGCAGTTCGCCGAGCGCCTCACGGCGGCCGGCGAGCGGATCCAGGGCGAGCTGCCCGAGCTCGAGGCCGACCTGCCGTCGCAGGACCTGCTCACCGGGATCGCCTTCGGCCTGGAGAAGCAGGCCTGGATGTTCCGCGCCTCGCACTGAGGTCCACCGCTCGATCACGGGCCGGGTCGCGTCGGGAGCCGACGCGACCCGGCCCGTTCTCGTGCTCCTGCGATCAGCGGTTGGGCCAGGCCTCGACGGAGAGGTCCGCCGTCACGGGCTCGGTCGGGCGCACCGGGAACGCCTCCCACTCCCCCAGCGTCACCTGCCGGTCGCGCCCGAGCGTGATCTCCCGCAGCGCGAGCGGCACGTGGTTGGCGCGGTCGTAGGAGATGACCGTGACGTAGGCGTCCGCCTGGAGCGGACCGATCGGCACCGAGCCCTCCTTCGCTCCGCCGCTGGAGGCGCTGAGGTAGACGACGCCGAGCCCCTGCTGGGTCGGTCCGACCCGACGGTGCAGGTGGCCGCTGATCTCGAGCCCGACGCAGCCCGACTGCATGACGCGCGCCCCCGTGTAGGGGTCGTGGAGCAGGAGGATGTCGACCACGTCGTCGCCGTCCGCTGCGTCGTCGTCGGCCGCATCGGCGTCGGCTGCGTCGTCGTTGTCGTTGCCGTCCGCAGCGCGTCCGGCGTCCCCGGTCGCGTCGTCGCGGCCGCTCGGGCTGGCGTCCGGGGTCGCGTCCCGGCTGGCCTCCGGGCTGGCGGCGGTCCGCCCGACGGCGGCGCAGGCGGCATCGGTGACGACCTGGGCGGCCTCGCCGCGCGTGGCGTACTCGCGGTTGCCGAGCGTGACCGACGTCAGCCGCGAGTCGACGTTCCCGACGATCGTGAGGCCCTCGACCTCGATGACGCCGCCGTCCAGCACGCGCCAGCCGACCTTGGCCTCCTGGGCCGAGGTCTCGCTCGAGTCGTGGTTCCCGTCGGCGACGACCACGGGCACGTCGGCCGGCAGCCCCTTCGCGATCTGGTCGATGCAGATCGACTCGACGCTCGATCCGCCCAGCGTCGAGTCGCCGGCGTTGAGGATGACGTCGGCCTGCGACTGGCGCGCCAGCTCGCCGAAGACCGGGCCCATCCCCATGTTGCAGTGGTTGTCCGAGATGACGAGCAGCGTCACCGGGTCCGGCGGCAGGAGGTCGCGGGTCGGGGAGGGGCTCGGCGACGGGCTGGGGCTGGAGGTCGGGCTGGCGTCCTCCGTCGGGGTCTCCGTCGCGTCCTCGGTCGGACTCACGTCCGCCGTCGGACTCTCGGTCGCGTCCGGCGTCGGGGTCTCGCTCGCCGCGGGCTCCGGCACGACGGGCGCGAGCGGACGGCGCGGCGCGAGCGGCTCGGCGTCCTCCGCGTAGGCGGCGCGGACGTTCGTGGCGAGCTCGGCGTAGAACTCGTCGTTCTTCCGCAGCTCCTCGAGCGCGCGCTCGCCGTAGCTGTCGAGCAGCGCCGCGACCTGGCCGCTCACGCGCGCCTCGGCCAACGGCCCACCGAGCTCGGACAGGACGGCGGAGGGGCGTCCCGTCTCGGGGCGCGCGGTGAGCGCGGCGCTGAGCGGGACGGCAAGGACGGCCAGCGCCGTGGTGGCGGCGAGCGGGGCGACGCCGGCGCGACGCAGCTTCTCACGGACCTCGCGACGCAGCAGCCCGCCGGCCGCGAGCTGGCCGATCGCGACGGCGACGAGCAGGAGCGACCACACCAGCACCGTGCGACGGGCGGCGTCGTTCACGAGCGCGAGCGCCGCGTCCTCGATCCCCGCCCGCGGGTCGGCGAAGAACGCGGCGTAGGCGGCGACGTCGCCGCTGAGCGACTGGAGCGGGTTCTCGACCTCCGTGAGCGTGGCCGGGATCTCGCCGACGTCCACCTGGACGCCGAGCGGCCACGGTGCCGGCGAGGGGATCTCGAGCGATCCGAGCGGCCCGAGGTCCACCCGGATCACGTGGCTCACGTTCGTCGCGATGCGCGCCTCGTGCGGGCCGAGGCTCGTCGTCGCCGAGGCCGTGAAGACGCCGAGCAGCAGCGCGATCACGCCCGTGCAGCCGACGATGGTGAGCTGGCGCACCGTTCGACGCACCCACACGGGCGCGGCGTGCCACCAGGCGGGACCGCGCCGACGCGGCGACGCGGCAGGGGCGTCGGGCGGGGGCGTGGGGCCGGGCGAGGCGTCGGCGGTGGTGGAGCTGGGCACGTGTCCATTCTCACCCGGACGTCGACGCGACGCCCGGACGTCTCCGCGGGCAGGCGTCCCTTATCCTGGTGCCTCCGGCGTACCGACGGTGCGCCATCTCGTTGACCGTCCGGCCACGATCCGGACGACCGATCGACCGTCATGGATGGAGACGATGCGCGCTTCCAGCGCCGGCGACCATAGCGCCGACCTGCTGCCCGACCCCGACTCGGAGGGTGACAGTCCCACGACGTCGGCCTCGATGCCGACGCGGGCGGGTGAGCACGCGTGACCCAGGTTCTGCTCCTGCTGCTGGCGATGGTGCTCGTCGCCGCCTGCGGTGCGTTCGTCGCCGCCGAGTTCTCGTTCATCACCGTCGGGCGCGCCCAGGTGGAGTCCCTGGCGGACAGCGGCGACAAGGGCGCCCAGGGCGTCCTGGCCGCCCTGCGGACGCTGTCGACCCAGCTCTCCGGCGCCCAGGTGGGGATCACGGTCACCAACCTCGCGATCGGTTTCCTCGCGCGGCCGGCGATCGCCGATCTCATCTCACCGGCACTGACCGGCTGGGGGGTGGCCGACACGGCCGTCGACTCGGTCGCCGTGACGATCGGTCTGCTCACCGCGACGGTCGTCACGATGGTGTTCGGCGAGCTCGTGCCGAAGAACCTCGCGATCGCGCGCCCCATGGCAACGGCCAAGGCGGTCGCCCCGTTCCAGCGAGCGTTCACGAAGATCGTCGCGTGGCCGATCCGCGCGTTCAACGGCACGGCCAACGCCATCCTGCGGGCCGTCGGCATCGAGCCGCAGGAGGAGCTCGCCTCGGCGCGCAGCGCGGAGGAGCTGGGGGCGCTCGTCAAGCACTCCGCCGAGCAGGGGACGCTGGCCCTGGACACGGCGGAGCTCGTCGAGCGCTCGCTCGCGTTCGGCGACCGCCGCGCCTACGACGCGATGACGCCGCGCTCGCGGATGGTCGTGATGGACTCCGCCGACACCGTCGCGGAGCTGCTGGAGCGGGCCCGCACGTCGGGCCACTCGCGGTTTCCCGTCATCGACATCACCGAGGACGACGAGGGGCACACCCAGACCGACGTCCGCGGCATCGCGCACGTGCGCTCGGCGCTCACCGTTCCCTACGACCAGCGCGCGACCGCGCTGATCGGGCCGCTGGTCAAGCCGGCCATCGTCTGCCCCGACTCGCTCCCGCTGGACGAGCTGCTCGACGACCTGCGCGCCGGCGGCATGCAGATGGCGATCCTCATCAACGAGTTCGACTCGATCGAGGGACTCGTGACGCTCGAGGACCTGGTCGAGGAGATCGTCGGGGAGGTGCGCGACGAGCACGACGACGACGAACCGGCGCCGGTCCCCGACCCCGACGACGGGAGCTGGACGCTGTCCGGGCTCCTGCGGACGGACGAGGCGACCGAGATCCTGGACGTCGCCGTTCCCGACGACGAGGCGTGGGACACCCTCGGCGGGCTCGTCGTCACCCAGCTCGAGCGGTTCGCCAAGATCGGCGACGTCGTCGAGATCGCCACGGCCCACGTGCCCGGTGTCGGACCCAAGGTGCTGCGGTTCGAGGTGCTGGAGCTCGACGGCCGCCGGGTCGAGCAGCTCAAGGTGAGCGTGCTCGACCACGAGACGCCCGACGCATCCACCGACGACGACACCGACTCCGACGCGAGCACCTCCGCCACGAACGAGGAGGCCGTCGATGAGTGACCTCGCGGGCATCCTGCTCACCCTTCTGCTGCTCGTGCTCAACGCCTTCTTCGTCGGGGCCGAGTTCGCGCTCATCTCCGCGCGCCGGACGAAGATCGAGCCGCGCGCGGCCGACGGCAACCCCGTCGCCCGGATCACGCTCTACGGCATGAAGCACGTGTCGATGATGATGGCGGGCGCGCAGCTCGGCATCACGATCTGCTCGCTGGCGCTCGGCTCGATCTCCGAGCCCGCCATCGCGCACCTGCTCGAGGCCCCGATGGACGCGCTGGGGATCCCAGCCGGGTGGCAGCACCCGGTGGCGCTGACCATCGCGCTGGCGCTCGTCACGTACCTGCACGTCGTGTTCGGCGAGATGGTCCCGAAGAACATCGCGCTCGCCGGTCCGGACCGGATGGCGATGGTGCTCACGCCGTTCCTCGTCCTCATCTCGTTCATCCTGTACCCGGTGCTGTGGGTGCTCAACGGGGTGGCGAACGTGTGCCTGCGACTCATCCGGGTGACCCCGAAGCAGGAGGTGACGAGCGCGTTCACGCGCGACGAGGTCGCCGAGCTGGTCGAGGAGTCGCACGAGGGCGGGCTGATCGAGCTGAACGACGAAAAGCTGCTCCTCGGGGCGCTCCAGTTCGTCGACCGGGACGTGCGCAGCGTGCTGCTGCCGTCGAGCCAGGTGACGACGCTGTCGGAGTCCGTCACGCCGGCCGAGGCCGAGGCGGCCGCGGCGATCGGCTACTCGCGCTTCCCCGTGACGAGCCGGTCCGGGATGCTCGTGGGGTACCTGCACGTCAAGGACATCATCGGGATCGACCCGGCGATCCGGGACGAGCCGATCGATCCGAGCCTCATCCGCCCGCTCCCCCACGTGCTCGCGACGGACTCGCTGCGCTCGGTGGTCCAGGCCATGCAGGCCTCGGGCTCGCACCTCGCCGCGGTGTACGAGGTCGCGACCGACGCGCTCCCGCTCGGTGTGGTCACGCTCGAGGACGTGCTGGAGGAGCTGGTCGGCGAGATCCGCGACGACTCCCGCCGCATGTTCGGGAGGCGCTGAGCGGATCATCCCCGCACTGCGCCTTCTCAGCGCTCGGACCTCGGTTCATGCGGAGCCGTCAGGCTCCTTCTGATCGGCGTCCCGTCGCCGAGGCTTTCGGCGTGCCAGCAGGGCTGTCGCCTCCTTCCCGAACACGGGATCGTCCCGCAGGGACTCCACCAGGTCACGCCCGCGATCCCCGCCAAGTCGCAGGATCGGGCGGACGAAGAACAGGCGGTTGTCGCCCTTCGCCTCGACCGACAGGAGTGAGATCAGGTCATCGACCTGGTCCTTGCCGGCACAGGCGGCCAGGGCCACCGCCGCTCCGGTCTCCTCGCCGACGTCACGCGACTCCAGAAAGCGCTGACGCAGCCTTGTCCAGTACTTCACGGACGATTTGACGGCAAGAGCGCGACCAAGACGTTCCATGATCCGTTCGGGATAACCACCCCGCTCAAGATGCTCCATGAGCACCGGAAGCGCATCCGGATACGACTCAGAAGTGTTCACCACATCCCACACGGACTCCACGACAATGCCGACGGCACTCAGATCCTGGACGATGGGTTGCTCAGCAACCCCTAGAAGTCGTGCCCTCTCCTGCCGAACGGCCTCGGCCTCGCGAAAGCGGCGTTGATACTCGGGGTCTTTCGCCAGTTGCGCCATCAGCTCGGTCGCAGTGATCGGACCCTGTCGCTTCGACGAGCTCATGGAACTCCACCCCCGGTCATGCGCATGATACGACCCGAATCTGGGGCCACCTGGGATCCCCCCTTGTCGGCATGCTAGTTGACCGCCTTGATGACGAAGTCTCTGGGTGACGCCTCCACCAGAAACTCCGCGAGGTCTAGGCGAACGAGGACCTGGTGGTACGCCATCCACCCGTCGCCGAACCACTCCGGACTCGCCACGAGCGGCATGTCGTCACATTCTCTCGGCAGACGCAGAGGGGGCAGCTCCTCATAATGAAGCGGCATCCAGCGCCACACACCGCAGGTAGGACACGTCGCCCCGGCCCGCTTGTGGCGTCTCACAGTGCACGCCGCCAACTCATCAGGATCAAACCACGGCGCCACGGTAACGGGAGACTCGAGCTGAAAAGCGTCGCCGGGCGACTTCGCCGGCCAGGCAACCGGACGGAGCCCCACGCCGAAGCGCTCAGCCACCTCAAGAGCAACCGACCTCTCAGCACATAGAACATCGTACAACCCATAGGGAACCCATGCCCCACTGACCGTCAGATTCCTCCTTAGCAACATCACCGAACCAACCTGGGAAATCTGCGGAACCCCACACGCGCGACACCAACCATCCTCTCCATACATCGGACTCAAGTCCACCAGGTTCCCCGGCCACGGCCACCCACGATTGCGCTTCAGATTCAACCAGACCGGCCTATTCATGACATCCGATCGCAGTCATGACGGACCTCGGTTCGGAAAATGAACGGACTGTCGAAGATGTCATCATCCGTCTCCCGCGCCTTGCATGTGGCCGCCGCGATCAGGTGTCTACGTCCATTCGAGACCAGGACGAAGACGTCGTCAACACTCCGGTCCCCCAGAGCCCTGCGGACGTTCCGACGATCCCTACCCCTACCGCGTTCCAGTCTGATGCCACGGAGAAATCTAGGAGCCGAGAGGTAGACAACGCCAACGAACTCGAGATCTATGTTCTTGGAGCGGCCGGACCCCTTGGGACTTCGGATCAGCAGCGAGCCATGGCTGACGCGGTACTCCCAGAGCTGGAACTCACGATCAGAATACTCAGCTATCATTTGACTGGATCAGAGCTCCATATCTGGGAAGTTTCCGACATGCCGACCGGCTCATACCGCCCTCCTAGGGTCTCAGCCGGACACCGGATCGATATCACGCCACCATGCGGCGTCCCGCTCGGCAGTCTCGACCCGCTCGTAGGTTGCCAGCACGTGCAAGCACGAACCCTGATGGCAAGCGAACCCCGTGCTCGACAACGTAGTGCCGCAGACCTTCCGGCCAGACATAGGTGCCGTCACTCAGCTCGAGGGCGCCGTTGTCGCAGCCACAGATCCGACACGGCGAATAGCCCATGTAGGCCCGCGACACAAGACCACGGAGCAGGTAGTCAGCGACCTGTTCCCGCTCCTCTTCGTCCCAGTCATGGTCCACGAAACACTGCGGACCCGGCCAGTCTCCGGCACCGAGACCCGCCCAGTAGCCAATCAGGATCAGATCGGACCGATCCACCAGATCACCTCCCTCAGACCATGGGCTCCGAGTCGCAGACACACCGCGAGTCAGGGTACTGACGGTTCGTACTTCTTGAAGGAACACTCCTGCCCTATCGTATCCCCCAAGGTCCGAACGTGCTCCCGGGCCGTCACCCATGTCATTACGACCCCGCTCCGTGACATCTGATCCACACCCAAGAATCGGATGCCACGCAGCCACACCTTCTGCCATGACGACAATCATGCCGGCAGCCCGCGTTCGCCCGCGCCGTACCCGCCGCGCGACGTACACGATGATCCGGCCCATACGGGGGTCACGTCGTCTCGGAGTCGACGAAGTCGACCGGCACGAACTCCGTGCCGGAGGTCATTCCGGTAGCGAGCAGCTCCTCGACGAGGCTCTGGGTCAGGTACATCTGGTTTCGTGGCATCTGCGCGAGTCGGAACGCCTTGATGCCGCCCAGCTTGGAGAGATCGAAAGCAGGACGCTTCAACATCATGATCCGACCGGAGTCGAATCTGAGAAGATCAGATCTGTCCTCGTCGAGAACGCCGGACACGAGCGGCGGCGAGAACAGGGCCAGCCGAGCCGTCCAGCACTCGAGAGGAAGGATCTCCCCGTGGCCACGCAACACGTCTCCGACCACTTCGATCGCCTCGTCCCGCAACACAATGACGGCACCAGAGTTCCACGGAAGATCAGCCCGACGCACCGGTCGCCCATGATCATCCCGCGTCAGTAGATACATCGGGATGGGCCGCCACCCCGTACCCGCGAGCCCAGACCGGTCGAGGATATGCCAGTGGTCGCGAACATCTAGTGACTGCGCCCACTCGTAACCACCAGGAACGGAAGGGGCGAAGATCTGCCTACCACCACTCACCTGGCCCCCTTGCCGAGTCCGAGAACGTCTCTGTGGCGGTCATGCTAAGGCCCGCACCCCCGAACCGTCCCCTGACGACCACCGCGCTCGCGGCTACTCGGGCTGAGCTCCGCCGCCCCCGTAGCCTCTCCGACGCCCGCGCGTTACCGCGTCGAAACGGCGGCTCCACATCATCCACGCATGCAGACCCTCTTCGACGGGTACGGCTCCCGCAGCCTGCCCCGACGGCACACCGGGCAGCCGTGGGACGAGATGTTCCCCGCGGCGGGCGCCGGGGCCGACGGGCACGGCGGCGAGGCCGTCGACCGGGCGACCGGCGTCCGGGAGCCCTACCGCGAGCTGATCGCCGCGCTGGAGCTGTTCGACGACGAGGAGGTCCGCGCCCGCACGGAGGCCCTCGCCAGCTCCTACCTCGCGCAGGGCGTCACGTTCGACGTCGGCGGCGAGGAGCGGCCCTTCCCGCTCGACGTCGTGCCCCGCGTCGTCTCCGCCGACGACTGGAGCTACGTGCAGTCCGGCGTCGCGCAGCGGGTGCGCGCCCTCGAGGCGTTCCTCGCGGACGTCTACGGCGCGCGCGCCGCGGTCCACGACGGCGTCATCCCGGCCTCGCTCATCAGCTCCTCGACGCACTTCCACCGGCAGGCCGCCGGCGTCACCGGCCCCAACGGCGTGCGGATCCACGTCGCCGGCATCGACATCATCCGCGACGAGGGCGGCGTGTGGCGGGTGCTGGAGGACAACGTCCGCGTGCCCAGCGGCGTCAGCTACGTCCTGTCGAACCGGCGCGCGATCGCCCAGACCCTGCCGGAGCTGTTCACGAGCCTGCGCGTGCGCCCGGTGGCCGACTACCCCGAACGGCTGCTCCAGACGCTTCGCGCGGCGGCGCCGCGCGGGGTGAGCGACCCGACCGTCGTCGTCCTCACCCCGGGCGTCTTCAACTCGGCCTACTACGAGCACAGCCTCCTGGCCCGGCTCATGGGCGTGGAGCTGGTCGAGGGACGCGACCTGTTCTGCTCCGGCGGCCGCGTGTGGATGCACACGACGGTCGGACCGACCCGCGTCGACGTCATCTACCGCCGGGTCGACGACGAGTTCCTGGACCCGCTGAGCTTCCGGCCGGACTCGGTCCTCGGCGCACCCGGCCTCATGCTCGCCGCCCGCCTCGGCAACGTCACGATCGCCAACGCGGTCGGCAACGGCGTCGCGGACGACAAGCTCGTCTACACCTACGTCCCCGACCTCATCCGCTACTACCTCGGCGAGGAGCCGATCCTGCCCAACGTCGACACGTGGCGGCTGGAGGAGCCCGAGGCCCTCGCGGAGGTGCTCGACCGGCTGGACGAGGTCGTCGTCAAGCCCGTCGACGGCTCCGGCGGCAAGGGAATCGTCGTCGGACCGGATGCCTCGCGGGCCCAGCTCGAGGCCCTGCGCACGACGCTGCTGGCCGATCCGCGCGGCTGGATCGCGCAGCCCGTCGTCATGCTCTCGACGAGCCCGACGCTGGTCGAGGACGGGTTCCGGCCCCGCCACTGCGACCTGCGGCCGTTCGCGATCAACGACGGCGAGGACGTCTGGGTCCTGCCGGGCGGTCTCACCCGGGTCGCGCTCCCCGAGGGGCAGCTCGTGGTCAACTCCAGCCAGGGCGGCGGGTCGAAGGACACCTGGGTGATCGACGCACCGTCGGCAGCCCCGCGGGACGGGACGGCGGGCGGCATCGCGGCCCGCGCCGCGACCAGCACGGCGGGCGACGAGGCGGCCCTCGCGACGGGCCGGCTCGTCGGGGCGGAGCTCGGCAACGGCGAGGACGCCCACACACCGTTCATGTCCTCCCCGCAGGACGAGGACGTCGAGGCGCGCCACCAGCAACAACAGCAGCAGCAGCAACAACAGTGCCGAACGCGCGACGGGGAGGACCCGTGCTGAGCCGGATCGCCGAGGCCCTGTTCTGGATCGGCCGATACGTCGAACGCGGCGACGGGACGGCTCGCCTGCTCGACGTGCACCTGCAGCTCCTGCTCGAGGATCCGCGCGCCGAGGAGGGGTCCACGTGCTCGACGCTGCTGGCCGTCATGGGGGCGCCGGCCGTCGAGGGTCGGCCGGCGACGCGCGAGGACGTCGTGCGCCGCCTCGTGCTCGACCGGGAGCACACGGCATCGATCGCGCACTCGATCGGCGCGGCCCGGGAGAACGCGCGGCGGGCGCGCGAGATCATCTCGACCGAGCTGTGGGAGACGCTCAACGAGACGAACAACCGCGTGCCGACGCGGGTGCCGGCGGATCGCACGCACACGTTCTTCCACTGGGTCCGCACCCGCTCCGCGCTGGCGTTCGGGCTGGTCGACTCGGCGATGAGCCGCGACGAGGCCTGGCTGTTCTTCTCCCTCGGCCGGTCGCTGGAGCGCGCGGACATGACGGCCCGGCTCATCACGACCACCTCGGTGACGGGCGCCGGCGCCTCGAACTGGTCCGTGCTGCTGCGCAGCTGCGGCGGGTACGAGGCGCACCTGCGGGCCTACCGGTCCGTCCCGACGGCGGCGTCCGCCGTGGAGTTCCTCCTCGTCGAGCGGCTGTTCCCGGGATCGGTGCTGGCCAGCTTCCTGGCCGCCGAGGAGTGCCTGCGCGGCATCGACCCCTCCAGCGGGACCGGGCCGCCGAGCCGACCGCGGCGCCGGCTCGGCCGGATCCGCTCGGAGCTGGAGTTCCGCCACATCGACGACATCCTGACCAACCTCCCGGAGAGCATGCGCGACGTGCAGCTCGGGGTGGCGTCCGTCAGCGACGCCGTGCGGGAGCGCTACTTCCCGTCGATCGCCATGCCGGTGTGGATCGAGGAGGCGCTGTGAGCCGGCTCAGGATCGTGCACCGGACCGGCTTCCGGTACGAGCGCCCGGCCACGGCCTCGTACAACGAGGCGCGGATGCACCCGCACACCCGCGAGGGCCAGTTCGTCATCGACACCGCGCTGGAGATCTCCGCCGCGGCCGGCCGGAGCACCTACTCGGACTACTGGGGCACGACCGTGTCGACCTTCGAGGTCCTCACGCCGCACGAGGAGCTGTCGGTCCGGGCGACCAGCGTCGTCGACACCAGGCCGCACCAGGTGCCCGCGGGTGCGATGGGCTGGGCCGAGCTCGCCGGGCGGGTTCCGTTCTCGATCACGCTGACCGAGTGCCTCGAGCAGACGACGGCCACGGCACCCGACGCCGAGATGCTCGACCTGGCCGCGCGCGTGCGCGGGGAGGGCGGCGACGTCGGCGCGACCGCCCGGGCGATCTGCGAGGCCGTCGGAGCCGCGATGGACTACCGACCCGGGGTCACCGGGGTGCACTCGACGGCTCAGGAGTCGTGGCGGGCACGCTCCGGCGTCTGCCAGGACATCGCCCACGTCTCGCTCGGCGTGCTGCGTGCCGCCGGCATCCCCGCCCGGTACGTGTCGGGGTACCTGCACCCCGACCGCGAGGCGCCGGTCGGCGCGCCCGTCGTCGGTGAGTCGCACGCGTGGATCGAGTGGTTCGCCGGAGCGTGGCGAGGGTATGACCCGACGAACCTCACGGACATCGGCGACCTGCACGTCTACGTCGGCCACGGCCGCGACTACTCCGACGTGCCGCCGCTGCGCGGGGTGTACGCCGGTTCGAGCGGGTCGGAGATGTTCGTGTCCGTCGAGGTGACCCGGCTGAGCTGAGGCGCGCGCCGCGACCGGCAGCTACCGCAGGGTGATGAGCACCGGCTCGGGGTCGAGCGCCAGCAGCTCCGCGAGCGGCACGGCGTTCTCGCCCTGGTCCCACCCCCACCAGGCCGGCCCGTCGACCACCGCGCCGCTCCACACCTGGGCGGCCGTGACGGCGGGCACGGGCGGCGTCACCGCGGGGTCGGCGCCCTCGGGCGTGGGAACCTCGGGCGCCACCGCCGTCCCCGAGACCACGACGACGAGCGCGACCTCCACGCGGTCCAGCGTCATCGCCGACGGCCCGAGCGGCGACCGCACGGCGACCAGCTTCGGCGGGAGCGACCGGGCGAGCGTGAAGTCGGCGAGCCAGGTCGCCGCGGCGACCACCTCGTCGTCGCCGACCGCGCCGCTGTGCTCCTCGGGCGTCTCCTCCGGCCCGAGCCGCCACTGCGGCTCCAGGAGGATCCCGACGTTCGGCTCCGCGAGCAGCTCGGCGTACGCCTCGAGCTGCTCGATGAAGGTCTCGCGCCCCGGCTGGAACGACAGGAGCACCATCGCCCCGGCCTCGCGAGCCTCGGCGACCGCGGAGCGCAGCGTCTCGAGCGGCTGGTAGGCCGAGTAGCTGCCCGTCGGACCCGGATCGGCGATGGCGACGGTCGTGGCGAGCTCGAGCGTCGGGACCGCGTGGTCCAGCGCGCCGGTCTCCCGGACCAAGCGGTCGACGGCCGGTCCCACCCCGTCGCCGACGGGGCCGAGGTCCGGCTCGCCCGGCAGTCCGCGCAGCGCGACGTACTCCTTCCCGGGCAGCAGCGTGAGGCCGCCGCCGGGCAGCTCGACCCGGGCCGCGGCGACGCGCGTGAGGTAGGCGACCTCGGCCGGTGAGCCGAGCGACGCGGCCTGCTCGCCGAGCGTGAGCACGGCGTCCGTCCCGACGCCACCGGCCTGCGCCATCGTCGGCGGTCCGCTGGGCCCCAGCACGACGACGTCCGCGCCGGCCGCGCGCGCCGTGCCGACGGCGGGCGCGAGGTCGACCGACTCCTGGGTCACGACGACGGCCCCGGTCCCCCGCACGGTCGCCACGTAGGACGGCAGGCCCGGCAGCGTGGCGAGATCGCCTGGGTCGGGTGTCGGCTCGGCGGCGGCGTCGGGTTCGCGCTCGAGCGTCAGCAGCCAGTGGAACGGCGAGGTCGCGTCCGCGAGGGCCTGGATGGCGCCGTCGGCCGGCACCGGGATCTCGCCGTCGAGGTCGTGGCCGATCACGACCTGGAGGGCGACGACGTCGACCGGCGCCGGGACGACGCGGAGCATCGGCCGGTGCTCGGACACGTCCGGCACCTCGACGTCGCCGACGACGAGCACCGTCCGTGCCTCGAGCCGCTCCAGCTCGGCCACGAGAGCGTCGCGCGCGGCGAGCGAGCCCTCCTGGACCACGAGCGCCGGAACACCCAGCGTGACGGCGAGCGAGCCGGCGCGCAGCAGGTCGTCGTCGGTGTCGGCGGTCAGCACGACGAGCGCCGCCGAGGAGAAGAACGTCCGGCTCGCCGCGATGGCGCGCGAGGCGGCGTCGGTGCCGCCGATCTCACCGTCCGCGACGCCCTCGACGACGGTCGCCCCCGGCTCGGGACTCGTCCCGGGGTCGGGCTCGAGCACCTCGTAGCCCGAGCAGCCGGCGAGCACCAGTGCGGCCGCGACAAGCCCGGCGAGCCCCGCGAGCAGCGCCGACCCGGGACGCCGGCCCCTGCGCAGCACCGCGCCTATCCCGTCACGCCGGCGCCGACGGCGTCACCGCCGGCAGCGTGGGCTCGGGCAGCGTCGGTTCCGGCAGCGTCGGTTCCGGCAGCGTCGGCAGGAGACCGGTCAGGTAGTCGGCCGTGTCCTCCCAGCCCTCGACGGCGTGGCACCGGACCCCGAGGTCGAGCACGGGCCGGTCGTTGCCGCCCTCGTCGAGCCGGTCGCCGACGAAGAGCATGTCGTCCAGCGCCACCCCCGCCAGGCTGGCGAGCTCGGTCATGCCGTACGCCTTGTCGACGCCCTTGCGGGTGACGTCGATCGACGTCGAGCCACCGGAGCGCACCTCGAGGTCGGGCAGCAGCGGCGCGACCGCGTCACGCAGGGCCGCCTTGCGCTCCCCCGTCGGGTCCCAGGCCGTCTTGGCCTCGACGGGTGCCGCCTGGCCGAGCGCGGAGAACGTGATCTGGGTGCCCCGGTCCTCGAGGACGGGCCCCCACGTCTCGGTCTCCCAGAGCCCGAGCCGCATCGCCTCCGTCTCGAGCGCGGCCAGGGCCGCGTCCCGCTCCGCCGCTGTCAGCGTGTGCGCGTAGACCTGGTCGAACCCATGTCCGGCCCACCGGTAGTACGTCGTGCCACAGGTCGGCATGAGGTGGAGCCGCTCGGCCAGCTCGGGGGTGAGCCCCCTTGCCTCGAGCCGGTCGAGCACCTGCGTCCGGAACTGGCCGTACTGGCCGCCGGAGATGACGCAGACCTGGACGCGGCGGAGCAGCTCGAGCAGCAGGTCCGCCACCGCGTCGGGCAGCGGGGACTTCGAGGGGGCGAGCGTGTCGTCGAGGTCGAACGCGACGAGCGATGGCACGGGGGCAGCGGTCACCCGACCACTGTAGGCGCGCGCAGCGTCGTCCCGGCTCACGGCACCGCGGCTCACAGCGCCTTGACGATGTCCTCGACGCGCTCCTTGGCGTCCCCGAACAGCATCGAGGTGTTGTCCTTGAAGAACAGCGGGTTCTGCACGCCCGCGTACCCCACGGCCATCGAGCGCTTGAAGACCACGACGTGACCGGCCTTCCACACCTCGAGCACGGGCATGCCGGCGATCGGCGACGTCGGGTCGTCCTGTGCCGCCGGGTTGACCGTGTCGTTGGCGCCGATGACGAGCACGACGTCGGTCTCCGGCAGGTCGTCGTTGACCTCGTCCATCTCCAGGACGATGTCGTAGGGGACCTTGGCCTCGGCGAGCAGCACGTTCATGTGGCCGGGCAGCCGCCCGGCCACCGGGTGGACGCCGAAGCGCACGTCGACGCCCCGCGCGCGCAGCTTCGAGACGAGCTCGGCCACGGGGTACTGCGCCTTCGCGACGGCCATGCCGTAGCCGGGGGTGATGACGACGGACCGAGCGGCGAGCAGCTCGGCGGCCACCTCCTCCGCCGTCGTCTCGCGGTGCTCGCCCTGCTCGCCGGCGGCCGAGGACGCCGACGAGGTCGTCCCCTCGCCGAACCCGCCGAGGATGACGGAGACGAACGAGCGGTTCATGGCCTTGCACATGATGTAGCTGAGGATCGCACCGGAGGAGCCGACGAGCGCACCCGTCACGATGAGCAGGTCGTTGCCGAGCATGAAGCCGGCGGCCGCGGCGGCCCACCCCGAGTAGGAGTTGAGCATCGAGACGACGACGGGCATGTCCCCGCCGCCGATCGAGGCGACGAGGTGCCAGCCGAGCGCGAGCGCCAGGAGCGTCATGAGCAGCAGCGGCACGATGCTCGGGGCGGCGACGAACCAGGCTCCCAGCCCGGCCGAGGCGACGACGAGCCCGAGGTTGATCGCGTGCTTGCCGGGCAGCGTGAGCGCGCGGGAGGGGATCTTCGCCGCGAGCTTGAGGTAGGCGACGATCGAGCCCGTGAACGTGACGGCGCCGATGAAGACCCCGAGGAACACCTCGACGAGGTGGACGGCGCCCTCCCGCTCGAGCAGGAACGAGTTGATCCCGACGAGCACGGCCGCGAGCCCGACGAACGAGTGCAGGATCGCGATGAGCTCCGGCATCTGCGTCATCTCGACCGTGCGCGCGCGCCAGGTTCCGACGCCGGCCCCGATGAGCAGCACGAGCGCGATGAGCAGGGCCGTGACGAGGACGCCGCGTCCGTACCGCGCGACGTCGAGCGCGAGCACGATCGTCGCGGCGAGCGCGAGACCCATCCCGACCATGCCGAGGAGGTTGCCGCGCAGGGCCGTCGTCTGCTTCGACAGACCCGCGAGGGACAGGATGAACAGGACGGCGGCGACGAGGTAGCTGACCTGCGCGACGGCGACGAGACTCACTTCGCGTCCCCCGTCCGGAACATGCCGAGCATCCGGTAGGTCACGAGGAAGCCTCCGAAGATGTTGATGCTGGCCACGGCGGCCGCGACGAACGCGAGGCCGGTGACCCACGGGTTGTCGCTGCCGAGCTGGAGCAGCGCGCCGACGAGGATGATCCCCGAGATGGCGTTGGTCTGCGCCATGAGCGGGGTGTGCAGCGAGTGGCTCACCTGCGAGATGACGTAGAAGCCGATGACGACGGCGAGTGCGAAGATCCAGAAGTGGCCGAGGAACGCGCCGGGCGAGAACGAGAGCCCGAGCGCGAGGAGCACCGCCCCGAGCGCGTACCAGAGCATGCGGCGCCTGGCCCTGCCCCGCGCAGCCTCCTCGGCCGCCGCGGCGCGGGCCGCGAGCTCCTCGGCGGTGGGGGCCGGGGCCGTCGTGGCGGCCGGTGCGGCCGAGACCTGCACGGGCGGCGGCGGCCAGAGCACCTCGTCGCCGGCGGTCACGGTCATGCCGCGGACGACGACGTCGTCCAGGTCGAGCACGAGCTGCCCGTCCTTGCCGGGCGTCATGAGCGTGAGCAGGTTGACGATGTTCGTCCCGAGGAGCTGCGAGGTGTGCCGGGGCATCGCGGCCGTGAGGTCGCGGTCCCCGATGATCGTGACGCCGCCTCGCGTGACGATGCGCTCGCCCGGCTCGGTCTCCTCGCAGTTCCCGCCGCCCGAGGCGGCCAGGTCGACGATGACGCTGCCGGGGCGCATCGCCTCGACCATGGCGGACGTGATGGTCGTGGGAGCGGAGCCGCGGACGAGCGCCGTCGTGATGACGACGTCGGCGGTGGCGGTCTCGGCCGCGTACACGTCCATGGCGGCGGCCTGCTGCTCGGGCGTCAGCGGCTTGGCGTAGCCGTCGGCGGCGATCTCCTGCTGCGCCTGCGGCGCGACCACGGGGGTGCCGCCCATCGAGGCGATCTGCTCGCCGGCCTCGGGCCGGACGTCGAAGGCCCGCACCTGGGCGCCGAGACTGCTCGCGGCGCCGATCGCGGCGAGGCCGGCGACCCCGGCGCCGATGACGAACACGGTCGCGGGCGCCGTCTTGCCGGCGGCCGTCACCTGCCCGCCGAACATGCCGGAGTAGGCCTCGGCCGCCTCGATGACGGCGCGGTAGCCGGCGATGTTGGAGTTGGTCGAGAGGATGTCGAGCGCCTGCGCGCGGGAGATCCGCGGGACGGCGTCCAGCGCGAGCGCCGTGACGCCGCGCGCCGCGAGGGCCGTCACGAGCTGCGGGTTGGCCGCGGGTGCCATGGGCGCGATGACGGCGGCTCCCGGCGAGAGCCGGTTGACGTCGTCCACCGTGAGCGGCTGGACGAGCAGCACGACGTCGGCGCCCCACGCCCCGGCCGCGTCCGTGAGCATCGCGCCCTCGGTCTCGTACAGCGCGTCGGGCAGCGAGGCGCGAGCACCGGCTCCGGCCTCGACGAGGACGTCGTAGCCGAGCTTGCGCAGCGCCCGGACGGTCGGTGGTGTCGCGGCGACGGTGCTGGCGCCGGTCAGCGTCGCGCGAGGAACTCCCAGGTTCATGGACCTCATCATTCCGGGTCGAACGGTTTCCCGGCGTGACCATGGGCCTAGGCGAGACGCACGTCACGTCCGCACCGTGGGACGGGGTGTCTCGGTCCGCGGCGGTGCAAGATCGTCGCCGCCCCGGACACTCTCGGGTATGCGCACCGTAGCCCTGACCAGGACGCTCGCCGCGGTCTCCGTCGGCACCGGGCTCGCGGCCGGCCTCGCCGGCTGCGCCACCTCCGTCGGCGCGGGCGACGGGCCGACCGACACGGCGTGGATCGTGTACGGGGCCCGCGCGTTCCTCATCCAGGCGGAGGGCGGCGAGCCGGAGCTGTGTCTCGGCGGGGTCGCCGAGTCCTACCCGCCGCAGTGCGGCGGCCCCGTCGTCGTCGGCCTCGACTGGGACGACGTGCCCGACGCGGAGACGGCCTCGGGCGTCACCTGGGGCAGCGGCTGGGTGGTCGGGACCTTCGACGGGGAGACCTTCACGCTGACCGAGCCGGTGCGTCAGGAGCCGCCCGAGGGGTACGAGGCCCCCGAGCCCGGCGGCGACCGGGACTTCCAGCCGCTGTGCGACGACCCGTGGCGCGGCGGCGACGAGGAGGCCACCGCCGCCGACCCGATGGGCGCGGTCGGCCGGCTCCAGGAGCGCGCCGCCGCGCTGCCGGGGTACGTCGAGCTCTACGTCTCGGACGGCGCCAGCGAGTTCAACGTGCTGCTCACACCGGATGCCGACGCCGAGGCGGCGCACGCCAGCCTGCGCGAGGTCTGGCCCGGCTGGCTCTGCGTCGGCACGATCGAGGACACCGGCTCCTCCTCGAGGGTCCCCACGAACGCCGAGGCGATGGCGGCCTCGGAGGCGCTGGCCTCCGCCGTCGGCGACGACTGGGCGGAGCTGGGACTGCTGAGCTGGGGCCCGGACACCATCGGAGGGACGTTCGACGTCCAGGTCGTGCTCGAGACGCCCGACCTGCGCGACCGCATCGAGCTGGCCCTCGCCCCCTGGTACTCCGCCGACCGGGTCCGGATCACGTCGGCGCTCGTGCCGCTGCCCTAAGCCGCGTCTCGGCCACGCGCCCCTCCGTGGACGAGACTCGACTCGCCACCGCCGGAGCCCTACCGTTGCTCTCGTCACTGGCCCCCACACCGCTCGGCACGGCGCACGCCTGCCGCGGCACCCGCAGAGAGGCACGCCATGAGCACCGTCCAGGAACCGTCGCAGCTCACCGAGACCGTCGGCGGGCTGACCGTCGAGATGGCGGGGACGGACGTCATCCCGGAGTCGAGGCGCAAGGGCAAGCCCTCCGACCTGTTCATGCCGTGGTTCGCGGCCAACATCGCCGTCCTCGGCATCTCCTGGGGCGCCTGGGTCCTCGGCTTCGGGATCTCGTTCAGCCAGGCCGTCGTCGCGTCCCTCATCGGCGTCGTCGCCAGCTTCCTGCTGGTCGGCCTCATCGCGATCGCCGGCAAGCGAGGCTCGGCGCCGACCCTCGTCCTGTCCCGCGCCCCGTTCGGCTACAACGGCAACCGCATCTCGGCCGCCATCTCCTGGATCCTCACGGTGGGCTGGGAGACGTTCCTGTGCGTCATGGCGGTGCTCGCCGCCGCGACCGTCATGGGAGCGCTCGGGTTCGGGAACCACACCGTCGCCCAGGTCATCGCCCTCGTCGGGGTCGTGCTCGTCGCCGGCGGCGCCGGCGTCCTCGGGTTCGACACGCTGATGAAGGCGCAGACCTGGATCACCTGGATCACGGCCGCGCTCACGATCGTCTACATCGTCCTGATCGCCGGCAAGATCGACTTCTCCGCCGTCACGGCCATCCCGGCCGGCCCCACGAGCGCCGTCATCGGTGCGCTCGTCATGGTCCTGACCGGCTTCGGTCTCGGCTGGGTCAACACCGGCGCCGACTACTCGCGCTACCTGCCGCGGACCGCGTCGACGCGCGGCGTCGTCGGCTGGACGACGTTCGGCGCCGCGCTGCCGACCGTCGCGCTCGTCCTCGTCGGTCTCCTGCTCGCCGGGTCCAACCCCGAGCTGGCCGCGGCCGTCGACGCCGACCCGATCGGTGCGATCTCCGTCATCCTGCCGACGTGGTTCCTCGTGCCGTTCGCGATCGTCGCGATCCTCGGCCTCATCGGCGGCATCATCATGGACATCTACTCCTCCGGCCTCTCCCTGCTCGCGACCGGCCTTCCCGTCGCCCGCCCGGTCGCCACGGCCATCGACGGCACGATCATGACCATCGGCACCATCGTCATCGTGTTCTTCACGGACTCGTTCTTCGGTGCGTTCCAGGGCTTCCTCATCACGCTCGGTGTCGTCATCGCCGGCTGGGCCGGCGTCATGCTGGCGGACATCACGCTGCGCCGGAAGGACTACGCGGAGGCCGACCTGTTCACGGCCAAGGGCATCTACGGCTCGGTCAACTGGACGTCGCTCGGCATCCTCGTCGTCGCGACGGTCGTCGGGTGGGGCTTCGTCGTCAACACCTCCGCGGGCTGGCTGTCCTGGCAGGGCTACCTGCTCGGTGCCGTCGGCGGCAAGGACGGCGGGTGGGCGTACGCGAACCTCGGCGTGCTGTTCGCGCTCGTCATCGGCTACGTCGGCTACCTCGTGCTGTGCCGCGGGCGCGTCGCGCACCAGGAGAAGACCGGCTCGCTCGCGCACTTCGACGGCGGCGCGGCGTGACACCCGAGGAGTTTCCGGCGGCGCTCCTGACCGCCGCCGACCGCGCCGCCGCCGACGTCATCACGGCGGCCGCCGGTGGCCGGCTCGACGCGCTCGTCGTGCTCGGCTCGGGCCTCGCCGAGATCACGTCGCAGTGGTCGACGTCGACGCGCGGCGTCCTCGCGTCGGCGCGGCTGTCGGAGCTCCCGGGCGTCCTGGCGCCGGCGGCCGACGGGCACGAGGACCGGTGGGACGTCGTCGACCTCGCCGGGCGGCGCGTGCTCGTGACCTCCGGCCGCACCCACCTCTACGAGGGGGTCGAGCGGCCGTTCGTGACGGCGCTGGTGCGGATCGCGGCGGCGGCCGGCGCCTCCCGCGTCGTGCTCACCAACGCCAACGGCTGCCTGCGGGACTGGCGGCTGGGCGACGTCGTCACGATCGTCGACCACCTCAACCTCACGGGTTCCTCCCCGTTCGACGGCACGGTGTTCCTCGACCCGCGGGGCGTCTGGGACCGCACCCTCGCCGCCGCGACGGCGAGCGTCACCCACCGCGAGGGAACGTACGCGCAGCTGCGCGGACCGGAGTACCAGACCATGGCCGAGACGCGGCTGCTGGCGGCCTCGGGCGTCGACGTCGTCGGGATGTCGACCGTGCACGAGGCGCTCATGGCCGCGGCCCTCGGGCTGCGCGTCGCCGGCCTGTCCGTCGTGTCCGACCTGTCGTTCGCGACGGAACCCGTCGGCAGCGACACGGTGCTCGCGGCGGCCGCCTCCTCCCGGGAGACGCTGCGTCGGGCGATCGAGGAAGCGCTCGCGAGCGAGTAGCTACCCACCGTCGTGGCGACGATCGCCGGGGCCGGGGACTGCGTCACCGGTCCCGCGAGTAGCGTGCGAAGTCTCGTTCGCGAACGGTGAGGCAGCCGGCCGTGGCACCGATGATCACCCCGAGGACGAGGACGGCGGCATCGACGAGGCCCGCTCGTGCTCCGTTGGCCAGCTGGTCGACGCTCGCCATCACCGCCGTCGAGCAGGCAACCGCCAGGAGCCCAACCGACGACGCCCAGACCATGGTCTCCGCCAGGACGACGGCCAGCACGTCGACGGCGGAGACCCCGGCGTGCCGGGCGGAGGAGAGCTCCGTCCGACGCAGCCTGACCGAGAAGAACCCGAGGGCGAGCGCACCGGTCAGGAGCAGTGCCGGAGCGCCTCTGGTGATCCGCTCTCCGTAGGCCCCCGCGATCGCCGTGCCGTCGCCGAGACGGGGCACGAGCTGCTCGATCACCGGTGCCTCCGAGCTGGCACCCTGCGACACCGAGAGGAACAGCATGGGTCTGAGGTTCGGATCGGGCGGCCAGACCTCCACCCAGCACTCGTCGAAGACCCCGGACGACGGCGCCACGTCGAGCGCGGAGTAGCCCAGCCCCGCCCGGTGCACGTCCGCGGGGACGTCGAGGATCGCCACGACCGTTGGCGACGGCCTCGTCGAGCCTCCGACCACGAGATGAAGGGCGTCGCCGGGGACGAGCTCCGTCGCATCCGCGAGCTCGGCGGACAGGACGATGCCGACGGCGCTCGGCCGCCTGCCACCCAGCACGTCCACGAATGCGGGCGTGACCCGGGGAAGGGCGAACGGGGCGTCGGGAAGGACGGCCGCGCTGGCGCGTCGTCCGTCCAGGTGGGACAGGGCGCCCGCCGACGACACCCCGTCGAGGCGTGAGAGTCCCTCGCACCGAGACCCGTCGATTCCTCCCGGTGCACTCACGACCTGGACGGCCCCGCCACGGGCCTGGAACTCGAAGGCTCGATCGACGGACTGCGCGATGACGAGGCGGTCGATGCCGGTCGTCACCAGAACGAGGACGAGCGCGGCCCCCAGCACGGCCGCGACACGCGCGGTCGCCGAGGCCAGGCCAGCTCGCGCCTCCCGCAGGATCGCCTCGAGCCTCATGACGGCCGCGGGCTCTCGTCGCTCAGGTCGATCCGTTCCGTGCACCGCTCCTGCGTGTCGGGGTCGTGGGTGGCGACCACCACGACGCGCCCGCTCGACCGAAGCGAGTCGATGGTTGCGTTGATCGAGGTGGAGGTCTCTCGGTCGAGCTGGGCGGTCGGCTCGTCGAGCAGGAGCAGATCGGGATCCGCCGCCACCGCCCTCGCGAACATCACGCGCTGCGCCTCACCGCCCGAGAGCGCGCGGAACTCATGGTCGACCACCCCGGCGAGCCCGAACCGGGCCAGCAGGTCCGCGGCCTCGTCGAGTGCCCGTGCCGGTCGCGCGCCCCTCGCGAGCAGTGGCAGCGCCACGTGGTCGACGGCAGTGCGCCTCGGTGTGCCCACCGGGTGCTGGAAGACCCAGCCCACCCGTGCGATCCCCGGGCGCTGCACCTGCCCGAGGGTCGGGACGAGCCACCCGGCGAGCAGAGCGAGCAGGGTGCTCTTGCCGCTGCCGGACGGTCCGGCGAGTGCGTAGCTCTCCCCCGGGACCAGACGGCACGAGACGTCCCGGAACAGCCACGGCCCGTCCCCATAGCGGAAGCCGAGCTCGTGCAGGTCTACCCGCACGAGGGTGCCTCGGTTCGTCCGGTCTCGACCCGCGCCAGCTCGACCGGGCTCGTGACGTAGGTCCGACCGAGCTCGGAACCGACGACCTCGACCACGCGGACCTCGCCGTCGCTGTGGACACATGTCGTGCCGTCGATCGCGACGGTGATGGCCGCAGGCGGCACGACGTAGGCGGCGATCGGGTCGCGACGACGGGTGGTACCGACCGGCGGACCGCTCTCGAGGCTCTGAGCTCTCAGCGACGGTGCCGACGCCAGGGCATCGAGGTCGTCACCGGACAGGACGCCGCCGTCCGGCAGGTGGACCTCGATACCGTCGACGACGAGCGAGCGGGCCGAAGGGTCGTCGTCCCCGCCATCCACGCCGTCCACCCCGCCGTCGACCACGACCTCGAGCGACCGCAGGGTCGGCGTGAGCGTCGCGACCACCTCGCCGGGCTCGACCGTCTGCCCAACGGTCACGACGCAGTCGTCCACCGTCGGCTCACCGGGAGGAACCCACATGGCGCGGTCGGCCGCGAGGACTCGGACGCCGTCCCGGACGATCGGCCCACCACCGACGGCAGCGTCGAAGGCAGCGATCGTCGCCTCGGAGAGCGCCCCGGACACCTGTGCCGGCTCGCCGCGACGGACCACCAGCTCCTCGACGGCATCGACGTCCGGGCCGACGTCCCCCGGCACCAGGTCGCGCCACAGCGGAACGGCCGTGTCGATCATGACCACCTCGATCCCACCGAGCGACAGCAAGCTCTCACCACCGAGCAGCGCACGCCCCGCAAAGCACGAGTCGGCCGTCACCATGCCGGCCCCCGGCGAGCGCACCTCCACGGGACGCTCCCAGTCGGGCTCCAGCGTGACGGCGCGCTCGTCCCAGAACTCGATCGCGTCGACGGGGGCGGAACCCCCGCCGCCCGGGCCGGTCAGCTCCGGCGGCGGCGGGGGCCGAAGGACGAGAGCCGTCACCAGGCTCGCGCTGGCAGCCAGCGAGACCGCGGCGATCACCGCCAGCCCCGACCGGGCGCGCCGTTCCCTCACCGTGCGTACCCGGAGGAGTCTGCGGTGCAGCCGACGAAGGCGGTCCACTCCTCGGCCGGGAGCGCCCTCATGTCCCGGAACCGACCGTCGAGGTCGCGTGTGTAGTCCTCGCCGGTGTAGCCCTCGTCGACGATCCCGGTGCGCACCAGACACTCCGCCATGACGACCGGCCCGCCGAGGTTCTCCGGGTCGGCGAACATGAGGTCGTGCAGCAGGCCGATCGTGTTCGCCCCGGTCGTCTCGGCGCACTCGTTCACGATGGCCATGGTGTCGGCCCCGTTGGGCGCCAGCGAGGTCTCGTAGGCGCCGTCTGGCTCGAACCCGCTGAACTCGATCCCGCCGTCAGCCAGGCACGAGGAGAAGCGTTCCTCCATCTCGGCGTAGGCAGCGTCGGTGACCTCGCTCGTCGCGAGCACCTCTCGCTCGAAGTCCGTCGTCGCCTCGTCGTAGTACTTCTCGAACTCCGCCGCGTACGGGCCCGTGAACGTCGGCCGCGGTCCGGTCGGCGACTCGGCCGACGCCCCGGCTGAGGACGCATCGGTACATCCGGTGCCGCCGATCAGTCCCGCCGCGAGCGCGAGCCCGACGAGCGTGGCGCCGGGACGTCGGAGGGAACGGGTGTCTCGACACCGCGGCAGGTCCAGAACCAGCACGGCTACTTGAAGTCGTAGTAGGCGCGGTTGCCGGAGAGCTTCACGAGCTGGATCGAGATCGCTCGCTTTCCGGACTGGATCCAGCCACTGCTCTTCGTCCCCTCGCGGCCGAGCGTCGATGCCTTGTGGACCTTGGTCGCGTGATCGTAGAAGCTCCACACGTCCTTGTTGTCGGCACCGCGATCCCAGTAGCCACCGCCGACCCAGGACGTCTCCGCAGTGGCCACCGTTGGAACGGTGACGATAGCGAGAGCGATGGTCGACCCGATCACGAGGGAGGTGAGTGTTTTTCGAACGGGCATGATGTCTCCATGGTCGTTGGCGTAGATTCGACAAAGAAAAAACCTAGCACACACTCTGTTCTTTCTGGACGGACCGCCTCGCCCGCTGACGTCACCCCTGGATCATCCCTGGGGTCACCCCGGGATGACCCGAGGCCCGACATGCTGTACTCTCGATCCAGGCCGGCTGGCCCTCCGCCCCCTGCGGGTCAGCCGGCCTCTTGTCTGCCCGGGCGCCGTCACCGACCGCCGGCCCACTGCCGGGCCTCCGACCTTCGGTGCCGGTCACGGTCCAGGACGGCGATGTCCGATTCCCGCTAGTTCGGACCCCGGCGGCGTGCGAGGCTTGGGACATGACCACCGGCCCCACGAGCTTCGACGAGCGCTACCGAGCCGTCGAGACGCGCGACGCCCGGTTCGACGGCCAGTTCGTCACGGCCGTCCTCAGCACCGGCATCTACTGCCGCCCGAGCTGTCCCGCACGCACGCCCAAGCCGGCCAACGTCGCCTTCTACCCCACGAGCGCCGCCGCCCACGAGGCCGGGTTCCGCGCGTGCAAGAGGTGCCTGCCCGAGGCGGCCCCCGGGTCGCCGGCCTGGAACGTCCGCGGGGATGCCGCCGGTCGCGCGATGCGGCTCATCACGGAGGGCGTCGTCGACGCGGAGGGTGTGCCCGGCCTCGCGCGACGGCTCGGCTACTCCCCCCGTCACCTGACGCGCGTCCTGACGACGGAGCTGGGGGCCGGCCCGCTGGCGCTCGCGCGCGCCCACCGCGCATGGACGGCCCGCCTGCTGCTCGTGGAGACCGACCTGCCCGTCTCCGACGTCGCGTTCGGCGCCGGGTTCGCCAGCCTGCGCCAGTTCAACGACACCGTGCGCGAGGTCTTCGGACTCACGCCGACCGAGCTCCGGCGCCAGCGCCGGACGCCGCGTGCGGCGGCCCGCACGGGGCACCGGCCGACGGGCGTGGCGACGGGCGGGGCGGGCCCCGCCGGTCGGGCGGACCAGACAACCACGGCGCCGGGCGAGATCGACCTCCTGCTCCCCCACCGCACGCCGATCGACCTGCCCGGCCTGTTCAACTGGGTGCGCGTGCGCACGCTGCCGGGCGTCGAGCACACGTCGCCCGTCGTCGCGGCGCCGTTCGACGAGGCCTCGCCGAGCTACACCCGCGTGCTGCGCCTGGACGGCGGACCGGCCTGGTTCCAGCTCCACCTCGACGCGCTCGGCAACCTCCGGCTCCGCGCCAGGCTCACGGCGCTCGCCGACCTCGGTGCGCTCGTCACACGCGCGCGCCGGCTGTTCGACCTCGACGCGGACCCGGTCGGGATCGGCGCGTCGCTCGCGCGGCAACCCGAGCTGGTCCCCCTGATCGCGCGGACGCCCGGCATCCGCGTCCCCGGCGCCGTCGACCCGCACGAGATGCTCGTCCGCGCGATGGTGAGCCAGCAGATCTCCACGGCCTCGGCCACGTCGATGCTCGGGACCCTGGCCGCCGGGCTCGGCGAGCGACTGCCCGACCCCGGCGAGTCGTGGCACCACCTGAGCACGCTGTTCCCGACCATGACGGTGATCGCGGAGCGCGGTCACGAGGTGCTGCGGGGGCCGGCCCGGCGCATCGCGGCGATCCGTGGCGCGGCGGCGGCGCTCGCGTCCGGCGACCTCGTGCTCACCAGCGCCGACGACGGCCCCACGCAGCGCGCCGCGCTGCTCGCCATGCCGGGCATCGGTCCGTGGACCGCCGACTACGTCCGGATGCGGATCCTCGCCGACCCGGACGTCCTGCTGCCCGGCGACGTCGCCGCCCGCGCCGGTGCGGCGGTCGCGGGCATCCCGTCGGACGCCCGCGGCCTGACCGATTGGGCCGCCCGCACCGCCCCCTGGCGCAGCTACCTCACCGCCCACCTGTGGCGGGCCGTCGCACCGACGCCCGGCACCCCCGGCCCACCTCTCCCCCACGTCCCACCGCAGACCGGAGCAACCCCATGACCACCGTCATCGAGACCGTCACCACGCCCGACGGCCCGTTCAGCCTCCTCGCCGACGAGGACGGCGCCGTGCTCGCGTCGGGCTGGACCGCCGACCTCGACGCCCTGCTCGCCCGGCTGCCCCTCGCGTGGCGCGACCTCGACGTCCGGCGCGGACGGACGAGCGCGGCCGAGGCGGCCCTCGCCTACTACGAGGGCGAGACCACGGCGATCGACGACGTCGCGGTCCGTCAGAGCGGGACGGAGCTTCAGCTCACCGGCTGGCGCGCGCTGCGCGACATCGCACCCGGCCGGCCGCTCACGTACACCGAGCTGGCGGCAACGATCGGCCGGCCCAGCGCCGTGCGGGCGGCCGCCTCCATCTGCGCGCGGAACGCGCCGGCGCTGTTCGTCCCGTGCCACCGCGTCCTGCGCACGGGCGGCGCGCTCGGCGGGTTCGCCTGGGGGCTTGACGTGAAGCGCAGCCTCCTGGCGCGCGAGGCCGTCAGCGCCGCCTGAGTGCCTCGACCACGGCGTCGACGCGCCGCTGTCGCGTCTCGGGTCGCTTGGCCTCGGCGACCGCCCGCGCGTGCTCGCGGCGATGACTGAACGCGAGCGCGTCCCACGCGGACCGCAGCCCCGCGTCGCCGTCGAGGATCGCGGCCAGCTCCGCCGGGACCTCCACCTCGCGCGGCGCCTCGTCGAGGGCGATCACGACGGTGACGTCCTGCCCGATCTCGACGCCGAGATCCGCACGCGCCGCCCTGCTCAGGCCGACGAGGTTCTCCCCGCCCATCCGCGCCAGACGCAGCCGGGCCGTGCGCCCGTCGATCGTCACGGTGACGGGGAACGCCCGGCCCGCGTCGAAGGCGGCGACCTGCTCGTCGGAGAGGACGATCGCGGCGGCCGGCCCGCGCGGCTCGAGGACGGTCGTGAGCTCCAGCGCGTTCATGGAGCGTCACCGTACTACCGTCGCTACCGTCGGGGCAGACCCGAGACGACCCGAGGAAGGACCGGCGATGGCCCACAACATGGAGCGCATCCGGCGCATGTCGTTCGCGAGCATCTACCCGCTGTACCTGGAGAAGGTCGAGCGGAAGGGACGCTCGAAGGACGACGTCGACACCGTCATCACGTGGCTCACCGGCTACGACGAGGCCGGGCTCGAGCGCGTCGTCGCTGACGAGACCGACCTCGAGACGTTCTTCGCCCAGGCGCCCGCGATGAACCCGAACGCCTCGCTCATCACGGGGCTCATCTGCGGCTACCGCGTCGAGGAGATCGAGGACCCGTTCATGCAGCAGGTGCGGTGGATGGACAAGCTCGTCGACGAGGTCGCGCGCGGGAAGAAGATGACGTCGATCCTGCGGGGCTCAACCGTCTGAGCCGGTGATCGCCTCGACGAGGGCTCGCGTGTGCGCCTCGACCGGGTCGAGGCACGGCAGGGGCGAGGTCGTGTCGTCGAGCAGGAGCGGCAGCTCGGTGCAGCCGAGGACGACGTGCTCGGCGCCCGCGTCCTCGCGCAGGCGCCGGATGATCGCGGCGAAGCCGTCCCGGGTCTCGTCGAGCACGACGCCGTGCTCCAGCTCGCGGACGATCTTCTCCTGGATGTACGCGATCTCGTCCAGCGCCGGAGTCACGACGGCGAGGCCCGCCTCACGCAGCGGTCGCGCGAAGAAGTCCTGGGTCATCGTCGGCTCGGTCCCGAGCAGCGCAAGGCGGCGGGCGCCCCGGGCCAGCGCCGCGTCACGGGTGGCCTCGACGGCGCTGACGAGCGGGATGGGCGACGCGGCCTGGAGGCGGTCGAACACGAGGTGCGGGGTGAGCGCGGTCAGCGTGCCCACCTGCGCCCCGGCACCCGCGAGGCGTACGACGGCCGCAGCGAGGTAGGCGGTCAGCTCGTCGTACTCCCGTCGGGCGCACAGCTCGAGCACGCGGAACACGCTGAGCGACTCGATGACGAGCTCCGGCAGCCGCTCGGCGCCCGCGACCTCCTGGACCCCGCCGATGACGGCGCGGTAGTAGGCGATGGTCGACTCGGGGCCGGTGCCACCGATCATCCCGAGCTTCCTCATGGCCCCAGTATCGCGCCGGGCCGCCGAGTCGGGTTCAGACGAGGCGGAGGGTGGTGACGCAGGTGCGGTCGTCGACGGCGTCCGTGGTCAGCACCTCGGTGCCCGAGCGCCCGTCCTGCTCGACCGTGACCTCGACGCGGACGCCCCTGGGCACCCAGAACCCGACGAACCCGTTGTCGTGAGTGACCGCCGGGCCCTCGACCAGCACCGTGCCCGTGTCGGCGTCGACGATCGTGACGTCGACCGCCTCGTTCCGCAGCTCGCCGACGCACGTGGTGAGGCTGTGGTGGTGGCAGTCGTGGGTCTGCGTCAGGTACGGCGCGATCGAGAGGTAAAACTCGTCCTCCGGCATCGGCAGCGTGGCCTCGACCGTTCCGGGGGTGCCGGTGGCATCGGCGGACGAACCGACCAGGACGAGTCCGTCCGGGCGGACCGAGGCCATGAGGTCGGTGGGACGGTCCGCGAGCGCCGTCGCGTCGAGCCGCTCGATGACCTGCCGGGCGTCCAGGCCATCGAGGTCGTAGGCGGCCAGGAGCGAGTCGAGGTCGCCGCCGGCCGGTGCGTCTGCGGTGGGGTCGACGCTGGCGTCAGCGCTCGTGGTCTCGCCGGCCGTCGTCCCCGCGGGGAGGTCACCGGGGGTGCCGGTGCACCCCGCGAGGACGAGGGCGGCCGCCAGAGCGAGCAACCCCGGCGCGATCGAGCTGCTGCGTGCGGTCACGGTGGCACTCCCTGGGGGTGAGGCGGCGGTTCTGCCCACCACGCTAGGTGAGGCAACGACGCCGCCCGTGGGTCGGAAGGCCCGGCGAGCCGTCCGAGGTGGAGCGTGTCGCCGGACGGGGTGCGTCGGTAGCGGTGCCCCGTCGCCGTGGTCCAGGTGAGGAGACCGGTGGCGTGGTCGACCGAGTACGTGTGGCCACGGTGCGTCTTGAGGACGTGGTGGCGCAGGCACAGCGGTCGGAGGTTGGTGACGTCGGTCCCACCTCGCGGGTACGGCAGGACGTGGTCGTCCTGACACGTGTCGGCCGGCACCTGGCACACCGGGGCCACGCAGGTGGGGTGGTCCCGGTGGACGAGGCGGCGCAACGCCGCCGACGGGTGGTAGCCCGGCTCCGATGGCGCCGCCTCCCCCGTCCTCGAGCTCGGCGAGTCGAGGAGCACGACGCGCAGCCACCGCGGCGGATCGGCGGCGAGCGCACGGGCCGTGGCGTGATCGAGCGGTCCGTAACCCACGAGCTCCGGCACGTGCCATCCCAGGCGCCGTACCGAGCGCAGCTCCGGCGGCGGAACCGCCGGCGGCTCCGGAGGGACGCGCCGATGAGGCGGATGGAGCCGCGGCGCACCCGGCCCCGCGTCGGGTGGCCGGGGCGTCGGGTTGGGCCCGGGACGCCGGGTGGAGGACACCGCCGGCTCGTCGCCGGTCCCGTGGAGCCCGTAGAGAACGTCCGCCCAGGCATCGGCCGCACCGGCGGGAAGGGCATCGTCGCCGTCGACGGACTCGACGAGGGAACGTCGGATCAGCAGCGTGCGCGCGGGACGAGCCGCGAAGCTCCGGGCACGACCGGCCGCAGCCGCGCCGACGTCCGATGAAGCAGCGACGCCGCGCCCAGCGGCAACGTCGCGCCCAGCGTTGACATCCGGCCCATCGGTCTCCGGCACCTCGGTCTCCGGCACCTCGGTCATCGGCGCCTCGGCGCGCTCCCCTGCCGCCGTCGGACCCACAGCCGCGAGGGAACCGCGCGCCAGCGCGGCCTGGGCGAGGTCGGTCAGGGTGTCGGCGCGGAGCTGGTCCAGCGTCCGCGGGTCACCGCCGGCCCTCGCGGCGCGAGCCGCCAGATCGCACACGGTGTGGACGGCGGCGACGTCGACGAGGGTCGAGGTGAACGTCAGCCGCGCCATGCCGTCGGCGAGCGACTGGACCTGACTGACGTTCCGGTAGCGGCGGGCGCGCTCCCGGCGTTCCACGGCCGCGGCCGGATCGACCTCGATCAGCAGCCGCCGCGCCCGACGCTCCACCTCGGCCGGCGTCAGCCCCGCCGCGACGGGCACGATCTCCTCCGCGACCGCGAGACAGACCTCGAGCGGCTCGTCCACGAGGACGTCGAACAGCCGCGTCGCCTTGGGCACGGCCAGGTCCCCGGTCGAGAGCGCGTCGCCCACCGGTGCGAGCGCACCGCGGAACGCCTTCCCCTCCGCGATCAACCGGTTCGCCGCCCGCCGCGAGATCCCGAGCCGCATCATCAGCTCGTCGGAGGCCGTCTCGGTCGTGCGGAACACCCGCGTCCGCGCGGGCACCATCACGTCGCGTCCCTGTTCGGCCTCCCGCTGGCGTTCGCTCGCCGCGACGAACCGCTCGGCCAGGTCCGACCGCGTCTCTAGCTCGGCCGCGGCGCGGCGCAGCCCCGAGGCCGCATACGCCTCCAGCCGCGCGAACGCCGCCGCGGCGTCGACGACGTCCGCGTCCGACATCCCTCGCCACGACTCCCACGAGTCCGCGGCGGCGAGCCCCCGCGCGAGCGGAACGAGTCCGACCGCCGCACCGTCGTCGTCGACGATCCTGAGCGCCGCCAGCTCCGCCACGGTGCGGCGCACGCCGCCCCCTCGGGACGGGTCGAGCGGCTGCTCGAGGATCGATGTCGAACTCATGTCTCGACCCTACGCAGGTCCGACCGCTTTTCAAGCGGGTCAAGATGATTTGTGGATATGTGGATGACTGTGGACAGGCGTCAGTCGTCGACCCCGCCGTCGGCCGGCTCCCACAGCTCGAGCGGCAGTCCCTCGGGGTCGTGGATCCGGGCGAACCTGCCGTACTCCGTGTCCCACTCCGGCCGTTGCTCGACCGAGACGCCCGCCGACTCGAGCCGCTCCACCAGCTCGGCCAGGCCGCGAACGCGCAGGTTGAGCATGAACGCCTGATCTGCAGGGAAGTAGTCCGTCTCCGCGGGGAACGGCGCGAGCACCGTCATCCCGGCCTCCTGCCGCCAGATTGCGTCGTGACCGGCGTCGATGCCCAGATGCTCTCGATACCAGGCGGCGCGCGCCTCGGGATCGCGACTGCGGAAGAAGAGACCACCGATGCCCGTGACCGTCATCCCCGCAGGGTAGACCCGTGGTCCGACGGCCTCGTGCGCCACCCCGGACCGTTCACGCTCGGTCAGCTCACCGCGCCGCCGCGCCCACCGCCGCGCCCACCGTCGCCGCGCCCGTCGGCGCCTCCGATCCGGCGCACCGGCTGACGCAGGATCGTGCGCAGTCGCTCCGGCGCGGTCCGTCGCGGGTCGCCGAGGTAGATCTCGTGGTGCGCCCCCGTCGGCTCGAGGCCGGCCGCCGGCAGCACCTCGCGGTGAAGACGCGCGAGCACGGGCGCCTCGTCGTCGTACGTCCCGACGTGCAGCGTCTGGACGCACAGCCCCTCCGTCAGGGAGTCGAACCGGACGTCGGCGAGTCTCGCCGGCACGGCTCGCGCGTCCTTCGCCGCCACGCGCGCGACCGCGGCCTCGACCATCTCCGGGGGGAGCCAGTCCGGGACGAGCAGCATCATCGTCCAGTCCCACCGCGACTTGTCCCGCGCGCTGGTGAACCACGCGAGGTCCTCCGCCCACCACAGCCCCTCCAGCGGCGGCACGACGTAGTCGCGACCGAGCTCGACCTTGCTCGCGAACTTGAGCGAGTAGGCGACCGGGTACAGCGCGGCCAGCGCGTCGGCGTACGCCGCGGAGGTGTTCGGGTCGCCGTGCCCGTCGACCATGAGATAGGCCAGCCGCGGGACCTCGACCTCACGGAACGCGCCGCGCCGCGCGCCGTAGGAGTCGAGGTCCGTGAGCCGGACCTTCACCGCTGCCTGCGCCCTCACGATCCCGTCCCCTCGACCCACTCGACGACCCGTCCACTGCCCTCGCGACGCCGCGTCCCGAGCACGACGCCGCCGCGGACCGCCGGGGCGGCCCCGCGGCTCGCGAGCGCCAGCGGCACCGGGTCGGTCCTCATCGCGCCAGCGTAGGTGCCCGGGGCTGGCGCGCCGCTCCCCTCACCCGGACAATGGCGCGATGGGCGACCCGACGACGACGTGGCGTGACCTGCTCCTCGACCAGCTCGACTTCTACTGGCAGGCACACCTGTGGCCGCGCCTCCAGGGTCTCTCGGACGAGGAGTACCTGTGGGAGCCCGTCGCTGGCGCGTGGTCGCTGCGCACCGGGGAGGACGGCGTCGTGCGGATCGAGTCCGTCGTCCCGGAGCCACCCGTCCCGCCGGTCACGACGATCGCGTGGCGCCTCGCCCACGTCGGCCGCGACGTGCTCGGCAAGCGGGCGCGGGCGTTCTTCGGGGAGGGTGCGGGCTTCCCCCCGCCCGCGGACGGGGCAGACGTCGGGGTCGACGACCCCGACATGTACGACGACCGGCACTGGCCGGAGCCGCTGCCCCTCACGGCGGCGGGCGGGCTCGCCCTGCTGGAGGAGGGCTACACCCTCTGGCGCTCCGGCGTCGCCGGGCTCGACGACGAGGAGCTGCTCCGGCCGCTCGGTCCCCGGGGCGGGCCGTTCGCCGACGACTCGATGGCGGCGCTCGTCCAGCACCTCAACCGGGAGACGATGGCGCACGGCGCCGAGATCTGCCTGCTGCGCGACCTCTACCGGGCCGAGGTGGCACGGCACCCCGCGGTTCGCGCGGCGCTCGCCGGGCGGGCGGTCGACGTCGAGCACCTGCTCGACGCACCCGGCGCCGCCCACGACCTGAGCTGGGACGAGCCGAGCCTGCTCGCCGACGTCGCGGCGCTGCACCGCTGGGACGCCGTCCGGGCGCTGGTCTCGCGCGGCTTCCCGGTCGCGGGCTCCACCGACGCGGGCGCGACGGCGCTCCACTACGCGGCCGCGGCCGGGGAGATCTCGGTCGTCCGCGAGCTGCTCGCGCTCGGCGCCGACCCGACGACGGTCGAGGCGACGTTCGGCATGCCGCCGGCCGGGTGGGCCGACTACCTCAGCCACCGCGACACCGCGCGGCTCCTGGCCGAGGCGGCCGAACGGTGGACGGGCGCCTGACGACGGGCGCCGACGTGGCACCGCACCAGCTCGTGGTCGCGCCCCTATCGTGGCGGCCATGACGATGGAGCCGCGGCGTCCCACCGCGACGGAGAGCCTCGCGGAGATGACGGCGCGCGTCGCCGCGTTCCAGGTCGACTCCGTCCCGCGCGAGCCGGTGCTCGGGCTGCCCGAGGCGCTGCGCGACAAGGTCGCGCCCGGGACGGGCGAGCTGCGACCGTTCTTCGGCAGCACGGTGGCGTACTTCCTCGAGGACGACGACGAACGCCTCCTGGCGGACGTCGCCGCCGAGCTGCGGGCCGTCCACGGACCGGGTCTCGCCGCTCCCCTGCCAGCTGACTCGCTCCACGTCACGCTGCACGACCTGCACGCCTCGGCCGACCTGGCGGAGGTCGCGTCGCGGATCTTCCTCGACGGTCCGCGCGCCGCGACGCGGCTGGCGACGGCCTGCGGGCTGGGACCGGTCCGGATGCGCGCGACGACGGTGTTCAACCTGCTCAACGCCAGCGTGGTGGTCGGGCTGCTGCCGGCGACACCGGACGACCACGCCCGCCTCGTCGCGGGCCGGGCACTGTTCGACGACCTCGTCCGGGCGCCGTCGTTCACGCCCCACGTCACGCTCGCCTACTACCGCCCCGACTCCGACGAGCCGATCGACCCGGACGTGCTCCGGGCGACGCTCGACCGCCTGACGGGCCGCGTCGCAGGACACGAGCTGATCCTCGACCCGTCGTGGCTGTACGTCTGCCACTTCTCCTCGATGGCGACGTACTGGCCGATCTAGCCCGTCCCGCCGACCGCCCGGGTGCGTCGAACCACCCATGCGGTGCGAGCGCGCCCGGTGCCACACTCGGCGCGGGAACCGCGAGGGCGGGACGCGAGAGAGGAACGCACATGTGGGGTCGAGGGAGGACCGGGGCGGCCACGAGGAGGAGCGAGCACCGCGCGCTGCTCGCCGCGGTGCTCGCGGTGCCGCTGCTGCTGGGGCTGGCCGCGTGCGGCGAGACGGACGACGGGACGGGCCAGGCCACGGACGCCTCGACCGCGGGCGAGGCCACCGACGGGACGACGCAGGAGACCGCGCCGGACGACGGGGCGGCGTCCGGCGAGCAGGACGGCGAGCCGACGGACGAGTCGACGGACGGGACGTCGGACGAGGGGACGGAGCTGCCGGCCGGCGAGGACCTGCCGGCCGACTGGCCCGCCGACATCCTCGTCCCCGACGGCGCGATCGTGCTCGTCCTGCCGATGGGCGGCGGGTACTCGATCGAGGTCGACGGGGTCGACTCGGACCAGGCCAAGGGGATCATCGCCGACATGGCCGCGGCCGGGCTGACCACCGAGGGACCGACCGACCTCGGCAACGACGAGTGGACCGCGTCCGCCACGGGAGCCACGCACACGGCGACCTACGCCTACGCCACGGGCGGTGCCGGGTTGCCCAACGTCCTCATCCGGCTCATGCCGGTCGGCTGACGACGTCCGCGTCGGTGACGCCGCTCGCCGCGAGCCGGGCGAGGGCCGTCCGCGAGCGGGCGCCGCTGGCCGCCATGGCGGCGGAGACGTGCCGCTCGACCGTCCGCGGACTGATGCCGAGGGCCGCGCCGATCTCGACGTTGGTCCGGCCGCGCGCGACCAGGTCGACCACCTCCCGCTGCCGCGGGGTGAGGGCTGGCACCGGACCCGGGAGGCCGGCGTCGCCGACGACGGAGGCGAGCGCGGGAGCGAGCGCGGCCCGTCGCGGCGCGTCGAACGCCGTGAGGATGCGCGGCACCATGGCCCCGACGCTGCGCGGGGACAGGAACACGGCGTCGCCGATCGTCCGGTTGTCCAGCCCCTGCGCGACGAGCACGGCCACCTCCCGCTCGCGCGGGGTCAACCCGTCCCAGCCGCTCCCGCGCGGCGGGACGCTGCGGCGCCCGAGCGCGCGGAGCTGCCTCGCGGCGTCCCGCCGGCCGCTCTCGTCCCCGCGGGAGCCGGCCGAGGCCACCGCCTCCTGAAGTCCCCTCGTCGCCTCGGCCCGGCGGCCGAGCGCGACGAGGGTGCGGCTGCGCAGCAGGTCGGCCTCAGCGGCGTGCCGCAGGATGCCCGTGACGCGGGCGCGGGCGGCCGCCGCCTCGGAGCGGCGCAGGGCCGACTCGGGCTCGCCGTCGGCCAGGTCGAGGTGCGCGTACACCCGCAGCGCGACCTCGGTCACGACGGGGTGACCCTCGAGGTCCAGCAGCAGACGGGCCCAGCCGGCCGCTGCGCGACGGTCATCGCGACCGAGCGCCTCGCGCACGAGGACCTCGATGGCGAGCGCCCGGTCCACGATGATGAACCGCTGCAGCCGGGCTCCCCCGCCGGCGCGCAGCTCATGGGCCGCCCCCGCGAGGTCGCCGACGATGGCGAGCGCATGCCCGGCGAACGACCGCGCCGCCGAGTCGAGGTAGCCGCGGGGACGCGGGAAGGCCGCGCTGACCCGGTGGGCCAGCGCCCGCGCGCGAGCCCGCTCGCCCCGTGCCGCTGCGCACAGGGCGAGCAGGGCGATCCCCACCCGGGACCAGAGCGGGTCCTCGCGCAGCTCGGGCCGCGTCAGGGCGAGCGTGACGGCCTCCTCGGCCTCCCCCGTCCGACCCGCGTAGAACAGGACGCGGACCGGGAGCAGCGGGATCGAGGGGATCCGCGGGCCGGCGTCGTCGGTGGGAGCGCCGGCGGGACGGGAGGCACCGTCGAGCGCCGCGTCCTCGGGCAGGACCTGGCGCAGGCACCGCTCGGCCTCCGGGACGCGGCCGTTCTGGAACAGCGCCTCGATCAGCATGAGCCCCGCGTAGCGGCGGGTGTCGAGCGGACGGGCGGCCACCCAGGGGGCGAGCTCGAGGAGCTCGGCCGCGAGCCGGTCGTCGGCGTCCGGGTCCGCGCCGGCCCAGAGCGTCCCCGCGCTGGCGAGCAGCCGCGCCGAGACCGCGACGGTCCGCGTCAGGGGGTCGTCGGCCCCCGGCAGCCGGCTGAGCTGCAGCGCGCGCTCCCCCTGCTCGGCCGCCGCGTCGTAGTCGGCCGCGACGAAGTGCGCCGAGGCTCGGACCGCCGCCAGCCGCGCCATGAGACGGGTCGAGCCAGCATCGTCGGGGCCGCTGACGGCGCCGTCGACGGGCGCCGTCGACGGCGCGCGATCCGCCGTCGGCGCGGCCTGCTCGGCGAGCCGGAGCGCCGCCCGGACCCGCCCCCGGACCGCGAGTCCGAGACACTCCGCGAGCACCGGTTCGAGGCTCATGGGGGTGACGCTAACAGGACGCCCCGGTCCCTCGGCAGTCCATGTCTCCACGTCCGGATCCGCGGCGGGCGCGGGGCTAGGGTGAGGAAGGTCGGGTGCCCGACACGACGGGCGCCGGTCGTCGCGAGGAGGCGTCATGTCCATCGTCGTCGTGGGAGCCGGACTGGCCGGCGGCACCGCCGTCACCGAGCTGCGCAGGCTGGGGTACGACGGCGCCATCACGCTCTACGGCCGGGAACCGCACCTGCCCTACGAGCGGCCGCCGCTGTCCAAGGACGTCCTCCTCGGCACGAAGCCGCTCGACGCCGTGTTCCTCCACGACCGCGCGTGGTACGACGAGCACGACGTCGCCCTGCGGCTCGACACCGCCGTCACGTCGATCGACCGGACCGAGCACCGGGTCGTCACCGCGGACGGCGCCGAGCGCTACGACCGGCTCCTGCTGGCGACCGGCGCGACGCCGCGGCGCTTCCCGGAGGCGGACTCCGCGGGCGTCCCCGTCGCGTACCTGCGCACGATCGAGGACAGCGAGCGGCTCGAGGCGGCGTTCGTCGACGGCACCCGCGTCGCGATCGTCGGGGCGGGCTGGATCGGGCTCGAGGTGGCGGCGGCCGCGCGACACGCGGGCTGCGAGGTCACGGTCTACGAGCGGTCGGAGCTGCCGCTGCTCGGCGTGCTCGGGCCCGAGGTCGCCCGCGTGTTCGCGGACCTGCACCGGGCGCACGGTGTCGACCTGCGGCTCGGGACCTCGGTGACGGCCGACGACCTGCGCCGGGCCGACCTCGTCGTCGTCGGGATCGGGGCGGAGCCGACGATCGATCTCGCGCGGGACGCGAGGCTCGCCGTCGGGAACGGCGTCCTGGTGGACGAGGCGCTGCGCACGAGCGACCCGGCGATCCTCGCGGTCGGCGACATCGCGAACCACCTGCACGACCGGCTCGGGCGGCGGATCCGGGTGGAGCACTGGGAGGACGCCATCGAGCAGGCGAAGGTCGCGGCGTGCACCCTCGTCGGCGAGGAGACGACCTACGACCGGATGCCGTACTTCTTCACCGACCAGTACGACCTCGGGATGGAGTACGTCGGCAGCGTCGGGCCGGGTGGGTACGACCGCGTCGACATCGAGGGCGACGCGACCGTGACGCCCGACGGCGGGGTCGGCGCGTTCCGGGCGTTCTGGGTGGCGGACGGCCACGTCGTCGCGGCCATGCAGGCGAACGACTGGGACGCGTCCGGGGTGATCCGGGCGAGCCTCGGCACGACGCGCTAGTCGGCCGGGCCGACCGGCCGGGGAATGCCCGGGACCGTGCGCGGGGTTGTGTCGCCATGAGCACAATCGAGTTCGGCCTCGACACCTTCGGCGGCGTGACGACGAACGACGCCGGCCAGCAGCTGTCGCACCCCGAGGTGATCCGTGACCTCGTCGAGGACGGCGTGGTCGCCGACCAGCTCGGGCTGGACTTCTTCGGCGTCGGCGAGCACCACCGGCCGGACTTCGCCGTGTCCTCGCCCGAGATGGTGCTCGCCGCGATCGCCGCGCGCACCGAGCGGCTCCGGCTCGGGTCAGCGGTGACGGTCCTCAGCTCCGACGACCCCGTCCGCGTGTACGAGCGGTTCGCCACCCTCGACGCGCTGTCCGGGGGGCGGGCGGAGATCGTCGCCGGACGCGGCTCGTTCATCGAGTCCTTCCCGCTGTTCGGCTACGACCTCGGCGACTACGAGGTCCTGTTCGAGGAGAAGCTCGAGTTGCTCGCGGCGCTGGTGAAGGAGGAGCCGGTCACCTGGACCGGGACGACCCGCGCCGGCCTCACCGACCAGCGCGTGTTCCCGACGACGGCGAACGGCCTGCCGGTCTGGGTCGGCGTCGGCGGCAGCCCCGAGTCGGTGGTGCGCACCGCCCGCCACGGGTTCGGGCTGTTCCTCGCGATCATCGGCGGGCCGGCCGACCGGTTCGCGCCGTTCCTCGACCTGTTCGAGCGCGCGCAGGACCAGCTCGGCGTGCCGCGGCAGCGCGTCGCGATCCACTCCCCCGGACTGGTCACGCGGACCGACGACGAGGCCCGCGAGCTGCTGTTCGACGGGTGGCTGGCCATGCGTCGGCGGATGGGCCGCGAGCGCGGCTGGCCGCCGCCCAGCCCGGGCGACTTCGAGCGCGAGATCGACGAGGGCGCGCTGTACGTCGGCTCGCCGGAGACCGTGGCGGCCAAGATCGCCCGGACGCTGCGGACCCTGCCCGTCGACCGGTTCGACCTCAAGTACGACCAGCCCGTCACGCACGCCCACCAGCTCCGCTCGATCGAGCTCTACGGCGAGCGGGTCGTGCCGATGGTCAAGGACCTGCTCGCCTAGCCCGCGGCGGCGTCAGCCGGCGGTCCCGTCGTCCCCCAGCGGCCGCGTCGGACCGGCGCCGTGGTCGCCGCGGATGCGCTTGAGCACGAGCTCGGCGCTGATGAGGCACATCGGGACGCCGACGCCCGGCGCCGTGGTGGCTCCCGCGTAGTACAGGTTCCGCACCCGGCGCGACGCGTTCTGCGCCCGGAACATCGCGCTCTGGCTCAGGACGTGCGCCGGGCCCAGCATGCCGCCCCGCCAGGAGTCGAAGTCGCGGACGAAGTCGGCCGGGCCGATGGTCTCGCGCACCACCACGCGCTCGGCCAGGTCCGGGATGCCGGCCCAGCCCGCGATCTGCTCGATGACGCGGTCGGCCACCTCCTCGACGACGGCGGAGCCGCCGCCGTCGGCCCCGCCGTGGCCGAGGGCGGGATCGGCGGGGACGGGGACGAGCACGAAGAGGTTCTCCTGGCCGACCGGGGCGACGCCGGCGTCGGTCTGGCTCGGCTTGCACACGTAGATCGACGCCGGGTCGGGCACGTGCGGGCGGCGGCCGAAGATCGCGCCGAAGTTCCGCGCCCAGTCCCGGGTGAAGAAGAGGGAGTGGTGGGGCAGCTCGGGCAGCCGGCCCCGCACGCCGAGCAGGACGAGGACGGCGCCGGGGCCGCTCGTCCGACGGCGCCACCAGCGCTCGGGGTACGTGCGGTCGCGCGGCCCGAGCAGGCGGGTCTCGGTGTGGTGGAGGTCGGCGGCGGACACGACGACGTCGGCCTCCTCGCGGTGCCGGTTGCCCTCCCGGTCGCGCCACACGACGCCGCCGGCGCGCCGCCCCCGACCGCGGCCGGTGACCACGATCCGCTCGACCAGCGCGCCCGTCTCGATCCGCGCCCCCTGCCCCGTCGCCAGGGCGGCGAGCCGGTTCATCACCTCCCAGAAGCCCCCCTCCGGGTAGTGCACCCCGTCCGCCAGGTCGAGGGAGCTCATGAGGTGGTACATGGCCGGCGCCGAGGCGGGGGTGGCGGCGAGGAAGACGGCCGGGTAGCCGAGGACCTGGCGCAGGAGGGGGTCGCGGAACCGGCGCGCCACGAAGCTCTCGAGCGACCGCGTCAGCAGCCCGGCGATGCTCGGCAGCGACCGCAGCACCTCGGGACGCAGCAGCGAGGAGAGCCGGGTGTAGGGGTTGTAGAGGAAGTAGCGCTCCGCCATGACCGAGGCGCGCTCGGCCGAGTCGAGATAGGCGGCCAGGCGGCGGCCGGCGCCGGGCTCGCGCGCCTCGAACGCCGCCCGGACCCGGTCGGCGCCGAGCGGCACGACGAAGGGCGGCTCCGGCTCGCCCCCGGGCTCCGGCTCGCGGAAGACGGCGTACGCGGGATCGAGCCGCCGCAGCCGCAGCTGCTCCTCGCTGCTCGTCCCCAGCAGGCGGAAGAAGTGCTCGTAGACCGTCGGCATGAGGTACCACGAGGGCCCGGTGTCGAAGCGGAAGCCGTCGCGCTCCAGGGTGCCGGCCCGGCCGCCGACGTCCTCGCCGCGTTCCAGCACGCGGACCTCGTGCCCCTCGCGCGCGAGCAGGGCAGCCGTCGCGAGGCCGGCCACCCCGGCACCGATGACGATGGTCCGGGTCATCGGGGCTCCCGCGCCGTCCGGGCGAGCGCCCGCGCGACGATGAGGGCCTTGCGCGCGTCGGGGACGCGGACCCGGCGTCGGGACAGCTCGGCCGGGTCGACCCGCGCGATCCGATCGGTCAGCTCCGCGAACAGCCACGTGGCGCTGCGCACGGCGGCGCGAGCGTCGCGCGGCAGGAGGTGGAGCACGGCCTCGGCCTCCGCGATCTGGCCCCGGATCTCCTCGACCCACGCGTCGCGCTCGCCCCGGGACAGGCGCGTCGCACCGCCGAGGTAGCCGCGGCGCAGACGTCCCGTGTCGTCGGCCAGGTCGCGCAGGAAGTTCACGTTCTGGAAGGCGCGGCCGAGCTGCCGCGCACCGTGCTCCAGCCGGGCGAGCCGCTCGGGCCCGAGCCTCTCGCGGCGCACGAACACCCGCAGGCACATGAGCCCGACCACCGCGGCGGACCCGTAGACGTAGGCGGCGTGGTCCTGCGCGTCGAAGGACGCGATCCCCGCCTCGCGGCTGCGCTCGAGGTCGGTGCGCATCGAGTCGAAGAAGGGATCGATGAGGTCCGCCCCGATCCCGGCCGCGCGGGCGGTGCGGGCGAAGGCGTGGACGACGACGTCGGGGCTGTAGCCGGTGGCGACCGCCCGGTGGGTCTCGGCGAGGAGCCGGTCGAGGGCAGCGGCCTGATCCGCCGGCGACAGCCCCGCCTCGCCCGCCACACCGTCGACCAGCTCGTCCGCGACCCGCACGAGCGCGTAGACGTTGCGGACGTGCTGACGGTGCCGCGGGCCGAGCAGGCGCGTCGCGGTGCCGAAGGACGTCGAGTAGCCGACGATGACCTCGTTCGCCGCGCGCGCCGCGACCCGGCTGAAACGGTCGAGCGGCGAGGTCATGCCGACCTGCCCCGGAGCGTGCGGGTCAGCTCGTGCAGCACCGCGCGCAGCGACCCGGTCAGCCCGTTCGCCGGGTCGTCGACGAGGTCGACGGCGGCCGTGAGCTCCCGGCGCACCAGCCCCTCGACCGCCGTCCGCGCCCCGCACGCCTCCAGCTCGCCGGCCAGCCACTCGGCGTCCCGGTCGGTCAGGCCGGGCCGGCCGAGCCTCGGCTCGATCCCCGGCCAGGAGGTCGTCGTCCGGGCCATGGCCACGAGCGCTGTCTGTTTCCCCTCCCGCAGGTCGGAGTAGCGCCCCTTGCCGTGGCGAGCCGGGTCGCCGAACGTGGAGAGCAGGTCGTCCTGGAGCTGGAAGCCGAGACCGAGGTGGCGTCCGACGGCGCCCAGGACGTCCTGCGTCGCGCCGTCGGCCCCGGCGAGGATCGCGCCGGCGCGCAGCGGCAGCTCGAACGTGTACGTCGCGGTCTTGTGCGTCGTCATCCCGAGGACGGTCGCGAGCCGCGGCGGGACGAGCCCGTGGCTCAGCCCGACGTCGATCAGCTCGCCGGCGACGGACTCCGACACCGTGCGGTCCAGCAGGTCGAGGAGCTCCACGCGTCGCGTCCGCGGGACGTCGGCGCGCGCGATCTCCCGGTGGCACGCGGCCAGCAGCAGGTCGCCCATGAGGATCGCGCCCGTCCGCGCCCAGTGCACCGTTCCGGCGAGCGCGTCGGACGCCGAGCCGGACTCGCGCGCCTGGTCCATCAGCGCGCCGATGAGGTTCGGCCGGCCCCGGCGGACGGTGTCCTGGTCGATCACGTCGTCGTGCAGGAGGAAGGAGAAGTGGAGCAGCTCGACGGCGGCGGCGACGTCGAGCGCCGTCTCCCGGTCCGCGATCCCGCTGCCCGGCCGCGGCGACGCCAGCGCGTCGTAGACGTCGAGGAGCAGGAGCGGACGCACGAGCTTCCCACCGGTCGCCGCCTCGCCGGCGAGACGCCAGAGCCGCTCGAACGCGCTTCCGTACGCGGCCGCCTGCACGGTGCGCTCGTCGAAGAACCTCGCGAGGCGCGCCGTGATCTCGTGCGACCCGTCCGTCCGCGCGAGCTCCGTCGCGGCGCTCATGAGCGCACGACCGTCCGGTGAGCCCGACCGGGTGGGTCGGGAGACAGGTGCGTCATCGGCTCAGCCTTTCGTTAGCCCGGCTAGTAACTAGAATGGGAGCATACTAGCCATACTGCTACCCTTGGCCCATGTCGAGGTCGGCGAAGGAGGCGCTCACCCGGCGCTCGCTGTACGACGTCGACGTGACGGACCCGACCGGGTTGCTCGTCGATCGCACGGGGATGACGCCCGAAGACGTCGCGCAGATCACCCGGCTGATGTCTGCGATCGCCGGGATGCGCGAGGCCGAGGAGCGCCTGAGCGAGGCCTCGACCCGGTACATGAAGCTCAACCGCACGGACATGCGCGCGCTGCACTTCCTCATCGCGTCCCAGAACCGGGGATCGCTCCCCACGCCGGGCGCCATCGCGCAGCACCTGGGGATCTCGACCGCCTCGACGACGAAGCTGCTCGACCGGCTGGAGCGCGCCGGGCACATCCGGCGCGAGACCCACCCGTCGGACCGGCGCGCCCTCCTGGTCCGGATCACGCCGGAGACGCACCGGGCGGCCATGGCCACGGTCGGACGTCAGCAGGCCCGGCGGTTCGGCGCCGCGGCACGGCTGACGCACGACGAGCGCGAGGTCGTGATCCGCTTCCTCGAGGACGCGACCAGGTCCCTCTCCCTCACCGACGTCCCGTGGGCTCAGGGGACGTCTGGGGAGTCGGACGCGGGCGAACACTCCTCGCCCCGGGCGGACTAGCGTCGTCGGGATCGCCGCCCCTCCGGTGCCGATCCCCCCGGCCGTCGCAGCAGTCCCGTCATCGGGACCGTCCACACGTCCTGCCCCTGCACGCCCCAGCCCTCGAGCAGCGCGTTGGCCGCGAGGTACCCCGTCGTCGCCGCCCGCTCCATGAGGGCCACCGGGTAGTCGCAGCGCACCCAGTCCCCCGCGAGCACCAGCCGCGACGACGGCGTGCGCACGCCCGGGCGCCGATCCCACCCCGTCGGCCCGATGAGCGCGCAGTCGTCGCGGACCAGCACCTCGCGCGCGCGGACCGCGAGACCGGCTGTCTCCGGGTAGAGCCGGTGCAGCTCGGTCTCGAGGTCGCCCACGAGCCGGGCGAGCTCGTCCTCGTCGTCGACCACGCTCGGCCGGCACGCGTAGGCGTGCAGCTCGACGACGGAGCCCCCGGCGCGCGCCGACCACGCCGCGGCCCCGGCCTCGAAGCGCTCCAGCACCGACACGTTGTCGAGGGGACCGTAGCCGCTCGTTCCGACGAAGGGCGGCCGGTCGCCGTCCATCTCGCCGTCGAGCCACAGCCGCACGACGACGAAGGGGGGCGAGTTCCTGGTGGCCGCGACCTCCTCCCGCCAGGTCGGCGCCAGGTCCGTCGCCGCGACGAGACCCCGCGCGGACCGAGGATCCGTCGCCAGGACGACGGCGTCGGCGTCGAGCGCGCCGGCATCGGTCCCGACGCGCGCGCCGGGCTCCGTGACCTCGACGGCGGCGGCCCGCGTCGACGTCAGGACCCGGACGCCCAGGTCGTCGAGGTAGCCGGCCAGCGGGGCCCACAGGGCCGTGTCGTAGTCGTCGTCCGGGACGTCGAAGAGGAGCCCCTCCCCCGAGCCGAGGAAGTAGGTGTGGAACATCGCGACCAGCTCGCCCGCCGCGAACTCCGAGGGGTCGGCGAAGAACGAGCGGGCGAAGACCTCCAGCGCGAGGTCGCGCGCCGCCGCGGGGAACCGGAGACGCTCGAGGAAGTCCGCGGCCGACTCCCCGTCGTAGGTCGAGTAGGTCTCGGGGAAGGAGACGCGCAGGAGCTCCAGGGCGGCGGGGACGTTCACGCGCAGGAGCGAGCGAGCGGTGAACGTCGGGCTGGCCGCGACGAAGCCGAGGATGCTGAACGGCGGGGTGCGCGGGATGCCGGCGAACGAGTCGCGCAGCCCGTCCGGCCGCTGGAGCGGGTAGTCCTCGACGGCGACCAGCCGCGCGAGGTCGGGGTCGACCCGGCGCAGGAGCGAGCGCAGGTTGTAGTACTGCCGGAAGAAGGCGTGGAACCCGCGGCTCATGGTGCGGCCGTTGTCCAGCGGCCACGCCGCGACGCGTCCGCCGAGCCGAGGGTCGGCCTCGACCAGGGTCACCTCGACGCCGCGCTCCGCCAGCACGGTGGCCGCGGCGATGCCGGCGATCCCGCCGCCGACGACCACGACGCGACGCGCCCCCGTCACCCGGTAGCGACCCGGCCGCGCGGGGTGCCGGACGGCGCGCGGGTCCCGGCCGGGCAGGTCCCGGCGGTCGGCGCGGCCGCCGCGGGCGAGCCCGGTCATCGGGCGGCCCGCCGGGCGACGAAGGTGTGCAGGATGCCGCGCTGCCAGCCGGGGACGGTCCGGTGGCGGACGTCCTCGAAGCCCGCCGCCGCGAGACGTCGCGCGAACGCGCCGGTCGAGTCGAACCCTCGCACGCTCCGCCAGAGATAGCGGTACAGGCCGGGGTTGCGGTCGACGACGACTCCGAGCGGGATGATGATCGCCCAGCTCACCAGGTCCCAGACGAGCCGAGCGACGGGGCTCCCGGCGACCGAGTACTCCTGGACGACGAGCCAGCCGCCGGGCGCCAGCAGCCGGGCGACCTCGCGGAGGGCGGCGTCGCGCTCGTCGGGCGGCACGTTGCGGAACAGGTAGCAGGCCAGCACCCCGTCCCACGCGCCCTCGCCGAGGGAGTCGAGGTCGAGGTCGCCGACCCGGCCGCGACGGAACTCGACACCGGCGGGCCACGTCTTGCGCCGCGCCTGCTCCAGCATGCCGTCGGACAGGTCGACGCCGAGGATCGCGACGGGAGCCTCGGCGGGGGTCCTGGCGGAAGTCCTGCCGGGTGGCCGATCGGCGGCGACGGCGTCCACCAGCGCGCGCGTCGAAGCGCCCGACCCGCACGCGAGGTCGAGCAGCCTCGCGCCCGTTCGCCGGGCGAGCGCGCGTCGGACCAGCACGGTCGCGGCGGAACCCAGGTGGCGGTGATAGCCCGGGTTGAGCGAGACGAGGAGGTCGTAGTTGGCGGCGCCCCGGTCGAACGCCGCGGCCAGGTCGCTCACGGCGCCTCCCGGTCCGGGGCCAGGCGGATCCAGCAGATGATCGTCAGGGTGAGCATGACGAACCCGAAGCCGAAGTCCTCCACGGGGATGTCCCAGGGGAAGCGGAGGCCGGAGATCTCGTCCGGCGCGTAGAGGACGATCGGCGCCGACAGCTTCGTGAGCCAGCCGTCGACCCAGACCTGGAAGAACACCATGATGCCGATCGAGGCCCAGTAGCGGCCGGAGCGGAAGATGCCCGTGCGCGCCCACAGCAGCTCCAGGGCCACGACGGCGACGATGCCCAGGAGCGTCAGGAGGGTGTACTCACCCATGCAGCTCGACCGTGCCCTTCGTCGTCTCGTCCCCGGCCGGCGCGACGCGCACGAGCCCGTCCGGCCATCGGAAGGCGAGGCGGCCCGGCTCCCGGACCAGCGTCACGACCCGACCGACGGCCTCGTAGGTGAGCAGGCCGCAGACGGGGATGACGAGGAAGAACAGCAGCTCCTCCAGCGGCATCGGCCCGATCCGCAGGCCCGAGACGTAGCGCTCCGAGTACCACCAGTGCTCGCGCACGATCCCCACGACGTCCCAGGTGAGGAACACGACGAGCATGGGGATCATCGCCAGGACCAGCCGGCGGGGCGAGCGGTAGACCCGCGCCCCGAGCACCAGCTCCAGGGGGAGGGTCAGCACGAGACAGGCACCGAGGAGGATCACGTACTGCCAGGAGTCCACGGGCGCACCTCTCGTCTCGTGTGCCTGCGACCCTACACGCGCATCGAGCCGCGTCGCCGGTGGAACCGGGACCATCGCGGCCGGGCACGCCTCGTCGTCCCGCACAGTGGGAGGGTAGGGGGGAGGAACCCGAACCGCGGAGGAGGTCGCATGGCACGGGCGAGCGAGCGGCGAGCCGTCGCGCCGGACGACGCGCCAGGGGGGCCACGCGTCGAGCGTCGGCCGAGCGGGTGGCGGATCCGCTCCTACGCCGCGGCGCGTCAGGTGCTCCAGGCGCGGGGCGCGACGACGCAGGCGGGCTTCACGGCGGAGTTCATCCCCACCGGCTACCTGGAGCACCATCCGATCCTCATCTCCGACGGTCGGCTCCACGACGAGCAGCGGCGCAAGGTCGGTCGTTTCTTCTCCCCCGCCGTCGTCGCCGAGCGCTACCGCCCGCACATGGTGGAGTGCGCCGATCGGCTCGTCGCGCGCGCCCTGGCCGCCGGCGGTGCGCCGGTCGACGAGCTCGCGCTGCTCTACTCGGTCGAGGTCACCGGGCGGGTGGTCGGCCTCACGCACGCGCCGCCGGAGAGGATGGCCCGCCGGCTCGTCGCGTTCTTCCGCCAGCCGCCCTTCGACATCGAGAAACCGGACCTCGGACGCTCCCGAGGCCAGTGGGCCCTCGCCGCCTGGAACGGCCTCGGGCCCGTCGTCGGGTTCTACCTCGCCGACGTCCGCCCGGCGATCCGCACCCGGCGTCGCCGGCGGGCCGACGACGTCGTAAGCCACCTCCTCGACGAGGGCTACACCGATCGCGACATCCTCGTCGAGTGCCTCACCTACGGGACGGCGGGCATGGTGACGACGCGCGAGTTCATCGCGATGGCGCTGTGGCACCTGCTCGAGAACCCCGGGCTGCGGGCGGAGTACCAGGCCGGCGACGAGGCGGCCCGGTTCGCGATCCTCGAGGAGCTCATCCGGCTCGAGCCCGTCGTCGGGCACCTGTACCGGCGGGTGAGCGAGGCGTTCACCATCCGCGACGGCGACCAGGAGTGGCAGCTCTCCCCCGGCGACCTGGTGGACCTGCGCGTCCGCGACACGAACACCGACGCCGAGGCGTTCGGGGACGACCCGATGTCGCTCTGCCCCGTGCGGCACACCCCGCGCGGTGTCCACGCGGCCGGCATGAGCTTCGGCGACGGCGCCCACCGGTGCCCGGGCCAGCCGCTCGCCATCATGGAGACCGAGGTGCTGCTGACCCGCCTGCTGGCGCAGGACCCGGTCGTCGTGCGCCGCCCGACCCTCGGCTGGGACGACCTCGTCGCCGGCTACACGCTGCGTGACTTCCGGATCCGGCTCCGCCGGCGGTCCCCCGGGGGCGGGGAGCCGACCCCGTGACGACGCTCGTCTGGTTCCGCGACGACCTCCGCCTGGCCGACCACCCGGCGCTCACGGCGGCCTGCGAGGACCCCGAGGGGATCGTGGCGCTCTACGTGCTCGACGAGGTCTCGCCCGGGGTCCGGCCGCTCGGCGGTGCTGCGCGCTGGTGGCTCCACCACTCGCTCGCGGCGCTGCGCGACGCGCTGGCCTCGCGCGGGGTGCCGCTCGTGCTGCGACGCGGCGCGGCGGCCGAGGTCGTCCCCGGCGTGGCGGCGGAGTCCGGGGCGAGCGCCGTGACGTGGAACCGGCGCTACGGCGCGGAGCGCGAGATCGACGCCGGGCTGAAGGAGTCGCTGCGGGCGGCGGGTGTCGATGCCCGGTCCTTCCCCGGCGGACTGCTCCACGAGCCGTGGACGGTGACGACGCGGGCGGGCGGGGCGTATCGCGTCTACTCGGCGTTCTGGCGGGCGTGCCAGGAGCGCCCGGCACCCGCCGAGCCGCTGCCGGAGCCGGCCCGGTGGTCGCCGGCGCCGCGGCAGCCCGACGGCGAGGAGCTGACGGAGTGGGGGCTCCTGCCCAGCGCGCCGGACTGGGCCGCCGGGCTGCGCGAGCGGTGGGAGCCGGGTGAGGCGTCCGCCGACGAGCGGCTGGCGGACTTCCTGCGCCTCGACGCCGACGAGTACGCCAGCCGGCGCGACGTGCCGGCGTCCGGGGCGACGTCGTCGCTGTCCCCCCACCTGCGCTGGGGCGAGATCAGCCCGAGGACCGTGTGGCACCGGGCCCTGCGCAGCGGCGCCGACGTCGGCGTCTTCCTCGGCGAGCTGGGCTGGCGCGAGTTCGCCTGGCACACGCTGTTCCACCACCCCGACCTGCACCGCCGCGGGCTCGACCCGCGCTTCGACGCGTTCGCCTGGGAGCGTCCCGACCCCGCGGAGGTCGGGGCGTGGCAGCGCGGGGAGACGGGGTTCCCCCTCGTCGACGCCGGGATGCGCGAGCTGTGGCGGACCGGGTCCATGCACAACCGCGTGCGGATGGTGACGGCGTCCTTCCTGGTGAAGAACCTGCTCGTGGACTGGCGCGTCGGCGAGTCCTGGTTCTGGGACACGCTGGTCGACGCGGACGCGGCGAGCAACCCGTTCAACTGGCAGTGGGTCGCGGGCTGCGGCGCGGACGCCGCCCCGTACTTCCGGATCTTCAACCCGCTCACCCAGGCGAAGAAGTTCGACCCCGACGGCGCCTACGCCCGGCGCTGGGCACCGGACAGCGAGGCGCGGCCCGAGATCGTCGACCTGCGGGCGACGCGCGAGCGGGCGCTCGCGGCCTACGCCGCGCTGTCCGCGCGCTGACCGGGGAGGTCGGCGCGCGGCCGGTGGGCGCCGGTGGTCCTAGCGGTTGCGGCGCGCGATGGACAGGCTGAGCGCCGTGGCGAAGGTGCACCACCCCGCGTAGGCGCCGAGCACGACGGCGCGCACCGTCCCGGTCGGCGCGGCCCGGCGGGCCAGATCGCCCGCGCTGATCGCCAGCGCCGCGGCGACCACGGTGGCGAGCCGCGGGGAGCGCAGGCGGAAGAACACCGCCGTCCAGGCCGCGTTGAGCGCGAGGTTGACGGCGAGCGCGACCTGGAAGGCCCGCGCGTCCTCGTCCTCGCCCTCCTCCCGAAGGTCCGCGATGGTGGCGGACGCGGCGACGGCGGTGCCGGCGTACAGCGAGGTCCACGCCACGGGGAACGCCCAGCGCGGCGGTTGCCACGGCGGCTTCTCGACGCTGCGGTACCAGGCGGAATCGGGGTCGGTGAGCAGGCTGCCCGCGGCGGCGCACACCGCCGTTGCCCCGGACACCGCCGCGAACGTCCGCCGCCACCGTCCCGGATCGACGTCGGCGAGCGCCGTCCGCAGGGCGTCGTCATACCCCGCACGGCCGCCGGGCGGCGGGCCGATGAGGTCGAGGACGTCCTGCTCGTCGGCCACGGCGTCGTGGACGAGGCTCCCGACGAGCGGCTTGGCCACGCCGGCGGCCACGGGTGTGACGAGGCCGACCCAGTGGCTCGCGAGGCGCGGGGTGAGCACGGGCACGACCTGGACGAACCGGCGACCGAGCCCCGCGATCCTGGCGTAGCGCTCGATCATCTCGCGGTACGTCAGGACGTCAGGTCCGGCGATGTCGAGGGTGCGGTTGACGTCGGGCGGCAGGTCGGCGGCGCCCGCGAGGTAGTGGATGACCTCGTCGGCGGCGATCGGCTGGATCCGGCTCTCCAGCCACCGGGGCGCGATCATGGCGGGCAGGCGCTCGGTGAGGTGGCGGAGCATGTCGAAGGAGGCGGACCCGGCGCCGAGCACGATGCCGGCCTGGAGGACCGCCGCCGGGACCGGCGAGTCGAGAAGGATCTGGCCCACCTCGACGCGTGAGGCGAGGTGCTCCGAGAGCTCCTCGCCGCTCGGGTGCAGACCGGAGAGGTAGACGACCCGCGCGATCCCCGCCTCGGCGGCGGCCTCGGCGAACCGCGAGGCGAGCGCGCGATCGCGCGCGACGAAGTCCCCGCCGCCGTCCATCGAGTGCAGCAGGTAGTAGGCGACGCCGACGCCGTCCAGCGCCCGGCGCAGGTCGCCCGGGTCCGTGGCGTCACCTCGGACGATCTCGACGTCGTCCGCCCAGTCGTGGTGCCGCAGACGCTCCGGCGAGCGGGCGAGCACCCGGACGCGGTGCCCGCGCGCCAGCAGCTCGGGGACGAGCAGGCCGCCGATGTAGCCGGAGGCGCCGGTGACGAGCGTTGGACGGTCGCGGCGCGCCGTCGGCTGGGGCTGGTGGTCGGTCATCTCAACCTCCGAGGGAGAGGACGGGAGGGAGCAGGAACAGCATGCCGCTGCTCCAGCAGACGTGGGTGACGATGGGGCCGAGCACACCCCCGGTGACGCGGCGCTGGAGGCCGGTGACGAGACCGAGGATCGCGGCGGCCAGGACGAGGAGCGGGATGCCCGTCGGGACGACGGCGAGGGTATAGGCGACGACGGAGACCAGGACGGCGTGACGGTCCGGGAGGGCGGCGAACAGCGCCCCGCGGAAGAAGACCTCCTCCGCCACGCCGTTGAGGACGGTGATGACGAGGACGATGCCGATGGCGCCGAAGCGCGCGTGGTCGAGCAGCTCCTCGACGCCGGCCCGCAGCCCCGGGATGCGGGCAACGACGAGGGCGCCGGCGAGGAAGACCGCGTGCAGCAGCGCCGCCAGCGCGAGCGACTGCACCACGGCGCGGCCGTCGGCACCACCGGAGCGCGTGCGTGCGCGGCCCCGGTGCAACGGGCCGGACGCGAACGCGCCGACCAGCCAGACGGCGGCGAGCAGCAGCGTCGCCGGGTAGAAGAGACGGTCGCCGGGCGCGATGCGCAGGGCCCAGGCCATGACCGTCGCGCCGGCCAGCAGCGTGAGGACGACGACCACGCGCCGCCGGACCGGGCTCGCGTCGGCGAGGGCCGGGCGTGGGACGGGGGTGACCAGCGCGGCGTCGACGAACCGGCGCAGCTCCGCGAGCGGTCCGGCCATCGGCACCTCCTCGCTCGTGTCGAGGGGCCATCGTAGGCACGGGTCCGCCGGGTGGGACGGGTGAGACGGGTGTCGGCGGCGTCGGCGGCAGCGGCGGCGGCGGGCCGCCGGATAGCCTCGACCGATGATCGTCTGGCTCAACGGCACGCACGGCGCCGGCAAGACCACGACGAGCGCGCTCGTGCAGGAGCTGATCCCGGGGTCCCGCGTGCTCGACGCCGAGAAGGTCGGCGAGACGCTGATGGACATCCGGCCCGGCCTGCCCGCGACCGACAACTTCCAGCACTGGCCACCCTGGCGACAGCTCGTCGTCGAGACGGCGTGGCGAGTGCTCGGCTACGTCGGGGGAACGCTGGTCGTCCCCATGACGGTGCTGGTGGAACGGTACTGGCGCGAGATCAGCGACGGGCTGGCGGCCCACGCGATCCCCGTGCGGCACATGCTGCTGCACGCCGACCAGGAGACGCTCCGCACCCGGATCGAGGACGACGCGGTCATGGGCTTCTCGACGTTCCGGATGGCGCACCTCGAGCCGTATCGGGCCGCCTATGACGGCTGGCTCGGCGCCGAGGCCGAGGTGGTCGACACCACCCGCCTCTCACCGGCCGAGGTGGCCCGGCGGGTCGTGGACGCGGTCGGCGGTGGCGATCGAACCTGAGGGCGGGCGAGCCGGCGCCCGGGAGCCGCGGGATCTCGCCGGTTTGGTCCATCGGCGGATCGTCGCGTAAGATGGTCGAGCCCTCCGGGGCACTGATCGACCCGAGGGTGCAGACCCTCGCGGGGCATTGGCGCAGTTGGTAGCGCGCTTCCATGGCATGGAAGAGGTCAGGGGTTCGAATCCCCTATGCTCCACCCTTACGACCTGCATGGTGACACCTGGCGCGGACCCTGTGCCACGAGACCATTCCACATCGACACCCGATCTGACCCCCTGCCACCCGGGCTCGGGGGTCTTTGCGCGCTCTCGGCCGACCTCAGCGGGCGGGGCCGAACCAGCTCGATCCGCTCCGCCCCCGCGGGCAGATCCCCGCCCGCTCCTGGCGGCGCGGAGCCGCCTGGCCCGCCGACGGCGACCGGGTCGTGCGCGAGTGGCGCCTCGGTCTCGATGAGCGCACCGAGCACCTGGTAGTAGCGGGTCTCGCCCACGTGGAGCCTGTCGCGGATCGCGTCCGCGGTCACCCGCACCGCGTTGCCAATGCCGACGCTCCAGATCAGGGCTCAGTAGACGAGCACGCGACCAGCGCCGTCGACCCCGATGGGCAGATGTCCCGCTCGGAGCACAGCGAGCATCGATGTGACCGGGGTGGGGACATCTGGGGAGAGGCCCCGGGCGAACACCTCCGCGGTGTATCCGAAGAGCACGGTCCTGACCGTACCGGCGGCGATGCTCAGACCGTCCACGTCCGTGAAGTCAGGGAGATCTCTCCCTGCTGCAGCGCCGTCGACGTCAGGCCGAAGCTGGTCTGCGATCTCGTTCCACAGCTTGACGTAGTCCTCCTCTCCGCCAGCAACAGGGCACGGCGGTCGACAGAGGCGCAGGAAGACGTCCTCGGAGTGCTCGTACTGGACGCGCGCTGCTTCCCGGTCGGCGATCCCGTAGACAGCCACCTGGCCGAGGCACGAATCACCGGTGAGTGCGCCAACGTTGCGCGTGACGTCGGTGTGGGTGATCTCGGAGGCGGCTGCGCGCCCGGCACGAAGAGCGTGATCTCGTGCGTTTGTCGCACCCGGAAGTGATGAGTACGGCTCACGTTCTCGCAACGGAACACCGCCGTAGCGCAGGAAGAGGTCGAGCGGTTCCATGGCCGACTGGTGCATGTCGCCGCCGTCCCACGGACTGTCGGGAACGTCGAGGACGATGTCGTTGTTCGCATGCATGACAAGGGATCGCCCCGCGCCAGCAACACCGATCACGAGATGATCCGGCAGCTGAAACAGGACGTCGGGTTCCTGGGACCGCGCGGTGATCTCGTCGAGGTCGTGGACTACCGTCGCACCAAGGCGAAGCCCATTCGATAGCCGGAGCAGTCGCAAGAGCCCCGGGGGAAACGTCACGCCGAGGAGCGACTCGGCGACAGCGATGTCCACTGTGGAAGCACCGGGCGAGACGACCTCACCACCGAGCTGGCGAATCAGGTCGTCGCGTGTGACGTCGCGCATGGACCCAGTCCACCACGGCAGGGAGATCGGGTGGTGCACAGCCAGGGGTTGAGGTCGCTGACTTACCCAGCGAGTGTTCATGCACCGCGGCCCTCCGCGGGCCTGAACGACGAGCGCGAGGGACGTCGGCCGTCAGGCCGCGACGTTGTGCGACTCGAGCCGCCACGTGCCCGGCACCCGGGACGGCCCGAGCACCGACCAGTGGCAGTTCCCGATGCCCCTGATCCCGGTGAACTCCTCCGGGTCGAGCCCGAGCAGCGCCGTGATCCCCAGCGCGATGCAGGCGCCGTGCGCGACGGCGAGGATCGTCGAGCCGTCGGGCGCCGCCGCCGCGTGCTCCCAGACTGCCTCGGCGAACCGGGCCCCGACCTCGCCGCGGTCCTCGGCCCCCACCCCGACCAGCCGCTCCCCCGCGCGCCGCGCCGACCAGACCGACGGGTAGCGCTCGCGGATCTCCGCGTCGTACATCCCCTCGAGCTCGCCGAACGCACGCTCGCGCAGGCGCGCGTCCATGACGACGGTGTGCGAACCCCCGGACGACTCGCGAGCGAGCGCCTCGCCGACGGCCTGGGCCGTCTCGACCGCTCGCTGCAGGTCGGAGGCGACGATGACCGACGGGCGGAACCCCGCGACGACGGACGCGGCCGCCTGGGCCTGCGCCACCCCCGCCTCGTTGAGCGGGATGTCGACCTGACCCTGCAGCCGCCCGGCGACGTTGTAGTCCGTCTGACCGTGCCGCAGCAGCACGACGCGCGACGCCCCCCGGCGCCCGTCCGGCACCCCGGACCTCAGCGGTTCTCGGCGTTGGACGCCAGCACGTCCTGCGGCAGCTCGATCACCGGGCAGTCCCGCCACAGCCGCTCGAGCGCGTAGAACTCGCGGTCCTCAGCGTGCTGGACGTGCGCGACGAGGTCGCCGAAGTCGAGCAGCACCCACCGGTTCTGGCCCAGCCCCTCGCGCCGGATCGCCTTGACCCCGAGCCCGTGCAGCGCCTCCTCGATCCCGTCGACGATCGCCCCGACCTGCCGCTCCGTCTCACCCGACGCCACGAGGAACGCATCGGTCAGGACGAGCCGGTCCGACACGTCGAGCGCGATGATCTCCTGCGCCTTCTTCTCGGCGGCGGCCCGCGCGGCGGCGGTGGTGATCTCGATGGCCTTCTCGGTTGCGGTCACAGGGTTTTCCTTCGGGTGGTGGAGGCTCAGCGGAAGAGCAGGAAGTAGAGGCCGACGCCGATACCGACGCCGACGAGCGCCAGCAGCAGGTAGCCGAGCGGCGAGAGCCAGCTGAAGCCGCGGCGCTGCTTCTCGGCGGGCTCGGCGGCCGAGGTCGTGGACGACGCAGCCGTCTCCGACACCGGCTCGGTCACGGGGCGGAACGCCTGCGCCGCGGGCGGCGGGGGCTCCTCCGACGGCATGGGGACGCTCGCGCCCCCGTCGCCCGTCACGGGCGCCCAGCTCGGCGGCGTCCGCCGCGCGAGGACGGAGCGTCGCGACGGCGGCTCGGTCGACGACTCCGCCGCCTCGTCGGTCTCCGTCTCCCCGGAGGCACCGGTGCGCCCGGCGGACCGGCTCGGCGGGATGACGGCGGGCTGGGTGGTGCTCGACCAGTCGATCGGGCCGGTCACCTCGACCGGGGAGTCCTCGCTCGCCCGGGTGGTCCGCACCTGCGACAGCGCACCAGTCGCGTCGACTCCGCGGACGGCCTGAGCCGCCGCCGGCGGCGGGACGGTCGGGATGGCACCGGATGACGGCGTCGGCGGCTGGCTCCGGGTGGGCAGCGCACCCGAGGCGGGCACCCGCTCCCCCAGGCCAGGGGTTCCAGCGGGCGCCGCCGGACGCAGGTCGCGCATGGAGCGACGGCTCGGCGAGCCGTCGTGCTGCGTCAGGGCGGGGTCCTCGACCGGGATCCCGGGACTCGTCGTCGCGGCGCCCGGCGCGGGCCGCGCCGACGTGCGGCGAACCTGCGTGCGCTCGGCCGGCGTCTCGGCCGACGCGGCCGGCGTCTCGGCCGACGTCTCGGACCGACCCGTCGACGCGGTGGACGGCCCGGCCGGCGGCAGCACGTCCGGGACGGCCTCGACCGAGACCGCCGTCTGCTCGGCGGCGGCCGCCTCGCGCTCCTGGCGCTCCCGCAGCTCGCGCAGCTCTCGGCGCGTGAGCTGACGGCCGTCGGTCGGCGGGGCCGGCGTGGCACCGATCCCCTCGGCCGGCGTGGTCTCGCCCGCCGCGCGGCGCGCGCGGCGGGTCGGGGTGGGCTCGTCCGTGCTCATGCGGCACCTCCGAAGCGTTGCGTGTAGAGCCGGTGCTTGTGGATGTACTGGACCACCCCGTCCGGCACGAGGTACCAGACGGGGTGGCCGTCGGCGACGCGTCGCCGGCAGTCCGTCGAGGAGATCGCCATCGCGGGGACCTCCAGCAGGGACACGCCCTCGGGCGGCAGCCCGTGGTCGTCGAGCACGTGCCCGGGCCGCGTGACGCCGATGAAGTGGGCCAGCTGGAACAGCTCGCCCGAGTTCTTCCACTCGAGGATCTGGCTCAGGGCGTCGGCGCCCGTGATGAAGTAGAGGTCCTCGTCGGGGCGTTCCTCGTGCAGGTCGCGCAGCGTGTCGATCGTGTACGTCGTGCCCGGGCGGTCGATGTCGACGCGCGAGACGGTGAAGCTCGGGTTCGACGCCGTCGCGATGACGGTCATGAGGTAGCGGTGCTCGGCTGGCGCGACCCTGCGGTCGGCCTTGAACGGCTGGAGGCCGGTCGGGACGAAGACGACCTCGTCGAGCCCGAACTCGGCCGCGGCCTCGCTGGCGGCGACGAGGTGGCCGTGGTGGATGGGATCGAAGGTTCCACCCATGACGCCGGTGCGTCGACGCGCGCCCCGGGCGCTCTGGCGGTGAGCCACTACCTCAGCGCCGGCGCGTTCCGACGCTGCGGAACGCGTACGTGGCGAGCAGCATGAGCATGAGGATCGCGAACGCGATCCCTCCGTACAGCCAGGGGCTGGGGCGCGTTGCCTCGTGGGCAGCCTCTGCGAGGACCAGCAGCGAGCTCGACATCACGTCTCCTTCTTCGCGGCCCGTCTCAGCCGCAACCTTCACAGTGTTCCACGTCCCGACGGCCCGCGGCCAACCGCGTCGGAAAGGTCACTCCCCCGGCGGAGGGCGACCGGGGACCAAGGTCCCCGTTCCGACCCCGTTCCGGGACGCAGACTTGAGGGGCGGTCACGCACCGCGACAGCCCCGCTGCTTGACCTACCCGGTCGCGGCGGGCTGGTGAGACCGGCTAGCGCCGGAGCTGGTCTCCCGCGGAAGCCCCGCCACGATCGTGGCGGGGCTTCCTGCACTCTGCGGGTCCGGCGGGACGGCCGGGGTGCGCGCGAACGCGGCACCCTCGGCCGACGCCCCGCAGGCGGCGCGATCGCCGAGCGCGCTCGGCGCGGCCCAGCGCGCGACGCCTAGAGAACGAACGCGAGGTCGTCCACGAGGTCGCCCGCGTCCTGCGGCGCGGACGCAGCCGCCGGGGCGGGCACGAGCCCGCGGGCCGCCAGCTCGGGGACGAGCCCGTGCGCGATGGCGAGCGCGTCGGTCGGCAGCGAGCCGGGGACGAGCACGAACCCGTCCACGACACCGGCCCACTCCTCGAGGGCGTCGGCGACGGTCTGCGCGGTCCCGGCCAGCGTGAGCGTCGCGGCCTCCTCGCTGGCGCCGTCGGAGACGTCGCGGAGCAGGTCGGCGCGGAACTGCGCGCTCAGCTCGTCCTGCGCGATGACCGTGACGACGTCGACGACGACGCGGACGTCGTCGGGGTTGCGCCCCGCGGCCGCGGCGGCGGTGCGGATGGCCTCGCGACGCGCGGCGGCCTCCGCGAGGTCGGACACCCGCAGGCGGACGACGTCGCTGTGCCGCCCGGCGACGACGGCGGCCTCCGGCTCGGCCGGGGCCGTCACGAGCAGGGGTGCTCCGGCGGTGACCAGCGCGCGGTCGCCGGCCCAGACCCGGCGGACCTCGGCGTGGACGCCGCCGGCCGTCACGGTGGCGGGCAGCTGCCAGCCGGCGCGGCCGTCCGTGCGCACCTGGAGCCCGGCGACGGCCCGGGCGAGCCGGACCGGGTCGAGCAGGCCGGCCGGGAGGGCGGGGACGATCGCCGTCGCGCCGTGCAGCAGGCCGGCGGCGGCCAGCCGGGAGACCAGGACGGCCGGGTCGAGCCAGGCGTCCGGGCGGGCGGCGTCGTCGAGGCGGAACGACTCCCCGACCGTGACGAGGTCGATGCCGGCCTCGGCGGCGAGCAGGAGGTAGTCGGAGACGTCGCCGAGCGAGACGTGCTGCGCTCGGCTGGACCGGGCGCGGGTGTGCAGGGGCGCCTTGGCGCCGAGACCGGTGAGGTCGAGACCGAGCGTGAGACGGGTGGTGGGCGTGGGAGCAGTCATGACAGGTCCTTGAGGTGCACGCGGCGACGAGCCGCGACGAGTGTGTGGGGTGCTGGTCCGCGGGAGGCGGACGGGCCCGGAAGCGGGCGGGAGCACGACGGCGGGAAGCCGGCCGGGTGGGCCGAGCGGAGGAGCCTCACACGAGGTGAGGCGCAGTTCCTGCCGCCGTCAGCGCATACACATGCACGCCATCGGCGTGCCACACATCGAGGAGGTGGCGTTCGGGACGGTGGACTGGCTCGGGGCCTGGTTCACTCGCGGTGCCATCGTCGTTCGTTCCTCGTATCTCCGCTGCTGCGGACGAGCGCTTGCCCTGACAGGTAGCCAGGACCTGGTCGTCACCCGGGGCACCCCACCGCAGGTGGAGGGTTGCCGTCCAGCAAGCCGGGGCTTGATGCTGGAGCTCGAGACCGTGGTGCCGACGGTACGGCGGCCCCCGATCCGGTGTCAAATCATCACCTCGACGACACCCACCCATTGTCCAGATGATGGACGTTCGTTCTGCCGCCGCCGATCTCGGCGCCGCGGGGTTACCGTGGAGACGTGCCAACCTCGCTCAGCCCCGTCGGTCGACCGGCCGCCGTCGACGCCGTCGCCCCGCGCGCGTTCAAGGACCTGTTCCGCCACCACCCCGCCGGCGTCGCCATCGTGACGCTCGCGGGTCCGGGCGGCGAGCCGGTCGGTTTCACGGCCACGTCGGTCATCTCGGTCTCGGCCGAGCCGCCGATCCTCGCGTTCTCGGTGACCCAGACGTCGTCGTCGCTCGCGGCGCTGCAGCAGGCGACGACGGGCATCGTCCACTTCCTCGGCGAGGCCCACGCCGACCTGTCGACGCGGTTCGCGACGCCGGGCATCGACCGGTTCGCCGGCGTCGCGTGGGACCGGCTGCCGACCGGGGAGCCGCTCCTGTCCGACGTCGACGCCTGGGCGCGGATCGAGCTCCTCGACCGGATCCCGGCCGGGTCGAGCTACCTCGTGCTCGCGGGCGTCACCGCGATCTCCGACCACGGGAGCCGGGCCGAGCAGGCGCCGCGACTCGTCTACGCCGACCGGACCTACCGCCGCCTGTCCTGACCCGTCCGGTCACCCGGCCTCAGCGCCGGCGACGCACCACGACGAGGTCGTCCCGGTTGACCACCTCGCGGTCGTGGCCGGTGCCGAACAGCTCGCGGAGCTGCTCCGACGTGCGCCCGAGCCGCTCCGGCAGCTCCTCGCTCGAGTAGGCGACGAGCCCCCGCGCGACGACGGTCCCGTCCGGGTCGACGATCTCGACCGGGTCACCGGCCTCGAACGTCCCCTCGACGCCCGTGACGCCCGCCGCGAGCAGCGAGCGCTTCCCGTGGGTGATCGCGCGCACGGCCCCCTCGTCGAGGACGAGCCGGCCCTGCGCGTGGGCGGCGTGCGCCAGCCACAGGCGCCGCGTGCGCGGCCGAGGACCGGTCGCCTGGAACCAGGTCCCGACGTCCTGCCCCTCGAGCGCGTCGGCGACGTCGGTCGCCCCGGCGACCAGCGTCGGGATGCCGGCCCCGGTCGCCGTCAGCGCCGCCGTCACCTTCGTCGTCATGCCGCCCGTCCCGACGCCGCTGCCGCGCGCCGTCACGGTGACGCCCTCGAGGTCGGCGGCCGAGGACACGACCCCGATCCTGCTGGACGTCGGCAGCGACGGGTGGCCGTCGTAGAGCGCGTCGACATCGGTGAGCAGGACGAGCGCGTCGGCCTGGACGACGTGCGCGACGAGCGCGGCGAGGCGGTCGTTGTCACCGAACCGGATCTCGTCGGTGGCGACCGCGTCGTTCTCGTTGACGATGGGCACGACCCCGAGGGCGAGGAGCCGCTCCAGCGCGCGCTGGGCGTTCTTGTACTGACCGCGCCGGACGACGTCCTCCGCGGTCAGCAGCACCTGCGCCACCGTGAGGCCGTGCCGGGCGAACGCGCGCGTGTAGTGCGCCATGAGGAGGCCCTGGCCGACGCTCGCGGCCGCCTGCTGCGTCGCGAGGTCGCGCGGGCGCGCGGCGAGCCCGAGCGGCGTGATCCCGGCGGCGATCGCCCCGGAGGACACGAGGACGACCTGCGTCCCCGCCTCGCGGCGCGCGGCGAGCGCGTCGGCCACCGCGGCGACGGCCGCCGGGTCGAGCGCTCCCCCGCCCCGCGTCAGCGAGGACGAGCCGATCTTGACGACGACGCGCTGCGCCGCCCGCAGGACGGTGCGCTCCGTCCCGCGGCTGAGGTCGCGCGGGGTGCGCTCGGCGGTTGCTCTCACGCCACCAGTCTCACAGGTCCGGATCGGTCCAGACGCCGCGGTCGCGCTCGTCCGACATCTCCTCGCGCGCGGCGGTCTTGGCATCCATCCGCGCGGTGTGGGTGGCGCGGCGGTCCCGCGTCGTGCGGCGCGAGGCGTCCTCGAGGCGGATGTCCGTCCCGCGCGGGGCGAGCAGCTCGGCGCCGGTCTGCAGCGTCGGCTCCCAGTCGAAGACGACGCCGCCCATGACCGGGCCGATCACGACCGTGTCGCCGGGGAACGCACCGGCCTTCGCGAGCTTCTCCTCGACGCCGAGCCGCGCGAGCCGGTCGGCGAGGTAGCCGACCGCCTCGTCGTTCGCGAAGTCGGTCTGCTTGACCCACCGCTCGGGCTTGTCGCCGCGGACCTGGAACGCCTCGCCCTCGGGGGTCGAGACGCGCGCCACCGTGAAGCCGGCGTCGCCGTGCGCGCGCGGCGTGATGACGACCGGGGCCGGCGGCAGCTCGGGCTCGGCGGCCCGCGCGCTGGCGACCAGGTCGGCGAGGAAGAACTCGAGCTGGCGCAGGCCGGTCCGCGCGACCGTCGAGACCGCGAACACGGGCAGCCCGCGCGCCTCGATCTCGGGCCGGACGAACTCGGCCAGCTCCTCGGCCTCGGGCACGTCGACCTTGTTGAGGACGACGACCTGGGGCCGGTCGAGGATCGGCACGCGACCGCCGGCGATGTCGAGGTCGGGCGCGTAGGCGGCCAGCTCGGCCTGGATGGTGTCGAGGTCCGTGATCGGGTCGCGCCGCGGCTCCAGCGTCGCGCAGTCGATGACGTGGACGATGACGGCGCAGCGCTCGATGTGGCGCAGGAACTCCAGCCCGAGTCCTCGTCCCTCCGACGCGCCGGGGATGAGGCCGGGCACGTCGGCGACGGTGAACCGCTCCTGGCCGGCCTGGACGACACCGAGGTTGGGGACCAGCGTCGTGAACGGGTAGTCGGCGATCTTGGGGCGGGCCGCGCTCATCGCGGCGATGAGCGAGGACTTGCCGGCGCTCGGGAACCCGACGAGCGCGACGTCGGCGACGGACTTCAGCTCGAGCGTGACCTCGACCTCCTCGCCCGGCTCGCCCAGCAGCGCGAACCCGGGGGCCTTGCGCTTGGGCGAGGCGAGCGCGGCGTTGCCGAGACCGCCGCGGCCGCCGCGGGCGATGACGTACTCGGCGCCGGCCCCGACGAGGTCGGCGATCACCTCGCCGTCCTTTGCGCGCACGACGGTGCCGGAGGGGACGGGCAGCACGACGTTCTGGCCGTTCTTCCCGTGCCGCATGTCGCCCTTGCCCTGGCCGCCGGACTCGGCGCGCCGGTGCGGGCGGTGGTGGTAGTCGAGCAGCGTGGTGACACCGGGGTCGACGACGAGCACGACGTCGCCGCCGTCACCGCCGTTCGCCCCGTCGGGGCCGCCGAGCGGCTTGAACTTCTCGCGGTGCACGGAGGCGCAGCCGTGACCGCCGTCGCCTCCGATCGCGCGCAGTGCGACGCGGTCGACGAACGAGGCCATGACCTCACCTGCCTTCACAGAGCTTCGGGAAACCGACCGGGCGACGGACCACGCCCCCGGGATGCGCAAGGGGCGTACCGCTCATGCGGTACGCCCCTCACGGTAGAACGTGTGTCAGACGGCTGCCTCGACGACGTCGATGACCCGACGCCCGCGACGCGTGCCGAACTGCACGGCACCGTCGGTCAGGGCGAAGAGCGTGTCGTCGCCACCGCGGCCGACACCCTCACCCGGGTGGAAGTGCGTGCCGCGCTGACGGACGAGGATCTCGCCGGCCTTGACGACCTGGCCGCCGTAGCGCTTGACACCCAGACGCTTGGCGTTGGAGTCGCGGCCGTTGCGGGAGGAGCTGGCGCCCTTCTTGTGTGCCATGACGCACACCCCTTTCTTCTGGGAGCCCTGCGGCTCAGGCGATCGCGGTGACCTTGAGCCGCGTCAGCTGCTGACGGTGGCCCTGACGCTTGCGGTAGCCGGTCTTGTTCTTGAACTTGAGGATGGTGATCTTCGGGCCCTTCTCGTCCCGGACGATCTCCGCGGAGACCGTGACCTTCGCGAGATCCTTGGCCGCCGACGTCACCTTCTCCCCGTCGACGAGGAGGATCGGGGTGAGCTCGACCGTGTCACCGGCCTCACCCGCGAGCCGGTCGACGACGACGATGTCACCGACGGACACCTTCTCCTGACGGCCGCCGGCCTTCACGATCGCGTACACCACGTTGCATCTCTCCTCATCGGACCGCTGCGCCGGGTTGGCGCTCCGGGTTCCCCGGGCACGCAACACCTCTGGCTGCAGCGGCTTGGCTTTCCTGGCACACGAGACGTGCGTGCGCCGACGATCTAGCGTACGCGCGCACGACCACCCGGTCAAATGGACGCCACCGGACGATCGACGGCCCACCCGGGCCGACAGGCCCCACGTACTACCCTCGGTCGGGTGACAGCGTCATACTCCCATGCCGTCGTGCCCGGCGTCGCGCCGCCCGGTCTGCCGAGCCCCGCGGCCCTCGCGCCCGGCGACGGGCCAGCCAGCGGGTCCAACCCGGCCGCGGTGAGCCGGTTCGCCGCGCGCGTCGCGCTCGCCGGACCCGTGCTGGCCCGCGCCGTGCCCCCGGCGATCGCGTCGGGGCGCAACCCGGTCGCCGCGCTCTACGCCCGCGGGACCGACCCGCTCACGGGAGCGACGCAGCAGGTCCACTCCGCGATCCGCGCGTGCGAGGACGCGGTGGACGCCGTGATCGACGACCCCGACCTGCGCGAGGCCTTCGAGTACGCGCTGCGCCAGCTCGACCTCGGCTCGCGGATGCTCGCCCAGACGCAGCTCTCGGCCCCGCCGGACGACGCGGCGCTGGTCGAGCTGAACCGCTTGCCCGACCTCACGGACTCCCCGCACCTGCGCGAGCCCGTCGCCACCTCGCGCGAACCGGTCTACGGGCTGCGCTCGACCCTGAGCGGCGCGCTCTCGCTGCTCGCCCAGGCGGTCCGCGACCTCGGCGCGGCCCCGCGCCGCGGCGCCGCCGCTCGCAGCGTCCTGCCCCAGATCGCGAGCCTCGCCGCGTCGGCGCGCCGCGTCGAGCGGGTCGCTGACGTCGTCGTCGCCCACGTCCTCGAGCAGCGCCTGCCGAGCACGCCGCAGCTACCAGGCGTCGGCGGCGACGTCGAGCTGTACGCGTTCGGCCGGGCCGTCCCCTACCGGCGCGCGAGCATGCGCGCGCGCGTGCGGTTCACCCCCGGGCGCGTCGAGGTGACGACGGCGACCGGCCGCGTCTCCGTCGGTCAGGACGCGGCGATCGGCTCGCTGCTGTGGGTCGCCCCCGGTGAGACGGGAGCGCTCACCGACGCGTTCGACCCGACCGAGCAGCTCGTGCCGCCGCCGGAGCAGGACGAGCTCGGGACGATCCACGTGCTCGACACCGCCGGCCGCTCGCTGCTCTCGCTCACCGTCGCGGACTGGGCGAGCCAGCCGACGACCGTCGTCGACCAGGCGCTGGTCGACGGGTCGATCGCGGACGTGCCGCTCGGCGCGGCCCGCGGCATCCTCGCCCTCGAGGCGATCGGCTTCACCCGCGGGGCGACGACGATCGGCGTCGAGCTGCGCCGCGGCCTCGCGCACCCGCCCGAGGCCGAGGGGTCGCTCGGTCGCCTGCGTCCGGCCCCCGACCGCCCGGCGTACCCGCGCGGCGACGGCAAGCGGCCGCGCGCGCAGAAGCGACGCGCCGCCCGCCGCCGGTTCTGGAACCTCGACCTCGGCCCGGCGCTGCCCGGTCTCGCGCCGCTGCGCGCGGTCGCGCCGTGGCTGCTCGCGGTCGCGCCGTTCGTCATCTGGCCCGGCGGCGGCCGCAACGTCGTCCAGCTCCTCGTGCTCGTCGCCGCGCTGTGCTGCCTCCTCGAGCCCTACGTGTCGTGGGCGGTGCGCTGGGTGCGCGACCAGGCCGTGCCGGCCAAGGCCCGCGCCACCTACCGTGCCGGGTCCGGCGTCTTCGCGCCGCGGCTCGACCTGCGGGCCGGCGACCTCGTCCTCAGCTCGCGCTCGGGCCACCGCACGCGGCTGCCCGGTCCGACCGACGGTGACCTCGGCATCGTCCGCATCGTCCGGCTGCGCTCGACCGGCGGCACCTGGGGCTTCGCGCTCGCCGACGCCCGGTGGCGCTGGCGGGCCGTCCTGCCGGCGCAGGAGTGGGCGCCGAACGGCAACCTCGCGGGGCTGGAGCGGTTCGCCGCCGCGGTCGGGCTCGAGCTCGCCGACCAGGACGTCGACCCGCTCCCCCGCCTCGCGACGGAGACGGCCGCCCCCGGCGAGGCCGCGGCGACGCGCTGGATCGGACCGTGGCCGCGCGCCCTCGTCGTGCTGGGGATCGTCGCGTCGCCGGCCGCGCTCGTCGCGCTCGTCTGGGGCCCGCAGCGGTCCATGTGGCTCGCGCTGGTGGAGCTGCTGCTCACCTACGGCGGCGCCGGCGTCGTCGCGCTGCTGACCCGCTGGCGCCTGCGCGGCCCGGCGCGGGCCTAGACGGATCCCGTCGTCGAGCGGTCGGTCGACCGCTCGACGGGCCGACCGGTCGATCGACGACGCCCGACGGGCGGTTCAGCCGGGATCGGTGAACGAGACCGGCGTGCCGGTGGCGCGCGCGTAGGCGATCTCCCTGCGCGTCGACTCCCCGACGTACCCGCCGGGGTTGACGACGAGCACCCGGTCGGCCAGGTCGATCTTGCGCAGGTGGAGCACGTCGAGGACCGCCTTCTGCTCGGGGGTCACGACCTCGTCGGTCTCCCCCGGCGCGAGGACGATGACGCCCGCGAGCGTGAGGTCGAGGTTCGCCGTCCTCATCTCGCCCGCGAACCGGGTCGAGCCGCAGATGCAGACGATCTCGGGCCGGTCGGACACGGCCGTCTCCCCCGGTCCCTTGGCCGGGGCACCCGACGGGCGCGCCGACGTCACGTCCTCAGCCCTCGAGGAGCTTGGGGTCGACGACCTCGCCCTCGATGACCTCGGGCTCCTCGTCCGCCTGCTCGACGATCTCGGCCTCGAGGACCTCCTCGACGGCGGCGGTTGCGTCGTCGACGGCCTCCTCCGACTCCACGTCGTCCTCCGCCTCGATCCGCGCGTGACGCACCGCCTCGTCGACGGCACCGGGCAGGGCGGCCTCGAGCGCCGCCAGCGCCGCGAGACGGTCGGCCTGCGACACGACGGGACCGGACGCGGTCCGGACGACCAGCTCGTCGGTGATCGCCTCGACCGACTCCTCGACGGCCTCGGCGACCTGGTCGGAGCCGGGCTCGATCGGGGTGCCGTCGGCGTCGTGCGGCTGGTGGGCCTGCTGGGCGGCGGCGGCGATCTGGGCGAGCGTCGCCTTGACGGCCTCGCGGGCGGCCTGGTCGCCGGCGCCGCTGCCGTTCGAGCTCGACGACGAGCCGGAGGAGCCCGACCCGTTGCCGCCGTTGCTCCCGTTCCCGCTGGACCCGGCGGAGCCGCGCGAGCGCCCGCCGCGGCGGCGGCCGACGCGCGGGGTCTCCTCCTCGGCCTCCGGCTCGGGCGCGTGCTCGTGCGGCTGGGAGTCGACCGTGAAGCCACGGCCGTGGCAGTGCTCGCACGGCGTCGAGAACGCCTCGACGAGCCCCTGGCCCACGCGCTTGCGCGTCATCTGGACGAGCCCGAGCGACGTCACCTCGGCCACCTGGTGGCGGGTGCGGTCGCGCCCGAGGCACTCGATGAGCCGGCGCAGCACGAGGTCGCGGTTGGACTCCAGGACCATGTCGATGAAGTCGATGACGATGATGCCGCCGATGTCGCGCAGCCGGAGCTGGCGCACGATCTCCTCGGCCGCCTCGAGGTTGTTCCGGGTGACCGTCTCCTCGAGCGTCCCGCCGGAGCCGGTGAACTTGCCCGTGTTGACGTCGACCACCGTCATGGCCTCGGTCCGGTCGATCACGAGCGAGCCGCCCGAGGGGAGCCAGACCTTGCGGTCCATGCCCTTCGCGAGCTGCTCGTCGATCCGCTTGCTGGCGAACACGTCGTCGCGGGAGGTCCAGTGGTGCAGGCGCTCGCCGAGGTCCGGCGCGACGGCCTCGACGTACTCCGAGATCGTCTTCCACGCCCCGGCGCCGGCGATCGTGAGCGAGGAAAAGTCCTCGTTGAACACGTCACGCACGACGCGCAGCGCGAGCTCGGGCTCGCCCTTCAGCAGCGCCGGCGCGGAGACGCGCCGACCCTGCGTGCGGGACTGGATCTCGCTCCACTCGGCGGTGAGGCGCTCGACGTCGCGGCGCAGCTCGTCCTCGCTCGCGCCCTCGGCGGCCGTGCGGACGATGACGCCCTGGCCCTCGGGGACGATCTCCTTGAGGAGCTTCTTGAGCCGGGCGCGCTCGGTGTCGGGGAGCTTGCGCGAGATGCCGGTCATCGCGCCGCTCGGCACGAGGACGAGATAGCGGCCGGCGAGCGTGATCTGCGACGTGAGCCGGGCGCCCTTGTGGCCGATCGGGTCCTTCGTCACCTGGACGAGGATCTGGTCGCCCGACTTGAGCGCCTGCTCGATCCGGCGCGGCTGGCCCTCGAGGCCCGAGGCCTCCCAGTTGACCTCGCCCGCGTACAGGACGGCGTTGCGCCCGCGGCCGAGGTCGACGAACGCGGCCTCCATGCTCGGCAGCACGTTCTGCACGCGACCGAGGTAGACGTTGCCGACCATCGAGGTCTGCTGCGCCCGCGCGACGTAGTGCTCGACGAGCACGCCGTCCTCGAGGACGGCGATCTGCGTCATGCCCGACTGCTCGCGCACGACCATGTCGCGCTGCACGCTCTCGCGCCGCGCGAGGAACTCGGCCTCGGTGATGATCGTGCGGCGGCGACCGGCGTCGCGCCCCTCGCGGCGGCGCAGGCGCTTGGCCTCGAGGCGGGTCGAGCCGCGCAGGGCGGTCACCTCGTCGCGCGCGGCGCGAGCACCGCCGTCGTCGTCGCCACGGCGACCACGCCGACGCCGGCGACGTCGGGAGCCGCCGGAGTCCTCGCCGTCGCCGTCGCCGGACGCGCCCTGCTCGGAGCCCTGGTCGGACCCGCGCTCGTCGTCGGCCTGGCCGGCACCCGCGTCCGAGCGGCCGGACTCGGCCCCCGACGCGTCCTCCGACCCGGCGCCCGACTGCTCGTCGGAGCCGTCACCCGAACGGCGGCGGCCGCGGCCGCCGCGGCGCCGGCGCCGGCGCGAGGACGAGCCGGCGGACTCGCCCGCGTCGTCCCCCGTGTCGGCGTCGCTCGCCTCGGTGTCGGTGTCAGTGGTGTCGGCGGTCGCCACGTCGGCGGCGTCGTCCCGCCCGCCGCGCCCGGGCGCGGCGGCCTCGCTCGCGTCCGCCGGCTCTCCGGCGTCCGCCGCGGCCGCGGGCCGGGTCGCCCGGCGACGGCGGCGAGGCGTGGCGCTCGGCGCCTGGAACAGGAGCGCCGTCGCGGGGAGGCGGTGAGCCTCGTCCTCGCCGGCCTCGTCCGCCTCCTCGTCCTCGTCCGCCTCGCCCTCGACGGGCTCGGCGCCGGAGTCGTCCCCGACGACGTCCGCCGGGGTCTCCTCGGCCGTCACCTCGGTCTCGGCGCGGTCGATCCCCTCGGCGGGGTCCGTGGCGTCGGCGTCGGCGAGCTCCCGGGCGACCGCCTCGGCGGTCTGCGTCTTCTTGGCGCGCGAGCGGCGGGCTCGCGGCGCCGGCGCCTCGGCCGGCTGGTCGCCGCCGTCGGCCGGCTCGGCGGCGACGTCCGTGGCCTCGGTGGTCTCGGGCGCCTTCTTCGCGCTCGTCCGCTTGGCGCGCGTGCGGGTCGCCTTCGGGGCGGGGGCCTCGCCCTCGCCGGCCTCTGCCGCCGGGGTGGGCAGCTCGATCGCGTCGACCGAGTCGACGACCTTCGCTCGGGACCGGCTGCGCGTCGCGCGCTTCCCGGCCGGCGCCTCGGGCTCAGTGGCGGCCGCGGGCGGCTCGGTGGCCGGAGCCGCGTCCGTCGCCGCGGGCTCCGCGGCGGGCGCGGTCGCCGGATCGGCGTCCGTCGTGCGCGCGGCCTTCGCCCTCGTCGCCTTCGGCGCCTTCGTGGTCTTCGTCGCGCGGGTCGTCTTCGCCGCCTTGGCGGTCGTGGCCTTCGGCGCGGCGTCGTCCGTCGCGGGCTCGGTCGTCGCGCCGAGCCCGAACGCGGCGAGCACGTCCACCTGCTGCTCGGGCTCGCGCTCGGGGTGGGACGCGGCGGTCGCGGCGCCGGGGTCCGGGGCACCGGCGGGGCGGGAGGCCGCGCGGCGCGGCGCGCGGCGGCGCGGGGCGGGCTCGGAGGATGCCGCGGTGGCGGGGGTGGTGGTCTCGTCTGCCATGACTGGCTCCGTGCCGCGGTACGCCAGCCACACCGTCGCTGCCGCCCGAGGCTGCTCGTCGGGAGCGGCGAGCCGCACCCGGAAGTCCGTTGGTTGCCCTCGTGGAGGGCCGACGCCGTCGCTCGCGCTGGGCTGGCGCCGCACGACGCCTTCGGTGATGGTGTCACCCGAGGCGGTGCGAGGCGACCAGATCCTGGTGGAGCCGTCGTCGGGCCGCCGGTCGGTGTCGTTCCGTCGGCCGCGACCAGTATCTCATAGCGCCGCCTCAGAAAAGGTCACGTGCGAGTCAACTCGCCGGCGGGCCCGCGGCCGGACGCCGAAAACCCGCGCACGGCCCGGGTCGCGCCCGCCTGGGACCTTGGTCCTTCGAGACACGGCGTCAGGTCAGTAGGTTCGTCGGTAGACGACGCACAGGACGCATCGGGGGCGTCTGCCGTCCACGTGGGGGCGTGACCCGGGCTAGCGTCGTCGGAAGACTCGATCCGACCGATCGGCAGCACCTCTCCTACGGCACCAGCGAAGGAAGACCCCGATGGAAGCCCTCGATCTCGCCCGGTGGCAGTTCGGCATCACCACCGTCTACCACTTCATCTTCGTGCCGCTGACGATCGGTCTCTCGACGCTCGTCGCGATCATGCAGACGATCTGGTATCGCACCAAGAAGGACGAGTGGCTGCGGATCACCAAGTTCTTCGGCAAGCTCCTGCTCATCAACTTCGCCATCGGCGTCGTCACCGGCATCGTGCAGGAGTTCCAGTTCGGGATGAACTGGTCGGAGTACTCGCGGTTCGTCGGCGACGTCTTCGGCGCCCCGCTCGCCATGGAGGCGCTGGCGGCGTTCTTCGTCGAGTCGACGTTCCTCGGCCTGTGGATCTTCGGCTGGGAGAAGCTCTCCAAGCGCGTGCACCTGGCGTGCATCTGGGCCGTCGCCTTCTCCACGACCCTGTCGGCCTACTTCATCCTCGCCGCCAACTCGTTCATGCAGCACCCCGTCGGCGCCGTGTGGAACGAGGAGCTCGGTCGGGCGCAGCTGGTCGACATCGGCGCGGTCCTGACGAACCCGACGACGCTCGTCACGTTCCCCCACGTCGTCGCGGCCGCCTGGCTCGTCGGGGCGACCTTCGTCACGGCCATCGCGGCGATCTGGATCGTCCGATCGGTCCGCGCGGGCGACGAGAAGACCGCCCGCACGGTCTACCGGCCCGCCGCCCTGCTCGGCATCGTCGCGATCCTCGTCTCGGGCGTCGGCCTGCTCCTCACGGGCGACGCGCAGGCGAAGATCATGTACGAGCAGCAGCCGGGCAAGATGTCGGCGGCGGAGGCGCACTTCGAGACGAGCGAGTGCGTGCCGTTCTCGCTCCTGGCCATCGGCGACCTCAACGACCCGAACAACCCCGACGGCGTCCGCCACCTCCTGTCGATCCCCTGCGGCACGTCGTTCCTGGCGACCGGCCACTTCACCGGTCCCGAGAGCACCGTCCCGGGGACGCGGGAGGTCCAGGCGATGTTCACCGAGCGGTTCGCCGCGGAGTACGGCGAGGACATCGTCTACATCCCGAACCTCATGGTGACCTACTGGACGTTCCGGCTCATGATCGGCCCGGCGGTCTTCTCCGCCGCGCTCGCGCTGTGGGGCCTGTGGCTGCTGCGCAAGGGCCGGGTCACGGACAACAGGTGGTTCGCCCGGCTGGCCGTCGTCGCCATCCCGATGCCGTTCCTCGCCAACGCCTTCGGCTGGATCTTCACGGAGATGGGCCGCCAGCCCTGGGTCGTGGTGCCGAACATCGGGGCGGACGGCGTCCTGGAGATCAAGATGCTGACGGCGGACGGCGTCTCGCTGCCGAGCGTCGTCGCCCCGGGCACCGTCCTGACGTCGATGATCGCCTTCACCCTCGTGTACGGCGTGCTCGCCGTCATCTGGTTCCGGCTGATGCGCAAGGACGTCCTCAAGGGGGCGCCGGAGCCCGACCACCCGCACGACCGACCGAGCGAGACGGACGCCGACGGCGTCAAGCAGCTCGACTTCGCGTACTGACGGTCCCGAGACGAGACGGAACAAGGACTCACCATGGATCTCGCAGTTCTCTGGTTCATCCTCATCGCCATCCTGTGGATCGGCTACCTCGTCCTCGAGGGCTTCGACTTCGGCGTGGGCATGCTCCTGCGGCCGCTCGCGAAGGACAACACGGACCGCCGCGTCGTCATCAACACGATCGGTCCGGTCTGGGACGGCAACGAGGTGTGGCTGCTGACCGCCGGCGGGGCGACGTTCGCGGCGTTCCCCGAGTGGTACGCGACGCTGTTCTCGGGCTTCTACCTGCCGCTGCTCCTCATCCTGCTCGCGCTGATCGTGCGCGGCGTCGCGTTCGAGTACCGGCACAAGTCGTCGTCCCCCCGCTGGCAGAACGGCTGGGACTGGTGCATCACCATCGGCTCCTGGGTGCCGGCCGTCCTGTGGGGCGTCGCGTTCGCCAACCTCGTCCGCGGCGTCGAGCTGAACGCCGACCACCAGTACGTCGGCGGCTTCTGGGCGCTTCTCAACCCGTTCGCGCTGCTCGGCGGGCTCGTCACGCTCGGCCTGTTCCTCACCCAGGGCGCGGCCTTCCTCGCGCTGAAGACGGACGGCGACCTGCGCGTCAGGGCCGCCCGCGTCGCCGCCCGGGTGTCCATCCCGACGACGGCGGTCGCCGCGGTGTGGGTCGTCTGGGCGCAGCTCGCACACTCACGCAACGCCTGGACGTGGGTGCCGCTCGTCGTGGCGGCGCTCGCCCTCGTCGGCGTCGTGCTGATGACGGCCCGGCGCAGCGAGGGCTGGGCGTTCGCGCTCAACTCGGTGGCGATCGTCATGGCCGTCGTGTTCATCTTCGGGTCGATCGCCCCGAACGTGATGCCGGCGCTCGACCCGGCCAACTCCCTCACGATCGACAACGCCTCGTCCTCCGACTACACGCTCATGGTGATGTCGTGGGTCGCGGTGGCGCTTGTCCCGGTCGTGCTGCTCTACCAGGGCTGGTCGCTCAAGGTCTTCAGCAAGCGGATCTCCCGGGCCTCCATCCCCGGCCACTCCGACGAGCCGGCGCGGGCGACGACGAACCCGCCGGAGGCTGCGACCATCGAGGGGTGAGACCGCTCGATCCCCGACTGCTCCGCACCGCCGCCGCGGCCCGCACCTACGTGCTGGCCGCGGCGGCGCTGTCCGCGGCCGCGACGGTGTGCATCATCGTCCAGGCCTTCGCCATCGGGCACTCGCTCGGTCCGGCGGCCTCGGGGCTGCTCGCCGGGAGCGGGGCGGCCGCGCTGGGCGGCATCGCGACGCCGCTCCTCCTGCTCGCCGGCGCGATCGTCCTGCGGGCCGCCCTGACCTTCGCGCGCGAGCGCCTCGGCAACGGGGCGGCCGTCGCCGTCGTCGGCCAGCTGCGCCGGGCGCTGCTCGAGCACGCGGGTCGCCTGCCGCACCGCTGGCGCGCCCGGCACGGCTCCGAGGTCGCCGTCCTCGCGACCCGGGGGCTCGACGACGTCGTCCCCTACGTCACCGGGTACCTGCCGCAGCTCCTCATGACGGCGATCCTCACGCCCGTCGCGCTCGGCGTCATGCTCTGGCTCGACCTCGTCTCGGGGCTCATCGTCGCCGTGACGCTCCCGCTCGTCCCGCTGTTCATGTGGCTCGTCGGCGTCACGACGCAGCAGTACTCGGCCCGGCGGCTCGACGTGCTCGCGCAGCAGGGCGCCCAGCTCCTCGACCTGCTGGCGGGGCTCACGACGCTGCGCGCGCTCGGCCGGGAGATCGGTCCCGGCACGCGGGTCAAGCGGCTCGCCGACTCCTACCGCGCCACGACGATGCAGACCCTGCGCGTCGCGTTCCTCTCGGGTGCCGTGCTCGAGCTGCTGGCCTCGCTCTCGGTCGCGCTCGTGGCCGTCGAGGTCGGGATGCGCCTCGTCTACGGACGGATCGACCTCGTCACGGCGCTCGTCGTCCTCGTCCTCGCGCCGGAGGTGTACCAGCCGCTGCGCCAGGTCGGCACGCAGTTCCACGCCTCGACGAACGGGCTGGCCGCCGTGCAGCGCGTGTTCCACGTGCTCGACACGCCGCTCCCGGCGGCCGGGTCGGCTCCCGTGCCGGCCTGGCGGGCGATCCGGCTCACGGACGTGAGCGTCGCGGCCGACGAGCGGGGCTACCTGGCCCCCGAGGCGCTGTCCGCGCTGGTCCGGCCCGGACGCGTCACGGCGCTGGCCGGACCGAGCGGCTCCGGCAAGACGACGACGGCGATGGCGCTGCTGCTCCTCCAGCCGGTCGACGCCGGCTCGATCGAGCTGGTGGTCGGCGGGCCGGACGATCCGGACGACACGGCGGGTCCGCCGGACGATCTGACCGCGGGGCCGGGCACCCGGGCCGACGTCCCGCTGGCCGGGATCGACCCGGCCGCGTGGTGGGAGCAGGCCGCGTGGGTGCCGCAGCGCGTCGTCACCGGCGGCGGCACGCTCCGCGAGCACGTGACGTCCGGTCGCGAGATCCCCGCCGCGGACCTGGAGGAGGCGGCCCGGGCGACCGGGCTGTCCGACGTCGTGGCCGCGCTGCCGGGCGGCTGGGACACCCGGCTCGCCGAGTCCGCTGGCGGCCTCTCCTCCGGGCTGTCGGTCGGCCAGACGCACCGGCTCGAGCTGACCCGCGCGCTCGTGCGCGGCGCCCGGCTCGTCGTCCTGGACGAGCCGACGGCGCACCTGGCGCCGGCCGACGAGGCGCGGATCGTCGACGCGATGCGGGCCGTGGCCGCGCGCGGGGCCGCCGTCGTCGTCGTCGCGCACCGTCCGGCGACGCTCGCCGCCGCCGACGAGGTCGTCCACGTGCGGGCCGGCGCGCAGGTGTCGGCATGAGCCGGCGGGCGGCCGAGGCCGCACCCGTGCGCGACGTCGCGTCCCGCGCGGACGACGACGCCCGGCCGGAGGGGCCGCGGCTGCGCGACGACCTGCGCGCCGTGCGCCGGATCCTCCCCCTGCTCGGGCTGCGCCGACGCGCGCTGGCCGCGGCCGTCGCGCTCGGCTCGCTCACGCTGGCCGCCTCGGTGGCGCTCGCCGGGACGTCGGCGTGGCTCATCGTCCGCGCCTCGCAGATGCCGCCGGTCATGACGCTCAACATCGCGGCCGTCGGGGTACGCCTGTTCGGCGTGCTGCGCGGCGTCTCCCGCTACCTCGACCGGCTCGCGGCGCACGACGTCGCCCTGCGCGGGGTGGCCGACCTGCGCACCAACCTCTACGACGCGCTGGCCCGCGGCCGGACGGAGCGGATCGCGGCCCTGCGCCGCGGGGACCTGCTCGCGCGGACCGGGGCCGACGTCGACGACGTCGGCGACCTCGTCGTGCGGGCGATCGTCCCGGCGCTGGTCGCCGTCGTCGTCGGGCTCGGGTCCGTCGGCTTCCTCGCCTGCTTCGACCTCGCCGCCGCCGGCGTCCTGCTGGTCTGCCTGCTCGTGTCGGCGCTCGTCGTGCCGGCGCTCGCGCAGCGCGCCGACGCGCGCGCCGAGGCGGCGCGGGTCGCCGCCCGGACCGAGGTGGCCGTCGCGACCGAGACGCTGCTCACCCGGTCCGCGGAGCTGGCCCTCACCGGACGACGCGGCGTCGTGCTCGACGAGCTGGCCGCCGCCGACCGCAGCTCGCGCGCCGCCGAGCGCCGCGCGGCCGTCCCGCTCGCCTCCTCGGCCGCGCTGGCCGTGCTCGCGACGGGCGCCGCGGCGGTCGGGGCCCTGCTGGTCGGGGTCCCGGCGCTCGTGTCCGGCACGCTGACGCCCGAGCAGCTCGCCGTCGTCGTCCTGGTCCCGCTCGCCGTGTTCGAGGCCACGATGCCGCTGCCGGCGGCCGCGTCCCAGCTCCACCGCAGCGCCCAGGCCGCGCGACGGATCCTCGCGCTGCTGGACCTCGACGACGACGACGCGGCGGCCGCGCGGGGGGCCGATCCCCGGCCCGCCCCTGGCCGCGCCGCGACGCCGGGTCCCACCGCGACGCCGGGCCTGACGGCGCGCGGCCTCGCGTACGGCTGGCCCGGCGGCACCGCCCTCGCGGCGCCGCTCGACCTCGACGTGCCGCCGGGGTCGAGCCTCGCGATCGTCGGGCCGTCCGGCGTCGGGAAGACGACCCTGCTGCTCACGCTCGCCGGCATGCTGCCGCCGCTGGCCGGCGAGCTGACGCTCGACGGGATCGTCCCGGCGCGGCTGCGCGGCGCCGAGCGGGCCGAGCACGTCGCGCTCACGGCCGAGGACGCCCACGTCTTCGACACCTCCGTGCTGGAGAACCTGCGCGCCGCCCGCGGCGACCTGACCCGCGAGGAGGCGCGCGACGTGCTGGCCGCCGCCGGGCTGCTCGCGTGGGTCGAGGCGCTGCCCGACGGCCTCGACACGCGGGTGTCGACCGACACGATCTCCGGCGGCGAGCGCCGCCGCCTGCTCGTGGCCCGCGCCCTCGCCAGCCCGGCCCCGCTCCTCCTCCTGGACGAGCCAGCCGAGCACCTGCCGGACGAGGTGGCGACGGCGCTCGTCGCCGACCTGCTCGCGCTCACCGCGACCGGTCGCAGCGTCGTCGTCGTGACCCACCACGTCGGGGCGGTCGGTGCCGCCGACCGCGTGGTCGCCCTGGCAGACTGACGCGGTGAGGTTCCCCGCATGAGCACCCCCGTCACCCCCGCCCTCATCACGCAGCTCCTCGACCTCGCCGGCCAGCTCGACGCCGAGCGCGCGCTCGCCGAGCTCGTCGTGGCCGCGGCCGACCACACGGGGGCGCGCTACGCCGCGATCGCCGAGCTCGACGCCTACGGCGAGACGACCACGTTCATCCAGCAGGGCATGAGCGCGGAGGAGGTCGCCGTCCTCGGTCACCCGCCGCGCGGCCACGGGGTGCTCGGCACGCTGCCGGAGGGCGTGCTCCTGCTCGACGACCTCACCCAGCACCCGGCGTTCGAGGGGTTCCCGCCGGGTCACCCGCCGATGCACACCTTCCTCGGCGTCCCCGTCATGGCCGGCGGCATCGTGCTCGGGCGGCTCTACCTCACGAACAAGCCGAGCGGGTTCACGCCGCAGGACGTCGAGACGGTGACGCTGCTCGCCGCCGCGGCCGCCGTCGCGATGGACAACGCCCGGCTCTACCGGCAGGCGCAGGACCGCGAGCGGTGGATGCAGGTCTCCCAGGAGATCACCGCGGCGCTGCTCGAGGGCACCGAGGAGGAGGACGTCCTCGCGCTCATCGCGCAGCGCATCCGCGAGGTCGCGGACGCGGACGGTGCCGCGATCGTCCTGCCGTCGCTGGACGAGGAGTGGATGGTCGAGATCGTCGACGGTCCCCGGATGGCACCCCTCATCGGCGCCGTCCTTCCGCCCGACGGCCCGGCGATCGAGTCCGTCCACACGGCCAGCGGCGTGCTCGTCGACTCCATCGCGCGCGACGCGGACCGGTTCATCCCCGAGGCGCGGATCTTCGAGCGCGCGCTCTACGCGCCGCTGCTCACGCACCTGGCCGACGACGACGCGGGCGCCGGAGCCACGACGAGCTCGCTCGGCGTCCTCATCCTGTTCCGGCTGCCCGGCCGACCGGCGTTCACCGAGCAGGACCTCGCGGTCGCGGCCGACTTCGGGCGCCAGGCGGCGCTCGCGCTGCGGCTCGCGGCCGCGAGGCACGCCGAGGACATCGCGGCGCTGCTCAACGAGCGCAGCCGGATCGCTCGCGACCTGCACGACCTCGCGATCCAGCAGCTCTTCGCCACCGGCATGCGGCTCGAGCACGCGAAGAAGCTGCTGGCCGGCACGCCGGAGGAGCCGACGGTCGTGACGGAGATCGACGAGGCGATCGGGGGCGTCGACGAGGGGGTGCGGCAGATCCGCGGCATCGTCCGCTCGCTGCGGGACCGGGACGAGCAGCTCCCCGTGCTCGAGCGGCTGCTGCGCGAGGCCTCCCTCGCGCGCGCCAGCCTCGGCTTCGCGCCGTCGATGCTCCTCACGCTCGACGGCGAGCAGCTCGCCGAGCTCGACACGGCCGGCGAGCAGGCGGCCGAGATCGACGCGCGGCTGGGCGACCACATGAGCGACGACGTCGTCGCGGTCGTCCGCGAGGGGCTGTCCAACGTGGCTCGGCACGCGCAGGCGACGAGCGCCCGCGTCGTCATCGACGTGGAGCCGCGGACGGTGCGGATCGTGGTGTCGGACGACGGCCGGGGTCCCGAGCCGGCGTCCGACCGGCGCAGCGGCCTGGCCAACCTGCTCGGCCGGGCCGAGGACCACGGCGGCGCGGCGCGGCTGGTGGCCAACCCGGGCGGCGGGTCCTCCCTCGTCTGGGAGGCGTGGATCGGCTGAGCCCGGACCCGTCGGCCGCCCCGGCCGATCGGCCGGCTAGCGCCAGGACTGCGTGTGCTGGCTCGCCACCCAGGCGATGACCTGCGTGCGGCGGGAGAGGCCGAGCTTCGCGAGCATCGACGTCACGTGGTTCTTCACCGTCTTCTCGGCGAGACCGAGCTCGTCGGCGATGTCCCGGTTCGTCATGCCCTTGGCCACGAGGTCGAGCACCTTGGACTCGCTCGCGGTGAGCGACGCGGTCGGGTCCGGGTTGGCCTGGCGGCGCCGGGTGAGCGTCCGCTCGTCCAGGAGCACCCGGCCGGCGGCCACGGCGCGCACGACGTCGACGATCTCCGCCCCGCGCACCGTCTTGAGCACGTAGGCCCGGGCACCGGACTCGACGGCGGCGGACACCGCGTCGTCGTCGTCGAAGGACGTGAGCACGATCGCCCGCGTCTCCGGCGAGCTGACCGCGAGCGCCTTGATGACGTCGATGCCTGTGCCGTCGGGGAGCTGGAGGTCGATGAGCGCGACCTGCGGCTTGAGCAGGGCGCCGCGGCGCTCCGCGTCCTTGACGGTCCCGGCCTCGGCGACGACGTCGAGCCCGTCGGCGGCCGCGACGACGTCGGCGATCCCGCGACGGACGACCTCGTGATCGTCCACGATCATGACGGTGGTGGGTGTTGTCACCCTCGCAGGCTACCGGGCGGGGGCCGCAAGTCCCGAACCGGCCGTGGTCCGGGTGTCCCGGCCGAGGTGGCGGCCGCCCTCCCGGACGGCCGTCCCCTCCCTCGCCGGGGCGGTGACGTGGCCGGTGATCCCGTCGCCGTCCGCGACCGTCGGTCGCCGGCGGCTCAGCTCATCGCCTGGACGGCGCCGATGACGATGACGGCCAGCGCGATGGCGCCCCACACGAACGCGAGGTACTGCATCGGGATCCAGAACAGCGTGTGCACGTTGAACGCGCGCTGGGCCTGCGCCAGCTCGTGGGCGAACAGGGCGTCGGCCATCTCCTGCGCCTGGGCGACCGACGTCGGCTGGGGCTGACCGGGACCGAGCGAGAACCGGCCGGTGACGACGAGGTCGTCGAGCTGGCGCTTGCGCTCCTGCGCCCAGGCGTCGATCTTGCGCCGGGGGCTCGTCCGGTTCAGCGCGATGCCGGTGAACCAGGTCGCGACGGCGGCGAGGAGCAGGCCGATCCCGATGGTGAACGGCAGCGCCGACTCGGGCACCAGGGTCGAGGCCACCCCCGCGAACAGGATCATGCCGACGGCCGCGTAGACGAACGCGAGCACGCCCCAGCCCCTCCAGATGATCACGAGTGCCTCCCTGAGTCGATCGTCGGTCGTGAGCGGGTCACATCCTCTCAGGTCGGCCGACCCGCCGGACCACCCGGCCGGGACGCGGACGACGGCGCCCGTCCGGACGTGGCCCTCGATGACGTCGCGGAGCCGCGACCGCTGCTCCGCGGCGAGCCCGGCGTGCGCCCCGGACTCGTGCATCGCGTCGACCTACCGCCGCCGCTGGCACCGGGGGCAGAAGTGCGAGGAGCGGTTCATGAAGGACGCGCGGCGCACGGGGGCGCCGCAGCGCGAGCACGGCTCGCCCTCCCGGCCGTAGACCTCGAGCGAGCGGTCGAAGTAGCCCGAGGCGCCGTTGACGTTGACGTAGAGGGCGTCGAAGGACGTCCCGCCCGCCACGAGCGCCGCGCGCATGACCTCGGCGGCCGACTCGAGGACGGCACGCGCCGCGCGGGCGCTCAGCGTCGGGGCCGGCTGCTCCGGGTGCACCCGGGCGCGCCACAGCGCCTCGTCCGCGTAGATGTTCCCGACCCCGGAGACGAGCGTCTGGTCCAGCAGCGCGCGCTTGACGGCGCTCCGCCGCCCGCGCAGGGCTCGGGCGAGCACGTCGAGGTCGACGGCGGGATCCAGCAGGTCCCGGCCGATGTGCGCGGCGGACGCGGGGACGAGCGGGTCGGGCGCGCCCAGGCCGCCGGGGGCGCCGTCGGGCGTCGCGACGAGCCGGTCGGTCGCGAGGTAGCCGAACGTGCGCTGGTCGACGAAGTCGAGGACGACGGGGACGCCGGGCGCCTCGGCCGCTTCGGCGTCGAGGGATCGGCCGGAGTCGTCGGGCGCGAGGTGGAGCCGGGCGCGCAGGTGCGGGTGCTCAGCGCCCGCCTCGGCCGTGAGCCGGTCGCGGACCAGCAGCTGGCCGCTCATCCCGAGGTGGACCAGGAGGGCTGAGCCCGCGCCGGGCGCGTCGCTCCCGGCGGCGGCGTCCAGCAGGAGCCAGAGGAACTTGCCGCGCCGGACGGCGGCGCGCAGCCGGGTCCCGGTCAGCTCGTCGGCGAGCTGCCCGGCGCCCCCGGGCAGGCGGCGGACCGTGCGGGGGTTGTGGACGTCCACGCCGGCGACGACGCGGCCGAGGACGTGGTCAGCGAGACCGGCTCGAACCGTCTCGACCTCGGGGAGCTCGGGCAACGGCTCAGGCGTCGGAGCCGACGAGCGCGGCGAAGGCCTGCTCGGCCGCCTGCTGCTCGGCGTACTTCTTGGCGGTGCCGGTGCCCTCGCCGAGCACGTCGCCGCCGATGAGGACCTGGGCGGTGAAGACCCGCGCGTGGTCGGGCCCGGTCGAGCGCACCTCGTAGGACGGGACGCCGAGCCCGAGCTCGGCCGAGCGCTCCTGGAGGCTCGTCTTCCAGTCGAGGCCGGCCCCCGCCGTCGCGGCCCCGGCGAGCGTCGAGGCGAGCAGGCGCAGCACCATGACGCGGGTGCGGTCGAGCCCGACCGAGAGGAACGTCGCCCCGATGAGGGCCTCGAGCGTGTCGGAGAGGATCGAGTCCTTCTCGGAGCCGCCCGAGTTCGCCTCGCCGCGGCCCAGGAGCAGGAAGGACCCGATCCCGAGCTCACGCGCGACGCGGGCGAGGGCCCGCTGGGACACGCACGCCGAGCGTCGCTTGGCGAGGTCGCCCTCGGAGACGTCCGGGTAGGTGATGAAGAGGTACTCCGTCACGATGACGCCGAGCACCGAGTCCCCGAGGAACTCCAGGCGCTCGTTCGTCGGTACGCCGCCCGCTTCGTGGGCGAAGCTGCGGTGCGTCAGCGCGAGGACGGCCAGCTCGGGGTCGAGGTCCTCCCCCAGGGCAGACAGAAGCGGCCCGAGGCCAACCGGTGGCATCGGGCTCGCTTCCAGCACGTCCTTCGGCATCGGCTGCCTCAGGCGTCGGTGCGGAGAGCCTCGGCGTAGGTGCGCTGGTTGTAGGCGCCGCAGCTCGGGCAGGCCGTGTGCGGCAGGCGCGGCGACTTGCACTGGGGGCAGGTGGAGAGCACGGCGGGCGTCGCCTTCCACTGCGAGCGGCGCGCACGGGTGTTGGAGCGCGACATCTTGCGCTTGGGAACAGCCACGGGTCTTCCTCTTCCTTCGTCAGTAAACCGCAGAGAAGTCTACGGCACTCCTCACCGGTCGGATTCCTCGCCGGTCGTGGTGGGTGCGGCGGTGCCGCCGGGGGTCTCGTCGGGCTCGCCGTCGGGCTGGTTGAAGGCCTCGACGAGCGCGGCCCAGCGGGCGTCGACGACGTCGTGACCGTGGTCCGGGTCCGCCGTGTTGAGGTCGACGCCGCACTCGGGGCACAGGCCGAGGCAGTCCGGCCGGCAGTGCGGCTGGAACGGCAGGTCGAGGACGATGGCGTCCCGGACGGCCTGCTCGAGGTCGATGGCGTCGTCGAGGATCTCGGCGATCTCCTCCGCCTCGGTGTCCTCGGGGTCGATCTCGATCGCGCCCGGGTAGGCGAACAGCTCGGTCAGCTCGACGTCCGCCTCGTCGGCGATGGCCGTGAGGCAGCGCACGCACTCCCCCGCCAGCGGCGCGAGGACGCGGGCCGAGGCGAGGACGCCCTCGACGACGGACTCCAGGCGCAGGTCGATCTCGACCTCGGCGCCGGTCGGCACGCCGATGACCTCGTTGCGCAGGTCGCCGGGGGCCGGGATCGCCAGCCGGGTGGTGTGCATCGCGCCGGGGCGACGCACGAGCTCGTGCACCCCGACGACGAACGGTGAGCGCGGGTTCATGACGCGGTGCTCCCTCTCGTGTCGGCCCGGCCCTGGCGCAGGCAGAAGGGCGCGCAACCGGGCTCAGGGGGTGTCTGGGTGTTCCAGGGGGTCGCGCCGAGCGGCGGACCAAAGAACTACCTTACTGTGCCCCGCGCCGCGCCGCCAGTCGCGCACGTCCGGCGGCGACCTGCTTGGAGACGGCGCCGAGATCGACCTCGAACTGGGCCAGCCGCGAGTCGCAGTAGTCGTCCGCGTCGGCCTCGAGCTGGGCGGCCCTGGCCTCGGCCTCCGCGACGATCTCCGCCGCCCGCTCCCGCGCGAGGCGCGTGATCTCGTGGTCGGAGACGAGCCGGTCGGCCTCGACGTGCGCCGCGGCGAGGATGTCGGCGCCCTCCGCCTTCGACCGGGCGAGCACGCCCTCGGCCTCGGCGACGATGCGGTCGGCGGCGGCCACCTGGTCCGGGACGGCCTCCCGGGCGGCGGCGATCAGGTCGACGACCTCGGCCTTGTTGACGAGCACGGAGGCGCTCATCGGCATCGCGCGCGCCTGCTCGACGACGTCGCGCAGGTCGTCGAGCAGCGCGAGGAGGCCGGCCGCCGGGTCCTCGGTGGACGTGGTGTGGTCGGTCACGGGGTCTCCCTCGGGGTCGGGGCGGACGGGACGGACGGAGCTGGGCCGCTGCTGTCGCGGCCGGTCCGGGAACGGGCGGAGCGGTCGGCGATCGCGGCGCGGACGAGGTCTCCGACGCCGTCCGGCACGAGGTCGTCGATCGGACCGTCGTAGGTCGCGACGTCCCGCACCATCGAGCTGGCGATGTGGGCGAGGCGACCGTCGCTCACGAGGAAGACGGTGTCGACGCCGGCGTCGCCGGTCCCGACGGCCGACAGGTGGCGGTTCATGGCGGCCATCGGCGCCTCGGCGTCGAGGTCCCCGCCGCCGCGCAGGCCCTTGACGATCGCGACGGCGCCGACCTCGCGGCAGAAGTCGACGAGCAGGCCGGGCACGATCTCCACCCGCACGCCGGGCAGGTGGGCGACGGCGCCCGCGAACGCTGCCCGGCGCGTCTCGGCGTCGAGCAGCGGCGTCTTGCCGGCGTTGCGCGCGATGCCGACGACGACCTCGTCGAACAGCCGCGCGGCGCGCACGACGATGTCGACGTGCCCGAGCGTCACGGGGTCGAAGGTGCCGGGAACCACGGCGGTACGCACCCCCTCACGATAGGGGGAGGGACGACGGACGGTCCCGTGGCACGCCGACCGGGCGGGCTCCGGGAGGTCGACGCCGGGCGACGTCGCGGAGCTCACCGCTCGATCGTGCCGCGCTTGCGCTCCCGGCGGAGCCGCTTCTGGTCGTCGTCGTCGCTCGTGAGGATGCCGACGAGCGGGACGGCCAGCCAGAACACCCAGGCCCAGGCCCAGCCGTTGAACGCGAACCCGCAGACGAAGAACCCGATCGTCGCCAGGATCGGCGTGGCGGCCATGATCTTGGACCGGCTCAGGCCGCCGCGCGACGGCAGGGGCGTGGGGACGAGGACCTCGGGGCTCTCGGCCGGCGTCCCGTAGGTCGGGGCGACGGGAGCCGCGGTGCCGGCCGGCCCGGTGGTGCCGGCCGGACCGGCGTCGCTGGTCGACGTCGGAGGGTCGAGCGGGTAGCCGATCCCGTCGGCGGGACCGTCGAACGGGGCGGGGTCGTTCGGGCGTTGCGTGCTCATCACCCGACGGTAGCGCGCTCGAGGAAGTGCAGCGTCGTCTCGCCGTACCTGCGGTCCTGCCACGTCTCGAGCTCGGGCGGCGGCGTGGGCGCCGAGCTGCGCGACGAGCGCTCGACCACGACGACCGCGTCCCGGCTCAGGTGCCCGACGAGCTGGTGCAGGACGGCGTCGACGCGGTCGGTCGCGACGTCGTACGGCGGGTCGATCAGCACGAGCGACCAGGCGTCGTCGCGCGGGTCCTCCGCCCGATCCGCCACACCCGTCACGTCCGCCGGACGCGCCGGACGCGCCGCGAGGAACGTCTCGACCCGCGCCTGGTGCACGCGGACGTCGACGCCGGGGATCCCGAGGGCGCGCGCGTTGTCGCGACAGGTCTGCGCGGCGCGGCGGTCGTGCTCGACGAGGTCGACCTCGACCGCCCCGCGGCTCGCGGCCTCCAGCCCGAGGGCCCCGGAGCCGGCGTAGAGGTCGAGGACGCGGGCGCCGTCGAGCAGGCCGTAGCTGTCGAGGCGGGTGAACAGGGCCTCGCGGACCCGGTCCGACGTCGGGCGGGTCCCCCGCGGCGGCACCTGGATCGTCCGGCCGCCCGCGACCCCGGCGATGATGCGCGTCACCCCGGCAGCCTACGGCTCACAGCCGCCAGTACCCGCAGAAGCCGATCGCCTCCTTCGCGACGCCGGCCCGCCGGCAGACCGTGCGCGCCCGGAGCACGAACGCCGACTCGCCGACGATGTAGGCGCTGCAGGCCGGGTCGATGCTCGTCCCGCGCAGCACCTCCAGCGCCGCGTCGCCGTACCCCTGGCCCGGCCGGCGCGCCGTCCATGACGCCCCGGGCCCCGCGAGCTCGCGCCGGTCCTCCTCCGACGCCACCTCGACGACCGTCGTGACGCGGTCGTGGTCGAGCGTCGCGAGGATCGCCTCGACGCCGGGCAGGCCCGTCTCGTCCGTCACGAGGAGCAGCGGCCGCTCGTCGTACGCGGTGAAGATGCAGCCCTGGTCGAGGAAGCCCAGCTCGTCCCCGGGCCGGCACGCCAGCGCCCAGCCGGCCGCCTCGCCCTCCACCTCGCCCGACGCTCCGCGGTGCAGGACGAAGTCGACGTCGAGCTCCCAGCCGGCCGAGTCGCGCCGGGCGGCGCGGATCGTGTAGTTGCGGACGATCGGGCGGACCTCGTCCGGCATCGCGAGCAGGCGCTGGTGCCAGCCGTCCAGCCCGCCGAGCGGCAGCTCGAGCGGCCGCCCGGGCACCGGGAGGAAGAGGCGGAACCAGTGGTCGTAGCCGAGGTAGGAGAACTCCTCGTCGAAGTCCTCGTCCTCGTTGCGGACGACGACCCGGCGGAACCCCGGCGAGATCGTCAGCGCGTCGACCACCCGGAACCCGCGGACGGTGGCCACCTCCGGCTTGCGGGCCTGCGCCGCCGGACGTCGCCGGGTCACCGGGACGTCCGGCGGTGCAGGGGGCGCAGCACGACGGCGCTCAACCGATGGCGCTCTCGATGAGCGAGGTGAAGTGGTCGATCGCGTAGAGCTGCGCCGCGGGCGTGCCGAGCGAGAACGCCTGCGAGAGGTCGTCCGTGACGACGATCGACCGGCCGTCGGCGACCGCCGGGACGAGCTGCCACCCGGCGTCGTCGGTGATCTCGCTGGCGTCGATGAAGATCGGGAACGCGACGAGGAGGTCGGCGTCGAGCAGGTCGAGCTGCTCGGCGGAGATGCTGACGCTCCAGCCGTTCTCGTCGACCGGCAGGGCCGCGATGGTCGGGCTCAGGGTGAAGCCCATGTTCTCGAGGAGCTGCACGCGGCCGTCGGTCGCGGCGTACGCGCCCCAGCCGTCGGCGGTGCGGGTCGCGACCGTGACGGTCTTCCCCGCCCACTCGGGGTGCGCGGCCGACACCTCGGCGAACGCGTCGTCGACCTCGGCGACGAGCTCCTCGCCGCGCTCGGTCTGGCCGAGCGCGGCGGCGATCATCCCGACCTGCTGGTCGCGCGTCGCCAGCCACGAGTCGCCGCCGTCGGGCACGCCGACCGTCGTCGCGATCGTCGACAGCCGCTCGTAGCGCTCCGCGTCACCGGAGCTGCGCACGTCGAGGATGAGGTCGGGCTCGAGCGCGGCGATCGCCTCGTAGGAGGGCTCCATCGTCCCGATGATCTCGGGAGCCGAGTCGTAGAGGCCCTCGGCCCACGGACCGACGCCCTCGCCGCCGAAGGCGAGCCAGTCGGCGGCCCCGACGGGCTGCACGCCGAACGCGAGCGCGAGCTCCGCGTCACCCCAGCCGAGGGCCACGACCCGCTCGGGCCGCTCCTCGATCGTGACCGGGCCGAACTTCGTGTCGATCGTCACCGGGTAGGCCGAGTCCTCGGTGCCCGCGTCGCCCGATCCCTCGGCTGCTCCCGACGAGGCCGCCGACCCCGCGGGGTCGGCCGGCGGCGTGGTCTGCGACGACGTGGCGGGGGTCGAGCACGCGGCGAGCGCGAGGGCGGCGACGGCTGCGGCGAGCGCGAGCGTCGCTCGACGGGCGGTGGTGCGGCGACGAGTGGGACGACGAGACAATGGTGGCTCCATTCAGTGGATGGCCGTCCGAGTCCCCCTGCGAGAGTCGCGACAGCATTCGTACTCAGGTTACCCTTACCTAAGTAATCCGGATGCTACACGGCCGCGACGCGGGTCGGCCGGCTCCGGCCCGAGGAACGGATCGTCCATGACGGCTGCCCCGATCGACCCGCGCGCGGCGCCGTCGATCGCCGAGCCGACCCAGCTCTCCGACCTGACCTCGGCCTCCGGCTCCACCGAGCGGGGGCCCGTCGCGTCGTCCGGCGCCACCCGGACGCTCGGGCTGCTCGTCGCGATGGTGGTGCTGGCGGTCCTCGTCCTGGTCAGCATCGCGGTGGGCTCGAGGGGCATTGCGCCGCTCACCGTGCTCCACACCCTGCTGGGGGGAACGGAGGAGTCCCACGTCGTGTGGCACCTGCGCGTGCCCCGCACCGTCGTCGGAGTCTGCGTCGGGCTGGCGCTCGGGGTCGCGGGCGCGCTCATCCAGGCCCTGACGCGCAACCCGCTCGCCGACCCGGGCATCCTCGGTGTCACCTCCGGCGCCTCGTTCTTCATCGCGATCGGTGTCGCCGCGCTCGGGGTGACGTCGACCTCGGGGCAGGTCTGGCTCGCCTTCGCCGGGGCGCTCGTCGTCACGGTCGCCGTCTACGTCGTCGGCTCGGCCGGTCGGGGCGGCGCCGACCCCGTGCGGCTCACCCTGGCGGGTGTCGCGCTCGGCGCGGTGCTGAGCGGGATCGTCACGGCGCTGATCCTGCTCGACCCGATGACGTTCAACACGATGCGGAGCTGGAACGCCGGGACGCTCGTCGAGCGGGGCTGGGACGTCCTGCTGCCCGTCCTCCCGTTCCTGCTGGTCGGCGTCGTCCTCGCGATGGTCGCGAGCGGCTCGCTCAACGCCATCGCGCTCGGGGACGACCTCGCGCGCTCCCTCGGCACGAACGTCGTGCTCACCAGGGTCGTCGTCGTCACCGCCGTCACGCTGCTGGCCGGTGGGGCGACCGCGATCGCCGGCCCGATCGCCTTCGTCGGCCTCATGGTGCCGCACGTGGCCCGCTGGATCGTCGGGCCGGACCAGCGGTGGATCCTCGCGTACACGATCGTGCTCGCGCCGGCGCTGCTGCTGGTCTCCGACATCGTCGGCCGCGTGGTCGACTGGCCCGGCGAGGTCCCGGTCGGCATCGTCACGGCCTTCGTCGGGGCGCCCGTCCTCATCGTCCTGGTCCGCCGGCAGCGAGCGAGCGGGCTGTGAGCGCGATCGCGGACGCCGTCCCCGGCGACGCTCCGACCGGGCTCGTCGACCCCGGCTACCGCTCGGTCGCGCTGCGCGCCGGCGGCCTGGCCGGCCGGTGGCGGCTGCGGGCGCTCCTCGTGTGCGCCGGGCTCGTCGTCGCGGCGGTCACGCTGGCCGCGGTCGGTCTCGTCGTCGGCGACTACCCGCTCACCCTCCCCCAGGTGCTGGCGGCGCTCACGAACGATCCGGACGCCGGCTTCGCGCGCACCGTCGTCGTCGACTGGCGGCTGCCACGCGTCCTCGCCGGGCTGGTGTTCGGCGCCGCGCTCGGCGCGGCGGGGGGCGCGTTCCAGTCGCTCACCCGCAACCCGCTGGCGTCCCCCGACGTCATCGGCTTCTCCACCGGCTCCTACACCGGCGCGCTGCTCGTCATCATCGTCATCGGCGGCGGGTACCTCCAGGTTGCCGGCGGAGCGCTGGTCGGCGGCATCCTCACCGCCGGGGTCGTCTACCTGCTGGCATGGCGTCGGGGGGTCCAGGGGTTCCGGCTCATCATCGTCGGGATCGCCGTCGCGGCCGTCCTCGCCTCGTTCAACACGTGGCTCATGCTGACCGCGAACCAGGAGCTCGCGCTCACCGCCGCGGTCTGGGGCGCCGGCTCGCTCAACGGGACCACCTGGGACCAGGCGATCGTCGGCGGCGGCCTCGTGCTGGTCCTCCTGGCGGCCGGGGCGGCGCTCGGCCCGGGGCTGCGGCAGCTCGAGCTGGGCGACGACGCGGCACGCGCCACCGGCACGCGCGCGGAACCGGTGCGGCTGACGGTCATGCTGATCGCGGTGGCGCTGACGGCCGTCGTGACGGCCGCGGCCGGGCCGATCGCGTTCGTCGCGCTGTCCGCGCCCCAGATCGCCCGGCGCCTCACCCGTTCGCCGGGCATCGCCGTCGCGCCGGCGGCCTGCACGGGCGCGCTGCTGCTCGTCGGGGCCGACCTCGTCGCGCAGCACGCCCTGCCGACCGCGCTGCCCGTCGGCATCGTCACGGTGGTGGCCGGCGGCGCCTATCTCGTCTGGCTCATCATCAGGGAAGTGAGGCACCGTGCCTGAGACAGGTGCGCGGCTGCGCGTGGAGGCGGCGACGATCGGGTACGACCGGCGGACGATCTCCGAGAACCTCTCCGTCTCGATCCCCGACCGCTCGTTCACGGTGATCGTCGGCCCGAACGCGTGCGGCAAGTCGACGCTCCTGCGCGGGCTCAGCCGCCTGCTGCGTCCCACCGCCGGCCGGGTGGTGCTCGACGGCGCCGACATCCACTCCTACCGCGCCCGGGAGGTCGCGCGCCGGATCGGGCTGCTGCCCCAGAGCTCCATCGCTCCCGACGGCATCACCGTCGCCGACCTCGTCGCCCGCGGGCGCTACCCGCACCAGAACCTCCTCCGGCAGTGGACCGGGGACGACGAGCAGGCCGTGCTGCGGGCGATGGCGGCGACCGGCATCACCGAGCTCTCCGGCCGCCTGGTCGACGAGCTGTCGGGCGGCCAGCGCCAGCGGGTGTGGGTCGCGATGGCCCTGGCGCAGCAGACCGGCATCCTGCTGCTCGACGAGCCGACGACCTACCTCGACATCACCTACCAGATCGAGCTGCTCGAGCTGTTCACGGACCTCAACCTCGCCGGCCACACGCTCGTGGCCGTGCTGCACGACCTCAACCACGCCGCGCGGTACGCGACGCACCTCATCGCGATGCGCGACGGGCGGGTGGTCGCCGAGGGCGCCCCGCGCGACATCGTGACGTCCGACCTCGTCGGGGAGGTGTTCGGCCTGCCCTGCGTCGTCGTGCCCGACCCCGTCGTCGGCACGCCGCAGGTCGTTCCGATCGGACGCGACCGCTCGCGCGGCTGAGGTCCGCCCCCGGGAACCGGAGGCGGTGGCTACCTGGCCGTCGCCGCGGCCGAGGTCGGCCGGGTCGGACGAGCCGGCCGGCCGGCGTCCTTGCGGACGTGGGTGGCGACCGCGACGAGGATCGATGAGACGACGGCCTGGAGCAGCAGGACGCCGACGGGAACCTGCGTCGCCGGCGAGAGCACCGCGACCGCGAGCGCCACGAGCGTCGGCAGGAGCGCGATGAGCGTGAGCATCGGGCCGAGGGCGAGCGCGCTCATCAGCCCCGGCGGGTACGCGCCCTGGGGCGTGATGACGAGCGGCTGCGACCAGTCCATCGACTTGCGGTAGGCGGCCTGGATGCCGGCGGAGGCAAGCCCGGGGGCGAGCAGCAGCGCGAGCGGGACCAGCTCCCAGCCGAGGCCGACACCGCGCATCGAGAGCAGCAGCGGCAGCACGACCATCGCCCAGACGAAGACGAGCAGGGAGGCGAACGGGAGCCGCGCGAGCCGCGAGCGGCGAGCGCCGAGGCCGAGCACGCGGTCGAGGACCGGGGCGTCGTGCGCCGCTCGCGCGCCGGCACCGCCGACGTTCGCGACGAGGGCCCCGCCGACGACGACGAACAGCGCGACCATGAGCAGGGAACCACCCGAGACCGCGAGCGCGAGCGGCAGCCCGACGGCGCTGGTGAACGCGATGAGCTGCCACGGGCTGCGCAGCACGAGGCGGGAGTCCGCCGTGAAGACGGCGCTCAGCGGCCCGCGCACGGTCCGCAGCGCCGAGCTGCGCCGTCGGACGTCGCCGCCGGAGTCGGTGAGGACGCGGCCGAGACCGCGCAGGTCGAGCGCGGCGACGGACGACGTCGCGTCGCCCGTCCTGGCGCCTCGCGCGCGCAGCACCGCGCCCGGGATCGAGCCGAGACCGGCGATCGCGACGACGCCGAGCACGACCGCGAGGGCGAGCAGGACGGCGGCGAGCAGGACCGGGCTGGGCTCCGGGGCCGGCCGCCGCGCGACGGCGAGCGCGATCCAGGCGGCGACGGCGAGCGCGAAGCACGTCTCGCCCAGCCGGGCGAGACGCCGCGCCCGCACCGGCGCCGAGGCGAGCGACCGCCCGCCGGCTCCCCCGCGCTGGCTCAGGATCGCGACGGCGACGAGGGCGGCTCCCCCGCCGGCTCCCACGAGCGCGAACCAGCCGAGCCAGGCCACGTGGGCGAAGCCCGCGAGCACCGCACCGACCGCGGCGCCGGCGACCGCGCCGCCGGCGAGCCAGGCCAGCGCGACGGGGCGCAGCAGCCCGGCGCGGTCGGCCGGCGTCGGCAGCCACCACAGGGCGCCCGCGCCGCCGACCCCGACCGGGCCGAGCCGCACGACGACGCCCAGCACGAGCCCGGCCGCCGCGAGACCGACGATGGGCACGAGCCAGGCCGGGTCGAGGGCGGGTCCCGCGGCCTGCGCCGCGCCCTCGAGGTTGCCGAGGTCCGCCCCGAGCATGCGCGCGGCCTGGACCGCCATCGTGACGCCGACGACCGCCGAGAGGACGGAGACGTAGACGTCGCCGAACAGGCTGGTCCACTTGGCGCCGCCGTGGCCACGCCTGGCCGTCGCCGTGAGCGAGCGCAGACCGCGGCCGGTCAGGCGGGTCGTCGCGACGGGCTGGCCCGGGACGGGCTCGTCGAGCGGCAGGACGGTGAGCTGCTGCTCGGCGGAGCTCGGGTCGTCCGGGTCGACCTCGTCGCCGACCGTCGCGTCGGGTCCGGCGGCGGTCACGTCGGCCTCGGGGGCTAGCTCCGCGCCGGGGGCATCGGGGGCGCCGGGAGCGCCAGGGGCGGTCACAGCGTCTCGATGAGGTCGAGGGCGGCCCGCGGCTTGGCCTGCCGGGCCTGCTCGTCCGTGATGACGAGCGCGTGCGTCGCGACCCGCTCGACGAGCACGGGGTCGTGCGTCGCCATGACGACCGTGACCCCGCTGCGCCGCTCGGCCGCGAGGCGCTCGCCCAGCCGGTCGCGCATGCCGGCGTCGAGCCGCTGCTCGGGCTCGTCGAGCACGAGCACGCGCCGGGGGCGGACGAACGCGGCGGCCAGGAGCATGCGGCGTCGCTGCCCGGAGGACAGCGCGGTCGGCATCGCGCGCTCGCGCTCAGCGATCCCGAACTCCCGCGTGAGGGTCGTGACCAGCTCGCTCGCCTGGGCGACGCCGTGACCGCGGGCCAGCAGGAGCAGGTGCTCGCGCACGGTGAGCGCGGGGAACGCCGCATCCTCGTCCATGACGGTCGCGACGGCGGCGCGGAAGTCCGCCTCGCGCTCGTCGACCGCCCGTCCGAGCAGCTCGATCGTCCCGCCGAGGGCCGGCAGCAGACCGACGACCGCGCGCAGGAACGTCGACTTCCCGCTGCCGTTCGCCCCCACGACGGCGAGTGCCGCCCCCGGCGGGATCGTCACCGAGATCGGCGGGCACACGGCCGAGTCGGCGCTCTCGCCGTAGCCGACGAGCAGGTCGCGGGCGCGCAGCACCGCTGGGGAGGACTTCGCCATCCCCCGAGCGTACGAGCCGCGCGGGCTCGCACCGAACCCGAGCGCCCCGGTCGGGCTCGGCGAGCGTGGCCGGGCGGACCACGCGCCGATGGGCTCAGGACCGCTCCAGGTACTCCTCGCGCTCGGCGTCCAGCGCGCGGGTGATCGCCTCGGCCAGCTCCGGGTGTCGCTCGAGCGCGGGGTCGCTCGCGACGACGGAGCGCGCGGCCTCCCGCGCCAGCTCGATCGTCTCGGCGTCGTGCACGACGCGCAGGAGCCGGAGCGAGGCGGTCCGGCCGTGCTGCGCCGCCCCCAGGACGTCGCCCTCGCGCCGCTGACCGAGGTCGGCCTCGGCCAGGGCGAAGCCGTCCCGCGTGCCGGCGAACGTCTCGAGCCGCTCCCGCGCGGCCGACCGCTCCCCCGTCCCCGGGTCGAGCTCCGGCACGGGCGTCACCGCGAAGCAGACCCCGGGCAGAGCTCCGCGGCCGATCCGCCCGCGGAGCTGGTGGAGCTGGGACAGACCGAACCGGTCGGCGTCGAGGATGACCATGACGCTCGCCTCCGGCACGTCGACGCCCACCTCGACGACGGTCGTCGCCACGAGCACCGGGGCGGCCCCCGAGGCGAAGTCGGCCATCGCAGCGTCCTTCTCCTCCGGGCCCATCCGGCCGTGCAGCGCGCGCAGCTCGATCCCGGCGAGGGCCGGCTCGCCGCCCAGCCGCTCGACCACGGCCTCGACCGACTCCAGCTCGCGCGGCGCCGCCGACGGCTCGCCGCCCGTGGTGCCGTCGTCGTCATCGGCCGCCGGCCCGGCGTCGAGGTCCTCCCCCGCCTCCGCGACCGTCGCGGAGATGCGCGGGCAGACGACGTACACGCGCCGCCCCTGCCCGACCTCCTCCGCGACCCGCGCCCACATCCGCTGCACCCAGCGCTCGTTGCCCGTGTCGACCACGTGCGTCGCGACGTCGGCGCGGCCGGCCGGGAGCTGGCGCAGCGTCGAGACCTCGAGGTCGCCGAAGATCGTCATGGCGACGGTGCGCGGGATGGGCGTCGCCGTCATGACGAGCAGGTGGGGCGCCGTCCGCGCCTTCGCCCGCAGGGCGTCGCGCTGCTCGACGCCGAACCGGTGCTGCTCGTCGACCACGACGAGCCCGAGGTCGTGGAACGTCACGTGCTGCTGGAGCAGCGCGTGGGTGCCGATGACGATCCCGGCCGTCCCCGTCGCCGCCTCCAGCAGGGCCTTGCGCCGCTGCGCCGTCGACTGCGAGCCGGTGAGCAGCACGACGCGCGTGGCGTCCAGCGCCCCGCCGAGCATGCCCGCCTCGCCGAGGTCGCCGAGCAGGCCGCGGATCGAGCGCTCGTGCTGCGCCGCGAGGACCTCGGTCGGCGCGAGCAGCGCGGCCTGTCCCCCGTTGTCGACGACCTGGAGCATGGCGCGCAGCGCCACCAGCGTCTTGCCGGAGCCGACCTCGCCCTGCAGCAGGCGGTGCATCGGCGTCGTCCCCGCGAGCTCGCGGCTGATCTCGCCGCCGACCTCGAGCTGGCCGGCCGTGAGCGTGAACGGCGGGCGCGTGTCGAACACGTCGAGGATCCCGCCCGGACGGACCGGGCGCGCGGTGGCGGGCTCGAGGGAGGCCTCGTGGCGACGGCGGGCCATCGCGGCCTGGAGCACGAACGCCTCCTCGAACCGCAGGGCCTCGACCGCGTCGCGGTACTGCTGCGCGTCCTGCGGCTCGTGGATCGCGCGCAGCGCCATCGCGTGCGTGAGGAGGCCGCGCTCCAGCCGCACCTCGAGCGGGACCGGGTCGGGCAGCAGCTCGTCGTCGAGCGAGGCGAGGACACCGCGGACGTGCTTCTGGATCGTCAGGCTCTTGAGCCCCCGGGTCTGCCCGTAGCGGACCTTGGGACGGCTGGCGCGCTCGCGGGCCTCCTCGTCGGTCTCCTCCTCGTCCACGTCGTCGATCTCGGGGTGGGTGAGCTGCAGCCGGCCGCCGTGCGCCGCGACCACGCCGTCGACGACGATCCGCCGCCCCGGTGCCAGGCGGCGCTCCAGGTAGGCGACGCGGTGGGCGCTCGGCGCGAAGTAGACGATCTGGAGCACGCCGTCCCCGTCGGAGACGTCGACCTGCACGACGAACCCCCGCCGGGCCCGCATCGGGCGGGCCGTCAGCCCGAGCACGTCCACCACCACGACGACGTGCTGCCCGGGCCGCAGCCGCGACAGGTCCGTCAGCCGGCCCGGGTCGATCATCCGGCGCGGGTAGTGCTCGAGGAGGTCGCGGACCGAGTGGAGGCCGAGCTTGGCGTACTTGCGCGACGCCGCCTCACCGAGCTGCATGCGCAGGCTGCGGTCGACGGGCGTGCGGGGCATGCCCGGCCAGTGCCCGTCGCTCCCGCGTCCGCTGCTCGTCATGACACCGAGGGTAGGCTGCTGGTCCGACACCGGGGGTCGCGCGACGTCGAGCCCGTGGATCCAGAGGATGTGTGGACGGGCGCCGTCGACGATCGGCTGGTGGATCGGTCCGGCGCCGTAGGGTATGCTGCTGCGGTTGCGTTGTGCCGGTATGCACCTCCCTCGCGGAGTCGCGACCCCGACGCTGTCAGGATTCGCCGCCAGATCAGGCGGCTCATGATGAGGAGAACGACCGTGGCTTCGACCTGCGACGTGTGCGCCAAGGCACCCAGCTTCGGCAAGAGCGTCTCGCACTCGCACGTGCGGACCTCGCGCCGTTGGAACCCGAACATCCAGAAGGTGCGGACCGTCATCAACGGCACGCCCAAGCGCCTCAACGTGTGCACCTCCTGCCTCAAGGCCGGCAAGGTGACGCGCGCTCTCTGAGCCCGCACCCGTAGTCGCACGAAGGCCGCGCTCCCCTCGGGGACCGCGGCCTTCGTCGTCCCCGGAGCCGACCGCCGCCGACGGGGACGACTCAGGTCGCGTGGAAGTGGTCCCAGCCGAGCGGGCCTGCCCACGTCGCGCCGTCGACGGTGACGCCCGGGTCGCCCGGCACGTCCGCCGCGACGACGACGCCGATCCGGTGGAACGAGGGCGGGAGCGCGACCGACGGCGGGAACGTCGCGAGGAGGCCGTGGTCCTCGCCACCCGTCAGCACCCACGTCAGCGGGTCGACGCCGACGTCCTGCGCGGCCTCGGCGAGCGCGTCGACGCCGGGCGCGAGGAGTCCGCGCGACAGGTCGAGCCGGACGCCGCTGGCCAGCCCGATCCGGCCGGCGTCGCGCAGCAGCCCGTCCGAGACGTCGAGCATGGCGCTCGCGCCGGCGCGCGCCGCGTCGACCCCGGAGAGCAGTGGCGGGTCGGGCCTCCGGAACGCCTCGACGAGCCGCTCCCCACCGGGCAGGGACGTCACCCCCTCCGACGCGGCGGCCAGGAGCGCCAGCCCCGCCGCCGAGCGGCCGAGCACGCCCGCGTGGGCGACGACGTCGCCCGGCCGGGCTCCCCCGCGCGTCACGGGCCGGCGCCCGTCGAGCTCGCCGAGGGCGGTGACGGCGACGGACAGCGCCGGCCCGGCGGACAGGTCGCCGCCCACGACGCCGACCCCGTGCGGCTCGCACGCCTGCGCGAGCCCCCGCGCGAGGTCCTCGACCCACGCGACCGGGGTCCATGGCGGCAGGGTCAGCGCGACCACGAGCGCGGTCGGGACGGCTCCCATCGCCGCGACGTCGGCGAGGTTCTGCATGGCGGCGCGCCAGCCGACGTCGGCCCCGGTCGACCACCGCGTCCGGAAGTGGTGGTCCTCCACGAGCACGTCGGTCGTGACGACGAGGTCGCCGCGCGCGGTGAGGACGGCGGCGTCGTCACCGGGACCGAGCACGGTCCGCACGCCCACCGGCAGCATCGGCGCGAACCGGGCGATCAGCTCGGTCTCGGTGATCTCGTCGACGCGCACCGGACCATCCTCGCGCACGGTCGGCCGACTACCGTGGAGGGGTGAGTCCCCGCCGCGTCGCCGTCCCCTCCCTCGCCCTCGCGCTGGCGGCCGGGGCGACGATGCTGTCCGGCTGCGCGTCGGACGTCGTGCTCGACGCGGCACCCCACGCGTCGGCCGAGGTGTGCGCCCAGGTGCTGCGCGTCGCGCCGTCCTCGCTCGCCGGCGCCGATCGCCGGCCGACGACGTCCCAGGCCTCGCTCGCGTGGGGCGATCCGGCGATCACGCTGCGCTGCGGGGTGGAGCCGCTCCCGCCGACGCCCGAGCGCTGCATCCAGGTCACGGCGGGCGACGGCACCGTCGTCGACTGGATCGTGCACGAGGACGACCCGCAGGGCTCGACGGCCGACGACGGCGGACGCGGCCGGTTCGCCTTCACGACCTACGGTCGCGTCCCGGCGATCGAGGTCGTCGTGCCCGTGGAGTACGCCGGGTCGGACGCGACCGCGATCCTCGTCGACCTCGCGGGGGCCGTCTCGCGCACCAGCCCCGAGCGCGCCTGCCTCTAGCCGGGCCGGCGGGTCCGGACGCCGGACCTTTGGTCCCAGGCGCGAGGTCTCCCCGGGACGGACGATGGTGACGTCACCACCCCTGGCGCAGATCTCGATCGGAGACCCCGATGAGCACCACCACGTCCACCCGCACCCACGACGATGCCGTCGCCCTGGTTCGCGAGGCCGTGTCGCAGTACCTCCCCTACGCGCGCGCCCAGCGCCGCGACCTCGACAACGAGAGCTGGCTCGCCCTCATGGGCGAGGTGCTCGACGTCGTCGCGCGCACGCGCTGACGCCGCACCGACGGGGCGTGGGCGACGCCGCACACCCGGCTGGTCGCCGGGCTCGGCTCGACCGGTCCGCTCGTGCGCTCAGCGCAGCCCGACGGGCCGCTCGAGGGCGAGCTCGAGCAGCTCCGTGATGAGCTCGGGGTAGCTGAGCCCCTCGCTGCGCCAGAGCTGCGGGAACATCGAGAACGGCGTGAACCCGGGCATCGTGTTCACCTCGTTGACGACGAAGCCGGACTCGGTGAGGAAGAGGTCGACCCGTGCCAGCCCCTCGCAGCCGAGCGCGTCGAACGCGTCCGCCGCGAGCGCCCGCGCCGCGGCGACCTCGTCGTCGTCGAGATCGGCGGGGATGACGAGCGTCGTGTCGCCGGTGTCGGTGTACTTGGCCTCGAAGTCGTAGAAGTCGCGGCCACCGCCGACGAGGATCTCCCCCGGCACCGTCGTCCGGGGCCGGTCGAGCCCGCGTCCCTGGAGCACCGCGACCTCGATCTCCCGCCCGCGCAGCCCGGCCTCGACCACGATCTTGGGGTCGTGCTCGCGCGCCTCCTCGATCGCGCGGGCGAGCGCGTCGCGGCCGTCCGCGCCGGTCCACCGGCTGATCCCCATGCTCGACCCGGCCCGAGCCGGCTTGACGAACAGCAGGTCGCCAAGCGCCTGCGCCGCGTCGAGGCACAGCTCCCGGTCGCGCTCCCACTCGGTCCGCGTGAGCACGACGTAGGGTCCGACGGGGATGCCAGCTCCCGCGAGCATCACCTTCATCACGTGCTTGTCCATCCCGGCGGCCGAGGCGAGCACGCCCGACCCGACGTACGGGATCCCGCCCAGCTCGAGCAGGCCCTGGATCGTGCCGTCCTCGCCGAACGGGCCGTGCAGGAGCGGCAGGACCACGTCGACCTCGGCGAGCGCCGTCACGCCGCCGCCGACGTCCGTCGTCACGAGCGAGCGAGCGTCGGGGCCGAACGGGACGAGCACGCCGGGGGCCCCGGCCGAGTGGACCTCCGGGAGCCGCGCGCCGTCGATCCGCAGCGGCTCGGGATCGTCGGGCAGGAGGACCCACGACCCGTCGAGCGCGATGCCGACGGGGACGACCTCGAACCGCTCCCGGTCGATCGCGGAGAGCACGCCGGCGGCGGTGGCGCACGAGATGGCGTGCTCGCTGCTGCGTCCGCCGAAGATGATCGCCACGCGCGTCCTGGTCACGGGGCGAGACTACGCGGCGCCCGGTGGAGAGCCGGGACGCCACGCGCGTACCGTGGCTAGACGTGAGCAACTCCCCACTCAGCCCGGCGACGACGGTCGTGGCGGCCGGTCGCCCGGCCCGCACCCCCGGTGCGCCGGTCAACCCGCCGGTCGTCCTGTCGAGCACCTACGTCGGGGCCGAGCGGCCCGGTGCAGCGGGCCCGGAGCACCTCGTCTACGCCCGGATCGACACCGAGACCTGGCACCCGCTGGAGGAGGCGATCGCCGAGCTGGAGGGCGCGGACCGACCGGGTCTCCTGTTCGGGTCGGGCCAGGCGGCGATCAGCGCGGTCCTGGACCTCACGCCGCCAGGCGGCGTGCTCGTCGTCCCCCGGCACGCCTACCACGAGGCCCTGGTCGCGGCCCGACAGCTCGCGGAGCGGTGCGGCGTCGAGATCCGTCGCGTCGACATCGCGGACACCGCGGCCGTCGTCGCCGCGATCCGCGGGTCGGACGGCGCGGATGGCACGGACGGCGCGGACGGCGACGCCGGACGCCCCGCCGACCTGGTCTGGCTCGAGACGCCGACGAACCCGATGCTCGAGGTCGCGGACGTCGCCGCCGTCTCGAGCGCCGCCCACGCGGTCGGCGCGGTCGTCGTCGTGGACAACACGTTCGCGACGCCGCTGCTGCAGCGGCCGCTGGAGCTGGGCGCGGACGTCGTCGTCCACTCGGTGACGAAGTACCTGGCCGGGCACTCCGACGTCGTGCTCGGCGCCGTCGTGACCGGCGACGCAGACCTGTGGGCCCGCGTCCGGCAGCGGCGCGTGACGGGCGGCGGCATCGCCGGCCCGTTCGAGGCGTGGCTGGCGCTGCGCGGGCTGCGGACGCTGGCGCTGCGGATGGAGCGCGCGCAGCAGAACGCGGCCGAGCTGGCCGGGCGTCTGCGCGAGCACCCCGCCGTGCTCGCGGTGTCCTACCCCGGGCTGCCCGACCACCCGCAGCACGACCTCGCCGCCCGGCAGATGGACGGCTTCGGCGCGATCCTCACGCTGCGCGTGCGCGGCGGAGCAGAGGCCGCGCGCCGGCTCACCGAGGAGGTGCGGCTGTGGCTGCCGGCGACGTCGCTCGGCGGTGTCGAGTCGATGCTCGAGCGGCGTCGGCGCTGGCCGAACGAGGCGCCGAGCGTCCCCGAGGACCTGCTCCGGGTGAGCGTCGGCATCGAGGACGTCCGCGACCTGTGGGCCGACCTGGACCAGGCGCTCGTCGCGTCGCAGGCGGGCTGAGTCGGCACCGACGCAGAGCGACGCAGGGGTGCGTGTGCCAGAACGCGTCGCATGCGTCGCTTCCGGGACGCCATCGGTCGGGCTCGGACCGGGCAGGATGCTGCACCCGGATGCATCGTCCACGAACGCCGTCGCCGCGCGCTCGGGCGGGCCGGCCGATGCCGGCGGCGACGCCGCGGGCGTCCGCGGACGCCGGCGCCTGCCGCTGAGCCTCGCCGGGCGCCGCCGGTGTCGGCGGCCGGGCCCGTCCCGGGGCGCGTCGCACGCAGTGCGCGGTGGTGCCGGAAACGTGCCCGCGCGGCAGTACGCGGTGGTGCCGGGGACGTGCCGCGCGCGGCACGGCGGCAGCCGGGACCGCTGGCGTCGTGCACGACGCATCGCGGGGGTCGACGCCGACGCTCCGACCAGCGACGACGCTCGCACCGCACCCGCAAGGACGCATCGCGCACGATGCGTCTACGACACCGGGATGTTCGCACCGCAGTCGGGCACCCACCGCCGGCGGTGTGCCGCGAGGCCGGCTCCGCCACCCTGGCGCGGTGGTCCCGTGCGCCGGGCGGCGATCAGTCCTCGGCGCGCGGGGGGCGGGCGTGCAGCTCGCGAACGACCTGGGCCGGGTCGCGCCCCTCGTGCACGACGGCGACGACGGCCGCGATGACGGACGCCTTGACGCCGTGCCGCCGGGCGAGCTCGAGGATGGGCCGGCAGGACTTGGCACCCTCGGCCGTCGCCCCGGTCGCCTCGACGGCCTCCGCCAGGGTGAGCCCCTTGCCGATGTAGGAGCCGAGCCGGTGGTTGCGCGAGCTGGGCGAGGAGCAGGTGGCGACGAGGTCGCCGACGCCCGCGAGGCCGAGGAACGTCTCCCGCTCGGCGCCGATCGCGAGACCGATCCGGGTGCCCTCCGACAGGCCGCGCGTCATGATCGACGCGACCATGTTGTAGCCGTACCCCATCCCCTCGGCGATACCGACGGCGAGCGCGATGACGTTCTTCACCGCGCCGCCGATCTCGAGCCCGATGACGTCGGTGCTCGTGAAGACGCGGAAGTACGGCGTCGCGATCGCCTCGGCGATCCGGTGCGCGACGGCATCGTCCCGGCACGCGACGACCGTGGTCGTCGGCTCGCGGCGTGCGATCTCGCCCGCGAGGTTCGGCCCGGACACGACGGCCATCCGCTCGGGTGCCAGGTCCCAGATCTCCATGAGCACCTGGCTCATCACCTCGAGCGTCGACAGCTCGACGCCCTTCATGAGCGAGACCACGACCGCCTCGGGGGCGACCAGTCCCGCGTACGGGGTGAGCACGTCGCGCACCACCTGCGACGGGAGCGCCACGACGACGACCTCCGCGGTCGGCAGCAGCCGCGCCAGGTCGGTCGAGGCCGCGAGGGTCTCGGGCAGCACGGTCCCGTCCGGCAGGTGCCGGCCGTTCGTGTGCCGGGTGTTGATCTCCTCGGCGACGGCCTCCTGCGTCGTCCACACGACGACGTCGTTGCCGGCGTCCGCCAGCACCTGGGCGAAGGTCGTGCCCCAGGCGCCGGAGCCGATGACGACGGCCCTCACGAGGCGTCCTCCCCGGCGGTGTCCCCGGCCTCGTCGGCCGCCCCGCCCGGGCGGGCCTGCTCCGTCCGCGCCTCGTCGGTCCCCCGCGCCTCGGCCGACCCCGGCCTCGGCTCGCGCACGACGCGACCGCCCCTGCGGTGGTCCCAGGGGATCTCGGGCGGCGTCTCGCCGCGCAGCCGCGCGAGCAGCGCGGTGATGGCGCGCATGATCCGGGCGGTGGCCTCCACGAGGGCCTCGTGGTCGCTGCGACCGATCAGGTCGGCCAGGTCCACGGGCGTGCCGACGAGCACCTGGAACTTCGGCTGCGCCCACGGGCGGAACCACGGCTTGTGGTTCGGCATGACGAGGTGGGCCCCCCACTGGGCCACGGGGATGACGGGCGCGCCGGTCGCGAGCGCCAGGCGGGCCACGCCGGTCCTGGCGACCATGGGCCACTTGTCCGGGTCCTTGGAGTGCGTGCCCTCGGGATAGATGAACACGGCCTCGCCGTGCGCGATCGCCGCCTCCGCCGCGACGAGCGAGTCGGCGGCCGTCCGGGTGCCCCGCTCGACCGGGATCATGTGGCTGTGCCGCATGGTCGGGCCGATGATCGGCATCCGCCACAGCTCCGACTTCGCCAGGATGCGCGGCGGCGCCCCGTTGTTGTAGAGCATGTGGGCGACCGTGAGCGGGTCGAGGTTGCACAGGTGGTTGGACGCCACGATGAACCCGCCCTCGGCCGGGAGGTTCTCCGTCCCGCTCCAGCGCTTGCGGCCGAGCGCGTTGAGGATGGGCCGGACCACCGCCGCGATGAACCGGTAGTGGCCGGACTTGTGACGCGGCGGGTAGTCGTGCTCGGTGTGCTCCACGCTGGCCGATCCTAACGGGGTGCGGGCACCTCGGGCTCACCCAGCGACAGCATGAGCCGGTTCGCCCACGCGAAGAACGCCGCCGACCCGACCGCGTCGAGGACGGCCTCGGTGGACAGACCGACGGCGCGCAGCTCGGCGACGTTCTCCGCGTCGAACGTCGGCGGGGTGGCCGAGAGCGCGGCAGCGGCCCGCACGACCGCGGCCCACCGCGGCTCGAGCCGGTCGGCCGCCGCGACGCCGTCGCGCAGCAGCAGGTCGACCTCCTCCGGCCGCTTGCCGAGCTGGGCGGCGAGCCGGGAGTGCACGCTCGCGCAGAAGACGCAGCCGTTGAGACGCGACGCGACGGTCGAGGCCAGCTCGCGCTCGGGGCGGGGCAGCCCCTCGCCGTCCTGCCCCGGGCGTGGCGCACCCGTCAGCACCATGTCGAGGTCCGCGCGCGTGCGCGACTCCAGGATCTCCGGCGCCAGGGCCAGCAGCCGGAAGTACGGGCTCGCGACGCGACCGGGCTCGACGAGCGCCTCGACCTGTTCCGGCGTGAGCTCGTCGGCCGTCGGGGGCTCGAGCCACGGCACCCAGCCGAGCGCGTCCCGCGTGAAGTGCTCGGGCCGGTGCAGGTCGGTCGTCGGGGCGGTCGTCATCGGGGGTCTCCGTCGGGTCGGGTGGCGAGCGCGGGGTCGTCGTCGACCACGACGGCGAGCGCGTGCGCGATGCGCGCCTGGTAGGTGAGGAAGGAGACGAGCTGGGACAGCTCGACGACCTGTGCGGGCGTCCAGCCGGCGCCGGCCAGCGCCGCGAGCGCCTCCGGCGAGGCCTCGCGCGGTCGCAGGACGAGCAGCGCGGCGTGGTCGAGCCCGGCCGCGAGCCGGTCGTCGAGCCCGGCCCCCGGGTCGGCCGCGGCCGTGAACGCCTCCCCCGGCTCGGACTCGCTCGCGAGACCGACCTCCCGGTACACGCCGTACGGGCCCGGCCGACGGGCGGCGGTTGCCGCGTGCTGCACCGCGTCCGCGAGGTCCGGCGCGAGCTCCTGCAGGGCGTCGTCGTACGTCTGGGCGAGCGCGGGGATCCCTCGGCCCGGCCCGCCGCGGTGCAGGCCGAGCACGAAGCTCGCGACGGCGAGCCGCTCCGCGCGGGTGAACCCGCGGTCGTCGGCGGGGTCCAGGAGCACGTCGTGCGCCCGCTGGGTGTGCGTCCGCGCGGCCGGCCGGGCGTGCCGCAGCGCGTCCAGCGTGCTCGACGGCTCGATCCCGGCGACCCGGTCCAGGACGTCCGGCGATGCGACCGACGCGCTCATGCCCCCACCTCCACCGGCGCGAGCCGGCGACCGAGCGCGGGCGCGACCTGCGTCGCGAGCAGCTCGTGCGAGCGCAGGACGAGCTCGTGCACCGGGTCGACGGAGTGCACCTGGACGAGGAGGTCCGTCGCGTCGCGCAGCACGGTGTCACGGGCGAGCTGCTCGGTCACCTGCTCGCTCGTCCCGGTCACGGTGTCGGAGGCCGCGATGAGGTGGTCGAGCGAGCCGGCCGGGTCGAGACCCCACAGCCCGGCGCGACCGGCGACCGCGCGCAGCCCGCGCTCGGCCTCGCGGCGGGCCGTCGCCTCGTCGTCCGTCACGATGACGGTGCGCGACGCGGCGATCCGCGGGGCGACGCCGTCGGGGAGGTTCTCCAGGTAGGCGGCGACGATCGGCTCCTGGATCTCCCAGATCCGCAGGTCGGGCTGGCCGTCGGGACGCGGCTGGCTGCGGGAGAGCAGCAGGCCGTTGCCGTTCGCTCCGGCGCGGGCGCCGCCCTCGACGGAGAAGGTCGCCTCCCACTGCCGCTCCAGCAGCGTGGGCGCCGGGGGGTAGAGCTGGTTCTCCGGGTCGCCGAGGTCGTCGCCGGCCCAGGCCCGCGTCACGACGTCGAGGTGCTCGGCGTAGATCCGCCGCCGGTCGGCGGCGTCGTGACCGAACGCGCGGAAGGACGACGGCGTGCCGCCCGTCCCGAACCCGACCTCCACGCGTCCCCCGGAGATCTCGTCGAGCACCGCGAGGTCCTCGGCGACGCGGAGCGGGTGCTCCAGCGGCAGCGTGATGACGCCGAAGCCGAGCCGGATCCGCCGGGTCAGCGGCGCGACGGAGGCGAGGAACACGGCGGGGGCCGGCAGACCGCCCTCGTCGCGGTGGAAGTGGTGCTGGGCCACCCAGGCCGAGTGGAAGCCGAGGGCCTCGGCCTGGACGATCTGCTCGCTGGCGTTGCGGTAGCGCTCGGCCGGTGAGGTGTCGTCGAGGAGTCGGGTGAAGACGCCGAGGCGCAGCTCGTTCGATGTCATGGTCAGGCTCCTGTCGGGGCGGTCGTGCTGAGCGTGCTGGTCGTGCCGGTGGCGGCGAGGCTCGCATCGAGCGAGGCGCCGGGGATCGCGGCGATGAGCTCGCGGGTGTAGTCGGCGCGCGGGCGCTCGAAGATCTCGCTCGTGCTGCCCTGCTCGACCACGCGGCCGCCTCGCAGCACCGTGATCGAGTCGGCGATCTGCCGGACGACGGCGAGGTCGTGGGAGATGACGAGATAGGTCATCCCGCGCTCGCGCTGGAGGTCGTCGAGCAGTCGGAGGATGCCGGCCTGGACGGTGACGTCGAGCGCGCTCGTCGCCTCGTCGAGGATGAGCACCTCGGGGTGCAGCACGATGGCGCGCGCGATCGCGACGCGTTGACGCTGTCCACCCGAGAGCTCCCGCGGCCTCCGCGCGTGCAGCTCGGCCGGGAGAGCGACGCGCTCGAGCGCCTTGACGGCGTGGTCGTGTCGCTCGGCGGCCGAGCCGAGGCCGAAGTTCGTCAGCGGCTCCTCGACGGCCTGGAGGATGCTCTGTCGCGGGTCCAGCGAGGCGAACGGGTTCTGGTAGACGAGCTGGACGCTGCGGCGCAGCTCGCGCCGACCCGCCGCGGACAGGGACCGGACGTCGCGCCCCAGCAGCGTCACCGAGCCGCCGGCGGCCCGCTGGAAGGCCGCGACCGCGCGCGCCGTCGTCGTCTTCCCCGAGCCCGACTCCCCCACCAGCGCGTGCGTCGTCCCCCGCGGGACGTCGAACGAGACGCCGTCGACGGCGCGGAACGCCGGCCGGCCGCGGCCGACGAGCCGCGCGAAGACGCCCGGGCCGCCGAACTCGACGGTGAGGTCCCGCACGGACAGGGCGGGCGGGGCCGCGCCGTCGGACGCCTCGGCCGCGCCGCCCCCGACCGCCGGGACCGCGGCCCGGTGGATCGGGGTGGCGAGCGTCGGGGCGTCGGCGAGCAGGCGGCGGGTGTACTCCGAGCTGGGCGCCGCCAGGACCCGCGCCGCCGGCCCGTCCTCCTGGACCCGGCCGTCGCGCAGCACGAGGATCCGGTCGGCGTGGTCGGCCGCGAGCGCGAGGTCGTGCGTCACCAGGAGGATGCCCGTGCCCTGCTCGCGGCGCAGGTCGTCCAGGAGCGCGAGGATGCGGCGCTGGACGGTGACGTCGAGCGCGCTGGTCGGCTCGTCCGCGATGAGCAGGCCCGGCCCGAGCGCGATCGCGCCCGCGATGAGGACGCGCTGCTTCATCCCGCCCGACAGCTCGTGCGGGTACTGGCGGGCCCGGCGCTCGGGGTCGTCGATGCCGACGCGCTCGAGCAGCTCGAGCACGCGCGGCCGCACCAGCCGTCGAGGAACCGAACCCCGCGCCCCGGCGTGGATGCGGAACGCCTCGGCGATCGAGTCGCCGATCCGCTTGGTCGGGTCGAGCGAGGCGCCGGGGTCCTGCGGGACGAGCCCGACCCGGGCACCGCGAAGCTGGCGCCAGCGGCGACGGGAGGCGCGCGTGACGTCCTCGCCGTCGAGCGCGATGCGCCCCGAGAGCACCTGGCCACCCGGGGGCAGCAGGTCGATCGCCGCCTGGGCCGTCGTGGTCTTGCCGGACCCCGACTCCCCCACGAGCGCGACGACCTCGCCGGGCGCGACCGCGAACGAGACGCCGTGCGTGACGGCCCGGGGGGCGCCACCGGCGCTCGCGTACCCGACCGAGAGGTCCGTGACCTCGAGCAGGTTCGTGCCGACGGTGCTCATGCCTCGCTCCTGCGCGCGATCCAGACCGACACGCGGTTCGCGGCCAGCACGGTGAGGACGACGACGATGCCGGGCAGCGTCGTCAGCCACCAGGCGGTGGCGAGGTAGTTGCGTCCCTCGGCGATGAGCAGCCCCCACTCGGGCGTCGGCGGCGGGGCGCCGTAGCCGAGGAAGCCGAGCGTCGAGATCGCGAGGATCGCCGTGCCGAACTGGAGTGCCGCGAGCGCGAGGACCGCGGTGAGCGAGTTCGGCAGGACGTGCCGCAGGAGCACCTGCCACCACCGCCCGCCGCTGCCGAACGCCGCCTCGACGTACTCGGTGCGCCGGACCCGGACGACCTCGCTGCGCGAGAGCCGCGCGAAGGCCGCGACGGACGTGACACCGACCGCGATCGCGACCGACGTCGTGCCGAACCCCAGCAGGATGATGACCGACAGCGACAGCAGGAGGGCCGGGATCGCGAGCAGGACGTCGACGACGCGCATGAGCGCCTCGTCGAGGATCCCGCCGATCGTCCCGGCCAGGACGCCGATGGCCGTGCCGGCGACGAGGCCGACCGTCACCGCCACGGCACCGCCGAGCAGGCTGTAGCGCGCGCCGTAGACCACGCGGGTGAACAGGTCGCGACCGGTCGTGTCGGTGCCGAACCAGTGCGCGGGGCTCGGGCCGGCGAGCTTCTCGCTCGGCACGCCGGCGTAGGGGTCGGCGTGGCCGAACAGCGCGGGCAGGAGCGCCCAGGCGACCACGAGCCCGAGGAGGGCGAACGAGGCGACCACGGTGAGCGCGGGCAGCCGGCGGCGACGCCGGCCCGGCGCGCCGCCGGCGGCGACGCCCCCGACCGTGCCGGCCGCACCGGCGGCGTCGCCGGCCTCGACGGGGTCGACCCCCGCCTCCTCGGCGAGCACGGCCGAGGGGCCGGGAGCGAGCGAGAGATCCGTTGACATGGCGGGCTCCTCAGGCTGCGGCCCGGCGGCGCAGCCGCGGGTCGACGATCGGGGCGAGCAGGTCGACGCCGAGGTTGACGACGACGAAGGCGGCGGCCGCGAGGACGACGATCGCCTGGAGCACGGGCACGTCCTGGGTGGCGAGGGCGTCCGCCGTGATCCGGCCGATGCCGTAGCGGGCGAACACGGTCTCCGTGACGACGGCACCGCCGATCAGCTCGCCGAGCAGGACGCCGGCGATGGTGAGCGCCGGCACGGCGGCGTTGCGCAGCACGTTGTTCGCCAGGAGCCAGCCCTCGGACGCCCCCTTGGCCCGCACGACGCCGACGAACGGCGCCGCGCGCGCCGTGTCGATCGAGCGGAGCAGGATCTGGGCGAGCGGGGCGCTGATCGGGACGGCGAGCGTGAGCACCGGAAGGATCAGCCCCTCGAGCGGGCCCGGCCGGATCACGGAGATCCAGCCGAGCCGGAACGAGAAGATCTGGACCAGCACGATCCCGAGCCAGAACACGGGCACCGAGACGAACAGCGACGGCAGCGAGCGGATGGCGCCGGCCAGCCAGGACCACGGCAGGAGCGTCGCCGCGACGGCGAGCGCGACCGCAAGGACCGTCGCGGTGAGCAGGCCGAGGACGGCCAGCAGCACCGTCGAGCCGATCGCCTCGCCGATCAGGACGCGGACGGGAGCACCCGTCGCCGCCGAGAAGCCGAAGTCCCCCTGGACCGCGCCGGCCAGGGCGTGGCCGTACTGGGTGAGCAGCCCGGCGTCGGCCCCGTAGGACTCCCGGATGGTCGCGATCTGCTCCGGGGAGAGCCCCAGCTCGGGGCTCTCGAACCGGATCATCACGGCGTCCCCCGGGAGCGCCTGGAGCAGGAGGAAGGCCAGGGTGAACGCGGCGAGCAGGACCCCCAGGGCGCTCGCGACGCGGCCGGCGACGTAGCTCATCTCTCGACCGGTTCCCTCAGCCCTCGAGCCAGGTCGAGTAGAAGATCGGACGCGCGATCGAGTCCCAGCCGAAGCCGTGGACGTAGTTCTGCGCGCCGTAGACCTGCGGCTCCTCGAACAGCGGGATGACGTAGGCCTGCTCGACGAGGTAGTCCTGGGCCGCCTTGCTCGCCTCGAGCCGCGCGGCCGGGTCGGCCGTGGAGGAGACGACCTCGAGGAGGCGGTCCAGCTCGGCGTCGGTCGAGAGGAGCGAGTTGCGGTTCTGCGAGTGGTACTGGCTCTTGATGACGTCGAGGTCCGAGCGGGCGACCATCGAGTGGTAGAGCTGCACCTGGTCGGGGTCGACGATCGCCTCAGCGAACGTCCCGGCGTCGGCGGCGAGGATCTTGAGCTCGACGCCGATCTTCGCGAGCTGCTGCGCGACGAGGGTCAGCGTGTCCTTGGAGAGCGGCTGCGGCTTGGCCTCGGACGCGACGAGCGAGAGCCGCTGGCCGTCCTTGGTCCTGATGCCGTCGGTGGCGCCGTCCAGCGTCCAGCCGGCCTCGTCGAGGAGCTCGGCCGCGTGCTCGGGGTCGTAGGCGAGCCGGTCGGACTCGTCGACGTAGCCGAGGGCGGTGTGGGAGAGCACGCCGGTCGCGGCCGGGTAGTTCTCGGTGAAGATCGTGTCGACGACCTCCTGCGCGTCGACGCCGGCGACGAGCGCCTGGCGGACCTTGAGGTCGCTGAGGATCGGGTTGGTGAACCGCAGCGAGAGGGAGTTGTTGACGCCCTGGGTCTGCGGGGCGAAGAGCTGGAGCCCGGCGCCCGTGACCTGCTGCTCGTCGTACGCCTGGACGTAGCGGACGAGGTCGGCCTGGCCGGAGGTGAGCGCCCCGACGCGGACCGCGTCCTCCGGCGTCACCGTGAACCGGACGGCGTCGAGGTAGGCGCGGCCCTGGTGCTCGAGCGACGGCGGCGCCCAGTCGTAGTCCTCGCGCGCCTCGAGCAGCAGCTCCGTCCCGACCGTCTCGTCGGCGACGACGAACGGGCCGGTGCCGACGACCTGCGTCGCGTTGCCCGGGGCGAAGAAGTCGACGTCGCCGTCGAGGGTCGCCTCGGACAGGATGCCCGCGCCGTTGGCGCTGGTCGCCTGGAGGAAGCCCGGCGCGGGGGCGGAGAAGCTGAACGTGACGGTGTCCTCGTCGACGACGGTCGAGCCGGCGTAGTTGTTGATCTGCTCGGAGACCGGGAAGCCGCGCTCGGCGTCACCGAGGCCGTAGAGGTCGAAGTTCTTGGCGACGACCTCGGCCGTCAGCTGCGTCCCGTCGGAGAAGGTGACGCCCGGGCGCAGGTCGAAGGTGTACTCCGTCGCGTCCTCGTTGACCGTCCAGTCGGTGGCGAGCCACGGCTCCAGCTCGAGCGTCACCGGGTCCTGGTAGACGAGCCGGTCGGTGATGTTCGCGATGATGCCGCCGTTCGGGTAGAAGCCCGACTGCGGCGGGTAGAGGGTCGTGAACGGCTGGTACTCGAGGTAGAGCAGCTCTCCCCCGGTCTGGACGTCGCCGGCCGGCGTCGCGTCCGTCCCGCTCGAGCCGGTGGCGGCGTCGGTGGTCGAGTCGGCGGTGCCGCCCCCGGAGCCCGAGGCGCAGCCCGCGAGCATGACGGCGGCGACGGCGAACGAGACGATGCCAGCTGCGGGTCGGTGGGCGATGCGAGACATGCGGGTGCTCCGTCGGTGTTGAGGGACCTCGGCCGGTGCCGAGTGCCTCGACGGTACGAGGAGTCACACCCTGGTTGCTGGGACAACCGATAAGTCTTGCAATGCGAGACAGTTGCTCTGATTATGTGGTCCGGCTCACACGAGGGCGGGCGCTCGCGGGTCAGGCGTCGGCGCGCACCCACAGGTGGTCCGACTGCCCGATACCGGCGGGCTCCTGGCGGGGCACCCGCACCATGGGGTGGCTCGCCGTCGTCGCGGTCGCGACGCCGTGCGTCGTCGCTGCGGCGGCGACGGCGTCCCGGAAGCGCTCCCAGTCGCGCACGCCCTGCGGGACCGTGACCGACTCGTGCGTCCGGACGACCGCGAGGCGGCAGCCCGTCTCGGTCGGGTCGAGACGCACGACGATGTCGGCCGGGTAGAGCACCTCGCGGTGCCACTCCAGCTCCCCCGCCCGGCGCCACTTCTTCATCGTGTCGGCGACCTCGGTGACGAGTCGCGCCGCCGCGGCCGGGTCCGCCGCGACGTCGAGCGAGACGGCGAGCTGCTCGAGCGCCTGCACCGTCCGGTTCGCGAGGCGTCGCCGGCCCAGCTCGTCCCCCTTCGCGTTCGCCATGCGCTTGAGCACCGAGCCGGCGACCGGCAGGGCGATGACGAGGAGCAGGATGAGCAGGTACTTCACGTTGTCCATCGGCGAGCCGGGCCTTCCGGGGCGAGAGCGCTGGTCGAACCGACGAGGCTAGCGGAGGAGGCGCTGCGGCCACCAGAACCGCTCGCGGAGGACGAACGCGAGCGCCGGCACGAGCATCGTGCGCACGACGAGCGTGTCCAGGAGCACCCCGACGCAGACCACGACGCCGAGCTGCGCCAGGACGACGAGCGGGAGGACGCCGAGGGTGGCGAAGACGGCGGCGAGCAGGATGCCGGCGCTCGTGATGACGCCGCCCGTCGCGCCGAGCGCCCGGAGCATCCCCAGCCGGGGACCGTGCTCCCGCGTCTCCTCCCTCGCCCGCGTCACGAGGAAGATGTTGTAGTCGACCCCCAGCGCCACGAGGAACAGGAACGCCAGGAGGGGCACCCCCTCGTCCAGCGCCGCGAACCCGAGCAACCCGGTGAAGATCCACCACGAGGCCCCGACGGCGGCGAAGTACGTCCCCACCACGGTGAGCACGAGCAGGACCGGCGCGACGACGGCCCGCAGGAGCAGGGTGAGCGCCACGAGGACGACGACGAGGATGATCGGCACGATGAGCTCGCGGTCGCGAGCAGCGGCCGCCGTGCCGTCCATGGTCTGCGCCTCGGGGCCGCCGACGTAGGTCTCCGGCAGGTCGGCGAGGGCCGCGCGCAGGTCGACGACGGCGGCGCGGCTCCCCTCGCTGCCCTCGGCCGCGTCGAGGACCACCTGGAGCTGGGTGACGCCGTCGGCCGCCGCTGCGGGACGGACCGACGCCACGCCGTCGACGGCCTCCGCCGCCGCGACGACGCGCTCGGCGTCCTGCGTCGTGACGATGGTCGTGGGGTTGGCCGTCCCGGCCGGGAAGGACTCGACGATCCGCTCGCTCGCCGCGATCGCCTCGGGCTTGGTGAGGAACTGGTCGGCGGTGTCGAGACCGAGGCGCAGGCCGAGACCGGGCGTCGCGAGCACGCCGAGCGCGACGACGACGGCGAGCCCGACCGGGATCGGCCGCCGGGCGACGACCTCGCCGACCCGTCGCCACACCGACCGGCTCTGCGCCGCCGTGCTCTCCCCCACCCGCGGCTCGCGCGGCCAGAAGACGCCGCGCGGGAGCAGGACGAGCGCGCTGGGCAGGCAGCCGAGCACGAACAGCGCGGCGACGACGATCCCGACGGCGCAGGCGAGCCCCAGCCCGCGCGTCGTCGGCACGAGCGAGAGGAGCAGCGCGAGGACGCCGACGACGACGGTGCCGGCGCTCGCCGTCACCGGCTCGACCGTGCGCCGCACCGCGACCCGCATGGCCTCGCGCCGGTCCTCCCGGACGCGCAGCTCGTCCCGGTAGCGGGAGATGAGCAGGAGGGCGTAGTTCGTCCCGGCGCCGAACACGAGGACGGACAGGATGCCGACCGTCGACTCGTTCCAGGCGACGTCGACCAGCGCCAGCAACCGGGTCGCGAGCCGCGCCGCGGTCTGGTCGGCGATGCCGACGACGAGGAGCGGGACGATCCACACGACCGGGCTGCGATAGGTCACGACGAGGAGGACGGCCACGACGAGCGCCGTCACCGCGAGCAGCCGTACGTTCGCGCCGTCGAACACCGCGGCCAGGTCCGCCTCGATCCCCGCCGGACCGGTCACCTGCGCGACCACGCCGTCGGGAAGCTGCGTCGCGAGCTCCTGACGCAGGTCGGAGACCTCCGCCGCCACCTCGGACGCGCTCGCGGCCTGGAGCGTGAGGATGCCGAGGGCTGCCGTTCCGTCCTCCGACGGGACGAGCACCGGCTCCTCGTCGCCGCTCAGGTCCGCCACGACGCGACCGAGCTCGCCGAGCTGCTCCTGGCTGAGCGCGACACCGTCGTCGGCCGGACCGGTGGAGAACACGACGATCGCGGTCGACGTGCCGGCGTCGGGCAGCCGCTCCGCGAGTTCGACCGCGGCGGTGGAGTCGTAGCCGGCCGGGAGCTGGTCGGTCGGGAGCCGGTCGCGGTGCCCATCGCCGAGGGCACCGATGACGGCGAGGCCGAGGAGCAGCGGCACCAGGGCGACCACCCAGGCGGTCCCGCGGCCGGTCGCGAGGGCCAGCCACCGGCTAGCGATCGGATTGGTGCCGGGGGTGCGGTGTGCCACGGTTGCTCCAGGTGACGAGTGGTCGACGGCGTACGATTGCTTGATGAACTTGTAACTAAGTAGGTGAACTATATGACGGGATCCCCCGATCTCTCCACCCCGGGCGCCTGGCGCCAGACGGAGTCCCTGCGCCTGCTGCGTCAGGTCATGGGGCTCTCGGGCGAGGTGCGGAGCACCGTCGCGGCGCGCGCCGCCATGTCCCCGACCGAGCTGCACACGCTCGAGCACATCGCGGCCGGCGAGCTGGCGGATGACGGCGGATCGATCGGCCCGGCGGAGATCGCCCGCCTGCTGAACGTGTCGACGGCGGCCTCCACGGGGATCGTCGACCGGTTGGAGGCGAAGGGTCATGTCCAGCGCCGGCGCCACCTCACCGACCGGCGCCGCACCGAGGTGGTCCTGACGCCGAGCGCGCGCGAGGAGGTCCTGCACCACCTCGGACCGATGTTCCGGGGCATCGGCCTGGCGGACGCGCGTCTCACGGACGCCGAGCGCGACGTGGTGGTCCGCTACCTCCGGGCGGCGCTCGAGGCCGCCGAGTCGGTGCTGCACCCCGAGCCGGGGAACGCGTCCGCGCCCGGGCCCGAGCCGGGGACGGCCGCCGGGACCGGCACCGGCCCGACCCTTCCGGACGGCCCGGTCCCGCCGTACCGTTGACGGGATGAAGTTCGGATTCGTCGGCGCCTTCGGCACGCCGAGCCAGCAGGTCCACCTCGCCCGCGCGACCGAGGCCGGCGGCTGGGACGGCTTCTTCACCTGGGACGCCGTCTCGCTCGGGCCCGACCCGGTCTGGGACCCGTTCGCGCTGCTGGCCGCCGCGGCCACCGCGACCGAGCGGATCACCCTCGGCGCCCTCGTCCTCGCCGTGCCGCGCCGCCAGCCGTGGGAGCTGGCGCGGCAGGCGCTCACCGTCGACCACCTGTCGGGCGGGCGGCTGGTGCTCCCGGTCGGCGTCGGGGTGCTGGAGGATCGCGCGTACTCCGGCGTGACGGGCCGCGGCAGCACCCCCGCGTCGCTCCGGGACCGGGCCGGGCTGCTGGACGAGACGCTCGCGATCCTCGACCTCGCGGCCACCGGCGAGCCGTTCGACCACGAGGGCCAGCACTACCGGATCGAGCGGATGCTCGTCTCTCCGCCGCCGCTCCGGCGCCCGCGGATCCCCGTGTGGCCGGTCGGCGTGTGGCCGGCTCCTCGCTCGATGGCGCGGGCGGCGCGGTGGGACGGGATCGTGGTCCAGCTCCGGGGCGAGCGCGCGATGGAGGACCCGACCCCCGAGGACGTCGCCGCGCTCGTGGCCCGCCTCACCGAGCTGCGGGGAGGACCGGAGGCGATGGCGGGGTTCGACGTCGTCATCCAGGGCCGGTTCGCGGGCGAGGACCCCGACGCGAGCGCCGAGCGCGCCGCCGGCTACGCGGCGGCCGGTGCCACCTGGTGGATCGACGGGCACTGGGACGGGCCGGACTCCTGGTACGAGCGCCAGGTCGAGCTGGTCGAGGCCGGGCCGCCGCGCCCGGCCGGCTGAGTCGGCAGCTGGCGGAGCGGGCCGGCCGAGCCGGGACTACGGCGCCGGGTCCGCCGCGGGCGCGTCACCGGCGAAGACGCCGTCCGGACCGATCAGCCAGAACGGGTTCCAGGCCAGCTCCCACAGGTGGCCGTCGGGGTCGGCGACGTAGCAGCTCCGCCCGCCCCAGTCCGTCGGCCGCGGCGGCGTGACCCCCAGCGCCCCGGCGGCGAGCGCCGCGGCGTAGGCGCGGTCGACGTCGTCGGCCGTCTCGACGTTGCGCGCGAGCGCGACCGAGCCCGAGCCGGGGACCAGGTCGTCACGACCCGTGTCGGCCGCGAGCCCGGCGCGCGCGAAGAGGCACAGCACCTGGCCGGCGAGATGGACGAACGCGACCTCGTCGTGCACCTCGTCCGCCGCCCAGCCCAGCGCGCGGTAGAACGCGAGGGATCGTCCGACGTCCTCGACCCCCAGCGTCACCGCGGTGATCGAACGGGGCCAGGTCACGGGTGCGTCGCTCATCCCGCGACCGTAACCGCGAGGTCCGACATCGAGGCGGTCGGGCGCGCGGCGGGATGCCGCGACGGCGAGCCGAACCGGGTCAGCCGACTCGGCATCGGCCGCGCCCGGCTCAGGCGGGCTGGTCGGCGGGACGCGCGGCCTCGATGTCCTGCTTCGGCAGGGTCTTGGCCGGGAGCGTCCTGGGGCGCCAGGACTCGCGCCGGGCCTCGAACGCCGTGATCTCGTCGGCGTGCTGGAGCGTGAGGCCGATGTCGTCGAGGCCCTCCATGAGGCGCCAGCGCGTGTAGTCGTCGATCTGGAACGGGACCGTGACGTCGCCGGCCGTCGCCGTCTTGTTGACGAGATCGACCGTCACCTCGGTGCCGGGCTCGTTCTCCAGGATCTTCCAGAGGAGCTCGATGTCCTCCTGCTCGACGATGCCGGCCACGAGGCCCTGCTTGCCGGAGTTGCCGCGGAAGATGTCGGCGAACCGCGAGGCGAGCACGACCCGGAACCCGTAGTCCTTGAGCGCCCACACGGCGTGCTCGCGCGAGGAGCCGGTGCCGAAGTCGGGGCCGGCCACCAGCACCGTGCCGGAGCGGTAGGCGTCCTGGTTGAGGACGAACGACGGGTCACCGCGCCACGCGGCGAACAGCGCGTCCTCGAAGCCGGTCCGCGTCACCCGCTTGAGGTAGACGGCGGGGATGATCTGGTCGGTGTCGACGTTGCTGCGACGCAGCGGGACCCCGATGCCGGTGTGAACGGTGAACTTCTCCATGACTGGTCCTTCTCGTTCTTCTCGGTGCCGGCCGTCAGACCTGGACGAGGACGGTGGGGTCGAGCGGCGCGAGCGGCGAGCCGTCGAACGTCGTGAGGTCGGTGCCGTCCGGCAGGTCGAGGTCGGACAGCGACGAGAGCGTGCCGCGGATCGCCGTGGCCGCCGCGACGAGCGGGGAGACGAGGTGCGTCCGCCCGCCCTTGCCCTGGCGGCCCTCGAAGTTGCGGTTCGACGTCGACGCCGAGCGCTCCCCCGGGGCGAGCTGGTCCGGGTTCATGCCGAGGCACATGGAGCAGCCGGCGTTGCGCCACTCGGCTCCGAAGCTCTTGAAGATGAGGTCGAGGCCCTCGGCCTCGGCCTGCAGCCGTACGCGCGCCGAGGCCGGCACGACGAGCACACGCACGTTGTCCGCCTTCCGGCGCCCCTGGATGACCTTCGCGATCGAGCGCAGGTCCTCGATGCGGCCGTTGGTGCAGGAGCCCATGAAGACCGTGTCGACCGGGATCTCGCGCAGCGGCTGACCCGGCGTCAGGCCCATGTACTCGATGGCGCGCTCGGCGGCGATCCGCTCGTTCTCGTCGGCGATCTCCTCGGGCACCGGGATGCTGGCGCTGATCGGGAGGCCCTGGCCGGGGTTGGTCCCCCACGTGACGAACGGCTCGAGGTCGCTCGCCCGCAGCTCGACCTCGGTGTCGAAGACGGCGTCGTCGTCCGTGCGCAGCGTCGTCCAGTACTCGACCGCGGCGTCCCAGTCCTCGCCCTCCGGCGCGTGCGGACGGCCCTTGATGTAGTCGAAGGTGGTCTGGTCCGGCGCGATCATGCCGGCGCGCGCGCCGGCCTCGATCGACATGTTGCAGATCGTCATCCGCGCCTCCATCGAGAGCTTCTCGATGGCCTCGCCGCGGTACTCGAGGACGTAGCCCTGACCGCCGCCGGTCCCGATCTTCGCGATGATCGCGAGGATGATGTCCTTGCTCGTCGTGCCGGGGGGCAGGTCGCCGACGACGTTGATCGCCATCGTCCTGAACGGCGCCAGCGGCAGGGTCTGCGTCGCGAGGACGTGCTCGACCTCGCTCGTGCCGATGCCGAACGCCAGGCCGCCGAACGCGCCGTGCGTCGAGGTGTGCGAGTCGCCGCAGACGACCGTGAGGCCGGGCATGGTGAGGCCGAGCTGCGGCCCGACCTGGTGGACGATGCCCTGGTCCGCGTCGCCGAGGGAGTGGATCCGGACGCCGAACTCGCGGGCGTTGGTGCGCAGCGTGTCGATCTGCGTGCGGCTCGTCAGGTCGGCGATCGGCAGGTCGATGTCGAGCGTCGGGGTGTTGTGGTCCTCGGTCGCGAGCGTGAGGTCCGGCCGGCGCACGGGGCGCCCGGCGAGCCGGAGCCCCTCGAAGGCCTGGGGGCTCGTCACCTCGTGGCAGAGGTGGAGGTCGATGTAGAGGAGGTCGGGGGCGCCGTTCTCGCCCTTGCGGACGATGTGCGCGTCCCAGACCTTCTCAGCGAGAGTCTTGCCCATGGTTCCTGCCACCTCGTGATGCGGGTTACGTTCTCGGCGGTCGGGCCGCATGTTCCGGCCGTGCGTGACCGCAGCGTTGATGCATCATCCCGCGCCGTCCCGCATCATGGATTTGCGTCTCAGCCTCCGAGACGGCAATATCAGAGCATGGACACAAGCGGCGTCGGCGTTCTGGACAAGGCAGCGATCGTTCTCGGAGCCCTCGAGTCAGGCCCCGCGACACTCGCCCAGCTCGTGGCCGCGACGCACCTCGCGCGTCCGACGGCCCACCGGCTGGCGGTCGCGCTCGAGCACCACCGGTTCGTCGCGCGCGACCTCCAGGGGCGCTTCGTGCTCGGCCCGCGGCTGGCCGAGCTGGCCTCCGCCGCCGGCGAGGACCGCCTGCTCGCGGCCGCCGGCCCCGTGCTCGCGGCGCTGCGCGACCACACCGCCGAGAGCGCCCAGCTCTTCCGCCGCCAGGGCGACCACCGCATCTGCGTCGCCGCGGCCGAGCGGCCCGTCGGCCTGCGCGACTCGATCCCGGTCGGCGCGCAGCTCTCGATGCAGGCCGGCTCCGCCGCGCAGATCCTCCTCGCGTGGGAGGAGCCGGACCGCCTCCACCGCGGCCTGCACGGCGCCGCGTTCACCGCGACCATCCTGTCCGGCGTGCGCCGGCGCGGCTGGGCGCAGTCCGTCGCCGAGCGCGAGCCGGGCGTCGCCTCGGTCTCGGCCCCCGTCCGCGGGCCGTCGGGACGCGTCGTCGCCGCCGTGTCCATCTCGGGCCCGATCGAGCGCATGACGCGCCAGCCCGGCCGGCTGCACGCCGCGGCGATCATGTCGGCGGCCAACCGGCTGACCGAGGTGCTGCGCCGCGCCGACCAGGGCTGATCGCGGACCGACCGCGCGAGGACCCGCCCCTCACGCGACCCTCCCGCGCGGCCACGCCGACGTCCCGGCGTGCCCGGGCCGGTTCGCGCGACGCGCGCCCTAGCGTTGGGCCGTGGCCACTCGTCGTCAGCTCGTCCACTCGCGTCGCCGGCGCCGGCGGGTCCGCGCGGCACCGAACGACCTGACGACCGCCCAGTGGGAGTACCTGCTGCGGACCTGGGGCGGCTGCGCCTACTGCGGCGCGACCGCGTCCGACCTCCAGAAGGACTGCGTCCAGCCGATCTCCCGGGGTGGGGCGTACACGCTCGACAACGTGGTGCCGGCCTGCCGGTCCTGCAACGCGAGCAAGTGCAACGCGGAGGTCACCGGCTGGCTGCGCCGCCGCCGCTACGACGAGCGCGCGTTCCTCGAGCGGTGGGTGGCGATCCGGCTGGAGCTGGACGAGCTCGGGATGGCCTCGCTCGTCGGCGAGCCGGCGGAGGTCCAGCCCGACCTCACGTGAGCGCGGGGCCGAGCAGCCCGAGCCCGAAGACGACTCGAGGCCTCCACTCGATGAGTGGAGGCCTCGATTGCGTGACCCCAGCGGGATTCGAACCCGCGTTACCGCCGTGAGAGGGCGGCGTACTAGGCCGCTATACGATGGGGCCGTCACGCTGGCCAGGACCGGTTCCGGTTCTGGCGCCTCGGAGACTGTACCGGATGCTCACCCGGAAGTGAAATCACGGTGTCGCCGTTGCGCTGGGGTACCAGGACTCGAACCTAGACTAACTGAACCAGAATCAGTCGTGCTGCCAATTACACCATACCCCAAGGGGGTATCCGGACCCGTTTCACGCCGCGTTCTGGTCGTCCCAGAAGTGGTGTGTCGTGGTCGTTCAACCGACGCACGACTCTACACGGCGAACGCCCGCTCACCAAACCCGCGCGACTGCGCCAGACTGGACCCGATGTCCCGCTCCCCGATCCACGGCTCCCCCCGCCCGCGCGCCGAGCGCCCGGCGGCTCCGCTCGACCATGCCGTGCACCCCGTGCCCGAGCCGGACCAGGTTCCGCGCGGCACCGTCGCCCCCCAGGCGATCCCGGCCACCGAGCGCGCCTTCTTCGTCGCCGAGTTCCGCGGGACGACCGTCGTCGTCTCGCTCCCGGTCGTCACGGACGACGGCATCGGCGCTCTCGTCCGCTCCATCGACAGCTTCGCCCCCGGCGACACCCGGTTCGTCGCCGTCGTGCCCGACCGCGGCGCCGCCGGTCGGATCGTCGACGCCGCGGCCGAGCTCGGCGCGAGCGTCGCCGTCCTGTCCTCCCCGGTCGTGTGGCACGACGCCGCGCTCGCCCGGCTGTGGATCACGACCGCCGACGAGCGCGTGGTCGTCGTCGTCGCCACCTCGCCCGACGCGGTGCCGGACACCGCGGGCTTCGTCGCCTCCCGGTTGCGCGCGACCAAGCTCGTGCTGACCGACGCCGGCGGCGGCTGGGGCGATCCGCCGCGCTCGTTCGTCGACCTCTCCCGGCACCAGAAGGAGCTGGGCCAGGCGCTCCGGGACCGCGGTGCGAGCAGCCTGCTCCCGGCGGCGCTGGCCGCGCTGCGCGGCGGGGCTGCGAGCGTCAACCTGTGCCGGCCCGAGGACGTCGAGGTCGAGCTGTTCACGTTCGACGGCGCCGGAACGGTGCTCACGCTCGGCCACTACATCGAGCTGACGACGCTGCGCGTCGACGACCTGCCGGCGCTCGAGCGGCTCGTCGCCCAGGGCGTCGCGGACGGCATCCTCAAGCCGCGCTCGCGCGAGGAGGTCGCGCGGATGGCGGTCGGGGGGCTCGGCGCGCGCGTCTCGCGGACGGGGCACCTCGCCGGCGTCGTCGGTCTGGAGACGGACGCCTACGGTCGCGACGGGCTCGGCGAGATCTCCGGTCTCATCACCGTGTCGGAGTTCTCCGGCGCCGGGTCCGGCGGGCTCCTCGTCGACGGTCTCGTCGCCCGCGCGAAGGCGGTCGGCCTGCGGGCCCTGTTCGCGGTCACGGTCTCGGACGACGCCGCGGCCTTCTTCGTCCGGCGCGGCTTCCACGAGGTGCCGCGCAGCGCCATCCCCGCCGCCAAGTGGACGGGGTACGACCCCGAGCGCCTCGCCAGGGCGCGCTGCTTCTGGCGGGACGTCTAGCCGGTCGACCCGCCCCGTCGTGACCCCCGCACGGGGGTCAGGAGGGCCCCGGGGCTCGTGGAGAAGGACCGCGTTCAACTACCTTCGGGGTTCCGCGCGGCGAGGGGCACGACGCGGGCGTCGACGGCGCCGCCCTCGCCCGGTCCTAAGGGGGAAGCGAAGCGCCATGTCCACACAGCACACCACGACCGGCGGGTCGGCGACACGGCCGGCAGCACGGCCGGGCAGACGGCTCGCCACGGCGCTGCTCACGCTCGCCGCGCTCGTCGTCCCGAGCGCGGCCGCCACGGCGGCGGAGCCGGGCGACACCGTCCACATCGGGAGCAAGCAGGGCTACGGCGGAACGGGCCTGTTCCCCATCTGGTACGAGACGCCCCCGACCGGCGACCCCGACGCGTGGGCCTACTGCGTCGAGCACGACGTGTCGGCCCGGACGAACGTCGAGGGGACGGTCGGCGGCCTCGACGACTTCCTCGGCGACAACCACCTGAGCGACCCGGCCGTCGCCGGCAAGGTGCTCTGGGTGCTCGCCCACAGCTACCCGGCACTCAGCCTCGCCGACTTCGGTGAGGCGTCCGGCGTACCGGACATCTCCCGGAACGACGCCATCGAGGCGACGCAGTACGCGATCTGGCGCTACACCGATCTCACGTGGGACGCCTCCTGGAGCTGGGAGTCCGAGGACTCCGAGACCGCCTACTGGTACCTCGTCGACGGCGCGAACGCGAGCAGCGGCACGACCCCGGAGGACCTCGCGGTCACGGCGTCGATCACGGCGCCGGCGACGCCGGGCACGGCCGGAACCCTCGTCGGCCCGTTCGTCGTGAGCACGAACCAGCCGACGGTGACGGCGTCGGTCGACCCGGCGACCGCGCTGGTCGACGCGTCCGGCACACCCGTCGACCCGGCCGCCGTCGTCGACGGGCAGGAGCTGTACCTGGACCTGCGCGGCTCGAGCGCCGCCGGGTCGGCGACCGTCACGGTGTCCGCCGTCGGGTCGAGCGCGACCGGCAGGGTCGTCTCGGTGCCGGCCGCGTCCGGCGGGACGCCGACCGCCGAGTCCCACGCGCAGTCGATCATCCTGGTCGTGCCGAGCACCGCGACGACGAGCGCCCGGGCGACGGCGCGCTGGTCGGCGGCCCCCGGTGCGCCGGTGCCGGCCATCGGCACGTCGCTGGTCGACGCCGCCGACGGCGACCGCGTCCTGCCCGCGAGCGGCGGGACGGTCGTGGACACGGTCAGCTACGAGAACCTCACGCCCGGCACCGAGTACACGCTCGTCGGCGAGCTCGTGCGCAGGTCCGACGGGACCCCGACCGGCATCACCGGCGCGGTCACGTTCACCCCGGGCGAGCCCTCGGGCTCCGTCGAGGTGACGTTCGTCGTCCCCGCCGGCCACGCCGGCGAGAGCCTCGTCGCCTTCGAGACGCTGCACGAGGGCGCCGACGGGGAGGGCCCCGTCGTCGCCGAGCACCGGGACATCGAGGACGCGGCCCAGACCGTGACGGTCGAGGAGGACGCAGCGACGCCCACTCCGAGCGACGAGCCGAGCGAGGAGCCCTCGCCGAGCGTCACGCCCAGCGACCGGCCGACACCCGGCGGCACGCCGAGCACCGCGCCCAGCACGCCCGCGTCGGGCACGCCCGGTCCGACGCCGACCGGTTCCCGCCTCCCGGACACCGGCGCCGAGTCGTCGGCGATCGTGGCCGGGCTCGCCGTCCTGGCCCTCGCGCTCGGCGGCGGCGCCGCCGTGGCCCGCCGGCGCCTCGCGCGCTGAGTCACGGTCGCGGGACGGTACGACGCGCGGAGGGCCCGCGGAGGGGTCGCACGACCTCTCCGCGGGCCTTCCGCGCTCAGCTTCCTGGGTCTCCCCCGGCATCGCCGGTCGGCGATCGCCGGCGGCGAGCCGTCGCTACGGGGTGACGAGCCCGCGCTCGACCGCCCGGACGAGCCGGCGCGGGACCATCACCGTCCGGCCGTCGGGCGTGCGCGCCGCGACGAGCTGGGCCGGCGGCTCCGCCTTCCACTGGGACCGACGCGCGCGCGTGTTGGCCCGGGACAGCTTCCGCTTCGGGACCGCCATCAGCCCTGCCTCCCCTTGAACCGCGGGTTCTGCTTGTTGATGACGTAGATCCGGCCCTTGCGGCGCACGACCTTCGAGCCGGGCTGCTTGGCGAGCGAGCGCAGCGACGCGCGCACCTTCATCGTCGTCCTCCTTCTCCGCGGCCGTAGCGGCGGTTGAACTTCTCGACGCGTCCTGCGGTGTCGAGGATCTTCTGCCTGCCCGTGTAGAACGGGTGGCTCGCCGAGGAGATCTGCACCTCGACGAGCGGGTAGGTCCGGCCGTCGCTCCACGTCACGGTCTCGGTCGCCGTCGCGACCAGCGTCGAGCGGGTGAGCAGCTCCCGGCCGGGCGTGCCCTCCGGGACCGAGACGTCCCGGAAGACCACGGGGCCGTACGGCGGGTGGATGTCGTTCCTCATGCTCGCCTACCAGCTCGACTTCGTGACGCCGGGCAGCTCGCCGTCCAGCGCCCGCTTGCGGAACTGGACGCGGGACAGCCCGAACCTGCGCAGGTGACCGCGCGGGCGACCGTCGACGACGTCGCGGTTGCGCACGCGCGTCGGGCTGGCGTCGCGCGGCAGGCGGTGCAGGGCGCGCATGGCGGCCTCCCGCTCCTCGATCGGGCGCGCCGGGTCGACCGACGCCCTCTTCAGTTCCAGGCGCACCTCGCGGTGGCGCGCCACGACGGCGCGCCGCTGCTCGTTGCGCGCGATCTTCGACTTCTTCGCCATCAGCGACTCTCCTTGAACTCGACGTGCCGGCGCACCACCGGGTCGTACTTGCGCAGGACCATCCGGTCGGGGTCGTTGCGCCGGTTCTTCCGGGTGACGTACGTGTAGCCCGTCCCCGCGGTGGAGACGAGCTTGATCTTGGGCCGGACCTCCTTGTAGGCGCGCGCCATCAGACCCTCCCCCCGCGGGCGATGATCCGCGCGACGGCGGCCTCGATCCCGATCCGGTCGATCGTGCGGATGCCGCGGACGGACAGGTGCAGCGTGACGGTGCGCCCGAGGGACGGGACGACGTAGCGCTTGCGCTGGATGTTGGGGTTCCAGCGCCGGGACGTCCGGCGATGGGAGTGGGAGACGCTCCTGCCGAAGGACGGCGCGGCGCCGGTGAGCTGACATGTTGCGACCATGGTCCCACTATAGAACTTGAGAATCATTATCAACAACTCCTACGATGTGACGATGGACTCCCCCACGCCCGTCGTCGTCCTCGCGAGCACCGACCCCACCGTGCGCGAGACCGCGATCGCCACCGCCCTCCTGGACCGACCCGACCTCGTCGTCGTCGTGCACGACCTCACCGGCGACCCGGGGCCAGGGCCGGAGACCGACCCCGCGGACTCCGCCGTCACTCTCACGCGACGGGTGCTCGACTGGGCCGGCGCGCGGGAGCAGACCGAGGTGGCGCTGGAGCACGCCTGCGCCGGCTGCGCGCTGCGCGAGGACGCCGTCCCCGCGATCGCGGCCCTGCTGGCCGACGGTGCGAGCGCCGTCCTGCTCGCGCTCCCGCTCGGGGCCGAGATCCTTCCCGCCACGCGTCAGCTCGCGCACGAGACGGAGCCCGGCAGCCGGCTGTTCGGCGCACGGCTCGCCCACACGGTCGCCGCGCTCGACCCCGGGACCATCCGCGCGGACCTCGTCGACGACGGCGACGTCGTCGCGCACCTCGTCACCGCCGACCTCGTGGTGCTCGCCGGTCACGACGACGCCGGGCGCGACCTCGTCGATGCGCTCCGCTCCCCCACGTCGGCGCTGGTCGCCGACTTGTGCGAGCCGTGGTTGGCGCTCGCGCTCGCCGGGGAGCACGACCTCGAGGACGCCGAGGAGCGCTGCGACCCGGTGACCAGCGGCCCCGGGCACGGCTTCCGCCACGTCGACGAGGCCGACGGCGTCCGGATCGCCGCGTCGGGGGTGTGGCAGGTCGAGCTGACGAGCGAGCGGCCGTTCCACCCCGAGCGCCTGCTCGCGCTCGCGGCGGACCTGGCCCCCGAGGCGACGACGAGCCGAGGCGTGTTCTGGCTGCCGAACCGCCCGGACACGGCCTGCGGCTGGGAGGCCACCGGCGGCGGCGTGCTCATCGGCGTCGCCGGCCCGTGGGAGGAGAGCGAGCCGCAGACGCGACTGGTCGTCGTCGGGCACGGCGACGCCGGCCTGGCACCCTGGCGGAGCATCCGCCGGGCGTTCCTGCGGGCGCTCGCCACGACGCGGGAGACGGCGGAGCCGGCGGCCTGGCTCGGCCGCCCGGATCCGCTCGCGCGGTTCCTCGGCGACCCGGCCGACCTCTACCGCACGTCGCCGCCGGCTGCGTAGCTCCGGGCAGCCGCCACCGCGCGGCTAGCGACCCAGGAGCCCGGGCAGCTCGCCGAGCGAGCCGATGACGGGGATGCCGAGCTCGCGGGCGACGCCGGGGTCCTCCAGGTGCACGCCCCCGCGGCGCGCGCCCGGACGGTCGAGCCACACGCCGTGCAGCCCGGCCTCGCGCGCGGCGATCGCGTCCGTGTCGAGCTCGTCGCCGACGTACACCGTCTCCTCCGGCTCGAGCCCGAGCAGCCGGACGCCCTCGCGGAACACCCGCGGGTCCGGCTTGCCGACCCCGAAGGTGGAGAGGCTGACGAGCAGCCGGACGCTGTCGCCGAAGCCGGTAGCGACCAGCTTGCGCTGCGACATCGGACCCTCGGCGTTGGTGAGCGCGCCGAGCGCGAGCCCCGCCCCCGTCAGCGACGCGACGGCGCCCGCCGCGTCGTCGAACGGACGCCAGGCCGCCTCGAACCCGTCCCAGAAGACGGCGTCCCAGGCCGGGAAGGTGTCGCGGTCCAGCCGGGCGACGCCGAGGTGCGCGTGCACCTCGTTGGCGCGGTGCAGCCGCTGCTCGTCCTTCGTCAGCTCCCCGCGCACGTACCGGCGGTAGTGCCCGTTCGGGTCCGCGCGCCACATGGCGGTCGCCTCCGCGAGCCGTTCGCCGGTGATGTCGGGGACGCGCTCGCGCAGGACCGCGGCGATGCCGGCCCCGAACGCCTCGCGGGTCACCACGAGCGTGTCGTCGATGTCGAGCAGGACGCCCCGGACGCCCGCGAGCCGCGCGGGGCTCACGACGCCGGCAGCGAGGCGCGCAGCGCAGCGAGCCGCGCCAGCGTCGAGGTCCGCCCGAGGATCTCCATCGACTCGAACAGCGGCGGCGAGACCCGGCGGCCGGAGACGGCGACGCGCAGCGGGCCGAAGGCCAGGCGCGGCTTGATCCCGATCCCGTCGACGATCGCACCGCGCAGGGCCTCCTCGATCGCGGCCGTCGCGAACTCCTCCTCCGCCAGCGCGTCGAGCGCGCCGACGGCCGCGTCGAGCACGTCGGCCGCGCCCTCCTTGAGCGAGGCCGCTGCGTCCTCCTCGACGACGAGGTCCGCGTCCGGCGTGAACAGGAAGCCGAGCATCCCCGGCGCCTCGCCGAGCAGCGTCATGCGCTCCTGGACGAGCGGCGCCGCGGCGTCGAGGATCGCGCGCTCGCGGTCGGTGAGGCCCCCGTAGGTGTCGGCGGACAGGTACCCGCGCAGGTACGGGACGAGGCGCGCGGTGAAGTCCGCGACATCGAGCATCCGCAGGTGCTGCGCGTTGATCGCCTCGGCCTTCGCGAGGTCGAACTGCGCCGGGTTGGGGTTCACGTCGCGGATGTCGAAGGCCTCGACCAGCTCGCGCATGGTGAAGACGTCGCGGTCCGGGCCGATGGCCCAGCCGAGCAGCGCGAGGTAGTTCAGGAGCCCCTCCGGGACGAACCCGCGCTCGCGGTGGTGGAACAGGTCGGACTCGGGGTCGCGCTTGGAGAGCTTCTTGTTGCCCTCGCCCCGCACGAGCGGCATGTGTGCGAACTCCGGCGTCTGCTTCGCGATGCCCAGCTCGACGAGCGCCCGGTAGAGCGCGAGCTGGCGCGGCGTCGAGGAGAGCAGGTCCTCCCCGCGCAGCACCTGGGTGACACCCATGAGCGCGTCGTCGACCGGGTTGACGAGCGTGTAGAGCGGCTTGCCGTCGGCGCGGACGACGACGTAGTCCGGCACCGAGCCCGCCTTGAACGTCACCTCGCCGCGGATGAGGTCGTGGAAGGTGAGGTCGTCGTCGGGCATCCGCAGGCGCCAGACCGGCCGGCGGCCCTCGGCCTCGAGGGCCGCGACCCGCTCGGGGGCGAGGTCGCGCTCGGCGTTGTCGTAGCCCATCTGCGGCGGGCGGCCAGCCGCGACGTTGCGTGCCTCGATCTCCTCGGGCGTCGAGAACGACGGGTAGAGGTAGCCGCCGGCCTTGAGCCGCTCGATGACGTCGGCGTAGATGTCGGCGCGCTGGCTCTGCCGGTAGGGGCCGTTCGGCCCGCCGACGTCGATGCCCTCGTCCCAGTCGATCCCGAGCCAGCGCAGCGACTCGACGATCGCGGCGTAGGACTCCTCCGAGTCGCGGGCCGCGTCGGTGTCCTCGATCCGGAACACGAACGTGCCGCCCGTGTGCCGCGCCTGCGCCCAGTTGAACAGCGCCGTGCGGATCATCCCGACGTGCGGGATGCCGGTCGGCGACGGGCAGAAGCGCACGGTCGGGGCCGGTCCGACGGAAGGGGCGGCGGCGGTCGGAGCGGTCTCAGCTGGCGTCTCGGTCACGATCAGCCAGCCTAGCCGCGGGCGCCGTCCCCGCGTCCCTCGTCCCCCAGGCGCAGGAGCGCATCGGCGGCCGCGCCGGACCAGCGCGGGGTGAGCCCCGGCCTCGGCTCAGCGGCGCAGGACCGGGTTGCCCAGGCGCCCGATGCCCTCGATCTCGACCTCGACGCGCTGGCCGGCGTCGATCCGTCCGACCCCGGCCGGCGTGCCGGTGAGGATCACGTCGCCGGGCAGGAGCGTGAAGATCGACGACACGTACGCGATCAGCTCGGAGACGCCGACCAGCATCTGGGCGGTGCTGCCGTCCTGGCGCAGCTCGCCGTCGACCCAGGTCCGGATCCGCAGGTCGCCGGGGTCGACGTCGGTGGCGATGACCGGACCGAGCGGGCAGGAGGAGTCGAACCCCTTCTTCAGCGCCCACGGCCCGGTCGCGCCCTGGTCGCGGGCCGTCACGTCGTTCGCGACCGTGTACCCGAGCACGACGTCGAGCGCCCGAGCGACCGGCACGTCCTTGCACAGCCGCGAGACGACGACGGCGAGCTCCCCCTCGAAGTGCACGTCGTCGGAGTAGGAGGGCAGGACGATCGGGTCGTCCGGGCCGATGACGGAGGTGTTCGGCTTGAGGAAGACGAGCGGCCGCTCGGGCACCTCGTTGCCCAGCTCGGCCGCGTGCTCGGCGTAGTTGCGCCCGACGCCGACGACCTTCGAGCGCGGGATCACCGGGGCGAGGAGCCGGACGCCATCGGCGGGCAGGACCTGACCGGTCGGCTCGACGCCCCCGTACAGCGGGTCGCCCGCGAGCATGGCGAACTGCCACTGCTCCGGGTCGTTGCCCTCACCCTGGACGACGGCGTAGCGGGGGTCGTCGCCGACGGCGACACGAGCGATGCGCATGCGACCAGCCTACGGACCCGAGCCGGGGCAAGGCGCCGGCCGGCGCCGGGCGCGAGCCGCGCTACTTGCGGGCGCGGACCTCGGTGTGCGGCACGAGGAACAGCGCGCTGTCCTGCTCGCCCCACTCGCGCCACACCTCGGCCAGCTCCTCCAGCTCCTCGCGGGTCGCGTACCCGAGCGCGAGCGCCCGCTCGGCCACCCCGGAGCCGCGGATCCGCTCGGCCCACGTCCCCGCCCACCAGGCGCGCGACTCCGGGTCGGCGAAGCACCAGGTGGAGGCGCTGACGTCCACGTCGTCGACGTCGAAGCCGGCGGCGAGGACCCACGCGAGCAGGCGGCGTCCGGCGTCGGGCTGACCGCCGGAGGCGCGGGCGACCCGCGCGTACAGGTCACGCCACTCCTCGAGGCCGGCGAGCTCCGGGAACCAGGTCATCGCGCCGTAGTCGGCGTCGCGCACGGCGAGGACGCCGCCGGGCCGCAGGACGCGGGTCATCTCGCGCAGCGCCCCGACCGGGTCCTGCAGGTGCTGGAGCACCTGGTGCGCGTGGACGATGTCGAAGCTCCCGGTCGCGAACGGGAGGTCCATGACGTCGGCCGGCTCGAACAGCACGTTGTCGACGCCGCTGACCGCCGCGAGCTCCGACGCCTTCATCAGCACCTCGTAGGAGGTGTCGATCCCGACGGCGCGCCCGCCCGGGTTCACCCGGCGCGCGAAGTCGATCGTGATGGTGCCCGGCCCGCAGCCGACGTCGAGCACGTCGAGGCCCGGGGCGAGGTCGTCGACGAGGTACGCGGCCGAGTTCTCGACCGTGCGCCACGCGTGCGACCGCAGGACGGCGTCGCTGTGACCGTGGGTGTATCGCGTCGTCGTCATCGTGACCTCCTTCTGCCCTGGCGACCTCGTCGTCGCACCCCCAACCTACCCCTCGGACGCCGTGCGGCCCCGTCCATCGTCCCGTCGCCTACCCTCGTGTCCGTGACGACACCTCCCCCGCCGCCGCCAGCCGCAGGTCCCGTGTTCCCCGCGGGCACCCCCGTCGCGCCGGTCGCGGCTGGCCGGCCGGGTCAGCTCGTCCCGCCCCCGCCGGGCCCCGTCACGCCGGGGCCGGCGATCCCGGCCGCCGGTGTCGCCCCGACGCCCGTGCCCGCCCCGGCGCGCGGCGCAGCTCCCGCGGCGGCGAAGGTCCGGATCAGCGGCGTCGACGTGGCGCGCGCGGTCGCCATCATCGGCATGCTCGTCGCGCACCTCGGCACGGGTCACCACGCGTCCGGCGGCGGCTGGGGCGAGCAGTGGATGTGGATCTTCGACGGCCGCTCCTCCGCGCTGTTCGCGACGCTCGCGGGTGTCTCCATCGCGCTCATGTCGCGTCGCGCCCGCGGCCTCGGCCCCGTGCCCCCGCTCGCCCCCGGCCCCCTGCCGCCGCAGCGCGTCGCCTGGCGCAGCGTCCGGGTCAAGATCGCCGTGCGCGCCGCGATCCTGCTGCCCATCGGCATCGCGCTGCAGGCGCTCGGCACGCCGGTCGTCATCATCCTGCCGACCTACGCCGTCCTGTTCTTCATGGCGCTGCCGGTGCTGCGACTCTCCACACGCTGGCTGGTCGCGATCATCGCCGCCGCCGTGACGATCGGCCCGCTCGTCGTCCTCGGACTCCGCGAGGCGACCACCGGTACCGTCCAGCCGTCGCTGGTGCAGTTCGGCTTCGGCATCGGCGAGCTCGTCTGGGGCTACTACCCCGCGCTCGTCTGGATCGGCTACCTCCTGGCCGGCCTCGTCATGGGGCGCGGCAACCTCGCGTCGCCGCGCTACGCCGCGACGCTGCTCGGGCTCGGCACCGCGCTGGCCGCGGTCGGGTACGGCCTCGGCGTCCTCCTCCAGGGCGTCTGGGCGAACTCCGCGTACGCGCCGGACTACCTGTTCTGGCCCGACGTCCTCGTCTCGACCGAGCCGCACGCCGGCTCCACGTTCGAGGTCGTCGGGAACCTCGGCGTCGCGGTCGCCGTCACCGGTCTGTGCCTCCTGCTCACCACGCCCCGCATCGGCGCGACGCTCCTGTGGCCGCTGGCGACGGCCGGCGCGATGTCACTCACGATCTACGCCGGCCAGATCGTCGTCATCGCGATCCTCGGCCCGATGGCGGTGTTCTACCCCGAGAGCAACGTGCCGCTCCTCGCGCTCGCGCTGGGGTCGATCGTCTTCGCCTGCGTGTGGCGCCCGCTGCTCGGCCAGGGGCCGCTCGAACGCCTCCTCAAGCTGGCGTCGGACGCGGCCGCGCGACGGACCGAGCTGCGCGCCCAGCTCCCCCCGCCGCCCGGCTGGGTCCGGTGAGCCCGACCCTGACGCTGCTGCCCCGCGGCGCCTGGACGGCCCGGGCCGAGGCGCACGCCCGCCGGGCCGACGCACTCACGGCCGGGCACCGCGAGCGCCGCGCCGCCGGCTCCTCGCACGCCGTCGAGGACTTCCTCTACACGTACTACCCGCTGCGGCCCGCGGTCCTGCGGCGCTGGTCCCCCGGGGCCGGCGTCGCGCTCGCCGACGCCGCGGGCTCACCGGTCGCGTCGGCCCGCTGGTTCACGACGGAGGGCGACGCGGTGCGCCTCGACGGCCGGGCCTACCTGGCGGACCGGGGAGGCGCGGTGCGCCACCACGCGACGCTGCTGGCGGCCGTCGCCGACCGGCCGCCGGTCTTCTCGTGCTTCGGGCTGCACGAGTGGGCGATTGTCTACCGCGAGCCGGCCGGCGCGCACCGGCACGCGCTCCCCCTGCGGCTCGGCGAGGCAGGGACCGACGCCGTCGTCGAGCGGCACCAGATCACGTGCTCGCACTACGACGCGTTCCGGTTCTTCACGCCCGAGGCGACGGGCCGCAACGAGCTGCGGCCCACGCGCGAGCTCCAGGTCGAGCTGGACCAGCCCGGCTGCCTCCACGTCGGGATGGACCTGGTCATCCGCCTAGGATGCACCTGGCACGCCGAAGGGCCCCAGCCTAGGGTGTGATCCTTGAGCTGGGGCCCTTCGATGTTCAGGCTTGCAGGTACTTCGTGGCGTCCGTGTGGGAGATGACCTTGAGCGTGGGCTGGAACCCGATCGCGGAGTCGGCCACCCACTTGTAGCTGCCGTCCTTGTTGACGCTGTCGGTCTCGCGCCACCAGGCGCACATGGCGACCGGCCCCCTGCGGGCCGAGACGCCAAGCGTGTGGCACTCGGGCTCCAGAACGTTGCGGAGCCCGAGTCCGCCGAGTCGAGGACCAACCGAGTCCAGCACCCTGACGGCCCAGCCGTTCGCCGTCGCCTTCTTGATGAACAGCTTTGGCGAGGCGGGGAGCGAGGGCCAGGCATCCTCCGGCACGAACTCGCTCCGCAGCGGCGGCGGCGGGGGAAGAGGGGCGTCGAGCTCGCGCTCTAGCGCCTGCATCACCCTGTGGTTCCGCCCCGCTTCGTAGAACTGGTCCCACAGCTTCCGCTGGTACTCAGTCGCCATCGAGATCACCGAACGGCACCAACTCCACCCCGTGGGCGGACCGCTCGTGGTTCTTCGCGAGATGCTCCCGAAGATCGCTCTGCGCGCCGTGGCCCGTCCGCCAGTATCCGGGACCGACCCAGCGACAGTCGTCGCAGTACGCGCGGTACCGCCGCCAGCGCGGGGCGACGCTCACCATGAGCAGTCGAGCGCGACGCCGTCCTCACCGCGGGTGAGCGTTGCGCAGAGCATCCGACCACCGTCCGGCAGGTCGACGGTGAACACGTTCACCGTTCCCGCTCGTGTCTGGGTGGAGCTCTCAGCCTCGACCCCGCACGCCGAGAGGCCGAGCGCGAGGCCGGCCGCGACGGCAACCGCTGCGATCCGACGCTTCACGGCGCGACCTGGACGAACGGAGTCGAGCCCTCCGGCACCACGAACACCGTGCCCGACCCGTACGCTTCGATCTCGCGAAGTCGGAGCAGCTCGGGGGTGAGCGACTCGGTCAGAACGCGGTTGGCCTCGGCCTGCGCCTCGGCCTCGACCACCTGAGCCTGGGCGGACACCTCGGTCGCGCGGAGGTTGGCCTCAGCCTCGGCCTCCTTCTGCTGGGCGACCTCGACGCTCTTGATCGACGCCTCGACGTCGTCGGAGAAGGTGATGTTCTGGAGGTTCACCAGGGAGACGGTCACGCCGTACTGCGACAGCCGGCTGTTGAGCCGCTCCAGCATGGTGTCCTGGGCCTCGCCGCGCTTCTCGCCCCGGAACTGGACCGGCGAGTACGCGGAGGGGACGTCGCGCACGACGGCGAGGATGGTCGGCTCGATGACCTGCTTCGTGAAGCGCTCCTGCGAGCGGTAGGACTCGTAGAGCTCCTCGACGTGGTCCCCGTCGAGCGAATAGACGGCGGAGAAGTCGAAGTTGCTCTGGGCGCCGCCAGAGACGCTGGCGGTGACCTGCTGGCCCGAGACCTGCCCACCCGTGTAGGACGGCGCACCCTTGTCGTCGCCGGCGTAGGTCACGGACTGGGAGAACAGATCCCACTCGCTGCGGGTCTGCCAGGGCGCCTTGGTTGCGAAGCCGGGCTCGCTGTTCTGGCCGGCGACGGTCCCACCAGCGTTCACGAGGACCGACGCCTGACCAACCGACTGCGAGTAGATGGTGCTGAACCCGACGAACAGGAGCGATCCCACGAGCGCGACAGCGGCGGCAATGCCGGCCGCCCGCTTCGTCGGGAAGTCGTAGTTGTTCCCCCTGGGCTTGACGATGAAGAACACGGCCGTCGCGATGAGCGCGATGACGGCAAGGATGATGGCAACGATGAACACTGTTGCTCCTCTCAGTAGGTGGTCTTGTTGATCGGCGTGCCGTAGACGGCATCGCTGGTGATGGCTTCGAGGCCGGTCGGCCCCGCCGGGTGTGCTGTCGGGCTGGAGGCGCGACTCCGGCGCCCCGTGGTGGAGGCGAGTGCGAGGCCGCACACCACTCCGGCGAGGAAGGTCGCGAGCAGGAGCAGAACGATCACGGGGCGCCCGCCGCCGCGACGACCTCGCCGGGGGCCCAGTCGACGATGTGCTCGTCGGCGGCGTCCTGCCACCCCTGGTCGGGGTTGAACAGCAGCCACGGCCGTTCGTCGGCGCCGAAGAGCCGACGAACGCCGAATGCGTAGACGCGCTCGAAGGGGTCCGATGACCAGCCCCGCGGGATCGAGACCCGGACGTTGACGATGGTCGCGCCGATGGTGGACGGGAGCTCCTGCTCGGGCTTGGGCCGGTCCAGGAGCGTGATCGTCTGGGCCATCCCTGAAACTCGGTCCACGAAGGCGAGGATGTACCCGTTCGACTGGGCGTAGCCGGCGAGCGAGACCTCGGTGACCAACCCCTGGCGCGTGTCGCTCATGCCGTCGTCCCGCACCAGCTCCACGCGGATCGTGTCGCCGACCTGGATCTCGCCGAACGAGATGACGCGCGGGAGGCGCTTGAGGTACTCCGACTCCAGGGTCACCGACTCCGGGACGATCGCAGTCACGGGCGCTCCATCGACCTTGACGCCGAGGTCACCATCGCCGTAGACCCACCGCACGGTTCCAGCGGTCCCGAGCTCCCACTCGTTGGGGTCGACAGCGACCACCCCGGCGCCCCCCAGGCGGTAGTGGTGCGCGCCGGTTCGGACCACGCGGTCCCCGACCTTGAACTTGCTCTCACTCACTCGTAACCCCTCTCCTCGATGTCCTTCTTCGTGCATTCGAGCGCAGCCACGTAGCTCCCTGCGGGCTGCCCGCAGGTGCAGCAGATGCGCCGCGAGACCTCGCACTTCGTGCACGCCCCGCCGATACCCCCGAGCCCCGTGAGCACCGTCTCCCCCTGGCCGTCCTTGGCCGTGGCGGGGATCATCGGGTAGGCGGTGCACCCCTCGCCCCCGTCGCAGTGCGGGCACCAGCGGACATCCGCCTTCGCGCCCCACTCGGTCCCACAGCGGCACCATCGCTCGATGGTCGCCTCGCGCTGACTCGTGGTCGCCATCAGAAGTCGCCGTCCTGAACCTGGAGGCACTTGATGCCCATGTCACGCCAGAGGCGAACCACCTGATTCCGGTCGTCGAGCGCGAAGATGACGTCGTAACGACCGCGCACGTGCTCGTTGAACAGGTCGTACTTCACCTCGAAGTCGGGACGACGGTCGCCGGTCTTGCGCATGAGCGGACCCACCACGCCCTCCGTCTCGCGCGAGTCCCAGCCGGCGTCGGCGAGCCACGAGTTGGTCACGGCAGCGCAGGAGTCCTCGCGACCGCTCAGGAAGATGACGGAGACCTCGTCGAGCCACATCTTCTCGATCAGCATGTCGACCACCGGATCGACGGTGTCCTCATGGACGCGATCAAGGTCGTAGGGCCCTCGCCCGTTCATGTGGGCCAGGGTGCCGTCGATGTCGACGATGATCGCGAGCGGCAAGCCGGCTCCGTCCTCGCGCGTGTAGGGCATCGGGTCGCTCGCCCTCTTGCGCTCGCTCGGCTTCACCTCGGGCCACGGCATCGGGTAGCGCTGGGCGAAGCTGTTGATGACTCCCCCAGGAACCGCCGCCTCGCCATGCAGAGCTCGGGCGACGTTTCGCTCGTGACACTCCCCGACGGGCGTCTCGACGTTCACGACGCGCCAGGAGGCTCCCCCGGAGATGGCGAGGTCGACCCACTCACGGGCCGTCCGGAGGCGGAGGTTGGTGTCGTCGACGGCGACGCTCTTGCCGCCCGCGAGAAGAGCCTTCACCGCGGCGCGATGCGCCTTGGTGATCGCGCCCTCCTGCGAGGACGAGAGGCCTGAACGCCGGTCATAGAAGGCGTCGCGAAGATCATCTCGCGACAGGCGCGCACGACCCTCCGGGTCCTCGGCGACCCACTCGGTCGCCCATGTCGTCTTGCCGCTGCCGGGGTAGCCCCGCAAGATCACGAGCTCCTGACCGGTCACGCCGCACACTCCGTTCGCCCGGTCGGCTTGGGACCCTTGGGGCGAACCGCCTTCCAGGCCATGTCGTAGAAGTCCCGCCCGTCCTCGATCGCGAAGATGTAGGGCGCGTAGGCGCTGCGGTTCGCCAGTCGGGCGAACTCCTTCCGCCACGTACGGCGCTCGGTGTAGTGCTTGCTGGGCGCCGCGAGCGCGGCGGAGGCGTGCGCCTGTCGCGCCCCCTGAACGAGCAGCCCGTGGTCTGCGAGGAGCGGCCTCGCGATCCTCCAGGCCCAGTCGCGGAACTCCTCGGGCATCTCCCGCTCCAGCCGCCAGTAGGTGCCGGTGCGCAGCGCCTCCCACACGGTGGTCTCGTTGAGGCCGGTGACGATGCGGTGCAGGCGCACGTAGTCGTCCTGCTTGATCTTCACCATCGTCCCGTCGGCGAGGTGGACCACGACCCCCTCCTTGCCCTCTCGCGGGGGCAGCGCAAGCACCTCAGCGAGGGAGCCCTCGGCCACTCGCGAGGCGGCGGGCATCCCGTACTTGGACCACCAGGCAGACGGGGTGGAATGCCCCGTCGCGTGGTTAACCATCCCGATCTGGACCAGGTCGTCCATATCGCCGTAGTCGACGACGATCCGGTTCGAGGGTAGATGATCTCCACGAGATCCGTCCACCCGGCCTGGGTGTCGACCTTGGAGTACCGCTCGCGCAGGACGGTCGTCGCGTGGACCGCCTGGTCGCTGGTGAACGACCCCCTCGTCGCGACGGCGGGGCGTCCGTCCGGCGCGGGGTAGATGACCCGAGAGAGCCGTCGAGCTTGTCGTAGGCGACGGCCCACTGGCTGAGGTTGAGGCTCCCGTCCGGGTGCTCGCCATAGTTGAAGAACTTGGCGAACGGACGAGCGACGATGTCGGCGTCGCCGCTGCCGTCGAGCCGCACGATCAGACCGCGACAGAGGCGCGTCGCGTCCGTCCAGTGCCGGTCATACTGCGCCGCCGGGGTGTAGTTGTAGATGACGAGCGACTGGTCGTCGGGGTGGTGGCGCGAGGTGATGTAGCCGGCGTCGACATCGGCCGCCAGCAGGGTCGGGTCGAGGATCTCGCTGAGCTTCACAGTGTGCTCCCTTCGTTGTGGTCGGTGATGTCGACGCCAAGGGCGTCGGAGACGGCGTCGAGGAACGCCTGTCGGTCGAGGAAGGTGGTCATCTGGCGGTCTGCCGGGTACCCGCGCCAGGTGGTGAGGACAACGCAGCCATCGCGCCCGACGCTCACCGCGCAGTTGGTCGAGTGCCGCCCCTCTACGACGGCACCATCGTCAGGCACGTTCAACCCCACGTTACACCATTGCATCAGGCAACACTCTCCTCGGCGATCTTGCGCAACTCCTGCCAGAGCACTGCGGCGGCGTCGTGCTCCTGTCGCGACTGCGAGGTCAGGTGGTAGCCATCGCAGTCGCGACAGTGGTAGTACCGCGTCTCGGTCCGCTGCCACTTCTCGCGCTTCGCCTGGGCGCGGCCCAGGGCCTTCCGGGCGTCGCGGTCCGAGAAGAAGCTGCGCTTGCCGGTCGTTCGGCAGATGCGATGAGCGACGACACAGTGCTTGGTCACGACCCCTGCCCCTTTCGCTCGGTCATGGCATGACCCCCGGGTGGATGAGCTGGACGAGGTACGGCTCGGGATCGTGTCGGGCTCGCTCAGCTCCGGCCAGACGGACGCGAGGACGATCATCGCCCGCACGTCGATGCACGCAAGCGGGCGGGCATAGTCTGCGGTCGCCAGGTCGATGAGAACCGCGACGCCTCCCCGGCGGCACGGCAGATCCGGTCGCCGGTCACGTACTTCTCGTCGAGGTTGTAGGACACCTCCGCGTAGCCGGCCCCATCAGCGACCACCCCCGAGGCTCTCGGCGAGGCGCTCAAGGCGCGCTAGTCTCGCCACGCGCTCGTCCCACCGAGCCTGCCGCGCAGCCGCCTCCGCTTCCAGGGCATGGCGATCCTTAAGGATGCTCTCCATCGCCTCGATGACATCGTCCATCGACGGATCTCGCCATGGTCCCCGAAGACGCGACGCCGACCAACGGCCCTTCCCCGTCCGACTCCCGGAGCAACAGAAGCTGCAACCCCAGGAGCGGCCCTCCGCGAGAGGGCGAACCGCGATAGACGGACGACACCTCCGCAACGTCCGCAGCCCATCGGTAGCCCGAGGGGGGCAGCGGGGCGTCGGCCGCCGAAGCCGGCCGATCCTCAGTGCACGCGACTTCGGCCTCCAGGCGCGCGGGGGCGCTCGGCACGTGCGATCGGCGGGGGCCTCGGGGCGACCCGCTAGGCCGGTCCACCATCCCGAGATGTCGTCCGCGGTGGGCAGCTTCATGCGGTCACCCCCGCGAGGTCGGCCCGCATGTCCTCGTAGTCGCGCTCCATCTCGACGATCGAGTCGAGGTGGCGATGCAGGTCGATGACCTCCATGTCGTTCTCGATCTCCGTGAGGGCGATGCCGTCGAGCGCCCGCTCCGAGGGGTGGGGATCGTTGCCGACCCTCGGCCGACGAGTCGGTACACGGAGCCACCATGTCGAGGAGTCGGTCCATCTCGTCGGGAAGCGGACGTCCGGATGACGAAGCGGTCCTCGCCCATCTCGACCGCGCCGGCGATCCGAGACTCCAGGCGTCGACCCAGATGTCCTGGCCGAGAACCATGCGGCCGGCCTCGGTGCCGAGGCGCTGCCAACAGGCCGCGGACCTCCAGTAGAAGGGCTGCCCTTGATGCCCTCCCAGCCCCCCGCCTCCCTCAACGCCTTCGCTGAGGCGCTGGTAGCCGCCCTGGGTTCGCGCCGCCGGGATGATCGGGTCGAGCCCTCCGAGGATGTCGCGCAGGGGTCGCGAAGCACATGATGCGAACCCGTGGCCGCAGCGAGTATTCGCCGCGCTGTCTTGCCCGAGCGCTTCGCCCCAGCCAGTCCGATGATGATGGTCACTTCTCTCTCCATTCTCTCGCCTGCCGTGTCAACACACTACACGACACTTATCCTATTGCTCTCGCATGTGCGAGCAGAGTGGGTTACGACTAGGCGCGGGCCAGTCCGGATGACCCCGTGAGTGGCGACCAGAAGCATCAACCAGCCCGGACCAGCTCGCGCGAAGGTCGGCCGTCGCGCGAGCGACCTCCGGATTGCCCGGGTGATGACCGCCACCAGGACGATCGCACCCACTCCCGCAACCACACCCCACACCCATCCGAGACTGCGTCGACGCGACGGTCGCGAAACGCCTCCGCCGGGTAGCGCGCCGGGGCGCCCACGCGTGAGGTTGGGGTTTGTGCTGAGCTGCATGGGCGGACGGCGCGACGCTGCGCGGGTACTGGCTCATGGCCCGACCGTAGCGCGTCGTCGCCATCATCGCGGCCCTCGTCATGACGCGTCCCCCTCCAGCGCGCGGAGCGTCGGCACGGCCACAATCTGCCGCACCCCGAGCAGACCAGCGAGCCGTCCGCCAGGCGTCGCACCGTGCTCCGCTCGGCACCCGGTCGAGGCGGCACGAGCCCGTCCGCGTCCGTCCACCTCGCGCCGCAGCACGTTCCGCTCCTGACGCAGGAGCCGAGCAATACCGAGGCGTGCTCGCGCTCAGCCTTGGCGTGTGCAGGTCGCGCCGCAGGATTTCGTTCTCGTCGTAGATCTTCGCGATATCCACGTTCGCGAGGGTCACAGACGCGCACGGTCCGTCATCCTGGTGCGTACTCTCGGCCGCCAACTGCCACTCGGCCTCCGTTGCACGGAACTCGGCGTGGTCCAGCCTGCCGGTCAGCTTCTCGATGTGATCCAGGAGCGCGAGCATG